>NZ_JADDJF010000109.1 GCF_017811755.1 Pararhodobacter sp. SW119 | reverse complement strand
GCCCCGGTTTCGAGATCGATGATCGAGACCGTCTCCGAGGGCTGCTCGGCACTGCCTTCGTTGGCCACCAGCAGGCGCGCGCCGTCGCGCGTGGCGCCAAGCTGGATCGGCCACTCGCCGACCTCGTACCGTGCCGTCACCTCGCGGCTGGCGGTGTCGATTCTGGCCACCGCATTCGCGTCGCGCAGGGAAACGAAGACCGACCCGCCCTCGGTCAGAAACTCCACCTGAACCGGCGTTGGCCCGACCGGGATGCGCGCGAGTTCGGTTTGCTGCGCGGCATCGATCACCGAGACCGAGCCGTCTTGGACATTGGCAACATAGACCTCCTGCCCGTCGGGGCTGAGGCGGAGGCCGTGCGGATAGGCCCCGGTCTCGATCAGCGCCAGGCGTTTGCCGGTGGCGAGGTCGATGACCGCGACCGCATCCTGCCCGGCCACCGTCACGAAGGCCTGCGCACCGTCCGCATCCGTGACCACATGCGCCGGATGTGCACCAGCCGGAAAAGCCGCAACCGGCCCCGCCGCGAGATCCCGCGGATCGAGGATCACGATCTTGCCGTCCGCCTCGCTCCCATGGGAGGCGCCGTCACCCTGATCGTGGCCGTCTCCGGACCCGTGTTCATGATCGCCCCCGGCTGGATCGCCGACGGCAAGCAGCCAGCGCCCGTCCGCCGACAGGTCGACATTGTGCGGCGCGATGGGGATGGAAACGGTCGTGACCGAACCGTCCGAGAGGTCGATCCCGCTGATCGAGGCGCCGGCCTCGTCTGCGGTGAAGACGAAGCCGGCCAGTCCCGACGGCAACGTGTCGAGCCGGCTTTCCGCCAGCGGCGTGGCCTGCCCGTGGGAGGGCGAATGGGCCGCGGCCCCGCCAAGGGCAAAGGCACCGAAGCTTGCGGCCGTGGCGAGAAGGCGGATGTTATGAGTGAGTTTCATGTTCTGCATTCCTGATTTTCGATCTGAAGTTCGCTGCGGATTGGCGGCGGCCAGATGGCGAGGCGCCTGTCTCCCGTCATGGCAAGCATGCGTTCGAGAGCTCGAGCGTCGCGAATGCGCGCGATGGCAACACGAGACGACGTGCAAACGGTTCAGTTTGCTGAGATTGCCCGTCGCTACCTCGAGGAGGTGCCCCAGCGCGGGCGCAGCCCCTCGATCGCTCGCGTGCGGTCGTGTCGCTGATAGCCAGCCGGCGCCGCGGTTCAGATCGCCCGGGGTGGCCGGAACAGATCGTCCGGTGGATGCGAGACCATCGATCTATCGAACGAAGGGCCGCTTCTTTTCGGGTCTGTTCCCGCGCCAGCCAGTATCTCGAGGATCAAGGCCGCCGAGGCGCAACCGACCGCGCCGCATCCGCCCATCGTGGCATGGCTCGCATGATCGTGATGTTCAGCGCAGAACGGGCAGGCTTCCGTGGGGCCACCTGTCGCCGTTTGAGCGCCGTGCGACGCGTGGGCGTCGCGCATTTCGGCTTCGGTAAATCCCGCGGTGGGCTCACCGACTACGGTGTGACGCACACCAGACAAAGGGGCAAACACGATCAGCGCGATCACGCATAGCAGAATGCCGAAGACAGCGGCGCTCTGATGGCTGTTGCGCAAGGATCACTCCAGTCAGACGAGTTTCCGCGAGTATTGCTCTCGCTCACACATGGGCTCGGCATGCCGCGGTTTGCAACCCGCGGGCCGTCTGGGGTGACGATGTGACGCAGAAGGTGCAATGTACTCTCTGCACGTCACTAAAGGCAAAGCGAGTGGTCGGACCCGGGACGCCCGACCTTGTTCCGAGAAATGATCAGGAACTGGACTTGACCTCTACGGGTTCAGGTCTTGGTGCGAATTAATGCACTGAACGCCCGCTCACGCCGAGAGCAGCGCGAATGACCGGTCACGCGGAAACGGAAAGCCGCGCCTCAATGCCGGCAGGACTGGAACACTTCTGCTGCACGCGCGAAGCACACGGACGCACCGCGTCTCACACCAATGACCGCAAAGGGCTCCTCGCGCCACGCGGCAACCGGGCAAATCGCACTCAGAGGCGCAAGATGGAATGGCTGCTTCAGCCAGATGCCGCGATCGCACTGCCGCATCAGCATCCGTCCGCTCTCCGCCCAAACTGACCGCGGCGATGATCGAGAACTTCGCGGTTGCAGCATCAGCGGATACGACACGACCGGCCCACAGCCGCCATTCCGGCATCGATGGGCGCCAACCGACACCTGCCATTCGTAAGCGCGACGCCGACCACCTTCTGCCATTTCTGACCTGATCCGGTCATTCTGCGCGCAAACGTGCGGCGGAGGAGTTGGATTTGGAGAGAGACGGCAAAATGGGCGTCCATTTGGACGGCTCAAGGGGTGTTGGGGTTTCCCGGCTCGAGGTGATCGAGGGGCCCAGCGGGCGTCGGCGGCGCAAGAATGCTGAGCGGGCGCGGATCGCTGCGGAGAGCATGATGCCGGGTGTGAGGGTGTAGCGATGCGGGACGAAGCGGACTACTGATCTGTTGTATGGCTTCCCGATGCTTGAGGGGCCTGGCAGGCGAGCGACCACGGGACACATGCGTCAGACGACGCTCTCCCGCACCCGACCCGAAACTCCCTTCGCGATGTCTGCGAAGCTGCTGCGCACCAGCCATTTGGTCAGCGTACGCACCATCAGGTCGTTACCGGTGAGTGCAATCCGCCCCGCCTCAATCTCTGATTGGAAACTCGAATGCCCCATCCACGCCGAAGTCAGGGAGCGAAGATCAGAGACAACGTAGAGATCGACGTCGAACCTGGGGTCAGTGTAGCACAGGTCTGTCTCTTCGCCCGGCTTGGCAACCAGCCAGTAATTCGCTGTCTCGTTGGGCGGGTCATTCAGGATGAACTGTATGACGCACTTTTTCCTGGGGAGCTGCAACAGGTCGATCTCGCCGCGGATCTTCCACATCAGCAGGCGCGCATCGAGATCCTGCAAGGACACCTCACAATCGATGTTGCGGTGCGCCCATTCTCCGAGGCCACGGATCAGCGGCTCCAGCTCGTCAGCCAGCGGCGTCGTCAGGTACTCCGCATGGGCGCCCGGTCCGGCACCGCGTCGGGCGACGAGGCCATTGGCTTCCATCTCTTTCAGGCGTTTGGAGAGCAGCCCGGGCGACATGCCCGGCACGCCACGCTGGATCTCGTTGAAGCGGGTCGAACCGGACCACATCTCGCAAAGCAGCAACATTGTCCAACGTGGTTCCAGCAGGCTCGCCGCCATCGCGACCGGGCAAAACCTCGGGTAGTTCGAATCCGACATCGCCGCACCTCCGCTGTCAGCAAAGCACGGTGTCCTTGCCGCCGTCCACTTCAGAAAGTGTAGCGGGTTTCCTCCATTTTCTGAACTGGTTTAACCCCGTAACCGGTGAGAAGCTTCTCCCACAGAAGCGTCACATCTGGGGGATGAACAATGCCGGCGATGGATATCGAGGTGATCGAAGGGGTCTTCGATGACGCGCAGAAGGCAAATGTGATCGAAAAGGTGGCCAACGCGATGGTGGAAGTCGAAGGTGAGGGCACCCAGAACATCCGCCGCCATCCCGATGGTTCCATTGACTTCGACCACTACGACCGCATCGCCCGTGGCCTGCGTGCCCATGATCAGCGCGCCGCACTGGCACGGCTGGCACCACCCATGGTTCGGCTTCTGCGGAGCTTTGGTTCGCGACCGTCGGCGCGAATCCGCGCGATTTCGGGTCGTAGGAGCGTCGAACGAGGCAGAGTGAGACGCAGGCCGGTCCAACAAAAACCTGACAGACGTGCAGAGGGATGAGGGCAACGGAAAATGAGGGGGAAAGCATCAGAGCACCTCGCCGGTGCCTACTGTCGGCTCAGGGCCGCGCCTGTTATCCGACAGACCCGCAAGAAGGCGCTCCCCGACGATCTTTGAGTTTGCTCCGATCGAAGGATAGCGTCTTTTCATCGTCGTTTCAGTGGCGACCGCCTATCTCCTGTGAGCCGAACTCCAGCTCTCCGTGGAGGAAAAACAACCCAATTATCCACGAGAAAAAGCAGCAGCGTCGATAGACGGCGGCGTCTTCGAGGTTATTGGGGTATCCCGTCGGTGATCATCGGCCCGGGTTCGATCGTCCAGGCTCACCAGCGCGATGAGTTTGTGGAGGTCTCCCAGATCGACACCTGCCTGCAATTTCTCGATCGGCTCGGCGAGGTACTCGACGCAGAGAACGCGTGAGTGTTCGGTACCTTTACCCAGGGGTAATTCGGTCCGCGTCGGCGGATATTCTTGAGGCTGCCGTGCGATTTCACGCGATGGATCGACATTTCTGCGGTAGAGTGGAGCTATCCGTTCAAGGCGCGTTGAAACTGCGCCCGTGACCCTGCGTTCGAGGCGCCGGAAACTTCCGCAACCTTCTGGAGAGTTCCATGCCCGACCCTTTCGCCAACGTCGATGCCGCCTCCCCGGAACTTGTCGAGATGATCGCGGCC
>NZ_JADDJF010000108.1 GCF_017811755.1 Pararhodobacter sp. SW119 | reverse complement strand
GCTCGGCTGAAAACGAAGGTGGGCGAGATCACCATGGCGAACGAACTCCTCCATACGAAGCTCGACAAGCTGGAGGCGGGCCGCCCTTTGGCCGGGCGGAGGTCGTGGAGATGACCGGCATCCTCTCGCCCTCCGTCGGCCGCCGCTATCCGCTGGCCAGCGTCTGCCGGCTCTGGGGCCTGTCGCGAGCGACCTTGTATCGGCGGCGGTTTGCGACGGCGGCGAACCAACCGCACCCTCCCAGTCGTCGCGGTCCCGAGGGCGCCGCCAGCGACGCCGACCTTCTGGCGGCGATCCGGGGTGTGATCAAGGCTTCCCCGTTCATCGGCGAGGGCTATCGCAAGATCTGGGCGCGGCTACGCTTCCGGGGGTGCGGACTGCGGCGCGCCGGGTGAGGCGGATCATGAAGGAGCATGGCTTGCTTGCGCCTCACCGGCCGGCACCATGGGCGGCGCATCCCCATGACGGGACCATCGTGACCGAGCGGGTGGATCAGGTCTGGGGCACGGATATGACCGAGACGATCACGACCGCCGAAGGCCGCACCTACGTCTTCGTCGCGGTCGATCACTGCTCGGGCGAGTTCGTCGGCATCCACGCCGCATCGGGCGCCAGCCGCTGGGAGGCGCTGGAGCCGGTTCGGCAGGGTGTGGCGAAGCACTTCGGGGCGCTCGGCAGGGCCGGAGTGGCGACGGGCCTCAGCCTGCGCCATGACCACGGCTCCAACTACATGTCGGGCGACTTCCAGAGCGAGAGCCGATTCCTCGGCATGACAAGCTCGCCCGCCTTCGTCCGTCAGCCCGAGGGCAATGGCGTGGCCGAGCGGGCAATCCGGACGCTGAAGGAGCAACTCCTCTGGGTCCGGCACTTCGCCACGGTGGAGGAACTCCGGCTGGCCCTGGCCGCCTTCGCCGCTCTCTACAACGCCAATTGGCTGCGCGAGCGGCACGGGCACAAAACGCCCGATCAGATCAGGGCTGGTCAATCCGGCCTTGAAACCGAAGCCGCCACGGGGTTCAAGATGGCGGCATGACCGGCGCAAAGCGCTGTCTCAAAACCGGGCCGCGGTACATCGCTGATCGCCATGCCTTGTCCCTGAAGCACTTCGAGATGCCGAAGCTTCAGCACGATGTCTTCGGGTTTGTCTCGCTTTCCTGCCATCTCTGGTCCTCCTGAACGGGATAATGCTATCCCAAATGGTGGACCACTAGATGGGGCCGCGTCAGGGGAAGCGCAGGTTGGTATCTCGGCACCTTTGCCGCCTGTTCTGCGGCACCCTTGCCATTGTGCGAGGGTGCCGCTGTCATACTTACGCACTAGGTACCGGCACGCAATTTCGGCTGATCAATCCCTATCAGTCGCGGGTCTGTTGGTCGGCTTCCTCATCGACTTCTCCTTCTACTTCCTCAGCCACTATCTCGCCCTCGGTCGGTGCTCCGTCCTCCGCAGACATCTCGCGCTCATCTTCGGCCGCGCCGTCGCGTTCGGCAGCATTGTCGCGGATCGTGACGTTCGCCTCGCCGCCCTGCTGCCCAGAGGAAACCCGGATCTCTGGCTCACCGACGACTTCGACCGTCACTTCAGGCTCTTCGCCTTCAAATGTCACCCTCGGCTCGCCACGGTTGAAGACAATTTCGGGGGCTTCGGCTTCATGGCCCGGGCTAACCGTCGGTTCCTGCTGCTGAATCGATATACGGGGCTGGAGGTCCTCTTGCGTGGCGCCCTGCGGCGCAAATCGACCGTCCTCAAGCTCGACCAGGTCGGACGGGGCGGCGCCGCCAATCGTCAACTCGATTATCGGATCAGGCATGTTGACGGTCACGACCGGCTCGGGGATGCGAACCTCGATCATCGGTTCAAGCTCGGACATGTCGAGTGTGGATTCAGGCCAGGTAATGATGATTTCGGGCTCGGGGATCATCACGGTGACGCGCGGTTGCGGCACCTCGACATGCACGCTGGGCCGACCCTGACGAACCGTGATCTGCGGCGCCTGCTCGTCGATTGTGACGCTCTGGCGCTGCATTGTCCACACGATCTCGGGGGTTCCGGTGTCCACCTCGACTTCGGCAGGCGGCTGATAGACTGCGACGTCGGCTGCGACCTCGATCTCTTGCTGCACGATCATCCGCTCGGTGACCTGTTCGGTGCCGACGAGCTCGAGCGTTTCGCGATCGATCGTGCCCTCCTCTTCCCAGGCGGTGAAAACGACGTGACACTGCGTTACGTCGCCTGTCGCGATGACGTTCTCGACCTCGGTGCGCACTTCTGCATCAACCTCGGTATCGTCCGCGAGCCGTTCGGCCAAGACGACGCAAGCTTCGGTATCGAGGCCGTCGTCGGTTTGGTCAGCCGTCTGGGCGTAAGTCCCGCTGAAGGCGAAAGCTGCGACCGTGCCGAGAAGCGCGGCGCGCGTGGTTTGTCTGAGCATGGTGGACTCCTGCTGGATTGGTTGCTTTGGGTACACCAACAACAGGTATCGCCACCGCGTGTTCCAATGTTCCTGTCCCTTTCGGATAAGGCATTGTTTCCGAGACGAAAAAAGTCGGACCTACTTGCGGAAATCGCGAGGCGCGGGCCTTATCTCGGGTGCGGGGTCACGTTCCTGGCCTCCTGCGTAGTTCGAGGTGACGGCGTGCTGCCGCCGGCGCCGAAGCGCGTCAGAAGCCCTGGGCTGGAACGAAAACCGCCGCCCGCGGTTCTGACAGCATTCGCATCGTGGCATGCTGCGACGCGACCATCGGAACCGGTCCACCAGCAGTCGAATGCTGCCGCCAGGGCTTCAGAGAAGAGTAGGTCATCCCATGCGTCCAGGAATTATCATTGCAATCGTTGCCGCAGTCGCTGTCGTGATCGGCGGCATATTCTGGTACAATAGTCAGACAGAACAAGCCCGGCTTGAGGAACAGCGCACCGAACAGGCGGCGCAAGTAGCGCGCGACGAGGAACTTGTGCGTCAGGAAGAAGAGGCGGCAGCTACCGAGCAGGCGGCGCGCGAAGCAGAGGAGGCCGAGGCGCGGACCGCGCAGGATGCCGCGGCCGAGGAGGAAGAGGCTGTTCGCGATGACGATGCCATCGTGGTCGGCGATGAAATCACCGAGGACACAATCGTGGTGCAATCGGAGACCGAAGAAGCCGTCGTTCTGGATCCCGATGAGACCACCACTACGGCCGAGATCATCGACGATACGCCGACCGCGGATGCTGCAGCCACGTCCGAGACCGAGTCGGAAGCCCTAGCCGAGGGTGTTTCGGGAGGAAGCGTCGAAGACGCTGCAGAAACTGATGCCACCGCCGGGTCTGCGGCCACAGCCACGGCAACAACCGAAGCCGAGGAATTGCTCACGCCCGCCAACTTTGACCGCGACGAGGTTCTCGCCCTGATCGATGACGCCGAACAACTGACCTCCGAACAGCGCTCGACCCTGCGCGCGCTCGTGGAGGGTGCAAGTGCCAATCCGGCTATGGTCGAGGCCGCAATCGAGTCGATCCGGGCCGCACTTGATCTGCCGTCGTTGAACTGACCCGGTCCGATCGATCTCAGCCTTCGCTCCGAGCCCGGTACGCTGAGGAGCATCGCGCTCGAGATCAAGCGCCAGAGCGAAAACCGATCAGGTCGGGCGCTGAGAGCGATGTGAGCTATTGTCCTTCAGAAGTTCAGAATGGTGAGCGCGCCTTGCGCCATTTTCTCGAAAAGCGAAGACCACAGCTTTTCGGCAGAAACCTGAATCATAGTATCCCCAAGAGATTATGTTCGTGATTCTCTGTTCGGGACGATGGATCCTGTCGGCCATCGGTGCCGGTCCCTGACAGGACGATGCACCCCGACAGCGCGCCCTTGTCCTTTGCTAGCGAGCGCAGCAGCAGATCGAATGGCAGACGCACCTTGCCGGCATCCGACTCCGCAAGATGGACGCCGCGGCCTGCGACGGTGATCAGTACCGTCGTCTAGCTCAGCGAGATCCCGAACTCTTCCCGGATCCATTGCTCCAGATCCGCGAGGCGCCAGCGCACCACCTCATGGATCGCCGGGATCGGGCCGCGCTCGACGATGGCCGCCAAAGCCTGACGCTGGGCATCGTCAAGCTTGGACCCATTGCCCGGCGCCTTACCGTCGATCAGCCCGGCCGGACCGCCGGCGTTGAAGCGCAGCACCCAGTCGCGGACGGTCTACAACCCGACCCCGCCGATCCGCGCCGCGTCAGTGCGGGAGCCTCCGTCTTAAATTGCCGCAAGCGCCAGAAGCCGCCGCGCCTGAGCGGCATCCTTCGTCTGCTTGCTCTCTCCCCGCAGAGCGAACGCGTCAAAATCATCCCGAAGCGAAATCGCAGCAGCCTTGCCGAACCCTCCCTCTGGTTCGCCTCATGGATTCAGAATTCCAGCGCTTTGGGAATCCCCTGTGTGAGTCCGCAACAGCGTGCGCTGGTATTACCGGATTACTCGAAGGCGTGGTATTTCAGCTTTCCAATGGAATGCCCATTGGAATTGTTGGGCTGATTGAATGAAACTGCTCCGCAGTAGCGCCATAAGCCAGATCACCTGATAATGCCGGGACAGCGTTACGTCGATGCTGGCACGATACCTGTCGCCGCCTGAAGCTCAGGTTTTTGCGACAGCATCCAACGTTCCCCGCCGCCGCATATCGTTGAATAAGGCATAGAGGGCCGGCGGCAGGATGAGCACCAGCAGGGTGGAGGTCGCC
>NZ_JADDJF010000107.1 GCF_017811755.1 Pararhodobacter sp. SW119 | reverse complement strand
GGTTTTTCTTTTTGTATCATACGCTTGCGAAGGTGCTCAAATTTGAGCACTTCCGCGCGCAAGACGGAAAGCGAAGGCAATCGCCGTCCGGATCACTGGCTCTCGCGTTCCATCCAGGCGATCAGGTTCAGCCGGTCCTGAAGTCCGCGCATGCCGTTGTAGCCCATCGTCGTGCCCGGCGCCGCGCCGCGCGGGTTCTCGATGAAAGCGTTCAGCGCCTCGACCGTCCAGACGTCGCCCAGCTGCGTCAGCGCACCCGAATAGTTGAACCCGTCGACCGAACTGATCTCGCGCCCGACCACGCCATGCAGATACGGACCCACGCCGTTTACGCCCTCATCCATCACGTGGCACGCGCGGCACTGACGCCAAAGCCCCTCGCCAGCGTCGGGATCGGCCGAAGCAAAGAGTTCGGCGATATCCACCTCTTCCGCCGGTTCGCCATCATCGACCTCGGCCTCGCCGATATCGATCGCATAGGCGACGGGCGCCTCGCCGTGCGGCAAATAGATCGTTTCGGACACCCACATGCCCAGAAGAAAGATAAGCAACGCCGAACAGACGCCTGCCACTGCCTTGGTGATCACCATGGTATCGAACATGTCGCTTCCCGTCGCCGCTCAGAGATCGGGCTTATCTACCCGCTTCCCCTTGTCGAATTCAAGCGGTAGTTAGCGCGACGGAATGACCCGCCTCGTCGGGCCGCCACGACAGGAGAGTCCGTGACACGACGCATCGCCTTTCAGGGGGAACCCGGCGCCTACTCGCATCAGGCCTGCGTGACCGCGCGGCCGAGCATGGAAGCATTGCCCTGCCGCACCTTCGAGGACGCGATTGCCGCCGTCCACGAAGGCGAAGCCGATCAGGTAATGCTTCCGGTCGAGAATTCGACCTTCGGTCGCGTGCCGGACAACCACAACCTGCTGCCGCGGTCCGGCCTGCATATCGTCGATGAAGTCTTCGTGCGCGTTCACATCAACCTCATGGCCTTGCCGGGGACCCGGCTTCAGGACATCGAACGCGCAATGAGCCATCCGATGCTTCTGGGCCAATGCCGCGGCTTCCTGCGCACGCACGGGATTCACCGGGTGGTCGGTGCCGACACCGCCGGTTCGGCGCGCCATGTGGCAGAACTGGGCGACAGGTCGCTTGCCGCACTCGCCGGGGACCTTGCCGCCGACATCTACGGGCTGGACGTACTGGCCCGCCATATCGAGGATCAGGGCACCAACACCACCCGCTTTCTGGTTCTGGCCCGCACCCCTGACATGAGCCGCCGTGGCGAAAACGGGATGATCACCAGCTTCGTCTTCCAGGTCCGCAACATCCCGGCTGCGCTCTACAAGGCGATGGGCGGGTTCGCCACGAACGGCGTCAACATGACGAAGCTGGAAAGCTACATGGTCGGCGGTTCGTTCACCGCAACGCAGTTCTACGCCGACATCGAAGGTCATCCCGAGGACGAGAACGTGCGCCTCGCGCTCGAGGAATTGTGCTACTTCACCTCGATGCTGAATATCCTGGGCACCTATCCTGCTGCGCCAGAACGCCGCTGAACCCTCAGCGCACCCGCAACGCCGGCTGCGCATCGGCCGCCCGAATGGAGCCGATAACGGCCGCGGGATACCCGGCATCCCGCAATGAATCGACCAGACGCGCGGCCGCCTCGGCTGGTACCACGGCCAGAAGCCCACCCGCCGTCTGAGGGTCATAGAGCAGTGCGGTACGTGCGGTCCGGGGGGCATCGATCCTTCCAATCAGCGCCGCGCGGTTTGCCGGCGCGATGGTCGAGGCGAAACCCGCAGCCGCAAGGTCCTCTGCGCCGTCCATGACGGGAATGCTGGCAAGCTCCACGTCCGCCGCAACACCTCCTGCGCGCAACATCTCATCCAGATGACCGGCAAGGCCGAAACCCGTGACATCGGTCATCGCATGCGCGTCTTGCGCCAGGATCATCGCGGCGTTTCCCTGAGCCTGAGTCAATAGCGCCCATAACGCGGCAATATCGCGCCCGGACGCGCGTTTCTGCATCTCCGCCGCCAGCAGGGTGCCGCTGCCGATCGGCTTGGTCAGGATCAGGGAATCGCCGGGCTGTGCCCCGCCCTTGGTCAGCAACCGTCCGGTCACAAGTCCGGTAACCGTCAAGCCGATCGTCGTTTCCTCACCCAGCGTGGTATGGCCTCCCGCGATCGTGGCGCCGGCCGCGGCCGTCACCAGGCCGGCTCCCGCCAGGATCTCAGCCAGCATCCGCGACTGCATCGCTTCGGGCTGCCGCGGCAGGATCAGGCTCAGCAGGGCCGCCTGTGGCGCCGCGCCCATTGCCCAGATATCCCCCAATGCATGGACCGCCGCGATCCGGGCCATGAGCCAGGGGTCGTCGGTCACCGCCCGCAAATGATCCGTGGCGATGACCTGTCGCGCCCCCCCGATCTTCAGGACCGCTGCATCATCGCCCGCACCGACGCCGACATCCTCTCGTACTGCGGGCAAATCGACGAGTGCCTGACGTAGGGTCGCCGGCCCGACCTTGGCGCCGCATCCGCCGCACAGCGGCTTTTCGCCTAGCATTTCCTGCAGACCTTTGGCCGAGGGGTGTGGGATCGCGTGCACCGGCATTGCAGGCAGATCATGAAACATGCGCATGAACCGCCGGTCGATCCGATCCTTCAATGACCAGAGCCACTCACCCTCGGCGACGACCCCCCACTTTTCCCCAAGCGCGGCACTGTGACCCAGCGAGATGAGTTTCAGATAGTCGCGCTGCGGCCGAAACCGACGCGCCGATCCACCGCTCAGCGCAGCACGCAGGTTATGCGCCAGGATGGGCGCAGAACGAACCGCGAAGACCCCCGCTTTCGGGCGGGGGGCGTGCATCAGATGCGCGCAGTCTCCCACCGCAAAGATCATTTCATGAGAGATTGACGCCAGTGTCGGATCGACAGAGACGTACCCATTGGTCAGGTGCAATCCGGTCCTCGCCAGCCATTGCTGCGGGCGCGCGCCTGCCGCCGCCACGGTCAGAGCCGCGGGAATGCAACGTCCATCGCTCAGCCGCACGTTACCCGCGTCGATCGAAGCCACCGACGCCCCGGTCATGCATCGGATGCCCGATGCCTCAAAGTGCCGCGCCATTCTCCGACGCGCGCGCACGCTAAGTCCTTGCAAGATCTGCGATTCGCGTTCGATCAGGACGATGCGTCTGTCGGCGCGATGACGCAGTCGATGTGCCATGGCAAGCGCAAGTTCCACACCCCCAGCGCCGCCGCCGATTACGACGACATCCGGTGGCGACCGACCTTCACCGACATCGTCGAGGAAAGTCGCCCAACGTTCAGCATAGGCTCCAAGCGGTTTTGCGCTGACACCGTGGAGATCGAAGCCCGGTAGGTCTGGCAGATCTGACGTGATCCCGATGTCCAGCGAAAGCAGATCGAAACCCACTGGCGGCCGCCCGGCGACATACACTTTCCCCGCAACCGGATCGAGCCCTTCGGCCCTGCCCAGGATTAGCCGGGCACCGGCGTGCCGGGCCAATTGTACCAGTTCCATCTCAAGGGCTTCCCGGGGATAGTGGCCAGCGATCAAGCCTGGCAGCATGCCTGTGTACGGCGCGACCGGATTGGGATCTATCAGGGTCAACCGTGCCCCCGCCAAAGGCTTCATCGCCCAGTCGAGCAGGACCAAAGCATGAGCGTGACCACCGCCCACCAGTACCATATCGCGCGTTGCGGGAAACGCTTGCATCCAACCCCCGATCCAAAAAACTCGACGCTTACGTTCCACCGCGGACCAAGATCGACCGACGCCACAAAGGCACGACGCACATCACGACGCACATCACGACGCAAACCACTTGACGTCGAATAGACCGTGCCATACCTAGCGCCGCAATCAGGGCGGAGTAGCTCAGTTGGTTAGAGCAGCGGAATCATAATCCGCGTGTCGGGGGTTCAAGTCCCTCCTCCGCTACCATATATCTCTTTGTAAATCAAAACATATTCTTTTTAGTCCGCTTCCATGCGCTTGCGCCACGCGCCTATTGGGCTACACCGGGGCTACATTCTGCGAGAACGGAACCGACCCGAAGAAGCGTGTTGCGCAACATTGCGCATCGAACTTTGCCGCTTTGCACCCTTCTGAGAGAAACGGTCCGACCGGGCCACAGAACATCGCCGTGCTACCATCTTTCCTGTTGGGACGATGGTAACACCTACTGTGGCGTATTGGCAACGCACGTCAATGTCGGAGCGCTTCCAGTCAGTTTTCTTCGAGCTGGTCGGCAATCCGGTAGGTGCAAACGCTATAAGCGAAAAAAGATTGCCGCCCGATCGTTCGGTCGGGGATTGCCGAGATCCGCAACATGATCATGAGGACGCACCGTGCTTGATACCAACCGCTTCTCCACGCCTGCGCAACCGACTTACCTTGACGTTGCCCAGATCGCCGCCCGCCTTGTGGTCTCCACCGATACCATCTGGCGCTGGAAGCGCGAAGGCCGCTTCCCCAAGGCCAGAAAACTCAGCGCGCGCTTAACCCGGTGGTTGCTCGCCGATATCGAGGCATGGGAGGCTGAGCGAACGATGTGCTTCGCCACCGATCTGTGCCTCGAGATTACCCACTGATCCTCGGCCCGCTCCAAAAAGGGTGGGTTCTCATACATCCCATACATGACGTGGTTGCTGCTCCCCTCGAGAGCGGGAAAACTCTCGGGCGGGTGATCCGAAGGAGAGCAGCGATGGAAGTTTATGTCGGGCTTGACGTAAGTCTCAAGCGGACGGAGGTCTGTGTCGTCGACGGCAGGATGCTTTGGT
>NZ_JADDJF010000106.1 GCF_017811755.1 Pararhodobacter sp. SW119 | reverse complement strand
TTGACGCATCAGCAGGTCGCGTGAGCGGTGCAGGACCAGCACGGCCTGCTGCTCCTCGGTCTTCACCGGCACGAAGCGCATGTTCGGCCGGGTCACGGCTTCACAGATCGCCTCGGCATCGGCGGCATCGTTTTTCTGGCGCTTCACGTAGGGTTCACATGAGGAGAATTGGATCAAGCAGGATTCTTCAGATCATCGGTTTCACTCCCCCTGACGTTTCGGATCTCGGGTCCGGCCCACTGATGGAACGCGTGACGAAGACCTACGCGCTCAAGCTCACATACGGTCGCCGGTAATACCGGCTGCACCATCATCCCGCATCCTGCGGTTGGGGCTCGGGAAGACGGGACCATTCTTAACTACGGCTTATTGGGCCATACCCTACGCCGGTCCGTCCGCCCGGATCCGCCGAGGCTGATCAGGCCTCAGTGGAATGCTGGAATTTCTGATCTTCGGGCTTGCGTCACACCGTCTTCATAGCAGCGCCCTCGATCACGACGCCGCTGGTTACGTATTTCCACAAAGCCACAAGAAGCTTCCGCGCCAGCGCAACAATCGTGACCTTCCTGGTGCGTGGACCAAGCCGGCGGACCCGGTCGTGGAACCACCGAGCGAGCGCCGATCCCGGTTGGTGCCGCAGCCAGAGCCAGGCCATTTCCACGGCGATGGCCCGCAGGCGGGGATTGCCTGCCTTGGAGACGCCCTGTTCGTGGTTGATCTTGCCGCTCTTCCACGGTGTCGGTGCCAGCCCGGCATAGGCCGCGACCTGGCGCCTGTTCTGGAACGTTCGGAACAGCCCCTCGGACCACAGCGCGCCCGCAAAGCCTGGGCCGATGCCCTTGAGGCCGAGCAACATACGCACCGGGGTCGGCGTCGAGCCAATGGTCTGGATCTCCGCGAGAAGCGTGTCGCGCTCCGCCTTCACGGTCTCGATCTGCCGGTTCAGGATCTCGATGATCTCCAACGCGCGCAAGGGCGTTGTCAGAGGAATCACTGCAGCGCTAGCTTCTTTGCCCCTCTGTTGGATCCGAGGGCACAAACAATTGTTCTTCAAGGCAGTCGCCATGAAAGTGCTGCAGGAGACGGAACAACCGGGCCCGATGAGCGTATCACGTTCCGTTTCTCTGACAATGCCGGCGCGTGCCATGGCGCTGGCCCGCAAGGCCAATCCGATGACCGGTGATCAGGAGATGGCTTAGGCCTTTCGGGCGCGGCTTTGGCCGAGCCGGTAGCTGTCGCCGTTCATCTCGAGGATGTTGACGTGGTGTGCCAGCCTGTCGAGCAGCGCGCCGGTCAGGCGTTCAGTACCGAAGGTTTTGGTCCATTCGTCGAATGGCAGGTTGCTGGTGATCATCGTGGAACCGCGCTCATAGCGCTGCGAGATCAGCTCGAACAATAGCTCCGCCGCCGTCCATTCCTCCGTCCACAACCATTCACATGGGGAATGCTCAATCAAGTGAGTCGGTCGGGTTATTTCATAGCGCTATCCTATGGTGGCGGGATCAGGTCTGAGCTGCATTGCGTGACGCGGCTCCATTTGCTGAGCCGCGATTTCAACCCCGGAGCACGTGAAATAACACCCATTTACGGAGGTTCGCCAAAGGCTCTTTGGTCGGGCAGGCAGGTCAGTCGCCCAGCAGGGAAAGGCAGAGCGGCACGAGCGCGATGGTCAGGATGGCGTTCAGGATCATTCCGAGGCTTGCGAAGCTGCCGGTAATCTCAGAGATTTGGAAGGCACGGGCGGTACCGATGGCATGGCTCGCGAGACCGAGTGCAAAACCGACGGCTCGAGGATCACGGACGCCGGTGGTGTCAAGGATCGCTGGTCCGAATACCGCACCGAAGATGCCCGTGGAGATGACGATGACCGCAGTCATTCCAGTTGCCCCACCCTGGGCCTGCGCGATTTCGACCGCGACGGCCGCGGTTGCGGACTTCGGCGCCAGTGTCGCCAGGAGCGCGAAGTCGGCCCCAGCCGCGAGCGGCAGTGCGAGCGCCGTGCCGATTGCCGCCGCAGACCCGACCACCAGCGCCACTCCTAACGGCACCCCCGCTTCCCGGATAAATCTTGCCTGTCGGCAGAGCGGGACCGCAAGCAACACGATAACGCCGCCGAGCGCCTGGTCGAGAAGCGCGGCCTGGGCGTAGAAGACATCGTAAGGTAAACCGGAGACCACTAGCACCGCGATAACCATTAGTGTGGCGGCGAGCACCGGGTGGCAGATCGCTGGTCGCCCGAACCGGACCCAGAGCGTAGCTGCCGCGAGAGAGGCGATCACTGTGAGCCCCAGCCCGAAGAGGGGATGAAGGAGGACCGTCTCAAGCACCAGATTTTCTCTTGTCGGCGAGCGTCAGGAGGATTTGTGCAAGCTGGCCGGTGAGCACGAGCACCAGCGCCGTCCCGAGGACGATCGCCACAGCGACGTGCGTCCACACCGCCGAGAGCAGAGCGAGATGCGCCACGACACCCACGGCAGCAGGCACGAAGAACAGCGGAAACCACGGCGCGGCCAGATCGAAGAGCTGCTCGAAATTCGGATGCGGCCGGCCCTTCCAGGCGAAAGCCGCTGCAAGGACGGCCAGGCCCATGGCTGGTCCAGGTACCGGCCAGCCGATCGCGGCCGCGAAGGCATCGCCGAGAATCACGAGCACGACGACGAACGCGAAGGATGGAAGCATGATCTGTCCTCCAGACTCGCTGGATGAAATTAAGGGTGCCGGGGAAAACTGGTGTCCCGTCTCCATTCGGGTCCATGACTCAGTGCTGATCTGGAACCCCGGCGCTGATTCCTCATCCTGCGCCGCAGAGCGTGGCAGCACATCGGCCGGTCGGTGGTCTAGGCATAGACCGAACGGGTGAAGTCAGCGTCGCGTCACAGTTTGCAGGTCGCAAATGTACTGGTAAACTTCGCTGATGGATCCACTGATTTCCTGTTGGCGTGCGATAGATCGGAGCCTCGTCTTTCAATGAGACAGCCAGTCTCTCATGAGGTATTGTCCGAGCTAATCGGAATGATCTACGATTGTGCCCTGGACCCCGGTCGATGGTCCGACACACTGGATCACATCCGAACCGAACTTAATTTCGCCAATGCGGCGATTTCGTTCATGGACATGCATACCGGTCAGATGCCGCTCAGCGTGATTAGAGGACCAGAGCCCGAATGGATCGCGCGCATACCCCAATTTGGTTCGGACATGATCGACATGTGGGGCGGCCTCGACAAGATGCGCGCACTTCCAATCCACGAACCAGCGGTGCAGTCACGAGTCCTCGACCCAACGAACTGGCCAAGCAACCGATACTTTATGGAATGGGCCCGGCCCCAAGGCCTTCACGACGCACTTATCATCATTCTTTCGAATGACAAGGATATGTTGGGCTCGGTCGGATTCGGTCGCCACGAATCCCAAGGTGAAATCGGTCGGCTCGAAATTGACGCAGCACGGTTGCTGATTCCGCATTTTCAACGGGCGGCCGCCATCGGAAGGCTCCTCGACATCAAGAGCATCGTTTCCTCTACATTCGACGCAACGCTCGATACTCTATCTGTCGCGGTGACTCTCGTCGACGTGAACCTTCGCATTGTCCTTGCTAATTCGGCTGCCCGAACCCTTCTGGCGTCGGAAGGCGCGATCCGGTCGCGGCACGGCATCCTGCGGATAAGTCCCGCAGAAGTGGAAGCAGCGCTGATCGTCGCGGTCCGTCGGGCCGCAGAGGACGAAGCGGGGGCTGGTCGGCGCGGTTTCGGCATCCCGGCTTCGCACAACGGAGGCGCGCCTTGCGTGCTGCACGTCTTGCCACTACGACACGGCAGGCTTCGCCCCGGACTGATGCCAAGTGCAGCAGCCGCTGTATTCATCGCCAGGGCAAGCGACGCCACCCGCTTTCCCACGGATATACTTGCTGCGCTTTACGATCTTACCCCCGCCGAGGCGCGAGTCTTCGAAAGCATCGCGAGCGGCTCTACCCGCGCTGAGGCGGCAGAGGCGCTCGGCCTCGGGCGCAGCACTGTCAAGTCGCACCTCGCGCAGATTTTCGCCAAGACTGGGGCCCGCCGGCAGGCGGACCTCGTTGCCCTTGCGGCTGCCCTCGCCCTCCCACTTCAGACGTAAAGTAGCCTATCGACCCGATCTTTGCCACCTTCGGAGGGAAGACCTGAGTGATGGATTGGACTATGGGTTCACGGGCGCGGTTTGCTTGCCGAGTTCGGCCATGAGGTGCGCCTGATCAGCCCGCAGTTCGTGACGCCCTACGTCAAGTCGAACAAGAACGACCGCAACGATGCGGAAGCGATCTGGCAAAGGGGGCCGAGGCCGAACTCGACGACATGATCCGGGATCTCGTGCGGGACGTTCACGAGGAACTGGTCGAACTTGATCGGCGCACTACCGCATACAGCCGCCGGATCCGGGCCCTCTTCAGCAGCAACCCGGCGTGTCAGCGCATCGGAAAGATCGAGGGGATCGGTCCGATCTCGGCGACGGCGCTGGTCGCCGCAGTCGGCGACCGGAGCTGTTTCAGGAACGGCAGGCACTTTGCTGCTTGGCTGGGTCTGGTGCCCAGGCAGCGTTCGAGCGGCGGAAAGGCCCGGCTGTTCGGGATCAGCAAGCGGGGAGACCGCTACATTCGCACGCTGCTGATCCACGGTGCCCGCGCGGTTCTGGGCAAGGCCCACGGAAAGACGGATCCGAAAAGCCTGTGGGTCGCCCCGATGCGCGTGCGGCGGCACCCCAATGTGGTGGCCGTCGCCCTCACCAACAAAAATGCCCGGGTTGTCTGGTCGATCCTGGCGCAGGACGAGGAATACCGGCCCGACAAGACCGTCGCGGCGGCATGATCGACGCCGGTGAGTAACCGG
>NZ_JADDJF010000105.1 GCF_017811755.1 Pararhodobacter sp. SW119 | reverse complement strand
GCGGTCAGCAACCCTTGCGCCGGGTGGCCCATTTGCCAGTCCACGCGCGTTCGCCCCGGCAGGTCGACACTGCCTTCGAAGCGTACTCCGCCGCCCTCGGGGGCCTCGCTGCGCAGGTCGCCAAGTGGCCCCGTTGCGCCGGTCTGCAAACGGGTGACAGCGGCCTCGAGCGCCGCCACGCGCGCAGCTAAATCCTGGGGGCCTGGCATTGAATCCTTTCGTGGCATACGCTATTCCGTTCTAGCGTATCACGGGCACCATCCCGCCTGTCAACAGCCCTTTCAGACACGAGGCCACAGCCATGGATGACGCGATCGCGACCGACGAGCTGGTGAAGGTCTACGGCACCACCCGGGCGCTGGATGGGGTCAGCCTGCGCGTTCCGCGCGGGCAGGTATGCGGGCTGCTGGGGCCGAACGGGGCGGGCAAGACGACCTTCGTGCGCGTGCTCTCGACACTAATCCGGCCCACGGGCGGGCGGGCAATTCTGCTGGGCCATGATGTGGTGGCCGACCCGGGCGCGGTGCGTGCGCGGATCTCGCTGACCGGGCAGTTCGCCTCGGTAGACGAGGATCTGACCGGGCGCGAGAACCTGATGTTGCTGGCGCGGCTGCTCGGGCTTTCAGGGGTGCTGGCGCGGGCACGCTGCGCCGAGCTTCTGGAGGCGTTCGAGTTGACCGATGCGGCCGGGCGACAGGTGCGCGGCTATTCGGGCGGCATGCGGCGGCGGCTGGACATCGCCGCGTCGATGATCGCGCGACCCGAGCTTCTGTTTCTCGATGAGCCCACCACCGGGCTCGACCCGCGCGCCCGCGCCGATGTTTGGGCCATCATACGGCGGCTGGCGCGGTCGGGCACCACGGTGCTGCTGACGACGCAATACCTGGAAGAGGCCGACCAACTGGCCGAGCGCATCGCCGTCATCGACCACGGGCGGGTGATCGCCGAGGGCACGGCGCCCGAGTTGAAAGCGCGTGTGGGCAGTGGCGTGCTGCGGCTGACGCTGCGCACCCGCGCAGACGCAGCGCAGGCAGTCGGGATCGCCTCGCGGCTTGGGCTGGAGGCGCATGGATCCGACGACCCCCGCCTTCTGGAGGTCCCGCTGACCGATGGAGCGGCCGCGCTGCCGCTGCTGTCGGCGCTGGCGGCCGAGGGCATCCCGCCACTCGATTTCGCCTATGGCCAGCCGAGCCTCGATGCGGTGTTCTTCGCGCTGACTGGCCACGGCGCGGACCACGAACATGAGGTCACGCCGTGAACCCCCGCGACACCCGCCTTGACCGCGCCCTTGGATCGGACACGCCGCCCGCACCGGGGCCGCGCCGGTCTTGTCAGAAGAAACTATTGTGATACGCTGATGACCGGTTGGTTGCGAAGTTTCTCGGCGCGCATTCATGGCTTTTGCCTTGAATACCAGTTTTCTTTACCCCAGCGCCCACCGAAGGAGCAAAGAAGGCTATCTTGGCGCGATTCCTCTGACAATGCCCGAGGAAGTCCTCCTCATGCAGCGCATGGATCTCGTAGCCCCAGTTCGCCTTGCGCGCCGAGGTGGTGCCGTAGGCGATCAGCGCGAAGCGCAGGCCCGCCAGTTCCTCGATCTCGAGGACGAGGCAGGGCCTCGGCTTGGGCGCGGCCGAAGGGTCCGCTTGGGACAGCGGAAACCGGAAGGTTACGATGTCGCCGGGCGACAGATGCGCCTGCCAGGCAGGCGTCATCGTTAGGGTGATTGCAGTGCTGTCGAGCATGGTCGGTTCCTTGATTGCGGTTGTCCGACGCGCCGATCCTTCCCTTTCCTATCGGCCGGGGGCTTTCGTCGTGCGCGTCAAGAGGCGCGCGCACGAGGAAAGGAACCGGCTGGGGTAGTGTCTGACGAGCTTGGCCAATGAGCAATGACAGAAGGGCACCTTTAAAATTCCCGAATCCCAAACCGATCTTGCGCAAACTCAAAGCGTTACCACAGAACTTCGGCCGCTTGATCGATTTTAGCGAGGTGCCCAGAAACAAAACGCGCAAGGATCGCGCTTGATGCATTTTTTAAAAGGCCTGCCTGCTCATTTATGAAATTTCTCGAGGGCCAACACGCTACTGCGCCGTGTCTCCAATAACGCCTTCAGTGATGTCAACCTGCTCCAACGGTTCCCCTTTCAAGTCAACACTGTTGCAAGAATTAAAATGCACAGCAACTAGTTTTGTAGGATGATAATTAAAATCTACGCTGATTGGGTGAGATACGCGGCGAAACTCAAGCAAAGATAACTCGGAGAGCTCACTTAAGTGGTCACAAGAAAAATGTCTGCACGCATTTAGAAACAATGTCTCAACCGCCGGGAAAAGCGTGGAAATAGTTTTAAAATTAAAATCGGAGCAACCATCAAGTTCGAGTGTTGAGCATTTGTCAAACCGACGAACCTGTACACTGTCGATCATCTTCCGCCAATCTGAACTTGACGCAAACTGGATCGATACATCCCGGCAATTGGGAAGAAAATCCCATCCAACAAACCGTGACTCATCAAACGGAAATCTAAGTCCAACAGATCGCGAAATCAATTCACGGAGCGTTTGATTGGTAAGATCGTTTGAATCCAGAAAAAATTTTCTACGATATGATCCGTTTTTGACTCTCTGAAGCAAGGCAAAATGCTCTGGAACGGGGACGCGGCCAGACTGGTTAATTGCGTGAATCAAGTCGATAGAACCAAGTCTTTCGTACCCTTGACGCAATAACGTAGAGCATCTCGAATCTTGATGTTTCGCGAGAAACGTGCCCGCGGCCTCTTGAAGCTCAACTTTATGGTTCTTTAGGTTCGCAAAGCAAAGAATGTCTTGGAAGTACTCGTATGGCAGTGGCATTATCTCATTTATATATGATACGTGCATCGGCGGAAGAAGCTCTGAAGCTAGAAAATCAAAGCTTTGTCGAAAGTCCTCCGGATACTGCGAAGTCGGAGACAGGAGAGAAGCAATCCGGCCAGCAAGACGTCTTCTTTCTTCTCGCCTTGTGCGTCCGCCTCCCTTCGTCTTCTCCTTGACAAACTCCACCATCTCAAAAACGAGCTTTCCAGCGAAATAGGTGCCACCGGTAGGCGTGTCCATGCAAAAGCCAAGCGTGGAGATCCACTGATCATTGAGAATTCTTGTTCTTATCCCGTGGGCTCCTCTATTGAGAACTGTTTCGTTTGCTGCCAAGTATTCCATGAAGCTCCGATGTACGAAGTCAACTCGGTCCAATGCAGGCTCTCGGACTATTGCGCAGCGCTCAATCAGAAACTCGAGAACCTTCTCGGGTGCAGCATTGACTTCGCGGGTTCGATCGATCCACTTATCGATAATCGATATTACAACCTGTCGCGACGTCTCAATACTTTGGCCAGAAGAGCCGTCAGCGCCTTCTTGCATTTCAAGCGCGATAGCCTGCAAGACCGCCTGGCGCTGCGTAAGTGAAAAGCTTTCGAACTCGCGTGGCCCCCTTACTCGCCTCCGCTCATCCCGTGTTGCTAACAGTAGGTTGGTCGCTTTCTCGTATAGCGCTCTACGCGAGGTGGGCAAATTGCCGTCATCAAGGTACACCGGAGCGGGAGTTGCTCGACGTCCGGATCGTCTCTGCCGATGGCCGACCGTTCAGCTGCGTGGGCGACATCCCGGTGCGCCCTCATGCGGCAATAGACGACTTTCAGCGCCCTGGACCGCTCCCCGACGGGGTCGTCGTCTGCGACATGTACGTCGCTGTGACCGCAGTGCCCACGGGCCGCTACCCGCGCGCATGCGCTTGGTTGCGCGACATGCTGGCGGCCGGTGTGTTGCTGTCGTCCGTCTGCTCAGGGGCGCTCGTCCTCGCCGATGCAGGGGTGCTGGACGGACGCGAAGCGACGGCCCATTGGGCGTATCGAGACATGTTCCACCAGTACTACCCTAAGGTCACGTTCCTGGAGAGCGCGGCGCTCTGTCTGAAGGCCGAGGACGCCGGCATCGTCACAGCGGGCGCCGTCAGTGCCTGGCACGATCTCGCCTTCTATCTGATCGCGCGGTACTGCGGTTACCGGCATGCAGTCGACACCGCGAAAGTCTTCCTGATGACCGACCACGTCGAGGGCCAGTCCCCCTACGCCGTCATGACCCGTCCGATGGAGGTGAAGGACGCTCTGATCGCCGAATGCCAAGCCTGGATCGCCGAGAACTATGAGAGGGTGAACCCCGTCGAGCAGATGGTGGAGCGGTCCGGCCTGCGCGCCCGCACCTTCGCCCGCCGGTTCAGGTCCGCGACAGGCTACACGCCAATGGACTATGTCCAGGCCATGCGGATCGAGGAAGCCAAGCAAACGCTCGAGCGCGACCAGCGCCCGATTGACGAGATCGCCGCCTTGGTCGGCTACGAGGATGGATCCTCGTTTCGGCGCGTGTTCAAGAAGCGCGTCGGCATTAGCCCCGCCACCTACCGCAAGAAGTTCCAAAGCCTCGCCGCACTCGCGAGCGCGTACTCGTTGGAACGCACCCCAGCTCGAGGTCAAGGTATCGGCGCTCAATCCGGGCCTGACCGACCTGCTGGCGCGTACCGATGACGGCAAGTCGATACCGGTCGCGCGGCTGAACATCGCGGGGCAGTGTCAGCGCAAAGTCCTTGAGCGGGGCAGGGCGGTCGCGTAGGTTCGGACGATGCCAAGATCGAACCCGTTCCGCTACTTCAAGACCAGCCCCGAGATCATTCGCCTTGCTGTGATGCTCTACATCCGTTTCCCGCTCTCGTTGCGAAACGTGGAGGACTTGCGGCTTTGTCAGAGGAACTGCCTTTGATGCGATGATGATCGGTTGGTTGTTCAGGTTCTCGGCGCGCATTCATGGCTTATGCCTTGAATACCAATATTCTTTTCCCCAAGGTCCACCTAGA
>NZ_JADDJF010000104.1 GCF_017811755.1 Pararhodobacter sp. SW119 | reverse complement strand
TTCGAACCCGGCGCGGCTCTCTTCATCATCTGGCGCCGCCCGCGCCACGGTGGCATGCATTCCCTTGCCGCTGGTTCGCTCAAGGCGATGACGGTGGCGTGGGAGGCGCTGAGGGACGACTATCCGGGTGACGAGCTTACGCTGCAGCAAGGAACACGGGTCCTGATGCGAAGCGCGCCCATGCTCGACTGAGTTTCCCGGGACGAAACTCATCGTCATCTACCGCCAGCCCCATGCGCGCGCTACTTGACAGTCCTGCGACCTGTCGACGAGCGTGGGAAACTGGCAGCAGACCGGGAAGGCGCAGACGCGTGGCCGGTGCGAATCAGAACGCAGGTTTCGGAGGACGCGCGCGGCTGATAGATTCGGCGCAAAAAACTGGCGAGCCGTTGGGATCAAACACGCCTCTCAATGCGAAGAACCTGGAGGCGATGGGCTACCAACGCTTCGCAGAGTTGCTTATCGAGGTCAGCACCGGGAACGCAGCGGCCAAGCGCAAGTTGCGGCTGGAACTGGCGGGGGCGCAGAGTCCCAGTGAGGCCGTGCGTGAGACCCATTTAGATAGTTCGACGGCGCGCGCCGCTTCCCTGGCGAGATGCGCCTTCTCGCACGCCTCATCACACAAGATATACTTTTGGCCGATTTTCTTGGGTGGATATCGCGCATGGGTTGAACCTGGTTAGCTTTTGTGCTATTTTAGCTTTCAGAATTTAAGAAAGTTCTATGCTCAGGAGGTAGCCATGAAGCCTGCTTTGCTAGTTCTCTACATTGCGATCCTTTCTACCACCGCTTTAACTGTCCTGCCAGCATCGGCTAGTTCGACGTGCAATCCGAAGTTCCAGAAGTGCACTTGGTAGGGCGTCAATAGCGAGTTGTAGCTTTTTTCGGCGAACTGCGCGGTTCAAGTGAGGGCGCGGTATGTATGACATTTACCTCCAAGCTCTCGCTGTATTTTTTGGGTGCTTTATCCTCGTCTGCGAGGCGTGGCGAGAATACGAGAATTCGGACGCAATTAATCGTCTGAAATCGAGCAACCAGCCAAAGCGCAAGGAGCTCGAGAATGTCCGAATTTCGGCACTAACGACCAAGCCCGAATATAAGCGCGGACGATGGATATATATTGTTTGCTTCGTATTTCTCTACTTTCTTCTGATCACTATTCCGGAAATTGCCGGTATGCTCATTCGCGGCGGAGCGGCTGCGGACATTGCCGATGGTGGCGCCAATTCCCGCTTTCGATCGTGGGTAAACTCTTCAGAGGCCGGCTCCCTACAGGGCTCCCTAAGTGAAAATCCGACGTTACCTGTCTCACTAGCGATCGCCATGGTAATAGGCGTCACTACTCCCACATTCACGGTCGTCGAACGCTCGATCCGGTCACTGGCCTACGTCATCGCGGGGGTGCCGAGAAACATCTACAGCGTCCTTGAGAACCTTGAAGGGCTAAATTACCGCGACTACGCTCGCGGAGAAAACCTGCCGCTCTATGAAGCTTTCGAGCGAAAGGACGAGCAGCACAAGCTGAGCGAAGATGGCTCGGCTGACTTAATCCGCTCTATTTCAGAGGCGCTGCGGATCGTCGATCTGTTGCAGAGTCCTGTGATCGGTCCCCGCAGGAATGTATTCCGCACCGTTTTCCTGGGAGAGTCACCGATGGAGCGGATCGACGACCTTCGCGCTCGGTACACGCAGATCCGGACCAAGATCGCGGATCTTGACAATGCGGAACTGCGCGAGCAAACGCTCGACGCGTTGCAGCAAGAGTCAACCGATCTGGCCGGGTCGATGCAGTGCCTCTTCGCGCTCTATGCAATTCGCAGTAAGGCAATCCCCGAGATTCTCAAGGGCACTCCGCAGGAGCGCATAATCCACGAAACAACAAGAGGCTCGGCGCGCCAATCGCTAGACGACATTGCCGTCGCCAGCATACTCGGGGCGATCTTCAGCGTGTTCCTCGTTGCTCTTTATGCCCGCTACCTGCTGGGCGTCGCTGGTGTCGCGGTCGACAGCGAAACGGCGGTGGGCGTCCGCGACTTCACCCGTCGGATTCTTTTCCCCTTATTGCCGTCGCTCTTCGTCGTCTCGCTGATGACAGTATTTCGCCGTCACGCTAAGCTCGACCAAGGCACATACCCGAAGTTGGAGGAGAACCGAGTTCCCTTCTGGGCCTATGCCAAGCTCGTGGCGCTACCGACACTTCTGGGAACGTTTCTGTATATCGTGCTGATGGTAGCGAACACCGACGCAAGCCGCCTGCTCCTTGGCGGATTGTTCGGCGAGGGCCGCGATTTGGCGCTCAGCTTCATAGGTGCCGAGCTCTACCAGTTGCCGCGTATTGTGGCACTCTTCTTTTTCTATTCCTGCGGGCTATTGATTATTGCCGACCAGCACGAAAAAATGCCTTGGTACATAACAATAGGGGTAGTCGGGACAATTCTCGTGTGGCTGCTCTTTATGGTGTTGAGTGTTTTCCCTATCCTCAATGAGGACGCTTTCAAGCCTAAATCGTCGGTTCTGTTGAGTAATCACGTGACACTCATGTTCTTCCTTCCAGTGGCGGTCACACTCTACTTTTACGCTGCGGCCGCCGAGTTCGCCGAGAAGGGCCAGATGAGGCGGTTCGTCAGCGCTGCTCGAAATCGCCGCTGGTTCGGAGGGATAAGGCCATGATGAGAGCCGGACTGCTGGTGTTGGCGCTCCTCGTCCAGTATCCGGGCATGGTGAGTGGGCAGGACCGGCTGATCGTCGGACTTCGCGACGATGCCCCGCCCTTTTCCTTCATCCTACCTAGCCCTGACGGTCACTCAGCAGTCGAAGAACTTGACATAGCTTTCGGTGGGCAGGTGTTCTCCGGTTACATGGTCAACGTTTGCGCGTCCGCGATTAGGGGGATGCAGGTCGATATCGAAATCGAAATCGTCGACCCAACAACGCGCTTCCAACTCCTGCAGGATGGGGTGATCGATGTTCTCTGCGACCCGGCGACCATCTCGATCGATAGGCTGACCGAAAACATCGCGGTCTCGCAGCCGGTCTATCTTTCGGGCATCGGCATGGCCAGCCAGCCCTCTTCAGCCTGGTCGCCCGCACATTGGCCGTGCATCGGACCCGTTGTTGGGGTGGTGGCCGGTACGACGGCGCGCGGGAACGTCGTCGGCGATCTTGCGAAGGAGGGCAAGTTCGGGCCACACTTCTCGCAGGTGGTGCTGAAGTATCCTACCCCAAACGAGGTTGCGCTCGATGAGGAGGATGTCGATCGGTTGGGTCGATGCGCCGAAAATGCCGAGCAATTCGGGATTGTGGAACGGCTTGCGGAGTACGCCGATCCATCTGAGGCAGTTGCCGTCAGGGCCTTTCCAAACCATACAGATCTTGCAAAGGCGCTATGCGCCGGCAGCGTGTTGGTTTCAGTGGGAGACATTGAGATCATTGCGCGGTCGCTTCAGGCGGCGAAGGACGCGGTGCCGACATGCGAGTTTTTGATTAATCCGAATGTTATTACCGTAGAACGGTACGGGATTTACGTCCACATTGCTGATGGGGACGCTGCCCGACAAGCGCTCGTTCTTAGGTTCCTTAGGCAGCTCGCGATCGAGATTCACCGCGGCCCGGCGTCTGCGCTGATTATGAGCTTTCGCCGAAACTTCAACCCGCAACGAATCGCACCGTCGCTGGACGTGTTTTTCTGGAATGTGATCGCGGGTGAGCCCCAGAGATAAGGTTTCGGTGCCTTTCACCGACTTCGTCGGTTTGCGCCGGCATATCGATCCCGGATAAATTCCAGCTTCATGCGGATGGGGACCATCGACGCACGCTGATCCATTTCTCGCTACCAGAACATCGCCTCGCGCCCACGCGGAAGCATTGTGGAAGCAAGAGGGCGCAAAGTGCTGCCGATTTCTGCGCAAGTCTGCGCATGATGCGAGTGGGGCAGGGGAATTCAAGCGTCGGAAATGTCGAAGGAATACGCAGACGAGTGCAGTCGTGCATGGTCCGTTCGACACGACTCATAACCTGAAGGTCGTAGGTTCAAATCCTACCCCCGCAACCAGTTCTCTCAATGATATCAATGCGATGTGCCCCGCCCTCACACGGGACTTTTTTCGTTCCAGCAGCCGTGGAAGCACTGTGGAAGCAAGAGGGGACGAAGTCCTTCATATCGCTTCGAAAAGCGCGCTGCAGTGATGGTCAAATACTCCAGCCAGCTTAATGTGAAGGCTCGCCCAAATTTCTAAGCTCCTTCTGGACATGCCTTCTCTTCCCATCGCTGACATCGGCTTGTTTCAAAGCCTTGTTGAACCAGATAATTGCCAAATCACTTCGGTTAATTGATTTATAAAAGTACCCGAGAGCCGTAGCGGCATTGGCCGGCTCCAGACCTGCTTCGAAGCGTCCACTGAGGTAGGACTCAGCCGCATCAGGGAAACGCTGAAATAGCTTTCTGCAGACCGGGAAATGCGGGAACGCCGATGCAATCCTTAAAGATTCGTCCAATTTCCCAAGCTTCGAATACTTGTTGACGGCCGTCTGGAATGCATCAAACGAGGTCTTCCCCTTTGCAAATGCCCAATCAAGAAGCTCATCTGCGCTCAAAAGGTCGCATGCACAGCTCTGGTAGACGGAACAATAGAACGGATACCCTGCCATCTGATGTGGAAGTAGGAGGTCTCGTGCTCGGTCCATTTCTTCAATGCCCGAAACCCTTGAGCCGAGTATGGAAGACATCTCAATCGATATTGACTCGCCGATTTTTTCGACTCGCTGGACGATCGCGAAAGTGGCCTCGAATGCACCCGGCCTCTGCAAGATAGGGATGTAGGCGAAGGAATTGGGTTCGCCGCCATGTGTGATGAGCTCGTCCAGGACGTCGAGCCCGGCGTCGGTGGTCGGCGCGCGCTTGGCGATCTCGGCGCAGGTATAGGGGTTCGGGGCGACCGGCGGCTCGAGCGCCTTCATCTCTGCCCAGACCGCCTTCGCGCCGTCGAAGTCGTCCGGCGGCAGCTTGGTGAGGAGCTGGTTGTAG
>NZ_JADDJF010000103.1 GCF_017811755.1 Pararhodobacter sp. SW119 | reverse complement strand
GGCGCGGTACAGAAACGACAAAATTCACCCCCAGAACGCTGTCTCCTGTCCGACAAGGCGATCAAGCCGCCATCTCGGCGCATCCGAACGCATTGATCAGATGTTCCTTTAGATGAAGATAGACCCCAGCGAACCGATGGAGCTGCAAGCACTACTCTTCCAAGAAAAAAATCACGTTGTCCCTGTCGAATTCATGGTTCCTGAGCTGAAGACGGAAGGCCAATCGGCGCAACCACGGAAAAGGCGACAGTGGTCTGCGTGTCTGTTGTCCGGCGAAGAAGAATCAAGGATCGTTTCCGTGAAATGGAACTAAGTTCTGCGCGAATCTCTGCTTCAAACCATTCGGAAGTAGCAGATAGGTTCAATATAGACGTTATATGCCTTTCGTCTCCTCGAAAAAAACTCTTACCCCATTCAAGAAACTCGTTAACATCTGCGAAAGGATGATCTTGCTGACGCGCCTCAAGCGACGTTACAAATGAAGAAGGGAGTTCTGGGACGAATGCGACCAAGATGTTCGGAGCCACGGTATTGACGTTAAGAGCTGTCTCGCTGGGTAAAGCCGTCGCCAACCGCGCAAGATGCACGACATCTTCATCCTCAATCCCTACAATTAGGCCGAGCTCCTGGAGGCTTTGCAGTGGAAGATTTGGGGCACGACTTTTGCCCGACGGCCCCCCGAACACGGCCTCCCGCCGCGCATCCGCTGGCGAAAACGCCGCTACCAAGAGTCTTGCACGGTCTTCTGAGAACCCCTCTACTAAAAGCAAACGGTGGAATGCCGCTCGAGAGCGGTTTGCCCTTTCGCTATCGCCGATCATACTATTGACGTTGAAACGGCCTTGAAGATCTTGGATGGACCAACCCGCTGTCCCCTGGTCGATAGGCTCGTTCAACCGGCTACGAGCCCATTCTTGCCCTAGGTGGACGATTCCCAGTTCATGCCGATCAAGAATAATTCGTACAAGACGCTCGACCGCGTCGAGGTAAAGGTCTGTTTGCACCGATTGTTGGCTTAGCGCTACTCGCCGCATGGCGTATTCAGCACGCAGAAGCAATGCTAACGAGATCGCTGAGATTGCTGCGACTACGAGCAAGGCATTGATTAAGGCGATACCTTTTGTGGAAGAAACGCTCAACGCGTGACTCGAACTATTATTGGGCCATGCCGGGATGTGACAAGCGTTACGGCAAAAGCGCTTGGCAGCAGTTCTAGGAAGTCTGTAGGCGAGTGTTCCGCGGGGATCGCCTCGATTGAGAACTCTGTGACACCCCTGAGTACGACCTGTTCCGGCCCCGTTGCTCCCCAAACCTTGGGCCGCAAAATTGGAGTGACCGTACGCGTAAGCATCTCAAACGCCGGATCAAACTTCCAAGAAACCCTTGCGAACCCGACACCGCCTTCGGTCCGGAATCGCGGATGCCCGCTGATACTCAAGGAAAACCGATCTTTACGCTCCGATGATACAAAGGCATCCTCCGGCGGCCCGTCAGGTGGCTCGAACGACAACGGAAGCGCGGCCTGGAGATCACGCCGGAGGAGAGTTAGTGCCCAATTAAGGTTCTTTGCTTCTTCGTCGATTCGCTCAAGGATACGACTTTGCGAAACTGAGATATTTAGCGATTGAACGGTCAACACCGAAACCACTGAAAACACCGCCACTGCTGCAAGGAGTTCAATTAGCGAAAATCCTGCGATATTACAATACGACGTATAGCTTCCCGATCGAAAAGCCGCTGCCCTTCGCCGAATAACCCGCGGCGTGTCATAAGTGGTTTCTTTTGGGAGAAACAACCGGAACCCTCCCGAATTTCAGATGGCCATCCTGGTGCAATCGCGCATTAGAATGAAGTTGAAAAATTGACGGAAAGGCCCCCTACGAACCGTTCCTCACTTCGTTGTTCAGAACCTGAAATGGCCTCGCTTATTGGCTTGATCATCTGCACCCACTCCTCTCGGCCACTGGTCTGCCATTAGCCGCCTAAATTTCGGTTTAGTTTTACCAGATACTCTGCGATCCGACGCTGGTTCAGCGCTCCGCAAAGTCTGCGCCTGGCCAATACCAAATAAGCAATATTATGAAAATCAATAATATCTCAATCTATTTTGCCTTGACCCGATCTGCTCCATGCCGATCTGAAAAAACAAGTTTCAGAAGAATGAGATGATCTGATTCCCGCTCGGCATCAGCACAGATTCGTCGAGAATGTTACCACTATTTGTCCAAGCCCGCCCCTCTATTGGAATAGTTAGATTTCGATTTGAGCGAATGTTACCGTCAATGAAGCAGTTGCTAAAGACATTTAGTCTTCCATCAATCTGAATGACCTCAATATAGAACTCCCTATTGCCCTGATCGTAGTGCTCTCGATAGCAATACCCTCTGAGGTTACCAGAAGCAACGGAGCGAATCTCACATTCGATTCCATAGGACCCGCCCTTCCAATCTCCAGAAAAAGTTCTCGTGTTGCAGCTCACCGCACCTACTTGGGTTGTCGAAAGGGACATTAGCGCAAGGGCTATTGAGAGGGTTTCCTTCATACGGTTTGACATCGAAAAACTCCACAACTGATGTGCCGCGGGAGGAACTCCACGCTGACAAAGCTTATACATCAGGGAATAAAGAAAGGTGAACCGCGAGCGCTTCGTGTGACCGCAACCCGTTCCGCTACCACATCAAATCTACGGACCCGCGCCGCCGGCGGCGGGCTCAAGAAGATGCATCTGCCTCGACTTAAGGCGGATTCAACGAACTGTGAGTAGTGAGAGACCGGATAGTACACGAGTCGAAGGCCCATCATGGCCGGATCAGCAAGGCCGGACGCAGTCACGCCCGGGCGATGCTGGTCGATGCGACCTGGGCCGCGGCAAAGGCCCCCGGCCCGCTGCGCGCATACTTCATCCGCATTCGGGCACGTCGCGGCCATCAGATCTCTGCTGCCGTCGCGGTGGCGCGCAAGCTGGCCACTCTCTGCTGGCATATGCTGAGGAAGGGAGAAGACTACCGCTGGGCCCGACCCAGCCTGGTCGCCCGCAAGCGCCGCGCCATGGAAACGACCGCCGGGCGGCCGCAGAAGAGGGGCAACAAGCGCGGCGCAAGCTATGCCTACAACGTGAAGGAACTGCGTCAGAAGGAGGCGTGGATCGCCGAGCATACAGAAAAGAGCTAGGAGCACTTCGTTGCGGCATGGAGAGCACGGCCTTTGGGAAAAGCCGCCAGGTGTGCGGCCGTCTCACATCGGCAGGGGCTCCATGGGCTGCCCGGTGACGCTTCCAGCCGACGCGCCGCGCTTCGCCACGAGGTCGACCTCACATCAGGAAAATAGCAAGAAACGATGAAATAGTCTTGTCGATCTCATCAGTCGAGCGCGCTGAACTCTCCTCCTCCGCCGACCGACGGCAGCGGATTTGTTGCCGGCGCGGCGCTGGCCAGGTTACGACCGTTGTTCCAGTCATCTGCGTTCATACCTGACCCCATCAGCAGGAACGGGCCACCGACCAGTGCGGGATCGAAGTACTGGCCGTTCGGCGCGATGAAGTCCTCGGGGCGCAGTGCCACATCTCGCTGCATGAACACATCCCCGATGATGAACGACTGCTCGGCTGGATCGGCGGGAAAGAGCGAATGGGCTGTAGAGGTCGCAAAGCGGAAGTTCTGGTCAAACTGGAATGAACCGGAGCCTCCCGACCAGTCGCTAATTTTCATCGGCAGGATCCGCGTTGGTGGATACGGACTGAAGGCCGGCCGGACCCAGAGCCTGATACGTTCTGCTTCGTTCACTTGCGTCGTGTCTACGCTGATCAGATACCAATGCGGTTCTTGCGGTTGTGGGCCCGGGAACTCCATGTAACCACGCGTGCCACTGAGGCCGTTTGAGATTGTCACGCTGATCCTGCCGTTCGGGCGGATGATGACCTCGAAGCGGTTGGATCCGATCAGCGTGAAGTTGTCTCCCGAACGCCCGCCGAAGATAAAGGACACGCTGGCTCGCTTTGTCGTCGCCGTGGAGAACAGGTTCACGCCGTCCCCGCTCCGGAAGCGCACATTCCCTTCGGTCGACATCAGCGTCGGTGTGTATCCGGTATCGGCGACGCTTGCGCTGATTTGAGCGCCTTCAACGACGATGCTGTCGGTACCTTCACTGTTCGAGAGCATGACGAGGCAGGACAGATGCTTGCCTGCGGCACTCGCCGGAATGGTGATTCCCCGCGCCGTCGCCCCCTCCAAGGGATTGCCGTCAAGGCGCCACTGGTAGCTGACCGAGGGGAAGGGAAAGCCGATGAAGTTGGCGCCTTCCAGCGGCGGTGGGGTAATCAGGATACGGGCAAGCGCACCTTCCGCAAAGAAACTCCGCATTGCCGGCGGTGTAGCAAACCTGGGTGCGGCCACCGCCATCTGTACACCGGTCTGTCCGACCCCCTGCGCCGAGAACATGCGTCCCGCCTGCCATTCGTCATCTTTCCAACTGGAGGTGTGCGTGCGCGACCATGCCCCCTTGCCAACCGCGTTGTTGTAGCGCAGCTGAACGCAGTACCAGGTATTTTCAGCCAGGCCGCCGGTCGGTTCGGGCGAGACGATGTAGATGCCTTCGGCGTTCGGGGTGATGTCCTCGATCTCAATCCAAGGGCCGAGCGTAGTCTCACTCGTCACCTTGCCGTCATCATCGAGCACCAGATCAAGCGGGCGATAGCGCAAGTCACAGCTGGTAATCGGGCTGCCGTTGTCTCCCTCGTGGTGCGGGATCGTGACCAGTAGCGCGGTACCGAACCCTTCGACTGATGGCGGTGTGAAGAGACGATTCGGCGTCTTGACCGCAAAGGGTTCCAGAAGCGGGTGGTCGCGAATTTCGCGGAACCAGCGGACGGTTGCTGAAAGCTGTGACGGCGGTGTCGGATCGGTCGTATGGAGTCGATCCAGCCAGCGTAGCGCGCCGTTGTCGCCATAGGCTTCGAAGCATCCGGGGATCAGCCACAGGGGCAAGAGTGTGTCGCGCATCGCAGTCGTGTTGATGCCCAGATAACTTGTCGCCTGT
>NZ_JADDJF010000102.1 GCF_017811755.1 Pararhodobacter sp. SW119 | reverse complement strand
TCCCTGGCGAAACTTAACCTCCAAAACGCGAAAAAATCCAAGAGTCGTGTAGTATGGAAATCCGGTAAAGATTTCTTCGTGTATCGCATGATTTCAATATCTTGAGTGCTCTGCTCAACTTGAGCAGCCGCCTTCCCGTGCCTCCCCGAACGGGCCAGCGGCGACGGCGACCAGCAAGACGGTTCCCGAAACACTCGAAACATTCCCGCCCCTCGTCCGCCATCGGCGTGAAACGGCGCGCGCGCATACCGCGGTCATCGCAACGCATGACCCCGTGGAGACGCCGATGCCCCCCCTATCCATCCCCTACCGCTGGTGGGCGGTCGCCGCCGCCTTCGTCGGCATGGCGGGCGGCTACGGCGCGATCACCACCATCGCCGTCCTGATCGCGCCTTTCGAGGGCGAGTTCGGCTGGCTGCGCTCGGACCTGTCCCTGGCCTACACGCTGCTCACCATCGGCGCGGCCTTCGGCGGGCTCTTTGCCGGGCGGCTCGCCGACCGCCTGCCCACCGGGCCGATCGCGGCGACTGGCGCGGTGATCGTCGGCGCCGGGCTGGTGCTGATCGGCTTCCAAACTCGGATCGCGGCGATCCAGGCGATCTACCTGACCATCGGCTTTCTGGGCTTCGCCTGCCTCTACGCGCCGCTCCTGACCACTGTCTCGCTCTGGTTCGAGCGCGGGCTGGGATTGGCCATCGGCATCGTGACCGCCGGCGGCGCCGTCGGGCAGGGGCTGGTGCCGCCGCTCTTTCAGGCAATGATCGCCGGGTTGGGCTGGCGCGCAGCCTGCGCGGTGCTGGGGGTCGGTTTCATTCTCGTCATAGCGCCGGCGGTGCTGCTCCTGCGCAAGCCGCCGTCGGGCAGCAGGGTCGCGGGCAACGCCGTGACGGCCTGGCCCGTTTCGCCATCCGTCAGCCTGCCGCTCCTGGCGCTCGCGGCGCTGACCTGTTGCATCCTGATGGGCGTGCCGAGCGTGCATCTGGTGGCCTTCGCGGTTGGGGAAGGGCTCGATCCGGCCGCGGCCACGGGGCTGATGTCGGTCCTGATGCTTTCCGGTGCGGTCGGCCGCATCGCCGCCGGCCCGCTGGTCGACCGGTTCGGACCGCTGGCCAGCTACGCCGCACTGTCGGTCCTGCAGACAGGGACGGTCTATCTGTTCGTGCTGACCGGGCCGGGGCCGTTCCTCTATGCCGTCGCAGCCGCCTACGGGCTGGGCTTCGGCGGGGTGATGACCGCCTCGGTCTGCGCCGTTCGGGCGGCGGTGCCGGCTCGCTCGGTCGGCAGCGCGATGGCGGTGGTGGCGCTTCTGGCCTGGATCGGCATGGGCGCGGGCGGCTACCAGGCCGGGCTCTGCTTCGATGCGACCGGCAGCTACGAGTTGCCCTTCGCGCACGCCGCGCTGGCCGGCGTCGTGAACCTCGCCGTGCTGGGCGTGTTGGCCGTCCTGATCCGGCAGGCCCAATCCCGGCAGGAGGGACCGGTAGTCGCCGTCGCTATTGCCGCCTGACCCCAGCCCCCGACCCGAAAGGAGACCGAGATGACCGATCGAACGCTCACATCCGCCTGGACCGACACACTGCGTGGTCGCCCCGAACCCGGTGCCGTCGCAGAGCGCCGCCGCCGGACCCGCGCCCGCGACATCGATGCCTTCACGGCGATCAGCGGGGACCGCAATCCGCTGCACTACGACGCCGACCTCGCCTCGGCCTCGGTCTTCGGCCGGCTGATCGTACAGGGCGGCGTGACCTCGGGCCTATTGAACGCGCTTGTCGCCGAGGATCTGCCCGGCCCGGGCACGGTTTTCCTCGCGGTCGAATGGTCGTTCGTCCGCGCGGTCGGCGTCGGCGAAATGCTCACCGCCCGGGCTGAGGTGCTGAGCGTGCGCGACGACAAGCCGATCTGCACCTTGGCGACGACGATTCTGAACGAAGCTCGTGAGCCGGTGCTGACTGGACGCGCCACCACCTACACCGTCCCGCTGCGCCGGACGGCAACCCAAGAAGGAAACTTCGATGACGCATGATCCATTGCTCCGCCTGCTCGGCGACGGCCTTCTGGCCGCGCTCGGCCTGACCGTTCCCCGTCCGGACGCTCCGCAGCCTGCGCGCCCTTTCTCAACCCGATCCACTGCGAAAAAGGAGAGACCCATGAAGACCCGCTTGATCGTTCCACTCGCCGCCATGCTGATGATCGCCCCTCCTTCCGCGCAGGCCGCGATGCCAGCTTGCCCAGCGCCGGAACCGAGTCTGGTGAAGGCCAGTCTGGGACTGTCTACGACTACGGTCGAGCCCGCCGCGCGCGCGCTGTTCGACGCCGGTCTGGTGGCCTATTGGGCCGGGGATTCGGTCGCCGCGCTGCACGCGTTCCGCGCGGCGCAAGCGGCCGATCCCGTCTGCGCGCTCTGCCACTGGGGCGAGGCGCTGGCGCTGGGTCCGCGGGTCCATGTCGCGATGCCACATTCGCAGGTCCGCCCGGCTTGGGAGGCGATCGTCCATGCGCAGTCGCTGGCGCGGAACGCATCGGAGCTTGAACGCGACCTGATCGACGCGACACGCCACCGCTACGGCGTCAACCCCATGGTATCCCGCCGCCAGCTTGATGTCGCATGGGCGACGGCCATCCGGCAACTCGCCGAACGACACCCGCGTAGCGACGCTTTCCACCTGCTCGTGCGCGAGGCCGATGCGATCCTTGGCGCGGTTGCCGATGGATGACGCCAGCACATCAAACACCTTGAGCGCCGGCGTCAAGGCCGGCGCAAGCCTCGCAGTGGCAACGAGGTTGGGCGGCCTCATGACTAGGCGCTACGACTCCCGCTTCTCGAGCGCGAGGACGGGCTGAAACGCGCGCCGGCATTAGATTCGACGTAGCGGCGTCCAGTTAAATTGATGGGCAACATTATTGCTTGAGAGTCAGGCGGATCTGCTCTTTCAGCCAGTCGCGCAAGGATTGCATGCCGGCGGAGGTCGCCAGTTCTTGATTCGTCACGAGCCAATACGCGGCAGCCACCCTGACCGGGCGACCAATCGGCAAGAGCAATCCGCGGCGGATGTCGTCTTCGATCAGAAGGCTGCGGCCAAGGGCGACACCCAGGCCACCGATTGCGGCCTGGAGTGCCAAGTCCGCGCGATCAAAATGCTTCACTGCTTGCGGCGACGGTTCCGGGGTGCCCAGCAGTCTGCGATAGTCTCTCCAGGTGGTGCCTGTCCGGAACATGTCTGCGCCACTGTCGCTCAGAAGTGTGAGCGTTCCGTCGCTGGCCGGATCGAGCCTTGTTTTTCTCGCTGCCGGATGTGCAGTGCCGATGACTGGCTGGAGTTCGCATCCTGCGAGCCGGGTGGCGTGCAATCCCGGATAGGGACCGTCGCCGAAGCGTAGCCCAGCATCGATTTCGCTTGATGCGAGCACAACAAGATCTTCGCGCACGTCTATCGAGAGATCGAGTCCGGCGGACGCAGCGCTCGGTAGTCTTGGCAAGAGCCATTTCATTGCGAGGGACGAGTGAACGGAAAGCCGGATGGATCTTGTCGTCTGCACATCGCGCGCTGCTCTCAATGCTCGCCCTGCGTCGGTCCAGGACCGCGACGCCACGTCGCACAATATGGCACCGGCGCGTGTCGGTGAGACACTTCGGGTCGTGCGCGCGAAGAGCTTTAGCCGGAGTTCGGATTCCAGCAGGCGGATTCGATGGCTCACCGCGCTGGGATCAAGATCGAGCGCGCGCGCGGCGCCGGCAAAGCTGCCGTATCGTTGAACGGCCGCCAGCAAGCCGAGCGACTGAACCAACCTGGAGACCGCGATGTCCTCCGATTCCCGATTCATGAATCTTGCTCACTCACTGGTGAGTTCAGAGCCCTCGGTAGTTCATTTGAAAGCTGCAATATTCGAGCATCCTCAACGGAGACTTCCAATGTCAGAACATGAGATTTTGTCAAGGTTTCGGATCCCCGTCCATATCGTCAACGCGTTCACGCTGAATGGCACCGGTGGGAACCCTGCCGGGGTCGTTCTGGACGCCGATGACCTGACCGAGGGCATGATGCAGTCGATCGCGGCGCAAACGGGGCTGTCGGAAACTGCGTTTGTGTCCCGCTCGCCGACTGAAGGAGCCCGGCTCGACTTCTTCACGCCGACCAGGCGCATCGCGCACTGCGGTCATGCGACGATTGCCGCGTTTGCGTTGTTGCGCACGGAAGGGCGCATTGCGGACGGCACGACATCGAAGCAGACGGTGGACGGTCCGCGTCGGATCCAGCTGCGAAGCGGCGCGGTGTTCATGGAACAGCACGCACCCCGGTACCCGATCCAGGCGGATTGGGCCGGGTCGGGCGTGACGCGCGCGCATATCCTGGACGCACTCAGGTTGACGCGCGAGCAGTTGAATGCACGGGTGGAGCCACAGATCGTCGATACTGGCAACCGGTTTCTCCTCGTTGGCCTTGACGGAGCCGACGATCTGGAGGGGATGACACCCGATCAGGACGCAATTGCGCGTATCAGCGAGGCGCTGGACCTGATCGGCTTCTATCCGTTCACCGTCTGTAGCGGGTCGGGCTGCGCAGATGCCACGGCTCGCATGTTTGCGCCCCGCTTCGGCATCCCGGAAGAAAGCGCAACCGGCATGGCGGCAGGTCCACTCGCATGCCTGCTCCACGACGTTCTCGGCGATCGGCGGACCCACTTCGAGATCGAGCAGGGCCGCTTCATGGCACAGCCGAGTATCAGTCGGATTCTCGTCGATCTAAAGGTGCAAGCGGAGGGAATCACTGGCCTCATGGCCGGTGGCGAAGGCCGAATGGACCGAACCCTGTGGATCGATCCGTCGGCGAGCAGTTGATCGAGCGTGTGTTGCCTCCTCGGTGGTAGATGCCCATCCCGCCCCGTCGCGCTGGCCGGGCGGGGATAGGCGTGTCTAGGATGCGCCGCAAGTGCCGGCAAGCAACCCGCCGTCGAGGGAGAGTTCCGCTCCGCTGATGTAGCTTGCCCCGACCGAGGCGAGGAGCACCGCCAATGCCGCGACCTCGGACCGCTCCCCGAGCCGTCGCAACGGTATGTCGGCGAAAAGCTAGGCCATAGCTCAGCGCGATCAGGGCCGTCGACTATCATCGGTTCCCATTTCCGGGTCAGGATCGCGCCGGGATGGATCGAGTTGCAGCGGATCGCTCGGCCCCGGTCGGCATAATAGGCAGGTGTGGCGATGGGCCGCGCAGTCCGTGGTCGCGGCGCAGTGCCGAAGGGAAAGGGCCCTGAGGTGGGCGAGGATCTTGCGGAGGTTGTGGCCGCAGGCGCAGAGGACG
>NZ_JADDJF010000101.1 GCF_017811755.1 Pararhodobacter sp. SW119 | reverse complement strand
CGCAACCGCTCGTTGCTCAAGCAACTTAATGGGTCCTGAGCCTAGTTTTATTGATGCAAAAGATATTCGGAGATGGCGTCTTGCCCAAGCCAACCAACAGAGAACCTACCGCATTTTGAAAGCCAAGAGCGTCGCACTCACAGTTCGATTGACCTGTTCAACGACAACAAATGCAGGCAAGCTCTGGCTGCTGATGTCGAACCTCGCGCGCAAGATTCAGAGCGTGACCCGCACGGTGCCGAATGGCAACACATTGCACCGGGTTGATGCGCAGATCAACTGCAACTTTGCGAAAAATCGGCGGCCAACAGACTGCTTTTTGCCCTTCAACCCGAAATAACCGCCGTATCGACGTAGCCGGACATGTTGATCAGACGGTCCTTGCCGTTATACTCCCATCCGTCGCAGTCTATGCCCTATGCGACGATAAATAATTGGCGGCAGGACATCCTTCAACATGGCGTGACGCGCCTCTTGACGATCCGTTCGGTCGACGGTGCCGGGGCGGGGCTTGAAAAGGGTGCTGTGTGACTTTCGCGTATCGTCCCAGGTAGCCGTGTAGTAATAAAGCGCGATTGACATACGTGGTTCACCATCCGGATGATTCACCGGTTCTGGATTGCCATGAAAGGTGTCGGAGCCAGTGTTGAAGCAGCACATGCGATTGAAAAGCGGCACGAATTTTGCGACCTGCTCAGTCATGTTTTTGTTCCATACCTCGAAGGATCCGCCCCATTCTTCGCGCCAGTTCTTATTGAGATAGATCAGCACATTGATCCTGCGCTCTAGATTGAGTTTCCCGTGGTGGTTGAAGTCGGCATGGATGTCCAGATGCCCACCATTCGCGACTACATGAATCCCTCCCCCTGCGAAGTGGGGGTCGGGGATCAAACCTTGAATGCCCGTTAGTTCTTCGAGAAACGCTAGGAAGGGACGGGCGTTGAGCGCGTAGAAGAGATTCCGCGTATATGGGCGAAGCCTCTCCGGAAGATAGCTGGACTTCAGCTTCTCCTGTGGACGGTTGAACATGCTCTCGGCTTCGGGTAGTTCGCGCAACTCCTCACGCACCCGCTCAAGGATTTCGGGCGGTAAGAAATTGTCGAAACAACCATATGGATAGGGTGCGCGATCCCTGTAGGACTCGGCTAGTGGTTGGGCCGCCGCTCGTGCGGCTTGGGTGGAGAGCGTCAGGGTATCCGGATCGAGACTGATAATCGGAGAAGCCATGGTGTAAGCCTTCGAGTTCAAGACAGAAAATGATCATTCTTCTCTAACATGCCACGTGTATCACGGGCTAGTGTTATCATGGTGAGGAACGTCTGATCAACGCGGTCGGCTGCGCCGAATTTGAAGTTTGATCGCCTTGGGTGGCGAGAAGCGAGGTTTCCGCGGGCGATTTTGCGGGTTCAGCGCCGCGATGTCGGCGGTTCGGCTGGTTTCGGGCAGACTCGTGCTCATGCCAACAGCTTTCTTCGCACCAGGAACAGGTTGCCGAGCGCGAACAGCGTGAAGAGTTGAGCGCGGTTATTGGCGAGGCCGCGGTATCGGGTCTTCACATAGCCGAATCGGCGCTTGAGGACGCGGAAGCGGTGCTCGACCCTGGCGCGCAGCGGGGCGATGATGCGGTTGATCTGCGCGTCGAACGGATGCAGCGGACCGCCCTTCGGCGCCTTGCGCATCACGCCCCAGACCTTGCCGGGTGCCTTGAACGCCGCGTCGCGCTCCGCGCTCACTTAGCCCTTGCCAGCCCAGACCGAGGTTTACTCGCCGTGCAGCAACTCATCCCAGACCTGCCTGTCGTGGACCTTCGCCGTCATGGTGTCGAGGCTGTGCACCGTGCCGCTGTCGAGATCAACGCCGACATGCGCCTTCATGCCGAAATACCAGTCGTTGCCCTTCTTCGTCGACGTCATCTCTTTGTCCCGGGCGCGCGCCTTGTTCTTCGTCGAGGACGGCGCGTCGATGATCGTCGCGTCGACCAGCGTGCCCGAGCGCAGGCTGATGTCCTTGTCAGCAAGATGCGCGTTCACCTCACCGAGACGCTGGAAGTGACCCCCCGCCAGTGGAAGGTGATCCAGACGGTGCGGGAGAAGTTCACCTGCCGGTGTTGCGAGAAGATCAGCCAGCCGCCAGCGCCCTTCCACACCATTCCCCGTGGTTGGGCCGGACCGCAATTGATCGCGATGGCGGCCTTCGACAAATACGGATAGCATCCGCCGCTGAATCGCCAATCCGAGCGCATTGCGCGAGAGGGAATTGATCTCAGCCTGTCCACCCTGGCTGATCTGATCGGCCATGCCTGTGTCGCGCTCAGCCCGATCCATGAGCTGATCGAGACCCATGTTCTGGCAGCGGCGCGCTTGCATGGCGATGACACAACGGTGCCGCTGAAGGCGCTTGGCGGCACCAAAACCGCGCGGCTCTGGACCTATGAGCGCGATGACCGGCCGTGGGGTGGCAGCGCAGCACCTGCCGCCTTGTTCAAATTCTCACGTGACCGCCAGATGATCCACCCGAACAAGCATCTCGCTGGGTAGCAGGGAGTATTGCAGGCCGATGCCTATAGCGGCTATAACGACCTCTATCTGGCTGGCCGCAGCCCGAGGCCTGCGCGCAGCGCGCTCTGTTGGAGCCACGCACGGCGTAAATTCTTCGAGCTGGCCGATATTGCGGGCAACGTGCGCAAGAACAAGCCAGCGCATGACATCTCACGGGTCGCGCTGGAAGCCGTGAAACGGTTCGGTGCGATCTTCGATATCGAGCGCGAGATCAATGGCATGGATGCAGATACCCGCCTTACCCTCCCGCAAGAGCGATCCCGACCGCTTGTCGAGGAACTGCATACCTGGCTGCTGGAAGAGCGCGCCCAGATGTCGAAACATAACAGCGTCGCCAAAGCCATCGACTATCTGATGCCGCCCAAGGGCGACCGATGGGATGCCTTCATCGCTTTCCTGGATGACGGGCGCATCTGCCTGACCAACAACGCCGCCGAACGCGCCCTCAGGGGGACAGCTCTGGGCAGAAAATCATGGCACTTTGCGGGGTCTGGGCGCGGCGGTGAAAGGGCAGCCTTCATGTATACCCTGATCGTCAACTGTAAACTGAACGACATCGATCCGCAGGCCAGGATGGCAGACGTCCTTACCCGCATCCCGGACATCACCGTGTCACGCTTGCCTGAATTGCTCCCGTGGAACTGGAAAAGGCCAAGCATGAAGCCGTCAAGGCCGCGTGACAGTGGCCCTCGCCGAATGCTTACGTTCCCTTTCTCTTTATCGAGAACGAAAATTACGTCCCAGGCCGTCTGCAATCAGCCATCGTGCGCTTAGCTACCTGATCAATAACGGATAAGCTGGCGCGCACGCGGCAGCGCCCCCGCCGCTCTGAGGCTCATTTCAGGTTGGCATTCGTGATGTTGTGGATCCGGCGGTTGAAGTGGTCGCGCATCCCGAGGAGCCCCAGCTTCGCGCCCACCCGCGCACCGAAAGCGTTCACCGCGCCGAAGGTTCCCACGTCGCGGCGCAACTTACGTGCACGATTGTCCCATTTCAGAAAGGCGAGCCGGGGCTTCGAGAGCGGCCCGGCGCCCTCTGTTACCCGGGCATAGCCATGCTCCGTCATGAGGTCGCCGCAGCGCAACTCGATCAGCCGCACGTCCTGCATCGAGAGGTGCTTGCGCCACCCCTCGATGGCAGACCGGGTCGGCTTGTAGTAGGTACTTCGCTCGGGATAGCTGAAGAGTCCGGGATCGTATGCGATGCCGAGAAAGTCACAAACCCGGCGCAGCCCCGGCTCGGGCGCCGCGGCGAGTTCCTCGTATCTCAGCGACATTAGTTGCCCCGTCTTCAGGAGGGGCCGCGCCGCTTGGAGGTCGCTTTCGGCTCTGAGCCAGTTCTCGGCTGCGAAATAAGCGTTGCCCGCCCATCCCAGACGCATGACTGACGCCGACACATCCCTCGGATCACGGACAATGTGCAACACCCGGCAGTCCGGAAAGATGTGTAGGATCTTGTACAAATCGGAATGAAAGGTGATCACCGTCGGCCCCTCGCGCCCCTGCTTTCCTTGGGCGACAAGGTCGTCGATGAGGTCGAGTCCGTCGAGTTCGGGCCGCTCCCCAAATTCACGCATCACGAAGACGCGGTCCACGAACAGATTGCGGTGATCGACCTTCAGCGTTCCGTCCGGCTGGAACCGGCTGTACCTGGTGATGTAGGGTTTCTCGCCGATTTCCACGAGATCCGGATGACCGCCGAGCATGAGCCGGAACATCGTGGTGCCCGATCGGACGGAGCCGTAGACGATCACAGCATTGGAGAGGTTTTCGTGCGCCAAGGGTACTCTCCGGACTTTAGGCGAAACAACAGAGACGGGCGTCTGCGTGGCCCCTACAGGGTGATCGAAGTTTCATGTTAGTGCATGATGGATCCCGACGCCAGCGGGAGGGTGTCCGTCGCAGCGGTTCGAGTTTGCGGAGAACGGCGAGCGCCGATTGCGGTTTGTGGCGCACGGGCATTGCGACACTTGCGACAATTGCGGCATCGGGCGCAGGTGTTGCCGGGTTTGAGGGGTGCGCCGCGATTTCGGCAAGTTTGCGGTGCGGGTCAAACCACATCGGCCGCCCCCTTCACGATGCACCAGGCTTCCGCCCGAGCGGTCCCGCGCACAATGCTTCCCGCTTCCAGTGGCACAAGCCATCCGTGCTTTTCAAGGGTGCCAAGCGCGGCCCGTGCCTTCGGGCTTTAGCGGAGCGGGTTCGGCCCCCGCCGCACCACGTCGCGTACCAGCACTTCCGGTTCCGAACAGCTTTCCAGAATCCAGCGCCGCAAGGCTTCGGCCCGGTCGATCTCTGCCGACATGGTTGCAGCGCTTGCCAGCCACGAAGCTTCGGCAACGTAGAATTGCGCCAGGGCGATTGCGTCGGCCATGTACTCCCGCTGCACGTTCGGAGCGTGCAGGTCGCGCCAGAGCGCCAGCACGCCCGAGATGCGCGCGGCATGTTCCGCCGCCTTTGATGCGTGCCCGGTGATATGCGCCAGGTCGCCATCTGGGGCTTGCGCCGCTTCGATTGCATCCGAAAACGCGACCAGAAGCACGCGGGCTTCGGGCGCAAGGGGAAGGGTGCGGGGTTGCAGTTCGCGGGTTTCCAGATCCATCGGCAAGGGCGTGGCGAGTATCTTGCACAGCGTGTCCGAAAGCCCGCCAGCGCGGCTTCATCTTGCCGGGCGTTCGCGTGCATCCGGGTTCCGATTGCGCTCGGTGGTTCGCAGATCAAGAAGCGGGGAAGAAAGCCCGTATCGGTCGCAATCGGGTCAGCCATGAAAGCGCGCGCGGCGGTGGGCTGCACCATCAGGTGAACGGCCAGCCGCCGCCCGTATAGCGTCGCGTGCCCATCGCCCGCGCGGGTGCGGCGGATCAGCGACACCGAGGAGCGCGGCGATGATCAGGGTCAGAAGAGCAATGAGGTGGGCCAAGATCTTGCGGGAGCTATGGCAGAATCTGGGTGACGCGGCGTGATCATGCGGCGCGGCTTTGGTTGGCATCGGATTGAGCGACACCGTCGGTGAATTTGACGCCTTCGATGACGTGTGGCAACTGGTTTGTTCCGTC
>NZ_JADDJF010000100.1 GCF_017811755.1 Pararhodobacter sp. SW119 | reverse complement strand
ACTTCCTTGGTCGGAGTCGACCAGAAAACCACCTCTTCACCCCCTCAGCCAGACCAGTGTCGTGTAGTGTGCCGGACGGGTTCCCTCGTATGGAAGTTGAACGATGCTCTCGGTAACGATGCGTTCGACCTAGTCCGACACAACGAGGTCATCGAGCGCGAGGAAGTTCGTGGCCCCTATCTCCTGACAACCGGCCAGGTCGGGTCTGGCGCCCGCCACGGAGCACCCCATTGAGTTTCTGCGACCGAGGCGGTGTTGACGCGTCTCGATGTCGGCGCACGCGGGCCAACACCCCGACCGTCTACACCTTGTCCAGCACCTTGCGCACCTTCGCGGCCAGTTGATCGCGGCGGTAGGGCTTGCCCAGCAGTTCGACCCCGGGATCGAGCCGGCCAGGATGGACGATCGCGTTCTCGGAATAGCCAGAGGTGAAGAGCACCTTCAGATCGCGTAGCACCCCTCGCGCCGTGTCGGCCAGCACGCGCCCCTTCATGCCGCCGGGCAGAACCATGTCGGTGAGCAGCAGATCGATATCGGGCGTCTGCTTCAGCGCGTTCAACGCTTGCGGCCCGGTTTCGGCAGCTGTGACCCGGTAGCCCATCTCCTCGAGGCGTGCGACAAGATGCTCGCGCACCAGCCGGTCATCCTCGACCACAAGGATGCTCTCGGTGCCGCCGATGATCCGGTTCAGACTCAATCAGCGGCTCACAACTCGGGCGAGGGGGATCCTGGCGCGACTGAGACTCCAGCGCCGTCGCAATAGGCAGCGAAGTGCTGTCTGACAGGTATTCCATCGTGTAGGCCCATTTCAGAGAGACCACCGCGATGGCGGCAGCTCCTGCTGACCGGCTGAACCTGCCGAAAGCGGAACAGATCGCAAAACCGGCCCGCGAAAAAAACATTGCGTTCGCCGACAAACCAATAGCTTGGCAGGCCCAATGTTTCTTTACCTCGAAGATGTCGGCGGTTCTAGTCCGTCATCACCCACCATGAAATCCGGCGGCGATGCGAAGCCGGCGACCGTCGGCCTAGGGCGCGGGTTATTGCCCCGCCTTGCGCGGACTGACAGCGCCGGGTGTCAGCTACGTTGTCCCAGGCGACGTCCCGCCAATGTGCAGGTCGCCATGCTCAGCACCGCCTCGTATTCCGCGGCGATCCTGATGCGTTCTCGGTGCATGATGCTCTCGCACTCGCCGATGGTGTTGAAGCGTTCCTGCTTCTGCCATTGCACCAACTCTCCGGTCGTGAGGACGAGCGCGAGGGTGCCGATGATCAGTCCGGGCATGCTCAGTTCTTTCCGTTCAAGGGATCGGGGCCGCGTGGCGGCGAGGCGTCGGATCGCGGCTGTCGGCCCCGGCCGGAGCGTCGCGCCGCCACGAAGATGTGCAACATCATCCTTAATTTTCGGTTTCCTGGGCAGATCAAGGCCGCGGTCGGATCAGGGTAGCGCGCGCGCAACCGTCCGGTCGGGCGCTGGCCCAACCCGGAATCGCCGCCGGTCAACGGTAGGGACGGCGGGTGAACGCAGGAAGACCGGGGGCGGGGCGGTCGCCGCCCGCGGCACCGGTGACGCGGTTCAGACCAGCCGGCTCGACCGCAGCATGCCTTCGCGGTCCAGCACCGGATAGGTCAGCGAGACCAGAAGCGAGTTGATCTCCTTCAGGTCGCGCACGATGTCCATATGCAGGGTCGAGGTCTCGCGGCTTTGCGGATCGCCGGCGCGCAGGCGTTCCAGGTGCCGCGCCTCGCTGTCCTGTTCCATCTCGCGCAGCCGCTCCTTGCTGCGCGCCAGTTCGCGTGCCAGATCGACATCGCCCGACAGAATGACGGAAAAGGCGCGGCGCGTGTTGGCCAGCACCTCGCGGTGCATGGCGCGCAACTCCTCCCAGCCGGCCTGCGAGAATTCGACGCCGCGCTCGGATTTCTTCTGCGCCTTGCGCACCAGGTTGCGGGTGACGATGTCGGCGATCTGCTCCAGCTTGATCGTCGCTGCCAGGATCTCGTTCACGCGTTCCAGTTCGTGCGCGTCGAGCGCGTCGTCGGGGATCCGCGACAGGTAGAGCTTGATCGCGGTATGGATCGCGTCGACCTCGTCATCCAGACCCTGCAACTCGGCTGCGTCGATCGCGTCGGAGTTGCGGAACAGTTCGGGCACGCGGGTCATCATCGTTTCGACCCGCTCGCAGATGACCATCAGTTCGCGCGCGGCATTGGCGATGGCGACCGACGGCATCGGCAGGTCGGACTCGTTGAGCGCGCTCTGCCGCGCCTCGCCCAGGCGGGCGCGGACCTGCGCGGGGGCCAGCAGCCGGGCCAGCAGCCCGGCCAGCGGCCCGGCCAGCACCAGCCCCAGGGCCAGCAGCATGGCGTTGAAGGCGACATGGGCGCTGACCGCGACGGCGGCGGGCGTATCCGCCCCCGGCAGCAGGGCCAGCGGGTCCGGGCGCAGCAGGAACAGCAGCGCAAGCCCGGCCAGCGCCCCGCCGCCGCGCAGGATCACGTTGCCCAGCGGCACCAGCCGCGCCGGATGCGCCATGCCGCGCGTCAGATAGACCGGGATCAGCGCCGCGCCGGCATTGATGCCCAGCACCACCGGCAGGATCAGCGCCGCCGGCACCAGCCCCTGTTGCGCCAGCGCCGCCACCACCAGAATCGCCGCGATCGAGGAATGAAAGAGCAGCGCCATCAGCCCGGCCAGGAGGAAGGCGGTCAGCCAGTCCTCGGAAAGGTAGCCCAGCACCAGCGGCAGCAGCGCGCTTTCGCTCATCGGCCGGGCGGCCGCGCCGATCAGGCGCAGCGACAGCAGCAGCAGGCCCACGCCCAGCAGGATCCGCCCGACCTGTTGCCAGCGCTTGGTGGCGGCGTTGCGGAACATCACCAGCCCCAGCAGCAGCAGCACCGGCACCAGCAGCGACAGGTCCAGCTGCAGGATCAGCGCCACCAGCGCCGAGCCCAGGTCCGCCCCCAGAAGTGCCGTGATCGCGCGCCCCACCGGCACCAGCCCGACGCCGGTGAAGCCGCTGACGATCACCGCGACCGCGGTCGCGCTTTGCAGCGCCATGGCCAGCGCGCCGCCGGCCGCCGCCGCGCCCGGCGCGGTGCCCAGCGCGCGGCGCAACGTGTCCTTCAGCACATGCCCGAAGGCCCGCTGCACGCCGGTCTGGATCATGCGCGTGGCCCACAGCAGCAGCGCCACCGCGCCTGCCAGTTCCAGAAAGATCACCGTGCCGGACACCTGCCGCCCTCCGCCTCCCGGTCGCGCCGGGCCGGGTCTTGTGTCGGTTTTGTGACGCGCTGTCCAGCGCGCTCAGGGGGAACGCGCAGACAACGACTGGGCCCCGGGCTCAGGTCCAGTCGAGCACCACCTTGCCCGACCGCCCGGCGCGCATCTCGGCCATCCCTTCGTCGAAACGCGCGATCGGCAGGCGGTGGGTGATCAGCGGCATGACGTCCAGCCCCGACTGCACCAGCGCGATCATCTTGTACCAGGTCTCGTACATCTCGCGGCCATAGATGCCCTTCAGGGTCAGCATCTTGAAGATGACCTTGTTCCAGTCGATCTCGAACGCGGCGGGCGCGATGCCCAGGATCGCGACCTTGCCGCCGTTGTTCATCGTGTCGATCATCTGCCGAAAGGCGGCGGCGGCGCCCGACATCTCCAGCCCCACGTCGAAGCCCTCGGTCATGCCCATCGCCGCCATCCGGTCGCGCAACTGCTCGCGCCCCGGGTTCAGCGTGTGGGCGACGCCCATGCCGGCGGCCAGTTCCAGCCGCTCGTCGTTCAGGTCGGTGATCAGCACCTTCCGCGCGCCGACCTTCTGCGCGATCAGCGCGCCCATGATGCCGATCGGCCCGGCGCCGGTGACCAGCACGTCCTCGCCGACCAGATCGAACGACAGCGCCGTGTGCACGGCATTGCCCAGCGGGTCGAAGATCGCCGCCACCTCGTCGGGGATGTCGTCGGGGATGGGCACGACGTTTTCCTGAGGCAGGCACAGGTACTCGGCAAAGGCGCCGGCGCGCTGGACGCCCACGCCCCTAGTGTTGCGGCACAGATGCCCCCGCCCGGCGCGGCAGTTGCGGCACTGCCCGCAGACGATATGCCCCTCGCCCGAGACGCGCTGTCCCGGCCGGAACCGGGTGACGGCGCTGCCGGTATCGGCGACCTCGCCGCAGAATTCATGGCCCACGACCAGCGGCACCGGCACGGTGCTGCGCGCCCAGTCGTCCCAGTTCCAGATATGCACGTCGGTGCCGCAGATCGCGGATTTCTTCACCCGGATCAGCACCTCGGTCGGCCCCGGCTCGGGCACCGGCACGTCCTGGAACCAAAGCCCCGGCTCGTCTCGCGCCTTGACGATGGCCTTCATCATGTTGCCCATGCCCGCCCCCTAGCCGATGACGCCCAGCTCGTGCCCGGCCTCGATGAAGGCTGCGAAGGCGCGGTCCAGATCCTCGGTGGTGTGCGCGGCCGACATCTGCGTGCGGATGCGCGCCTGCCCTTTCGGCACGACCGGGTAGGAAAAGGCCGTCACGTAGACTCCGCGCGCGAGCAGCGCTTCGGCCATGCGGCCGGCCAGCGCCGCCTCGCCCAGCATGACCGGGATGATCGGATGCCCCGCGCCGGCCAGCCGGAAGCCGGCGTCCTGCATCCCCTGCCGGAAATGCGCCGCGTTCGCCTCCAGCCGCGCGCGCAGATCGCCCGATCCCTCGACCAGATCCAGCGCGCGCTGCGTGGTGGCGGTAATCACCGGCGCCAGCGTGTTGGAAAAAAGGTAGGGCCGCGCGCTCTGGCGCAGCATCTCCACCACCTCGGCCCGTGCCGCGACATACCCGCCCGAGGCCCCGCCCAGCGCCTTGCCCAGCGTCCCGGTCAGGATGTCCACGCGCCCCTCGACCCCCGCCGCTTCGGGCGTGCCGCGACCACGCGCGCCGACAAAGCCCACCGCGTGGCTGTCATCGACCATCACCATCGCGCCATGCGCCTCGGCCAGATCGCAGATCGCCGGCAGGTCGGCGATGATCCCGTCCATGGAAAAGACGCCATCGGTGACGACCAGCTTGAAGCGCGCGCCCTCGGCCTCCTTGAGGCGCGCCGCCAGTTCGGCCATGTCGTTGTTGGCGTAGCGGTAGCGCGCGGCCTTGCACAGCCGCACCCCGTCGATGATCGACGCATGGTTCAGCGCGTCTGAGATGATCGCATCCTCCGGCCCCAGCAGCGCCTCGAAGAGGCCGGTATTGGCGTCGAAACAGGACGGGAACAGGATCGCGTCCTCGGTCTGCAGGAACGCCGCCAGCCGCACCTCCAGTTTCTTGTGCTCGACCTGCGTGCCGCAGATGAACCGCACCGACGCCATGCCGAACCCCAGCCGGTCCAGCGCCTCATGCGCCGCCGCGACCAGTTCGGGGTGGTCGGCCAGCCCGAGGTAGTTGTTGGCGCAAAGGTTCAGCACCTCGCGCCCGTCCTCCAGCGTGACCCGACCCGATTGCGGCGAGGCGATGGGCCGTTCGGCCTTGAACAGCCCGCCGTCGCGCAGGCCGGCCAGTTCGTCCCGCAGATGCCCGATGAAGCCCGCCTGATCGCCCATGTCCCGCCCTCCGGTCGTTGGCCAACAGGCTACCAGCAAAGCGCGCCGCGGCAAGGGGCGAAGGCGAAGCGATGACTCCGCGCCTTGCGCATGCGGTGCCCGAAGCAAAAGTTTCGCTACGG
>NZ_JADDJF010000010.1 GCF_017811755.1 Pararhodobacter sp. SW119 | reverse complement strand
CTTCGACCCCTTCTTCACCCAACGTGCATCGGGATCGGCGCTGAAATGCATGTCCGGAGCATCCGCGGCGTCCCCCTCGGCTCGGTCCTGTGGTGGGTCGATATGGCTGCGCGGCCGCGCGGCGCTTTCAACCAAGGTGGCGTCGATGATTGCGGTCTCTGCGGCCTTCAGCTTGAGCCCGTGATGTTCGAGCTGGCGGCAAACTTCGGCCAGCAGATCATCGTAAACCCCACCTTTGACCAATGCGTTGCGAAACCGGCAATGAGTGGTCTCGTCCGGCACCGGCGCATGCAGGCCGAGCCCGCAAAACATCATGAAATCCAGCCGCACCTTGAGGGCACGTTCCAGTTTCGGGTCCGACAGCCCGTGCCACTGGCCGATCAGCAGGCACTTCAACAGCACCAGCGGATCGAAGCCCTGCGGCCCGATCCCCGAACGCCCCAGACCACGTGTCAGAATCGGTGAGACCGCCCGCCAGTCGATCAGCGCATCGATCTTGGAAAGCACATGGTCATCACCAATCCGATCTGCCGCTTCGCGTAGGAAAAGGTCCATCGTCCCCCCGGAAATCATGCTGGCAAACCATACCAAAGCAGAAAACCAGCGGGAATCCTCAGTTATGCAGAGGTCTTTCGGAACGCAGACACCGCCGATTTTATACAGCAAAATCATAAAACTAGAGAAATGCGCGCATGCGCGCACGGCCGCTTCTGCCCCCCGCGCGCGTGCGCTCCCCTCAACTCGGGCTTGAAACGGGCTCGATCAGCTCTGGCCCCTCTGCCCGGTTTGAATTGACCTCCGTCCCGACCCGATGGAAAGCCAGCGCCCCGTCGGGCAGGGGGCGCATCAGTCGGGCCGCGCCGTGCCCTTCCTCGCCCAGCCACAGCGCCCAGTCCCCGGGCTCCAGGATCACCGGCACGCGGTCGTGCAACTCGGCCATACCCCCCACGGCGGCGCAAGTCACGATGGCGCAGGTCCCCACCCGTGATCCCTCGGGTCCGTGCCAGACCTGCCAGACGCCCGCCATCACCAGCGGCGCGTCGTCGGCACGCTGGATGAACCAGGGCAGCCGCGCCTCGCCCTCCTTCGTCCATTCGTAGAAGCCTGTGGCGGGGATCAGGCACCGCCGCGCGCGTGCCGCCTCGCGAAAGGCGGGCTTTTCGGCCAGCGTCTCGGACCGGGCGTTGAACAGCAGCGGACCGTCGGTCGGGTGCTTGTACCAGCGCGGGATCAACCCCCAGCGCATCGGCCCGTAATGCCGCGTGCCCTCGCGGCTGATGACCGCTGCCACGGGTTGCGTCGGACAGACATTGTAGCGCGGCACCGGCGGCAGATCGTTCGCCGGCGCCGCGCCGAAGAGCTGCACCATCGCCTCGTCAGGCAGCGTGATCGCGAACCGGCCGCACATCCTGGCAACAGGCCATAGCGACCCGCCCGGGTCAAGCTGCGCTCAGTCTTCGGTCACGCAGCTCGCGATCGCGGTGGCCATCTCGCGCATCAGGCTCGGATAGAGTTCCGCGCCTGGCTCAAGCATCACCCCGGCAGGGTCCAGCGGATCGCCGATTTTCAGCCCGCTGCCCTCGCTGACAAGGTTCACATAGGCATCAGCATGATTGACCTCCGGAAAGACGCAGACGGCGCCAATGTCGGACAGGCTTGCGCGGATCGCCGACAACCGCGCGGCACCGGGATCTGCGGCATCTCCCAGCGCGATCGTGCCGAGGATATTCAGACCGAATGCGGTCGCAATGTATCCGTAGGCATCATGGTACATCACCAGCCCGGCATCCCCGACCGGGGCCAGTTTCTCGGCAATCTCTGCCTGCATGGCGAGAATGCGATCCTTGCCCGCATCGGCGTTCGCGCGATAGATCTCGGCATTCTGCGGGTCCAGATCCGCAAGCGTCGCCGCAATCGCATCAAGCCAGACGACGGCGTTCTGCGGCGCCATCCATGCGTGCGGGTCAAGCCCCACGTGCTCATGATGATGTCCGGCGTGGTCTTCATCGGCACGATCATGCGCTTCATGGTCATGATTGTCGTCATGGCCGTGTTGATGATGCACATCATGTTCGCCGTGATCGTCATGCCCATGGTCGTGGTCACGCGCCACAGACGCCTCCGCACCAGTCAATCGCGACTCCCGAAAGTCCTGCAGTTCGATCCCACCGACTTCCAGCAACTCAAGCGCCGCGCCGCCCGACAACGCGTCCACGGTACGCGACATCCACGGCGACAGGTCGGGACCCATCCATACCACCAATCCTGCTTGCGATACCGCCCGCGCCTGGGACGGGCGAAGCTGGAAGTGATGCGGGTCACCGCCGCGGTCCAGCAAGAGCGAAGGGGTGGCGAGTTCGCCCACCACCGTCGCGACCAGTGAATGCGTCACCGGCAGGTCGGTGACAATCTCAGGCGGGCCGGCAAAGGCGGCATGGGGCCCGATCGCGACGAATATGGCGGCGAGGCTAGCGCTACGGCGCAAGCTGCGGTAACGCATCTTGAGTTCTCCGTGGTTTGGCAGTGGTTGCCATGGGATTTAATGGTAATATTATTACATGTCAATTGCGAGCTGATCGGCAATGTCGCCGATGTTCCGCTCGTCGACGGGAAAGATCTAAATGAGCAAACCGCTCGAATCCGATCACGGCGCGCAAGTCGGACCTGGTCCGGCGATTTCGCGCGCCGAAGTTCAGCTGCGCGCGCAGGGTCTGCGGTTGACGCCGGTCCGCCGACGCACTCTTGAAATCCTGTTGGAAGCCTCGGGCGCGATAGGCGCCTACGACGTGCTGGCGCGGCTGGCTGCCGACGGATTCGGCAGTCAGCCCCCCGTTGCCTATCGCGCGCTTGATTTTCTGGTCGAGCATGGTCTCGCCCATCGCTTGCGTCGGATCAATGCCTTTACCGCCTGCAGTCACCCCGGCGAGACACATCACGCAGCTTTTCTGATCTGCCGGATATGTCGCCGCGTCGATGAACTCCACGCCGGGCACTTGCGACAGATGCTGGTTCAAGACGCTCATGCAGCGGGATTCGCCGTGGAGCGCACGAGTCTGGAAGCCAGTGGTCTATGCGCGGATTGCCAAGGTCAGGACGTATCGGACGAGGGTGTCGAATGATCGCACCGCTGATCCGCATGGCTGGCGTTTCCGTGGCTTACGGGAATGCCGCCCCTGTCTTGAGCCGCATCGATTTTGTGTTAAATGTCGGCGAAATCGTGACGATCGTTGGCCCGAACGGGTCAGGAAAGTCCACTTTTCTCAAGGCCGCGCTTGGAATGACGAAGCCATTGGTCGGCACGGTTGAGCGGGAAAATCGTTTGCGTATCGGGTATGTGCCGCAGCGTCTTCACCTTGACCCGAGCCTGCCCTTGACAGTTGCGCGCTTCGTGAAGCTCGGTCAGTTTCTCGACCGTAACAGCATCGATTCGCTGCTCAGCCGTGTCGGTGTGCCAGGTGTCGCCGATCGGGATCTGGCGACACTTTCCGGCGGCCAGTTCCAGCGGGTGTTGCTGGCGCGGGCGCTGGCAGGCAAGCCTCAGCTTCTGGCCCTGGATGAGCCGACGCAGGGACTCGATCAACCCGGCATCGCCGCCTTCTACCGCCTCATCGAAGACGTCCGACGGGAACTGGGCTGCGCGGTACTACTGGTCAGCCACGACTTGCACGTCGTCATGAGCGCCTCAGACCGGGTCTTGTGCCTGAACGGGCATATCTGTTGCCAAGGAACACCAAGCGCCGTCTCGGCCGCTCCAGAGTACCGGGCGCTTTTCGGCCTGGGAACCGGGGGGGCGCTGGCGCTTTATCAGCACAATCATGACCATGCGCACGACCACCCTGACCATGCCGCGGCGCATGAGGTGCATGTTCATGATCCTTGACGACTTCATGCTGCGCGCGCTCCTGGCGGGGGCGATGGTCGCAGCGGCATCTGGACCGCTGGGTTGCTTCGTCATCTGGCGGCGGATGGCTTACTTCGGGGATGCGACGGCACACGCCGCCATTCTCGGCGTTGCACTGGCGCTTGCTTTTTCGATTTCAGTTTTTCTCGGCACGCTGGCAACTGCGCTCTTGATGGCGGTCCTCGTCTCCACGCTGGCTGGGCGCGGCTGGGCGATGGATACGACCTTGGGCGTTCTGGCGCATTCGGCGCTGGCGCTGGGATTGGTCGCGGTATCATTTCTGCCTGCCGTGCGCGTCGATCTGACGGCCTATCTCTTTGGAGATATCCTGACAGTTTCCTGGTCCGAACTCTGGGTGATCGGGGCTGGAGCCATGGCCGTCCTTGGCTTGCTCCTCTGGCGATGGCGCAGTCTCCTGACCGCGACGATCAGCGAGGAACTGGCGCAAAGCAATGGTATCCGCCCCGATCTGGAGCGGCTTGTCCTGACACTCGCACTGGCGATCACGGTTGCGGCCTCGCTGCGGGTGGTGGGCGCGCTGCTGATCGCGGCGATGTTAATCGTGCCGGCCGCGGCGGCGCGGGTCTACGCCCGATCCCCCGAGGGGATGGCGATCCTCGCGGTCTTGCTTGGCTGGATTGCAGTCTCCGCCGGCTTGGGTCTCTCGCTGAGCCTCGACACGCCCGCTGGGCCAAGCATCGTGACCGCTGCTGCGGCGATTTTCACTGGCTCGGTTGCGGGCGCCGGTATCTGGCAGCGGTTGCGCCGGCATGATTGATCGGTCCGACTTCACGATCACGATCTTTGCGAATGTCCGCGTCGGCGCAAGTCCGGTTATGTGCATGCCGATGATACCGATGCAAAGAACCGCGACATCATCCGTTTCAGTACCCGGCTTCGCGGTCCACAAGGTGCATCAACGGCTCGCCGGCAAGACCGCGGCGGACATTTTCGGCAATCACGCGTGAGGCGGTTTCCGGTCGCGTGTCGGCAGCGATGTGTGGGGTTACCGTGACGCGCGGATGACTCCAGAAGGGATGTTCGATGGGCAAGGGCTCGGTTCGGAACACGTCAAGCGTGGCGTGCCCGACTTGGCCGGAATTGAGCGCGCCCAGGAGCGCGTCGTCGTCGATCAGTGACCCGCGACCGGGATTGATGATTGTCGCACCCTGCTGCAGCAGTGCGAGTCGCCTTGCATCGAGGATGTTCTCGGTGGCAGTGGTCGCAGGTAATAATGTCACGACAATCTTCGCACGCCTCAGCACTGCGCTTAGGCCCTCATCCCCATGGTAGCAATCTACATCCTGTAGCGTCTTTTCACTCCGACTCCATCCCATGACGGGAAAACCGATTGTCGCCAATGTGTTTGCACAAGCCGCGCCCAATTCGCCCAGACCCAAGATGCCGACCGGGCGCTTGGTTGCCAGCGGTGGCGCCACCGGATTCCAGCGCCCGTTCTGCGAACGAAGGATGGCATCCAGCCCGAGGTGATGACGCAGCACGTGGCCAGTGACGTACTCGACCATTCCCTGAGTCAGTCCGGGGTCGACCATACGGCAAAGCGGCTGGGTCAAGGTGGTGTTGCTGGCGATCCGCTCCACTCCTGCCCAGAGGCTGAGGACAGCGCGGCATCGAATGAACGGGGTGAAGTCGGCAGGGATGTCGCCACTCGGGGCGTAGACAATGAAATCGACTGTTTCGGGCGCTGCCGAGGTCGTCAGATCAGCATGGATACCGGATTCTTCAAGGGCGCGGCGAAGCGGCGCCTCCCATATTGGCCAGCGCGCCGCACCACCGGCAAAAAGGATCGTTGTGTTCATCCGCGCTCCTTCGGGCGATGGATACAGGCGCTTTGCACAAGGCCGAATCCGATCAGGATCATCAGCATCGCCGAGCCGCCGAACGATACCAGCGGCAGCGGTACACCCACGACCGGTGCAAGCCCCATGACCATTGCCATGTTGACAGCGAAGTACAGGAAGAAGTTGCCGGCGACCCCGAGAATCAGCAGCGAAGCGAAGCGATTCTGACTTTGGAGTGCGGCGACGACACAGGTCACCAGAATTGCCAGATATAGCACCAGAAGCGATATCGCGCCGACGAACCCAAACTCCTCGGCCAGTGTGGTGAAGATGAAATCGGTATGCTTTTCCGGCAGGAAGTTCAGCCGGGATTGTGTGCCCTGCATGAACCCGCGTCCGGACCAGCCGCCCGAACCCAGTGCAATCATCGCCTGGTTGATATGGTAGCCCGCGCCCAATGGATCCAGCGTGGGGTCGAGGAAGCTGTCGATGCGTCGATACTGGTAGTCCTTCAGGAGTTGCCATTCAGTCCCGCGCGACGCAACGACGGCAGAAACGAGCCCCCCCGCAGCGGCAACCAGGACGCCGAAGTACCAGAGGCTGACGCCCGCGAAGAAAATCACCAGCCCGCCACCCCCCAGGATCAGCAGCGCGGTTCCAAGATCTGGCTGACGAAGCACCAGACCAACAGGGATCAGTACGATCATCACCGCGACCAGGACCCAGAACGGATGCGATGTGCGTCGGATATCCAGCCAGTCATAATAGGCGGCCATTGCCAGGATGACCGTGATCTTCGCCATTTCCGATGGTTGCAGCCGGATCGGTCCCAACTCCAACCAGCGTTTGGCGCCCATGCCGAGCGAGCCGAAGAATTCGACCCCCAGGAGCAGCAGGATCGAAACGGCATAGGCCAGCCCCGCCATCGAGCGCCAGAACCAGAGCGGAACGAACGCGATGGCGAACATCAGCGCCAAGCCACCGGCAAAGCGCTTCATTTGCGGTTCGGCCCAACGCGAGAGGTCACCGCCCGCTACCGAATAAAGCATCAGGAAGCCGACGCAGGCGACCGCCACCAGCAACAGAACCAGCGGCCAGTTGAGGTGCAGCACCTTGCGCAGCCCGGTCGGCGTGATCTTGACGTTATATTCCAGATAGCTCATGCGCGACTGCTGGTAGTGGCAGGACCGGTCAGCGGGCCAACCTTGGCGGCTAGTTCGCGGAGCATTGCTTCGATCCGGTTGCGCTGGGGCTGCGGGTAGGCTTCAAGCGGTGGCAACCCGCCGGTCTGCGCGGCGAGGACGACGTCGCGCCCGATCGGGGCCGCGGCCGAGGAGCCACCGCCGCCGTGCTCGACCACCACTGCCACGGCATAGCGCGGCGCGGTTTCGGGCGCAAAACAGACAAACAGAGCGTGGTTTCGCCGGTTCCACGGCAACTGGTCCTGTCGCCGCACGCCCGCCGCCCGTTCGGCAGCTGTAATCGAGAACACCTGGCTGGTGCCTGTCTTGCCGGCCATTCGCAGATCGGTCTGTACCACGCGGGAGGAATATGCAGTGCCCCGTTGATGGTTGGTGCATTCGGACATGCCACGTTGGATCAGGTTCAGTGCGGTGCCCTGGAGGCCCAACGGCGGTGCCTCGGGCGTCGGCACCTCGACGCCGTCGATGGCATGCAACAGGCGCGGCACAATCTCTCGGTTGCTGGCCAGACGTGCCGTCATCACTGCAAGTTGCAGGGGCGTCGATAGTACGAACCCTTGGCCGATCGAGGCGTTGACTGTATCGCCGACCAGCCACTCCGCGCCCCGGCGCGCGCGTTTCCACTCGCGCGAGGGATTGAGGCCGGTCGACATGGCCGAGACGGGGATTTCGAAGCGCTGGCCCATGCCGAGCTTTTCCGCCATCGCGTACATCCGGTCGATACCAACACGTTGGGCGAGTTCGTAGAAGTAAACGTCGCAGGATTCCGACAGCGCCGGGATCAGGCTCATCCTTCCGTGTCCGCCACGCCGCCAGCAATGGAACCGCCGACCGGCGACATCCATGTGGCCGGGGCAGAAGACGCGCTCGTCGGGCGAGGCGAGGCCGGCCTCGAACGCTGCGAGCGCGGTGACCATCTTGTAGGTCGAACCGGGTGGATAGGCACCCTGAACCGCCTTATTCGACATCGGTCGGTAATCGTTTTCGCGCAGGGCATTGAAGTCAGGCACCGAGATTCCACGGACGAACAGGTTCGGGTCGAATGACGGCGCCGAAACCAGCGCCAGGACATTGCCTGTCGGGATCTCCATGACTGCCACCGCCGCGCTTTCACCCTCCAGTCGGGCAAGGGTGAAGGCTTGAAGGTTGCGGTCGAGCGTAAGCTGGACATTCAACCCGGCATCACCTTCCTGGCGATCAAGCTCGCGCATTTCGCGCCCGAGCGCGTTGACCTCCACGCGCCGATGGCCGGCGCTGCCGCGCAGGCTGTCCTCCAGTTCGCGCTCGACGCCGACCTTGCCGATCTGGAAGCGCGGGATCATCAGGACCGGCTCGGGGTTATCCAGCGCGGCCAGATCATTTTCGGAAACCGGGCCGACATATCCTACGGAATGGGCAAACTCTTCGCCGAAAGGATAATGGCGGGTCAGGCCGACCTCCGGCGTGACGCCGGGCAGGGCGGGCGCATTGGCCGCCACGCGCGCCACCTCTTCCCAACTCAGCCGGTCGGCGATGGTAACCGGCACAAAGGGGCGATGCCGGGATATGTCGCGCATTGCCCTTTCTATTTCTTCTTCGGTCAGCGGAATGAGCTGTGCGATCCGCTCCAATGTGGCACGCGGATCGAGCGCCTCCTCACGGATCAGAACGACGCGATAATTTTGTGCGTTACCCGCCAGAATCACACCGTTGCGGTCCTGGATCAGGCCGCGCGCCGGCGGCAGGAGGCGGATGTTGACCCGGTTTTCTTCGGCGAGCAGACGGTATTGATCGGATTCCGCAACCTGAAGATGGCGCATGCGCAAGACCAGCGCACCCGCGAAAAGAAGCTGCGCGCCACCAATCATCGCCGCGCGACGCGAGATGACGCGGACGCTCTCCTCCGTATCCTTCTTCGGCCGCTTCACAGCTTGCGTCCCAACTCGTCGACTTCGCCGGTTGCCGGCTTTCGGATGCGAAGCACGAAATGCAGCACAAGCACCACCGCCGGATATGACGCTACTGTGAGGCCAAGCTTCATCAGGCTCAAGTCCAGTGGATCCTGCGGTAGCATCACAATCGCGATGACCAGACGATAAGCCAGCGTCATGGCCAAAAGGACACCTGTCACCATCGCCCATTCCAGCATAAACGTGATCTCGCGCACGACCGAATGGCGTGCGCGCAGAAACTCGGTCCCCACCAGAACGAGGAGCGCCCAAAGGCCGGGCGGGCGGAGCATCATCAGATCCTCGACCAGCCAGACAAGCGCGATCGCCAGTGCCGGAAGATGCGCGGGCCGGCGAAGCACCCATGCCATGGTCAGCACCAGGATCACATCGGGCCCGGGATGGCCTCCCGGCGACAGGTCGATTGGTAGAATGCGCAGGAAAAGCGCCAAACCGACCAGCAGCAGCCAAAGGGCCAGATGGCCGAGTATGTCGAGGCGCGCGACCTCAGTCATTCGGTAGGGTTCCTGCCAGGGGCTCGGGCTGCTCGGACGGGTCAAGCGGTCGTCCCTCGGCGTCCAGGGGACGCAGAAGCGTACCCGGCGCTTCGATCCGTTCTGTCGGGCGCGACCGCAACACACGCAGGAAATCCAGCCGCCCGTAATCCGCGGCCAGTCGGACCCGCAAGCGTCTATCTGTGCCCTCCAAGACTTCTCCGACCAGCAGTCCCGCCGGGAAGACGCCACCATCTCCAGCGCTGACCACGCGGTCTCCGGGGCGGATTTCCTCCGGTGCTTCAAGAAACTCCAGAACCGGCATGGGACCGTTGTCCCCACTCACGATTGCTCGCTGCCCGGAGGGCTGAACGATCACGGGTGCGCGGCTGTTCGAGTCTGTAAGCAGGATCACCCGGGAGGAGCGTTGACCGACCCCGGCGATCCGTCCCGCAAGCCCAAGGCCGTCCATAACCGCCCAGCCGTCCACAATCCCGTCGTGCCCACCGACGTTAATCAGCACCGACTTTCGAAACGGCGAACCGGAATCAGCCATGACAACGCCGGTCACATGCGTCAGCTGCGGGTCCAGGCGGACCTGGGTCAGGTCCAGAAGCTGCGCGTTCCGCTGTTCAAGCTGCAACGCGGCCTCTCGCCAGGCGCGCATCTGCTGCAATTCGCGCCTGAGTTCTTGGTTCTGTTCGTAGATGCGGGCGTAGGATCGGAAATCCTCGACCATTCGGCTGACGCGGGTAACCGGGGCCATGGCCCAGTCCATGTTCGGGACTACAGTGTCGATGAAGGCGGTACGGAACCCCTCGACCCGCGGGCTGTCGATGCGCCACACAAGGAAAAGCCCGCCCAGCAGAATGACAAGTACCGCCAGCACCAGCCGGCGAACCGGGCGGACATAATCGGGATCGTTGGTTCGATCGCTCGCCAAAGGACTGACCTCGATCGGCTGTCAGCCGGTCAACTCTCGTAGTCGATCGCGTGACGCAGCTGTTTTTCGTATTCAAGCGCCTTCCCGGTGCCAAGCGCCACGCAATTGAGCGACTGATCGGCGACGGTGATGATTAGGCCGGTCTGTTCACGCAGTGCAAGGTCCAGATCGCCCAGCAGCGCGCCGCCGCCCGTGAGCATGACACCGCGGTCGACGATATCTGCTGCCAGATCCGGCGGTGTCGCCTCAAGCGCGATCATCACCGCCTCACAGATGACCTGAACGGTCTCGGACAGCGCTTCCGCGATCTGGCCCTGGGTGATTTCCAGTTCCTTCGGCACGCCGTTCAGCAGATCGCGACCGCGGATCGTCATGGTCATGCCGCGTCCGTCATCGGGCATCCGTGCGGTACCGATCGTACATTTGATCCGTTCGGCCGTCGACTCGCCGATCAGCAGGTTCTGCTGGCGACGCAGGTAGGAAATGATCGCTTCATCCATCCTGTCCCCACCGACACGCACCGAGCGTGCGTAGACGATGTCGCCCAGTGAAAGGACTGCGACCTCGGTCGTCCCCCCGCCCACATCGACGACCATCGAGCCGGTGGGATCGGTGATCGGCATGCCCGCCCCGATCGCCGCCGCGATGGGTTCCGAGATCAGACCCGCCCGCCGTGCGCCCGCTGACAGCACCGACTGCCGGATCGCGCGCTTTTCCACCGGGGTCGCGCCGAAAGGCACGCAGACGATGACCTTGGGCTTCGAGAAGGTCGTGCGCCGGTGCACCTTGCGGATGAAGTGCTTGATCATTTCTTCGGCGACGTCGAAATCGGCGATGACGCCGTCGCGCATCGGCCGGATCGCCTCGATCGAGCCGGGGGTGCGGCCAAGCATCAGCTTCGCATCCTCGCCCACCGCCAACACCTGCTTGCGCCCGTCCTTCACGTGATACGCGACGACCGAGGGTTCGTTGAGGATGATCCCGCGTCCCTTGACATAGACCAGCGTGTTGGCTGTCCCGAGGTCGATGGCCATATCCGAGGAAAACAGGCCGGTGAGTCCGAACATGTTGCGAAAGTCCCATAAATACGACTCGCCCCGCGGGTCGCGGGGCAAGAATCGTGCCCTTATAGGCGTCCGGGGGCTGGGGCGTAAAGGGGCGGGGGACGGACGATCGGCGCTTCTCTGCCGGGTGGTCCGGTCCCGACACGCCGCGCGCCCGACCTTCGCCCGCCGAGGGCGTGCGCCGGTTCAGCTTGCCGACTGCATCAGCGCGGAATTGTCGGCCCGGTTCCGGTGCAGGTAGAGCTTGTTGAGCGCGTTCACATAGGCCTTGGCCGAGGCAACGACGGTGTCCGTATCCGAGGATTGGCCGGTATAGACTCGCCCGTCCTGTTCCAGCCGAACCGACACCGTCGCCTGCGCATCCGTGCCCTCGGTCACCGCGTGGACCTGATAGAGTTCCAGTTTCGCCCCGTGAGGGTAGAGCATCTTGATTGCGTTGAAGGTCGCGTCCACGGGGCCGTCGCCGGTGGCGTCGATGGTCTTTTCCGTCTCGCCGATCTGCAGCGACATCTCGGCTTCCTGGGGGCCGTCAGTGCCGCAGACCACACGCAGCCGGCGTAACTGGATGTGATCGTCCTCGCCCGTCGATGCGGTGTCCTGGATCAGCGCGATCAGGTCGTCGTCATAGACCTCTTTCTTGCGATCGGCGAGCGCCTTGAACCGCACGAAGACATCCTTGAGTTGGTTGTCGCCCAACTCAAAGCCCAGTTCGCTCAGCTTCGAGCGCAGCGCCGCGCGCCCCGAATGCTTGCCCATCACCAAGCTTGTGGAGGCCAGCCCCACATCCTCGGGGCGCATGATCTCGAAGGTTTCCTTGTTCTTCAGCATCCCGTCCTGGTGAATGCCGGATTCGTGCGCAAAAGCATTCTTGCCGACGACGGCCTTGTTGTACTGGACGGGAAAGCCCGAGACCGCCGCGACGAGGCGGCTGATCTGCATGATCTTCGTCGTGTCGATCCCGGTCTGGTAGGGCATGATGTCGTTGCGTACGCGCAGCGCCATCACCACCTCTTCCAATGCGGTGTTGCCCGCGCGCTCGCCCAGGCCGTTGATCGTGCACTCAACCTGCCGGGCGCCGGCCTCCACCGCGGCCAGCGAGTTCGCCGTCGCCATGCCCAGGTCGTTGTGGCAGTGGGTCGAAAAGATGATCTCTTCGGCCCCCTGCACGCGCTCGCGCAGCATGCGGATCAGATCGGCCGACTCGCGTGGCGCGGTATATCCAACGGTATCGGGGATGTTGATCGTGGTGGCGCCAGCCTTGATCGCCGTCTCGACCGTACGACACAGGAAATCGTGTTCGGTCCGCGTCGCATCCATCGGCGACCATTGGATATTGTCGCAAAGGTTGCGCGCGTGCGTCACGGTGGCATGGATGCGCTCGACCATGCCGTCCTGGTCCAGCGCGGTGATGTCGCGGTGCAGTGGCGAAGTGCCGATGAAGGTGTGAATGCGCGGTCTGCGCGCGTGCTTCACCGCTTCCCAGCTGCGGTCGATATCGGTCAGATTGGCGCGCGACAGGCCGCAGATCACCGCGTTCTTCGCAACCTGGGCAATGGCTTTCACCGCCTCGAAATCGCCCTCCGAGGCAATGGGGAAGCCGGCCTCGATGATATCGACCCCCATCTCGTCAAGAAGGGTGGCGATTTCCAGCTTCTCCTTGTGGCTCATGGTCGCGCCGGGCGACTGCTCGCCGTCACGCAGCGTCGTGTCGAAAATCAGAACGCGGTCCTGTTCGGAAGTCATGGTCATGGGGTGTCTCGTTCAGCTTTGGATCCTTGAGCGGGCGATGGGCGCTGGCTACCTCTGAGCGGTCGCGCCCGTAGGCACGCTCAGAGGCCGCTAAGGAGCAGAAGTCCGGACAGGCGGGCGACCGCCGCGCGATGTGCGACGCCACGAGAGGCGATATGCGGACGGTCCTGAACCATGAAGGTCAGTCTACACGCGGGTGCCAGCGAAAGAAAAGGGCAAATTCGTCAGCTCAGGATCAAGCGGGAAAGAGCCGTTCTGCCGGCAGGTAGAACGCGAGCCGTGCGGCCGCGACCCATTCCCGTTCTTCCCAGGTGTCGCCGACAAGGACCGTGCCCGCGCGCGACCAGCCACCAGCGCTCCGCGCATCCGCCATCGCCCGCGCGATCTCGGGCCAGGCGGCGAAGGCGCGCGGGGCCGACGTCGCGTGATCAAGCAGCCCCTCTGCGGCTCTCGTCACCTGTGCGGGGGCCAGCGGCGCGCGCGCGAGGGCGGCACGGCCGGCACGATGCAAATCGGCCATACGGGTTCTCCGGTCTGCGGGCAGCGCCGGATGCGGCGGCAAAAGCCGCAGCGCATTGCTGGAAAAGAGGAACGCTACGACATCGTGTCCCGACGCCGCGCGGATCGAGGCGTAAGTGCGATAATCAAGCCCGATCTCCGTGGCCCGCTTCACGCGCAGGCGGACCACCTCGATCGGCAGGCTTGGCAAAAGCGCCTCGCGCGACGTTTTCCAGCAGTGGTGCCGCCAGCCAAAGCCGCGCTCCAGCGACGGCCCGCCATTATGACCAAGCATATTCCGCGATCCCTGTTCGTTGCCCCCAAAGGCTACGGGATTCGCGCGGTCGCGGAAGGCACGAAACGCAGAACCGCCCCCGCAGCAGGCTACGGGGGCGGGCGGCAGTGACGTTCTGCTGCTTTTTATGGCAGGGCCGGAATTTCGATCCGCGGCATTTCACCGGTCAGCGCATCCAGAAAAGCAACCTGATCGTCGAGTTCGTGCCCTTCGAAGTCATGCCCCAGGATCTGCTGGCCCATCAGATTCACCGCATCCGCCTGACTGCGTTGCGCAAGCGTGACCACCTTCGGCGCCAAGCGCCATAATTCAGGTCAAGGAAGTGAATTGATAAGTGTCAGTTCGAGGGCAAATGCGCTGCGATTTACCCCGGACCAGTTCAGTCCTGCATCGGTGGCCAAGGCCGTTTCGCGTCGGCATCGATCCAGCCGGCGATCCAGGCGGGCAGGGCGGGGGCGTGTTCCGGCCCGTTCAACGCCGCGATCAGATGCGCCGGCGCGACGATCCCTTCAGGTCCGGTGATCGCCTGACGCAGCAGTACATGGTTCAGCGCCTCGTTGCCGCGCCACATCGATTGTTCCACATAAAGAAAGCGGGCATCCCAACCGACTAGACGCGAATGCATCTTCACCTCGTGAAAGACCCGCACGCGACGCCGGTAGCGCACGGTTGATCCCGCCACGGTCATGCCCCAACCCTTACGGGACAGGACAGCGGGCAATCCGAGGCGAACGGTCAGGGGGATTCGGCCCAAATCGTAGAGGGTCAGGGTGCGGCCGTTGTTCAACTCCCACCAGACATCCAGATCCCACGGCCAGCAGATGTGATGCGAGACATGCGTGCCGAAAAGCTCCAGCTTCGGCATGCGACGGGCGAGCATCGCCTCCTTCACCATTCGAATGACCGGATACATGGCGCCCCCCAGTTCTTTCCTCCGCCGCGTGGACCATGCACCCTGCCTCAGGTCAAGCCGGTGCGCGCCTTCGCCAGCCAGATTGCCTTGCCTCCGGCCAATGTAACGAACGGTTCACCATGTCGTGCCAACCTGCATAAACCCTGTCGCCTGCGTTGCGGACCCGGCGATCGAGGGGTAGAATGATGGCGTTTCAGGAAATGGTACCATGCCTTTCGTGCCCACCCCGCGTTCCGGTTATTCCCGCGCCGAGTTCATCTCGGACGCCGTGGTCCATGTGGCGGGGCTGGCGCTGGTGCTGATGGCGATCCCGGTGCTGATCGTGGTGACCGCCATGCTCCGTGGCGATACCTCCTCGATCGTCGGTGTCAGCATCTACGGCGCGGCCATGCTAGCCATGATCGCCTGCTCTGCGCTCTACAACATGACGCCGGGCACGGCGCTGGCGTGGCTTTACCGCCGGCTCGATCATTCGGCGATCTATGTCAAGATTGCCGGCACCTACACGCCCTTCACGCTGATCTCCGGCCAAGGGTTCACGCTGACCGCGGGGGTCTGGGCGGCGGCGGCGCTGGGCGTCGCGCTGAAGATCGTCGCGCCCGAACGGTTCCGGTGGCTGGCTCTCTCGCTCTACCTCGGAATGGGCTGGGCGGGCCTTGTCGCCGGGCAGGCGCTGATCGCGGTCCTTCCCATGCCGGTACTCGTCCTGATGGTCATCGGCGGGCTGCTCTATTCGGGCGGCGTCGTCTTCTACCTTTGGGAAAGGCTGCCTTTCCATACCACCATCTGGCATGTCTTCGTGCTGGCTGCGACCTTTGTGTTCTACGCTGCGGTCGTCACGCTGGTCGTTCTCGGCAGAACCTGAGAAGCTGGTTTCGGCCGCACGCCGCGCACGATAAGAGGGCGCGACGCATCCGAAACCGGCCCACTCCATGAAAACCGTTCGCCTGTCAGCGCTTTCCGATCTCGACGACCTGCCGTTCGACGAGGTGATTGACGCCCGCTCGCCCGCCGAATACGCCGAGGACCATCTGCCCGGCGCGATCAGCCTGCCAGTTCTGGGCGATGCCGAACGCGCGCAGGTGGGCACGATCTATACCCGTGAAAGCCGCTTTGCCGCGCGTCGGCTGGGTGCGGCACTGGTTGCGCGGAACGTGGCGCAACATCTTCAGACCCGGCTGGCGGACCAGCCTGCGCGGTACCGGCCGCTGATCTACTGCTGGCGCGGCGGTCAGCGCTCGGGCGCCTTCGCGACGATCCTGGCGCAGATCGGCTGGCAGGTGGGCGTGCTCGAGGGCGGTTGGCGCAGCTACCGCCGGCTGGTGGTGCAACAGCTTTACGAGACCCCGTTTCCCGCTCCGGTCTGGCTGCTCGACGGCAATACCGGCACCGCCAAGACCGCCATTCTGCAGCGTGTCGCGGAACTTGGCGGGCAGGTCATCGACCTCGAGGGTCTGGCGGCGCATCGCGGCTCGCTTTTCGGGCAGGCGCCGGGCAGGGTTCAGCCGAGCCAGAAACGCTTCGAAAGCGCGCTGGCCCAGGTGCTCGGCCGCCTCGACCCGTCGCGCCCCGTTCTGATCGAGGCCGAATCGAGCCGGATCGGCAAGCTGCGTCTGCCGCCCAAGCTGTGGCTGGCCATGTGCGCCGCCCCTAGGATCCGGATCGAGGCGCCGCTCGCCGCGCGTGCGCGCTGGCTTGCGCATGCCTATGCCGATCTGGTGGCGGATCGGGATGCCTTGCGTACACGGATCGACGCGCTCGCCCCGTTCCATTCCAGGACGCGCATTTCGGAATGGCAGGGCCTTGCGCGGGCCGGCGCATTCGAGGCATTGGCAGCGGAACTCATGCAGGCGCACTACGACCCGCGCTATACGCGAGCGCGATTGCGCCCCGGCAAGGACGCGGGGACCGAGGAAGTCCTGTCCACCCAGGATCTGACCCCCGACACCATCGACCGGGTGGCAGCGAAACTGCGCGCCCGGCTTCGATGACGCCTCAGGGGTGGATCACTTCGCAGGCCTGGCCGCGGGCGCTTAGCCGCAGGCAGGCGATTTCGGCCTCTTCCTCGGTCAGGCTGTGAATTCCGGCGACAAACCGACCGGCGCGCTGGTTCACACGACGCAGGCCCGTGCTCAGGATCGCGGTTTCCGCAAGGGCGGCGCGGATGGCGACGCGTTCGGCATCGTAGCGCGACGGATGCAGACCCAGATCGATCGACCAGATCCGCCCGCCCGAAGTCGAGACGCGCGTCACCACCTCGGGGAGGGCAGCGCGTCCGGCAATCTGCGTCGCGTCGGGCGTGTCGGCCTGTTCGGTCGTTGTCAGCAGGATCAGGCCCTCCGTCACGGTGGCTGCACGGGCTGCGACCTCGGCCAGCGGCGCTTCGTCGCGCCAAAGGATCGTCGCGCCGGCGACTTCGCTCGTCGGGGGCGCCTCTTCGATTTCCGGGGCAAGCGCGGCCACGATTTCGACAGGCGCTTCGGTGGTTGCCGCGATCATGTCGGTGGGTTGGGCGGTTTCTTCACGCGCATCGCTTTCGCTTGCGGCGTCCTCGCTTGTGGCGACCAGTTCAACCGGCCGCGGCTCCGGTGTGACGGCCGCCAAGGCTTCTTCAGCCTCCGGCGCATCGTCGAGTGCGGAGTCGCTGTCTGACGGCAAAGCGTCTTCCGGCACGGCCACATCGGCAGTCAGCGCAGCGTATCGATCCGCGTCGATCACGCGAAAGCCGGCAGCTTCGGCCGCGTCAGGCGCGGCTTCGATTTCCAGTGCGGCCAGGGCCGTCTCGGGCGCTTCGGGCCGGGGTGGCGGCGGGCTGACGGCTTCGGCCGCGCTTCCCTGTGCGGGATCGGCCGCGGCTTCCGGCGCGGCGGCCGCTGTAAGTGCTTCGCTGATACCGCTTTGCAGGCTTGCGATCAGCGCATCCGGAACATCGGGCACGCTCGGGTCGGGCCGACGCTGCGGTGTCGGGCTGCGGGTCGGGGCCAGGTTGCGCCGGGCGGCGCTTCCGGCGGAAGCGTCGGCAACCGCGACCGGGCGGGTGTTCGTGTAGTCGGGCGGGGCAGGGCGACGCACCGCCACCCGCGAGGGTGCCTGCCGGAAGCCGCGGTCCATCAGTTCCACGATCCGGTTGTGGCGGTCGATCGTGGACCGACCGCCGAACACGACAACGATGATCCGCGTGCCGCCCCGTTCCGCCGAGGCCGCAAGGTTGTAGCCTGCGGCGCGCGTGTAGCCGGTCTTGATCCCGTCCGCACCGCGATAGCCGTCCAGGAAACGCCAGTTGGTGTTGCGGACGCGCGCGATGCCCGCATCCTCGGTCCGGCGCGAGAAGAGATTATAGTACTGCGGATAATCGAAGTAGAGTTGCCGCGCCATGATCGCCATGTCGCGCGCCGACGAAAGATGCCCGTTCTCGGTCAGGCCGTGCGCATTGCGAAATGTCGTCTGCGTCATGCCCATCGCCGCGGCGGTGCGCGTCATGCGCGCCGCGAAAGCCTCGACCGAGCCAGAGATCGCCTCGGCGATCGCAGTCGCGGTATCGTTGCCCGATCGCAGCGCCGCGCCGCGGATCAGGTAGCGCAGGGAAATGCGCTGGCCGGGCCGCAAGCCAAGCTTCGAGGGAACTTCCGATGCGGCGCGCCGGCTGATCGTGACCTGCGTGTCGAGAGAGATCTCGCCGCGCTGCACAGCCTCGAACGCGATGTAGAGCGTCATCATCTTGGTCAGAGAGGCCGGGTGCAGGCGCGTTCGGTCGTTGACTGAGTGCAGGATTTCGCCGTTTCGCGCATCCATGACGACCGCTGCGAAGGGCGCCGCTGCTGCGCGTTCCGAATACACCACGAATGTCGCCAGCAACCAGAACACCGCGAAGACTGCGGTGCCGCATTGGTTGGGGGGACGCCTGTAAAGCGCTGCCACCTTGCCTGTCCTTGCCTCTGGGTGCCCCAGTCTGTCGCGGGGCTTTTGTATCGTGTTAGAATAGCACAGTGGTCGACACCCGAAAAGCACGGAATTTCAAGCTGTTTTATGCTTTCCCTTAACCAGTCAAAGATGTTGCGTCGGGGGTGCATTCCGGCACCATATCTCGCTTCAGGCCGTTGCGTGGATGGGCGCTGCCGCGTGCGCTGCATCGGTCGCACAACCGGCTCGATGACTTTGCGCTGTGTCAAGGAGGGGTCCGCGCCGTGCGGCTATCAGACACCATGCGCGACGAATCGCTGAAACATGGCCCGGTCTTCCGGGTCGAAGGCATAACACGGGTCTTCCGGACCGGGACGGTCGAGGTGCACGCCCTGCGCGGCGTCGACCTGGAACTGGCCGAGGGCGAGATGATCGTTCTGCTCGGCGCCTCAGGCTCGGGCAAGTCGACGTTGCTCAACATCCTCGGCGGTCTCGACCAGCCGACCGAGGGGCGCGTCCTCTTCCGCGATCAGGACCTGACCCGCGCCAGCGATGCCAGGCTGACCGCGTTCCGGCGCGACCACGTCGGTTTCGTCTTTCAGTTTTACAACCTCGTGCCCAGTCTCAGCGCCCGTGAAAACGTGGCCCTCGTGACCGAGATTTCCAGAAATCCGATGTCGCCGGAAGAAGCGCTGGACCGCGTCGGCCTCAAGCACCGGATGGACCACTTCCCCGCAGAACTCTCGGGCGGCGAGCAGCAGCGCGTCGCCATCGCCCGCGCCATCGCCAAGCGGCCCGAGGTGCTGCTCTGCGACGAGCCAACCGGGGCGCTCGACAGCAAGACCGGCATCCAGGTGCTCGAGGCGCTGGACGAGGTCAACCGCGACCTCGGCACCGCCACGATCCTGATCACCCACAACGCCGACATCCAGCGCATCGCCGAACGCGTCGTCGTGCTGGCCGATGGAAAGGTCATTCGCGACGAGGCCAACCCCGACCGCATCGCCCCCTCGCAGGTGTCGTGGTGAGGGCGCTGGACCGCAAGATGCTGCGTGACCTGCGCCAGATCTGGGCGCAGGCCGTCGCCATCGCGCTGGTGCTGGGCTGCGGCATCATGCTGATGGTCGGCGCCCAGGGCACGCAACGCTCGCTGGAAGAAACGCGCGCCGCCTATTACGAGCGGTTCCGTTTTGCCGACATCTTCGCCCAGGCCACCCGCGCCCCCCGCGCGCTTCTGGCCGAGATCGGCGCGCTCGACGGCGTCGCACTGGCCGAAGGGCGGGTCACCTTTCACGCGGTCCTCGATGTCGCCGGAATGGACCAGCCCGCCAGTGCACAGGTCCTTTCGCTGCCGGCGGATGGTGCGCCGCTCCTGAACGTGCCGCTTCTGCGCAGCGGCCGCCTGCCCGACCCCCGCCGCCCCGACGAGGTGCTGATCAACGAACCCTTCGGCGCCGCGCATGATCTGGTGCCCGGCAGCCGGTTTCGCGGCATCTTCGACGGCCAGCTGCGCGAACTCACCGTCACCGGCTGGGTCCTCTCGCCCGAATTCGTCTACACCATCGCCCCCGGCGCGGTGATGCCCGACGACCGCCGCTTCGGCCTGATCTGGATGAACGCGGCGGCAGCCGCCAGCGCCGCCGGCATGGACGGGGCGATGAACGACATCGCGCTCTCGCTGACCCGCGGCGCCGACCGCCGCGCGGTGATCGACGCGCTCGACCGCCTGCTCGACCCCTATGGCGGCACCGGCGCCTTCGGCCGCGACCGACAGGGCTCGCATTCGTTTCTCGACAGCGAACTCGAACAACTGGGCGCGCTGGCGCGGTTTCTGCCCCCCATCTTCCTGATCGTGGCGGCCTTTTTGGTCAACATGGTGCTGGGCCGGCTGATCGCCATCGAACGCCCGCAGATCGGCCTGATGCGCGCCGTCGGCTACACCCGGGCCGAGGTCGCGCTGCACTACCTGAAGCTCGCCGGGGTGATCGGCCTGCTGGGCATCCTGCTCGGCTGGGGCTTCGGCTGGTGGATCGGCAACGCGATGCTCGCGCTCTATGGCGATTTCTTCCGCTTCCCCTTCCTTCTGCGCAACCCCGGCACGGCGGCGGCGGCGGTCTCTGCCGGGCTGGGGCTGGCGGCGGTGCTTCTGGGCGCGGCGCGCGCGGTGCTTGCCGCGCTGCGCCTGCCCCCGGCCGAGGCGATGTCGCCTCCCGCGCCGCCGGTCTTTACCCGCGGCTGGCTCGACCGCGTGCTGGGCGCGATCCGACTGCGCCAGACGACGATGATGATCTTCCGTTCCATCATCCGCTGGCCGGGGCGCGCGGCGATCACGCTTTTCGGCGTCGCCGCCTCGGTCGCGGTGCTGGTGGCGTCGTATTTTCTCTTCGACGCGATGCAGGTGGTGACCGACCGCACCTTCGGCCAGGGCAACCGGCAGCAGATCACGCTGACCCTGAACCAGGCGCAGCCGCTGGCGGTGCTGGACGATGCGCTGGCGCTGCCCGGCGTGCGCGCGGTCGAGGGCGCCTTTGCCGTGCCGGTCCGGCTGGTCAACGGCCACCGCGACCGGCTCAGCGCGCTGCAGGGGCACTTCGCCGGGGCCGAACTGGCGCGGCTGATGGACGATGTCGACGGCGCCGTCGCCCTCCCGGCCGAGGGCGTGGTCCTGCCCGCGCTTCTGGCCCGCGCGCTGGATGTCCGCCCCGGCGACCGGCTGCGCATCGAGCTTCTGGCCGCCCCGCGCGAGGTTCTGGACCTGCCCGTCGCCGCCATCATCCGCCAGGGCCTGGGGCAGGAGGCGCATGTCGCCGCCCCGGCGCTGTTCATGGCGCTGCGCATGTCGCCCCGGGTCAACCAGATCCATCTGCTGGTCGATACCGACCGCATGGACGCGCTCAACGCGCAGATCAAGCGCACGCCCGCCGTCGCCGGTCTGGCCGACTGGGCCGAGGTCCGCCGCCAGTTCGACGCGACGATGTCCGACAACCTGCTGACCATGGTCGCGATCTACACGATCATCGGCGTGCTCATCGCCATCGGCGTCGTCTACAATGCCGCGCGCATCCAGCTTTCCGAACGCGCGCACGAATTGGCCAGTCTGCGCGTCCTCGGCTTTTCCCGCGCCGAGGTGGGCTTCGTGCTGGTGGGCGAGATGATGCTGCTGGCGCTTCTGGCGGTTCCGCTGGGCTGGGTCCTGGGCAGCTGGTTCGCCGCCGGCATGGTCGAGGCCGTTTCGACCGATGTCGTGCAACTGCCCTATGTCGTGTCGCGCCGCACCTACGCGGCGGCGGCGGCCGTCGTGGTGCTGGCCAGCCTCGGCGCGGCGCTGCTGGTGCGCCGGCGGCTCGATCGGGTAAACCTGACAATGGCGCTGAAGGCGCGACAATAGGGGGATGCGATGGCAAGTCTGCGCATGATCGGGATCGGGGTCGGCGCGCTGGCGCTGGCCGGCGCCGTCGTCTGGGCGGTCTGGCCGGAACCCACCGCGGTCGACATGGCCCGCGTCAGCCGCGCGCCACTGCAGGTCACCGTCGGGGCCGAGGGCATCACCCGCGTGCGCGAGCCCTACGCGATCACCGCGCCGATCACCGGCATGACCACCCGCTCGCCCGTGCAGGTCGGCGACCCGGTGACCGAGGGCGACACCGTCGTCGCCATCATCCAGCCCGCCGACCCGGCGCTGCTGGACGTGCGCACGCGCCTTCAGGCCGAAGCCGCCGTGACCGAGGCCGAGGCCGCCGTGCGCCTGGCCGAATCCAATCTGGAGCGCGCGCAATCCACCCTCGATCACGTCACCGCGCAACTGGCCCGCGACCGCGCGCTGGCCGAACGCGGCACCATCCCGCGCCGGATGCTCGAGGATATCGAGGCCCAGCACGTCTCGGCGCGCCAGGGGCTGTCGGCGGCGGAATCCGAACTGGACCTGCACCGCGCGACGCTGGCGCGCACCCGCGCGCAGCTCGTCGGCCCGGCGACCCGCCTGCTACCCGGCGCGGACCCCGGCGATTGCTGCGTCGAGATCGTGGCCCCCCACACCGGCACCGTGCTCGAGGTGTCGGACCTGTCGGCTCGTCTGGTGCAGGCGGGCAGCCCGCTTCTGGTGATCGGCGATCTGACGGATCTGGAGATCGAGCTCGATCTGCTGTCCTCGGACGCGGTGCGCGTGCCGCCGGGCGCGCGGGCGCTGGTCGACCGCTGGGGCGGCGACGGCCTGCTGGAGGCCCGCGTGCGCCGGATTGAACCCGCCGCCTTCACCCGCGTCTCGGCCCTGGGGATCGAGGAACAGCGCGTGCGCCTGCGGCTCGACTTCGACACCCCGCCGGAAGGCCGCAACGGTCTGGGCGACCGCTTCCGCGTCCATGTCCGCGTCGTGCTGTGGGAGGGCGAGGAGGTGCTGCAACTCCCGCAGGCCGCGCTTTTCCGCCACGCCGGCGGCTGGGCGGTCTTCGCGCTCGAGGAGGGTCGCGCCCGCCTGACCCCGGTCGAGATCGGGCATCAGTCCGGCGGGCAGGCGGAACTGCTGGACGGGCTGGCACCGGGGGCGCAGGTCGTCCTCTATCCACCCTCGGCCCTGGACGACGGCGCCCGCGTCCGCCCGCGGGCGGAGTAGGGCGGTGCGCAGCGAAACCCGGCCGCCCCGCGCCTCAGGCCGCGCGCCACTTGATCGAACAGCCGACCGAGGGCGTCTGCTCCGTCGGCCCCTCGCCGGTCTCGGCGATCCGGCTCATCGCCTCGAACAACTCGCGCCGCCCCGACGGGCCGGGATTGCGCCCGCCCTCGTCCAGCCGGCCGCGATACTGCAACTCGCCCGCCGCGTTCAGCCCGAAGAAATCCGGCGTGCAGGACGCGTCCCAGGCCCGCGCCACCTCCTGGCTTTCGTCGTGCAGATAGGGAAAGGGAAAGCCGTGCCGCTCGGCCATCTCGCGCATCCGGTCGAACCCGTCCTCGGGATAGGCGCGCGCGTCGTTCGAACAGATCGCCGCCACCCCGATGCCGATCTCCTGCAGCGCCCGCGCCTCGGCCACGATCCGGTCCAGCGCGCCCAGCACGTAGGGGCAGTGGTTGCAGATGAACATCACCAGCGTGCCCTTCGGTCCGGCGATGTCGCCCAGCGACAGGGTCCGACCGTCGGTCGCCGGCACGCTGAAATCGGGCGCCTTCCAGCCAAAATCGCAAACAGGGGGTTTGGCGGCCATGCGCGCCCTCCTTTGGCTATCATGCCGAACCATCCTGCGCGCCCCGCCCCGGTTGTCAACCGCGCCGCCCCTTCGAGGACGCCATGACCGACACCCAGCCCCACCAGTTCCATGCCCTGTCGGACCAGGATGCGCTGGCCGCGCTCGACGCCGCGCCAGAGGGGCTCAGCGCCCGGCAAGCCGCCGAACGGCTGGAGCGGCACGGCCCCAACCGCCTGCCCGAAAGCGCCCGCCGCAGCCCGCTGATCCGTTTTCTGGCGCAATTCCATAATGTCCTGATCTACGTCCTGCTGATCGCCGCCGTCGTCACCGCGCTGATGGGCCACTGGATCGACACCGGCGTGATCCTCGCCGTGGTCCTGATCAACGCCATCATCGGCTATGTGCAGGAAGGCCGCGCCGAGGCCGCGATGGCCGCGATCCGCTCGATGCTCGCCCCGCGCGCCGCGGTCCTGCGCGACGGCCGCCGCGTCACCGTCGATGGCGCCGACCTGGTTTCCGGCGACGTCGTGCTGCTGGAGGCCGGCGACAAGGTTCCGGCCGATCTGCGCATCCTTCAGGCCAAGGGCCTGGCCGCGCAGGAAGCCATGCTGACCGGCGAATCGGTCCCCGTCGACAAGGGCTCCGACCCGGTGGCCGGGGACGCCGCCCTCGGCGACCGCGCCTCGATGCTCTGGTCGGGCACGCTGATCACCCAAGGCGCGGCGCGCGGCCTCGTCACCGCCACCGGCGAGGCGACCGAGATCGGCCGCATCGGCCGCATGCTAGCCGAGGTCGAGCAACTGACCACGCCGCTGGTGGCGCAGATGGACCGGTTCGCGCGCTGGCTCAGCCTGTTCATCCTGATCGTGGCCGCCCTCTTGTTCGTTTTCGGCTACGTCATTGGCCACTACCCGATGGACGAGCTGTTCATGGCCGTCGTCGCTGTCGCCGTCTCTGCCATCCCCGAGGGGTTGCCGGCGGTCCTGACCATCACGCTGGCCATCGGCGTGCAGGCGATGGCCAGCCGCCACGCCATCGTCCGCCGCCTGCCGGCGATCGAAACGGTGGGCGCGGTTTCGGTCATCTGCACCGACAAGACCGGCACGCTCACCCGCAACGAGATGACCGTGGCCGCGGCCCTCGCCCCCAAGGGTCGCTTCACCGTCACCGGCGAGGGCTATTCGCCCAAGGGCGAAATCGAGGCCGAGGCGGGCGAGATCGCCGACCTTGCGCCGCTCGCCGAAGCCGCACTTCTGTGCAACGACGCAGAACTGCACGACCGAGACTCCGGCTGGGAGGTCGAGGGCGACCCGATGGAGGGCGCGCTTCTCGCCTTTGCCGGCAAGACCTTGGCGAACGGCGCGACCCGCTCCGACTGGGCGCGCCGAGACGCGATCCCCTTCGACAGCCGCCATCGCTACATGGCGGTCCTGACCGAGCGTGACGGCGAACGCGCCGTGCATGTGAAGGGCGCGCCCGAACGCGTGCTGGGCATGTGTACCGAGATGGCGGGCGACGACGGCTTCGACCCGGACCAGTGGCACGCGCGGGCCGATGCGCTGGCCGCCGAGGGGCACCGGGTTCTGGCGCTGGCCACCATGCGAGCCGAGGGCGACGAGATCGACGAGCGCGCGCTCGATGGCGGGCTGACCTTCCTCGGCCTCGTCGGCCTGATCGATCCGCCGCGGCCCGAGGCGATCGCGGCCGTGGCCGATTGCCGCGCCGCCGGCATCTCGGTCAAGATGATCACCGGCGACCATGGCGGCACCGCGCAGGCCATCGCCGCGCAGGTCGGGCTGGCGCATGCCGACCGCGTGCTGACCGGCGCAGAACTCGACGCGATGGACGATGCCGACCTGGCCCATGCCGTGCGCGACACCGATGTCTTCGCCCGCACCACGCCCGAACACAAGCTGCGTCTGGTCAAGGCGTTGCAATCGCACGGGCTGACCGTGGCGATGACCGGCGACGGGGTGAACGACGCGCCGGCGCTGAAGCGCGCCGATGTCGGCATCGCCATGGGGCTCTCGGGCTCGGAAGCCGCGAAGGAGGCCGCCGACCTGGTGCTGGCCGACGACAACTTCGCCTCCATCGCCGCCGCGGTGCAGGAGGGGCGCACGGTCTTCGACAACATCCGCAAGGTGATCGGCTGGACGCTGCCGACGAATGCCGGCGAATCCTCCTCGGTCATCATCGCGCTGCTGATCGGCGTGACGCTGCCGATCACTGCGCTGCAGATCCTCTGGGTCAACATGATCACCGCGGTGACGCTGGGCATCGCGCTGGCGTTCGAGCCGACCGAGCGAGAGACGATGCAGCGCCCGCCGCGCGCCCGGACCGCGCCGCTGCTCTCGGGGGACCTGCTGTGGCATGTGCTGCTGGTCGGCGCGATCTACGCCGCGGCGATCTTCGGCATCTTCACCTGGGCGGTGGATCGCGGTCATGCGACGGACCTGGCGCAGACCATGGCAATGAACACGCTGGTGGTGCTGAAGATCTTCTACCTGTTCCACATCCGCTCGATCCACGGGACCTCGTTCACCTGGGCGGCAATACGGGGCACGCGCGCGGTCTGGATCACGCTGGCGGTGGCGGTCGGCGCGCAGCTGGCGATGACCTACCTGCCGGTGATGCAGTTCGCCTTCGGCACGCAGCCGGTGCCGCTGACCGAGGGGTTGGTGATCCTCGGGCTGGGTGCGGTCTTCTACCTGCTGATCGAGATCGAACGCCAGATCCGCCTCGCCCTGCGCCACCGCGACTGATCCCGTCGCACCGCTGCCGAGAGGCGAGGGCGACGGAAGTGCTCCCGCCCCTCGTCAGGCTGTGCGCGTTCCGCGCACGAACCTTCCTCGCGTTGGGCCGGGCGCCGCGCCCTGCGGGCGCGGCGAAAAGAGGCCCCACCGCAAAGGGCCGGCAACTCGGACCCCCTCCGCCTTCATCTGTCCGAAAATATCCCGGGGGGTGAACTGGCGCATCCAAGAGGGGGGCCGCGCGCGACCAGCGGTAATCAGTCGAACATGTCGGCTATGACGGCCTGTTCGGCGTCCTCCCATCGGCCGACGACGTCGCCCAACTCCTCGATTTCTTCCTCGCTGAAGTGGTGGGCACCTTCCGCGTCGATCCGACACAGGTTGAACGGCTTGCCGACGCTGGCAGAGGTGAGGTCGAGCGCTCGCAGAACTCGCAGGACCGCCGCGCAACCGAAACGTACCGGCCGATCGGCCAGGTGGAAGTGGGACAGCAGCGAACCCGCCTGCTGGGCCATGGCCGCACCGCTGCCGATTGCATGGAAACCGATATCGCCGTAGTGCCCGATCATGCCCGAGGGTGTTATTTCCAGTATCCAGGGCTCGCCGTCGCGCCATCCGGCGGCCATCACGTAGGCCGATGGCGTCCCGCCGCCTTCGTCGCCCGGTACGTCGGTGATGAACGTGTCGTAGTGATGGCGAAGGATCGGCAGGACCTGTCCCTGCAACGCGCGCCCGATGTCGGGCGCCTCCAGGATTGCGGCGCTGTTTTCATTGAAGCAGCGTTCCACGTCCGTCAGCACCGATCGCGCACCGCTGCCGCCCCAGGCGGCCGACTTGCCCAGGGGGTGAAGCTTGTCGGCGGGATAGGTCATGCCGCGCCCTTTGTCGGTGATCTGGGAGTCCGAGCCGAGCACAACGCCATCTCGGCACACGGTGGCAAGCACGACGGTCATGTAGCGATCCTCTCAAGTAGGTGTCATGGACATCCCGGTCGGACATCTCTTGTAATGGCTCGAAAGATTCAGGCCTTGACGAGAAAGACGATGCGACATGACGCATTCTCCGCTCCGCCCATAACGTCTTCGGCCGTTACCCCGTTCCACCCGGGTCACCCTTTTTCCAACAATCGCGCCGAACACACGAAACGCAAGGCCGCATAGCTCCCTTCACTTTGAAGGGTTTCGCACGGACACTTCCTTTGTCGGGACATTGAGCCCCGATCCTCAGCGTCGACGGCACCATTTCCGGCAACGGGCTTGGGGCAGCGCCCCCCTTTTCGCCTCGGTCCCAGCCCGAAACCCGCGGGCTCAGACGTTACCAGATCCCTGCTGCATCGTTCGGAACTGCCATACGCTTGCCATACGCTTGCCAGCCGCTTGCCATACACTTTCCGGCACCCTGCCGGCGGGCGTTTTCAGGCGTTGATTTCGCGCGGGATGATGAAATCGCGTGCCGCGCCCATGCCGAAGTCGACCTCCTGCCAGGTCGCGACCTCGAAGCTGGCGACCAGCGTCGCGCCGGTCGGATAGCGGCGAAACAGCGCATGCGCCGGCGGCTGCGCGACCAGCCGTTCGGCGAAATCGGCGATGCCGGGGTTGTGCCCGATCATCATCACCGTATCGCCCGTGGCATGCCGCAGCACGGCCAGCATAACCACTGCCCCGGCGTGGTAAAGCGCTGATTTCAAGATGATTTCCGGCGGCGCCGCGAAAGCCGGCGCGATCCCTTCCCAGGTTTCGCGGGTGCGCACCGCGTCCGAACACAGCACCGCGTCGGGCAGATACCCGCGCGAGGCCAGCCAGGCGCCCAGATCCACGGCCGCCGCCCGCCCCCGGTCGTTGAGCGGGCGGTCGTGGTCGGACATGACCGGGTCGTCCCAACTGGATTTCGCGTGCCGCGTCAGGATCAGGCGCTTGGTCATGGGTGAAACCGGCTCATGTGATAAGAAGATTGAGCCGGCACTCTTGCATGGCTTTGCGACACCGGGCAAGCCCGCCGTACCGCGCAACCGAGCGAAAGACATTCCGCCCCCGCGAGAGTGTCCAAAAAGGCATGACATTCCGGTAGGTTATAGCCATCCGAGGTCAGCGCACCGACCGGGCATGCGGTCTGGCAAGGGCGTCCGACGCAGCGGTCGCAGGGCTTCTCGGCGGCGGGCAGGGACACCGCGAAAGGCAGCGCCAGCGCGCCCCGAAACGCCACCCACAGCCCCGCCTCGGCATGGACGAGCAGTTGCACCGGGCTTTGCCAGATGCGGCCGGTCTCCCGCGCCCAGCGTTGAAACGGCGGCCAGGGCGGCCCGTCGGAGGGAAAGACCGCCCCGCCCGCGAAGCGCCGCGCCAGCGCACCGAGGATACGCTTCGACCAGCGGTCGACCGGATCGGGCGCGCCATCGCGCCATTCGGCGCTGGCCGTCAGTCGATCCCACCAGGCCGATCCGCCCCGCGTGCCGACCAGCACCAGCGCGCGGCTACCCGCCGGGCAAAAGGCCGGATCGGGCGGCGCGGTGCCGAGGGCGACCAGCGCCTCGGCCGCAAGTGCGGCGTGCAGATCAGACGCGCTGGCCACGCGGCGTCACGCGCGGCTGCGTCGCGCGGATCATCGACCCGGCGCCGTGTTCGGTGAAAAGCTCCAGCAGGCAGGCGTTGGGCACCCTGCCATCCAGAATAACGACGGCGCGCACGCCGGCGTCGATCGCGGCCAGCGCGGTTTCGGTCTTGGGGATCATCCCGCCTGCGATGATCCCTTCCTCGGTCATCGCGCGGACCTGGTCGGGGTGCAGTTCGGTCACCACCGCGCCGCTTTCGTCCTTCACGCCGGCCACATCGGTCAGCAGCAGCAGCCGGTCGGCCTGCAGCGCGCCGGCGATGGCGCCGGCGGCGGTGTCGCCGTTGACGTTGAAGGTCTCGTTGTCCTCCATGCCGGTGGCGACCGGGGCCACGACCGGGATGATCCCGGCTTGGAACAGGTCGCGCAGCACCTGCACGTTCATCTCGACCGGGCGGCCGACGAAGCCCAGTTCGGGGTCGTCGGCGACGCAGACCATCAGGTCGTCATCCTTGCCCGACAATCCCACGGCGCGCCCGCCCTGGTCGTTGATCGCCTGCACGATGCGTTTGTTGACCAGGCCCGAGAGCACCATCTCCACCACCTCGATTGTGGCCTTGTCGGTCACCCGCTTGCCGCGCACGAAGTCCGACTTGATCCCCAGCCTGGCCAGCACCTCGTTGATCATCGGCCCGCCGCCGTGCACGACCACCGGGTTCACCCCGACCTGTCGCATCAGCACCACGTCGCGGGCGAACTCGGCCATCGCGTCGTCGTCGCCCATCGCGTTGCCGCCGAACTTGATGACGACGATGGCGCCGGTATAGCGTTGCAGGTAGGGCAGCGCCTCGGACAGCGTGCGGGCGGTGGCGATCCAGTCTCGGTCCATCTTCTGACGTCTCATCGTTCAGTCCATCGTGGCGACGATCGCCCGCAGCGCGGCGATACCCTCGCCTTTTTCCGACGAGGTGACAAGCAGTTCGGGATAGGCGGCGGGGTGGCGGTTCAGTGCTTCGCGCACCTGCGCCAGCGTCTTTTCCCGTGCGCCGGCGCCGATCTTGTCGGCCTTGGTCAGCACCGCTTGAAAGGTCACCGCGGCGCGGTCCAGCAGGTCCATGATCTCGTGATCGACGGCCTTCACTCCGTGGCGCATGTCGATCAGCACGAAGGCCCGGCGCAGGGTCTGGCGGCCGGACAGATAGGCCTTCAGCAACTCCTGCCAGCGCGCCACCACGGGCTTCGGTGCCTCGGCAAAACCGTATCCCGGCAGGTCGACCAGATAGACCCGCCCGCCCAGGTCGAAGAAGTTGATCTCCTGCGTGCGCCCCGGCGTGTTCGAGGTTCGCGCCAGCGCCTTCCGGCCGGCCAGCGCGTTGATCAGGCTCGACTTGCCCACGTTCGACCGCCCGGCGAAGCAGACTTCCAGCCGGTCGGCCGGCGGCAGGCCGTCCATCGCCACGACCCCCTTCACAAAATCGACCGGCCCCGCGAACAGCTTGCGCCCGGCTTCCTCGGCCAGCGGATCGGGCGGCTCGGCGATCGGGAAGGGAAGTTTCATGACGCCGCCCTCAGGGCGGCAAGGTCGCTGCCCCGGATCGCATCGAGGTTGCGGGTGATGCGTTCCACCGGCCAGTCCCACCAGGCGATGTCCAGGAGCGCGGCCACCGTCTCGGGGTCGAACCGGCGGCGCACCTCGCGCGCAGGGTTGCCCGCGACGACGGCAAAGGGCGCGACATCGCGCGTCACGACGGCCTTTGCCGCGACGATGGCGCCCGCGCCGACGCTGACGCCGGGCATGATCCAGGCCTCGGAGCCCACCCAGACATCGGCGCCGATAACCGTGTCGCCGCGCTTCTCGGCCTCCCAGCTCGCCGGGTCGAAACCCTTTTCCCAGTCGCCCCCGAAGATGTTGAACGGAAAGGTCGAAAAGCCGCCCATCGCGTGATTGGCGCCGTTCATCACGATCCGGCAGCCGGTCGCGAAAGCACAGAACGCGCCGATCACCAGCCGGTCGCCGACGAAGTCGAAATGGTGCAGCACGTTGCGGTCGAAGAACTCGGTCGCGTGCTCGGGGTCGTCGTAGTAGCTGTAGGGTCCCACCGTAACATTCGCCCGTCCCGCCGCTAGCGGTTTCAGCGCCACCACGCGCGGAAATTCGGGCACCGGATGCAGCCGGTCGGGATCGGGGCTGGTCAGCATGGCCGGACCGTATCGCCGACGGCGATCTGCCCGCCCGCGATGACCTCGGCATAGACGCCGAAATCCTGATGGCCATAACCGTCTTCCAGCGTGCCCAGCGTGTCGGCGTCCAGCTGTCCGGTCCGGGGATTGGCGCAGGTCGCGCGGCAACGGGTGATGCGCTGGGTGATCTTCAGGCGCGCGCCACCGATCTCGATTTCGCGGCCGATCAGGTCGAATTCTTCCCAGGGCGCCAGGCCCTCGACCCAGAGGTTGGCGCGCCAGCGGTGGATCGACAGTTCCTGCCCCAGCCGCTGGCCGAGTATGCGGTTCGAGGTCAGGCTGAGGATCGAGATCCAGGGATCGGGCACATCCGTCAGCGCCCCGCCATCGGCGCGCGCGACCAGTCGCCGGGGCGCCGGCCGACGCTCGGGCCAGAGGGGGCGCAGCCATTCGACCACGGCGTCGCCCTCGTCGGGCAGGCGGGCGATCAGGTCGGGACGGGCAGGGTGCGACAGCGTGACGGTCTGCGTGGCGTCATCGAACTGCGCGCGGATCGCCATCAGCGCCCCTTCAGCCCAGCCGCGCAGGAACTTCAGCTTCGGCTCCCATCCCTGCGGCTGATCGCCGAAATCCGCGGCCTCATGCGCGACCGCCCAGGCCCGGTCGAAGGGCAGGGCGCGGCCCGGCGTCAGCGCCGCGCGCGCGATCTCCTCGAAGCCGACCGACTTGATCGGGTGGCGGCAGATATGGGCCAGGCGCAGGTCGCTCACTTCGTCGCATCACCCTTCTTGCGGCGCACGGTCTGCTTGATGTTGCCGAAAAGGTCGGGCTTCGATCCGTTCAACCGCATGATCATGTACTGCTGCGAGAAGGTGATGATGTTGTTCCCGATCCAGTAGAGCAGCAGGCCCGAGGCGAAACCGCCGAGTACGAACATGAACACCCAGGGCATCCAGTTGAATATCGTCGCCTGCATCGGGTCTGTGGGGGCGGGGTTCAGCCGCATCTGCAGCCACATGGTGAAGCCGAACATCAACGGCATGATGCCGATCAGGATCAGCGCGGCGATGCTGTTCGGATCCGGCGCCGCCCAGGGCAACAGGCCAAAGAGGTTGACGATCGACGTCGGATCCGGCGCCGAAAGGTCGTTGAAAACCCACAGCCACGGCGCGTGTCGCAACTCGATGGTGACGAAGATCACCTTGTAGAGCGAGAAGAAGATCGGGATCTGCAGCAGGATCGGCAGGCAGCCCGCGGCGGGGTTCACCTTCTTTTCCTTGTAGAGCTTCATCATCTCCTGCTGAAGCTTCTGGCGGTCGTCGCCCGCGCGCTCCTTGATCGCCATCATCTCGGGCTGCAGGTCCTTCATCTTCGCCATCGAGACGTAGGACTTCCACGCCAGTGGCAGCAGCACGGCCTTGATGATCAGGGTCAGCACCAGGATCGACCAGCCCATGTTGCCGATGATGCCGTTGATGAAATGCAGCAGCGCGAAGATCGGCTTGGTCAGGAAGAAGAACCAGCCCCAGTCGATGGCGTCGGTGAAACGGTCCACATTCGCTTCGCGCTCGTAGCTGCGGATCAGCGACCATTCCTTGGCGCCGGCGAACAGCATCGACTGGGAGCTTGCGCTGGTGCCGGCCGGGACGGTCACGGTGCTCTGCCGGATCGAGGTCTGGTAGATGTCCGCGCCGGGCACGTATTGCGCCACGGCGGTGAACGCCTGACCGGGGGCGCCGATCAGCGTCGCCATGAAGTACTTGCCGGTCAGGCCGATCCAGCCGTTCTCGACCACCTCGGTGACGGTGGCCGGTGTCCGCTCGCGTTCATGCACGTTGTAGCCGCGCATCGACTTGTAGCTGTCCTCGGTCAGCTGGCCATCGGCCATCTGCACCAGACCCTCGTGCGAAATGAAGAAATTCTCCAGGTCCGACGGCAGCCCATGCTGCGCAAGAATACCGTAGGGGTCGAGTGCAACCTGCGCGCCGGTGTTGTTCTCGACCGACTGGGTGACGGTGAACATGAAGTCCGCGTCGATCTCGTAGGTGCGCTGGAAGACAAGGCCCTCACCGTTGTCCCAGCGTATCGTGACCGGCGTCTCGAGGGAGAGGGCATTGTCGCCGACCTGCTCCCAGACCGTGTTCGGCCCCGGCACCTGCTCGAATCCCAAGGCACCGCGCGGGCTCCAGCCGTAGAGCGCGTAGAACGGCTCGCGCCCCCCGCCCACCGGGTTGAACAGATGCACGATGTCCGATCCCGGGCGCGTCGTCTCGAAATAATCGCGCAGTTGCAGGTCGTCGACGCGCCCCCCGGTCAACGAAATCGTGCCGCTCAGGCGCGGCGTGTCGATGTCGATGCGCGCGGCGGTCGGCTCGGCCTCCTCGGCCAGCGTCACCTCGGCGGGCACCTCATCGGAGGCGGGCGGCGGCACCAGTTCCGTCTGCTGGACGGTCGGCGCGGGCTCCGGCTCGGGCGGCGGAAAGAGCGCGAACCAGATCAGAATGACCATCAGGCTCAGCGCGAAGGCCAGGATCAGGTTCTTGTTCTGGTTGTCCATCAGGGGAATTCCGGCAGCCTAGGTTCAGGTTGGGCCGGTTCAACAGACTGTGCCCCCAAAGGTCAAGCGGATTCCCGGCACCGTCCGGCCCGCTCGCCGGTTTTTCATCTACGACCCAGTCGCGCAGCGCGTCCGCGGACGCAGGCCGGGCACCGGGCGCGGTAGCCTCGATTTCGGTTGGATGCTGCGCGAACCGGCACGCCCGACGGCAGACCGGCGGTCGCCGCCGCGCTCAGCCGCGCTCGCCCTCGGCGATGGCGGCCGCGCCGGTTCCGGCCCGGATCGCGGCCTGCGTGCGCAGCCAGCGGGCCAGATCGGTCGCGGGCATCGGCCGGGCAATCCCGAAGCCCTGTCCGTGTTCGCAGCCCATCTTGGCCAAGAGCGACGCTTCCTCGGGTGCTTCGATCCCCTCGGCCACGCATTGCAGGCCCAGCTCGCCGGTCATCGACAGGATCGCGGCGACCATGCGGCGCTGGTCGGGATCGCGGTGCATGTGGGTGACGAAGGACCGGTCGATCTTGACCCGGCTCACCGCGAAGCGCCGGATATTCGCGATCGACGCATGCCCGGTGCCGAAATCGTCCAGGTCGATGCCGCATCCCAGCGCGGCCAGCCGCGCCACGTTCTTGACCAGCACATCGTCGTCGGTGTGGGTCACCACCGTTTCGACGATCTCCAGCACCAGCCGCTCGGGCGCGAGGTCATGGCGGTCGAGTTCCCAGGCGATGGTATCGGCAAGCTGCGGGTTGCCCAGTTCGGGCGCCGACAGGTTGACCGCCACGTTCGGCACCACCAGCCCCTGCGCATCTAGCCGGTTGAGCGTGGCCAGACCGTCGCGCAGCATCCGTTCGGCAAGGCGCGTCGACAGGCCCTCGGCCTCGATCAGCGGCAGGAATTCGGCGGGCGGGATCAACCCGCGCTCGGGATGCAGCCAACGCGCCAGCGTCTCCATCCCCGACACAGCCCCCGAGGCCAGTTCGACCTGCGGCTGGAAGAACGCGCAGATCTCGCCATTGTCCAGCGCGCGCCGCAACTCGGCGCGCAAGGCCGGGGCCGAGGGGGCGGCGGTATCGGTCGCGCTGAAGCTGTGCACGCCGCCCGGCCCGGAATTCAGCGCGATGCGCGCCGCCCGTTCGGCGGCCTCGATCATGCCCAGCCCGGCGGCGCGGGCGGTGGCGGGGTTCAGGCAGATCCCGACCGAAACGCTGGGCCAGACCGTCACGCCCGAATACCGGAAGGGTTTCGCCAGATCCGCCTGCAGACGCTGGGCAACCGCCAGAACCGTCTCCACCGCCGTGCCGCGCAGCGGGGCCAGGGCGATGGCGAACTTCGCATCGGAAAGAACGCAATAGGCATCCTGCGTGCGCAGCCCCTGGCCCAGGCGCAGGGTCAGCGCCTCGGCCAGCGCGCCGATGAAAAGCTCGCCGTGATGCGCGGTCAGCGTGTCGAAATCGTCCAGCCGCAGCAGCAGCGCCGCCGAGGTCAGCGCGCCGCCGCTGCCTTCGTTCAGCGTCGCCTCGACCGTCTCACGCGGCACCGGACGGCAGGGCGCGCGGCGCGGCTCCGAGGGGCGCCGGTCGTCGCGCGTCGCCACGATCAGCCAGACCGACTGCAGGGCCACGACACTGGCCACCAGCCAAAGCTCGCCGCCCCAGAAATACGCCAGCAACGACACCGCCGGGACCAGCGCCAGCGTGTGCGGCCGGCGCGCCCAGTTCGACGCCCGGCGCGCCCACTCTGAAGGCGTATCTATCCGCACCGCCTGAAAGCGCATTTCGACAGGCTCCTGACCCGGTGGCACCCCGTTTCCACAGACAGGACTCGCCGCAAGCCTTAACCGAAGCCTTAACCCTGGCCGGAAAATTCCGTCGAATTGTCCGCGTCGTCTTGCTCGACCGCAGGTTGCAGCGCGGCGAAGTCGAACAGCGTGGGGTCCGCCAGATGCGACGGGCGGGCGTTCATCAGGGCGCGGAACATCACCTGCCGGCGCCCCGGACTGCGCTTTTCCCATTCGTCCAGAAGCGCTTTGACCTGCATCCTCTGCAAGGCGTCCTGGCTGCCACAGAGGTCGCACGGGATGATCGGATAGCGCATGTCGCGGGCGAATCGGTCGCAATCGGCCTCGGCCACAAAGGCCAGCGGGCGCAGGACCAGCACATCGCCGTCCTCGTTCAGCAGCTTCGGCGGCATGGTCGCCAGACGCCCGCCGTGAAAGAGGTTCATGAAGAAGGTCTCCAGCAGGTCGTCGCGGTGATGGCCCAGGACCACCGCGCTGCACCCTTCCTCGCGCGCGATCCGATAAAGGTTCCCGCGACGCAGCCGCGAACAGAGCGCGCAATAGGTCCGCCCCTGCGGGACCTTGTCCATCACGATCGAATAAGTGTCTTGATATTCGATCCGATGCTTCACGCCCATGCGGGCCAGGAACTCGGGCAGGACCGTCGCGGGAAACCCCGGCTGGCCCTGATCGAGGTTGCAGGCCAGCAGATCGACCGGCAGCAGGCCCCGCCACTGCAACTCGTGCAGCACCGCCAGCAGCGTGTAGCTGTCCTTGCCGCCCGACAGGCAGACCAGCCAGCGCGCCCCCGGCGTGACCATGCAATAGGTGTCCAGCGCCTCGCGCACCTGTTGGACAAGTCGCTTGCGCAGCTTTCGAAACTCGGTCGTCTTGGGCGCGCCGTGAAACAGCGGGTGGATGTCGTCGCTCTCGTCCAGCATGGGGGCCTCGCCGGGGAAGGAACAGGCGCGATATGCCAGAAACCGCGGCTCGTGGCCAGAACGCGTCGCCGGGACGCCGCCAAGGCCCCGGAAACCGGTTACGATCAGGTTAATTTGTTAGCGGTAACGACTTTCATATCAATTACTTGGTCGATTGTCCAAATTTGGACACAGGCCCCTCAGTAGCTGTATTCGGCATAGATCCGGCTCAGATCCCCGGCCCATTCGCCGTGATAGCGCGCCAGCATCTCGTCCGCGGGGGTCTGCCCGGTCTCCAGGCTTTCCTTCAGCGCGTTCAGGAAATGTGTCTCATCGGGCAGCATCCCGCCCGCGCCCGGCCGCGCCCTGGACTTCAGCCCTGCCTCGGCGATCGCCACGACCTCGCGCGCCAGGTCGAGCATCCGGATGGTGCCGACACGCGCCGCCAGCCCCTCGACGCTGGCCGCGACCCGCAGCCCCTCGCGCGTCTCGGCGTCCCAGCCGCGCGCCAGATCCCAGGCCGCATCCAGCGCCGCCTGGTCGTACATCAAGCCGACCCACAACGCCGGCAGCGCGCACAGCCGCCGCCACGGCCCCCCGTCGGCGCCGCGCATCTCGATGAAGCGCTTCAGCCGCGCCTCGGGGAAGATCGTGGTCAGATGGTCGGCGAAATCCGACAGCGTCGGCACTTCACCGGGCAGCGCCGGCAACTCGCCCCTCAGGAAGTCGCGGAAGTTCTGGCCGGTGGCGTCGATATAGCGGCCGTCGCGGTAGACGAAATACATCGGCACATCGAGCGCGTAGTCCACCCACTGCTCGAACCCGAAACCCTCGTCGAAGACGAAGGGCAGCATCCCCGTCCGGTCGGGGTCCAGATCGCGCCAGATCCGCGCGCGCCAGGACTTGTGGCCGTTCGGCTTGCCCTCGAAGAAGGGCGAGTTGGCAAAGAGCGCCGTCGCCACCGGCTGCAGCGCCAGCGCCACGCGCAGCTTCTGCACCATGTCGGGCTCGGACCCGAAATCCAGGTTCACCTGCACGGTGCAGGTCCGGTACATCATCTGCAGCCCGTGGGTGCCGACCTTCTGCATGTAGTCGGTCATCAGCCGGTAGCGCCCCTTGGGCATCATCGGCATCTGCGCGTGCGACCAGACCGGCGCCGCCCCCAGCCCGATGAACGCCGCGCCGATATCGTCGGCGACCGACTTCACCTGGCGCAGATGCTCGTTCACCTCGTCGCAGGTCTGGTGGATATTCTCCAGCGGCGCGCCCGACAGTTCCAGCTGCCCACCGGGTTCCAGGCTGACATTGGCACCGTCCTTTTCCAGACCGATGATCTTGCCGCCTTCCTCGATCGGCGCCCAGTCGAAACGGTCGCGCAGCCCCTCCAGCATCGCCCTGATCGATCGCGGCCCCTCGTAGGGCAACGGCTCGAGCGTGTTCTGGCAATAGCCGAACTTTTCGTGCTCGGTGCCGATGCGCCAGTCGGACTGCGGCTTGCAGCCGGCGGCCAGATACTCGGCCAGTTGGCCCGCGTGTTCGATCTGTCCGCCGCCGGACTGGGGAATGGACATGGGCCGCGCTCCGGCTGGTTATGGTCGCCTTCACCTGTGCCGCGGCGCCGGCCGAGTCAAGGGCACCGGCGCCGTACGCCGCCAGATCGGCTGGTCGCCCGGCGTGGGGGCGGCGTCGATGCGGCGCAGCAGATGCGCCATGTCGACGCCGGGCAGTTGCGCGAAAGCGTCGAACAGCGCCTCGGCACCGCGCGCGCCGCGCGGAATGTCCAGCCGCGTGCCATCCGACGCGCGCAGCCGCCAGCTTGCGCCATCGGCGCTCAGGTCCAGCGCCTCCAGTTCCCGCAGCGCGATGAAGCCGCCGGTCTCGGGGCCGAAAAGGGTGATCTGCCCCTCCAGCACCTGCACCACGCCCGGTGCCCCCGCCTGAACGGAAAACCGCGCCCGCCGCGTGCCGAGGATCGTCAGGGCCAGCCCCGCCAGCGCCACGACCGCGCCCAAGCCCTTGAGCACCGGCCCGGGCTGGGCGGTGAACCAGACCCCCATCGCCAGCAACCCCAACCCGATCAGCGCGTCGCGCCAGTGCCGGATCAGGCGCCGCGCCTCGGGCCGGATCAACGGCATGGGCCGGTTCCCACGGCGCCGACCGCCATGCTCCGAATGCGCAGCACAGCACCCGGCAGGTACCTCGATCCGACCGGACCGGCCCCCGCAACGCGCGCCCGCGCCATCTCTGCGCCAGGCGCGGTCACCGCCAATCCCCCTGCGTCGCCTGCCAGAGCGTGATCGCCGCCAGCGCAGCGGTTTCCGCCCGCAGGATGCGCGGACCCAGCGCCATCGGCCGGGCGAAGGGCAGCCCGGCGATCCGGGCGCGCTCGTCGGGCGCGAAGCCCCCCTCGGGACCGATCAGGATGGCCGCGGGGCCCCCCAGGTCGGGCCGTGCCGCCGCACCGGCGCGGGTCTCGTCCGCCCACCACAGGTGCCGCCCTTCCGGCCAGTCCGCCAGCATCGCGGCCAGCGGGCGCAGATCCTCGACCTGCGGCACGTGCGTGGCGCCGCACTGCTCTGCTGCCTCGACGGCATGGGCCTGCAACCGGTCGCGGCGCACCCGCTCGGCGTTGGTGAAATCGGTCTGTACCGGCAGCAGGCGGGCCACGCCCAGCTCGGTCGCCTTCTCGACGATGAAGTCGGTACGCGCCTTCTTCAACGGCGCGAACAGAAGCCACAGGTCCGGCGGATCGCGCTGCGGCGCGGTTCGCGTCAGGCTCTGCGCCGCGCCCCCCCTCTTGCCAAGTTCCTCCAGACGCACCCGCCATTCGCCGTCGCGGCCGTTGAACACCGCGATCTCGGCGCCCGGTTGCAGGCGCATGACCGAGCCGAGGTAATGCGCCGCCGGTGCCGGCAGGCTAAGCGGTTGCCCTTCGCCCAGCGGCTGCTCTAGAAACAGGCGCACGCGAGGACGTCGGGCAGGGGACTCGGGTTCGGCGGAGCGGCGATGGCCTTCAGACATGGGACCGAATGTATGAGCGGATCGGATCGAAGGCCAGAGCCCGGCGCGTCGCCCGAAGGCGGCGACCAGGCCACGCCCGATTCCGCGGCCGAGGGCGTTGCCGACAGCGTTCACGACACCTGGCTCACCCGGCTCACCCTACCCGGCTGGCACCCCTATCTGCGCCTCTCGCGAGTCGAGCGGCCGATCGGCACCTGGCTGCTGCTGCTGCCCTGCTGGTGGGGGGCGCTGCTGGGCGGGCTGGCGGTGCCCGACCTGCGCGGCTGGCTGACGGTCTGGATCCTGCTCGGCTGCGCCATCGGCGCGCTGTTGATGCGGGGGGCGGGCTGCACCTGGAACGACATCACCGACCGCGACATCGATGGCCGCGTGGCGCGCACCCGCAACCGCCCGCTGGTTGCGCGGACGGTCAGCGTGCGCCAGGCACTGGCCTGGATGGCGGCGCAGATGGCGGTCGCGTTCCTGATCCTGATGACCTTCAACTGGGCCGCGATCGGGCTGGGCATCCTTGCGCTGGTGCCGGTGGCCATCTATCCCTTCGCCAAGCGCTTCACCTGGTGGCCGCAGGTGTTTCTCGGGCTGGCCTTCAACTGGGGGGCGCTTCTGGCCTGGACGGCGCAGACCGGCGCGCTGGGGCTGCCGGCGGTGTTTCTCTATCTTTCCGGGATCGCCTGGACGCTTTTCTACGACACGATCTACGCCCATCAGGACCGCGAGGATGACGCCCTTATCGGCGTGAAATCGACCGCGCGGCTCTTCGGCGCGCATACCGACAACTGGCTGCGCGGCTTTCTGGTGGCGGCGATCCTCTTGATGTCGCTGGCCATCATCTTCGCGCTGGCGCCGCTGGCCGATCCGCTGGCCATGTCGCTGGCGCTGGCCGGGGCCTGGGCCTTCGGCGCGCATCTCAACTGGCAGCTTGGCAAGTTAAACATCCACGACCCGGATGTCTGCCTGACCATCTTCCGCTCCAACCGCGACGCAGGGTTGATCGTTGTGCTGTTTTTCGCCGCCGCCTTCCTGCTCTGATTGCATCCCGCTCGGCGACTCGCTAGGGCAGGGCCCATGCAAGAGACAGGTCCGATCCGCGATCGCCGCCGCCACGGGACGCGATCTGCCGGACCCGGTGTGACAGGACTCCCATGCCGCGACTGATCCCCTATCTGCCCTGGGCGGTTTTTGCCGTCGCCGCCTTTGTCGCGGTACTGGCCGCGGCGCTTCTGGCCGGCACGCTGGAACGGCAGACCCGCGCCGACCTTGAAACCGCTTTCGCCGAGGCCCGCATGGACTGGGTCGAAGTCGCAACCGACGGCCTGCGCGTGCATCTTTCGGGCACGGCGCCCGACGAACGCGCGCGCCTCACCGCGCTGCGTCTGGCCGGTGGCGTCGTCCATTCCGCACGCCTGCGCGACACGATCGAGGCGCAAGGCGCCGCCGGCGTGGTCTCGCCGGTTTTCCGGATCGAGGCGCTGCGCAATCACGACCGCATCTCGGTCATCGGACTTGTCCCCGCGGTGCAGGGCGCCGGCGCGATCGTCGAGCGGATGGCCGCGATCGAGGATGAGATCGCGGTCGCCGACATGTTGCAAAGCGCCGATCACCCGGTGCCGCCGGGCTGGGAACAGGCCGTCGACTATGCGCTCGGCGTGCTGACCGCGCTGCCGGTGGCGCAGGTTTCGGTCACCGCCGGCCGGATCGAGGTGCAGGCGCTCGTGGCCAGCGACGCGGCGCGCCAGCAGCTCGAGTCGGAACTACGCGCCGCCGCCCCGCGCGGTCAGGTCGTGATCCTGGACCTGGAGGCTCCGCGCCCGATCCTCTCGCCCTATACCTTCCGCTTCGTTCTGGACGAGGACGGCACGCGGCTGGAAGCCTGCGCCGCCGACAACGACGATGACCGCGACAGGATCCTGAGTGCGGTGCGCCGCGCCGGCGCAAACGAGCGGCTGACCTGCACGATCGGCATGGGCATGCCCGCCCCGCGTTGGGCGCAGGCGGTGGAACTGGGTGTCGAAACGCTGGCCGGGCTGGGCGCGGGTACGCTCGGCTTCTCCGACACCGATGTCGCGCTCCGCGTGCCGGCGACTGTCGCCCAGGCCGAGTTCGACCGCGCCGTCGGCCGGCTGGAGACCCGCCTGCCCGAGGCCTTCACCCTGACCGCCGAGCGGCGCGAGCCAGATCCCGACAGCGTGGCCGAGGACGACACCCTGCCCGAACTGCGCGCCACGCTCGATACCGAAGGGCGCGTGCTGATCGCTGGCCGCCTGCCCGACGAGCGTATTCGCGGCGCCGTCACCGCCTTCGCCAATGCCCGCTTCGGCTCCGAGGCGGTGACGCTTGAGGCGCGCCTCGACCCCGAACTGCCCTCGGGCTGGTCGGTGCGCGCGCTCACCGCGCTCGAGGCGCTGGCGGAACTCAACTCCGGCAGCGTCCTGATGCGCGCCGACCGGGTCGACCTGACCGGCATCTCCGGCAATCCCGAGGCTTCGGACCGGGTCACCCGGATCCTCTCCGACGGGCTGGGCGCCGACGCGCGCCTCGCCGTCCGCGTGCGCTATGACGAGGAACTCGACCCCGTCGCCCAGGCGCCGACGCCCGAGCGCTGCGAAAGCCGCGTGCAGGCGGTGCTGGCGGCACGCAAGATCACCTTCGCGCCCGGATCGGCGCAACTGGACAGCGATTCCCGCGCCGTCCTCGACGAGATCGCCGAGATCCTGCGCGAATGCGGCGAACTGCCGCTGGAGGTCGCCGGCCATACCGACAGCCAGGGCCGCGCCGAAACCAACCAGCGCCTCAGCCAGGAGCGTGCCGAGGCGGTGATCAACGGGCTGCTGGAACGCCGCGTGCTGGTCGCCGGGATGGTCGCGCAGGGCTACGGCCAGGACAATCCCATCGCCGACAACGCCACCGCGGCGGGGCGCGAGGCCAACCGCCGGATCGAGATCTCGCTGATCCGGCCCGAGCCCGAACCCGCGGCCCGCGATGCCGAACTGGAAGCCCAGCTCGTTTTCGAGGTACAGACACCCGATGCCGACGATACCCGTCCGCGGGCGCGCCCGGCACCCAACTGATCCGACAACGAGGACCGAGGCCGTATGACCCGTTTCGCCTTCATTCTGGTGACCGCCGCGATCCTCTTTCTGGCCTTCGCCCTGGGCTGGGCGGCGCAGTGGCTGATGCAGCGCTTCACCCGCGTCAGCCAGGCCGATCTGGGCGAGCTCGAAGGCATGGCCCAGGCCCTGCACGAAGCCGAGGAACTGCGCGACCAGGCCATCGCCTATCTCGATGCGCGCGAGGCGGAACTGACGCGCGAACTGACCCAGACCCGCGCCGAACTTTCCGCCGCGATGGACGGCCTGCGCGCCGCCCGCCACGAGAACGAGATGCTGCGCCGCCAGTCCGAGGCGCGCCCGCGCTGAACGGCCGGAAGGCCCACGCGTTTCCCCGGCGCGACGCCCCGAGGCCGGCAGGTCCTTGCGCCCCCTGCGCGACCGGGGTACCCGGCAGGTGCTCCCGCCCCTCGTCAGGCTGTGCGCTTTGCGCACAACCTTCCTCGCGTTGGGCAGGGCGCCGCGCGCGGTGCGCGCGGCGAGAGGGCGCGCCGCAGAGGGCGGGCGTCAGGTTCAGGCGGGTGCGGCCAGGGGGGCCAAGCGCCGGTCATCGCGGTTCGGGAAACGGCGTGGCCGTCAGCGCGACAGTCGGCGCGTCTACCAGCGCGACAGCGCATCCTCGTCGGCTTCGGTCGCGGCGACCCAGTCGGCGCCCTCGGCGGTGATTTCCTTCTTCCAGAAGGGCGCGCACGATTTCAGGTAGTCCATCAGGAACTCGGCCGCGGCAAAGGCGTCGGCGCGATGCGGCGCGGCGGTGGCGACCATCATGATCGCCTCGCCCGGGGCCATGGCGCCGTGACGGTGCAGTATCATTGCGTCGGTCAGGTTCCAGCGGTCGCGGGCGGTGTCGGCCATTGCCGCCAGCGCCTTCTCGGTCATGCCGGGATAATGCTCGATCTCCAGGCGCATCAGGCCGCCGCCGGGGCGGTCCCGCACGATCCCGGCGAAGCTGACCACCGCCCCGGCGCCCTGCGCGCCGTGGGCGAAGGCGCCGGCCTCGGCGCCGTAGTCGAAAGGTTCGGGCTGGACGCGGATGCGCATCGCGCGGCTCCTTTCCCTGTCACCCGCCGGTCATCGGCGGGAAGAAGGCCACTTCGCGCACACCGTCCAGCGGGGCGTCGAAATCGGCCAGTTCCTGGTCCAGCGCCACGCGCACCGCCCTGAGGTCGGAAAACGCCAGCGCGTAGCGTTCCTCGCGCGCGCGCAGTTCCTCGACCAGGTCGGCGACCGTCGTCGCGCCGGTTTCCAGCGTTTCGCGCGGCTGGCCGATCCGTTCGCGCAACCAGGCGAAGTAGAGAATCGTCAGTTTCATGGCGCGGGCTCCTTCAGATGCGGGGCCGCCTTGCGCAGATAGTCCCATCCGGTGACCAGCGTCAGCACCGCGGCGATCCAGATCAGCACCAGCCCCAGCGTCCAGACAAGCTCGCCGCCGTGGAAGGCGACGGTCAGCAGGTTGATATCCTCGTCCAGCCCGGCGGCCGTCATCTCGGCGATCAGTTCGCGGTTGCGCGCCAGCGCCTGCTCGCGGATGTATTCGAGCCCGGTCGCGGCGAACAGGACCGCAATCGCCACCATCTGCGCCGTGGTCTTCCATTTCGCCAGCTTCGTCACCGCCAGCAGCTTCGACGTGCTGCCCAGGTATTCGCGCAGCCCCGACACGAAGACCTCGCGGAACAGGATCGCCGTCGCTGGCAGGATCAGCCAAGGGTTCATCCCCGAATAGCCGGTCAGCACCAGCAGCGCGATGATCACCATCGCCTTGTCGGCGATCGGGTCCAGCATCGCGCCGACACGGCTTTCCTGCTTCCACAGACGTGCCAGGTAGCCGTCGAAATAGTCGGTGATCGCGGCGCCCAGAAACAGCACCAGCGCCAGCCAGTCGGCCCAGGGCCGATGGAAGTAGAGAAACATCACCGCAACGCCGGGGGCGGCCAGCAGGCGCAGGGTGGTCAGGATGTTCGGCACGGTCCAGCGCATGAACTCTACATGGCCCAAACCGCTGGCCGGGGAAAGGGGGGTCAGGGCTGCCGCCATCGCAGGCGGTGGGCCACGCCGGTCTTCCTGTTCGACCCGCAGGTTTCCCGGCGGACGAGACGGGGCGGCGGCGCCCGGGCGACTCTGACGTCGCGCGAAAGGGTCCCGGAGGTGCTCCCGCCCCTCGTGCGGCTGTGCGCGTTGCGCACAACCTTCCTCGCGTTGGGCCGGGCGCCGCGCGCTTCGCGCGCGGCGAAAAGAGGCCCCGCCGCCGAGGGCGGGCAGTCCCCGCCCCCACCGATTTCATCTGTCCGAAAATATCCCGGGGGGTGAATTGGCGCAGCCAAGAGGGGGGGCAGCGCCCCCTTCACGGCCCCGGTAACAGCCCGAAACCCGCAGGTTCAGGCATTACCAGATCCTTGCCGCAGCGTTCGGAACTGCCATACGTTTGCCATACGCTTGCCAGCCGCTTGCCATACACTTTCCGGCACCCTTGCCGCTGCCCGCCGGACCCGCAATCAGGCCTCGCGCAGCGCCGCCTTCAGCCGCTCGCGCCGGAGGTTCTGGGCCAGCAGATCCATCGCCGCCATACGCACCGCCACGCCCATCTCGACCTGCTCCTGGATGACCGAGCGGTTGATGTCGTCGGCGATCAGCCCGTCGATCTCGACCCCGCGGTTCATCGGCCCCGGATGCATCACGATCGCGTCCGGCTTGGCGCGGGAAAGCTTTTCGGAATCAAGCCCGTAGCGGTGAAAGAACTCGCGCTCCGACGGGATGAAGGCGCCGTCCATCCGCTCCTTCTGGAGGCGCAGCATCATCACCACGTCGGCACCCTCCAGCCCCGCCTGCATGTCGTCGAAGACCTCGCAGCCGAACTCGGCCACGCCGGCGGGCATCAGCGTCGGGGGGGCGATCAGGCGCACGCGGTTTTCCATTTTCCCCAGCAATATCAGATTGCTGCGCGCGACACGGCTATGCGCGATATCGCCACAGATCGCCACCACCAGCCGATGCAGCCGACCCTTTTTGCGCCGGATCGTCAGCGCATCCAGCAGCGCCTGCGTGGGGTGCTCGTGGCGTCCGTCGCCGGCATTCAGTACCGCGCAATTCACCTTTTCCGCCAACAGGTTGACGGCCCCCGACGAAGGATGCCGCACGACCAGGAGGTCGGGATGCATGGCGTTGAGCGTCAGCGCCGTGTCGATCAGCGTCTCGCCCTTCTTCACGCTGGAATGCGCCACGGACATGTTCATCACATCCGCGCCCAACCGCTTGCCGGCCAGTTCGAAACTGGCCTGCGTGCGGGTCGAGGCCTCGAAGAACATGTTGATCTGGGTCAGTCCGGCCAGCGCTTCGGCGTGTTTGGCGCTGGACCGGTTAAGCTCGACATAGCGTTCGGAAAGGTCGAGAAGCGCCGTGATTTCAGATGGATGCAGGGGCTCGATACCTAGGAGATGGCGCTGGTTGAAACTCATCGGCGGCTCCGCATCGCTCGCGTCGCGGTATAGGAAGCCGCGTCCGGTACGGCAAGCACAAAGCGGTCAGCGCGACATCACGCCCATTCCCCCCCGCGCCGGGATCGCGTAATCTTGCGCCATGACCGCAGGTATGGACTGGCACCTCGCACGCGCGCTTCTGGAATGGCAGGTCGAGCTTGGCGCGACCGAGGCGATCGCCGATGCACCGATAGACCGTTTCACCGCGCGGGCAGACCCGACTCTCGCGCCCCCTGAATCGTCCACCACGCCCACGCCGACCCGCGCCGCCCCAGCGCGAACGACGCTCGCCAATGGCGTCGATCCCGTCTCGGCCGCCGAGGCAATGGCGGCCGCCGCGCCAGACCTTCCCGCGCTGGCCGAGGCGGTCGCGGCCTATCCCCATTGCGACCTGCGCAAAGGCGCGCGCAACACCGTGTTTTCTGACGGAAATCCGGCCGCACGCGTCATGCTGATCGGCGAGGGCCCGGGGCGCGAGGAAGATCAGCGCGGCCTGCCTTTCGTCGGTGCCGCCGGGCAACTTCTCGATCGGATGTTCGCCGCAATCGGCCTGTCGCGCACCAGTCCGGACACCAGTTCGGCGCTCTATATCACCAACGCGGTCCCCTGGCGCCCGCCCGGAAACCGCGAGCCGACGGCCGAGGAACTGGCCATGCTGCGCCCGTTTCTTGTCCGTCATGTGGAATTGGCGGATCCCGCCGTGATCGTGCTGCTGGGGAACACCGCGTGTCAGGCGATACTGGGCCGGCGCGGAATCATGCGGTTGCGCGGCCATTGGACCGATGCCATCGGCCGCCCCTGCATGCCGACCCTGCACCCCGCCAACCTTCTGCGCTCGCCCGAGAACAAGCGCGAGGTCTGGTCGGACCTTCTCGAGATCAAGGCGCGGCTCCGGAAACTCTCATGACCTATGACCTGCCCCGCCGCTTCGATGAGAGCCGCGACTTCCTGCCGGTGCGCTTTGCGGTCCTGACCGTTTCCGACACACGGCAGGCTTCCGATGACCGATCTGGCGACACGCTGGCCCAACGGATCGTGGACGCGGGGCACAACCTTGTCGCCCGTGGTCTGGTCCGCGATGAGGACGACGCCATCGCCGCGCAACTGCGCGAGTGGATCGCCGATCCGGGAATCGACGCGGTCCTGTCCACGGGGGGAACCGGCCTGACTGGCCGCGACGTGACGGTCGAGGCGCATAGGGCCATCTACGAGAAGGAGATTGATGCCTTCGCCACGCTTTTCACCCTGATCTCGGCCGCGAAGATCGGCACCTCGGCCATACAATCGCGCGCCTGCGCGGGCGTCGCCGGCGGCACCTACCTCTTCGCGCTGCCTGGCAGCCCCGGCGCCTGTCGCGATGCCTGGGACGAGATTCTTGCCCCGCAGTTCGACTACCGCCATCTTCCCTGCAACTTCGTCGAGATCATGCCGCGGCTTGACGAACACCTGCGACGGAAATGACCTATCGGCGCGTGCAAGCATGAACCGCCGTCGCGTTCCCGACGTATTCGTTTCGATCATAGCCAAAGGCCCGCGCCGATGCGTTTCCTCTCCCGCAGTCTGATCGCCGTGTTTCTTGCGGCGATGACGCTTGGCCTTCTGGGATTGGCGGGCTTGATCGTGCAGGGCGCATTCTCGGATCGCGCCGCGCAGGATGCACCGGAACGCACGGCCCGCGAACGCATCTTTACCGCCCGCGTCGTCACGATCCAGCCCGGCGAGATTGCGCCAGACCTTGTGGCCTATGGCGAAGTGCGCGCGCGGCGCACGCTGGAGATGCGTGCGCCCTTCGCTGGCCGCGTAATCGAGATCGCTCAGGGGGTCGAGGATGGTGCCGCGGTGACCGCCGGACAGGTCCTGATCCGCCTCGATCCGGCAGATGCCGAATCCGTGCGCGATCTGGCCGGCGCGGATCTGCGCCGCGCCGAGGCCGACTTGCGCGATGCCGCCCGCAGCCTGGATCTGGCCCGCGCCGACGTTGCCGAAGCTCAGGCGCAGGCTGATCTGCGGCGTCGCGCGTTCGAGCGTCGGCGCACATTGTCGGAACGCGGCGTCGGCACGGAAGCGGCGATCGAGGAGGCCGAACTGGCCTTCGCGGCCTCCCGTGCGGCAGTAATCGCCCGATTCCAGGCCGAGGCCCAGGCCGAAGCACGTCTGGAAGCCGCCGAAACCACGCTGGAACGCCAGCGCATCAACCTCGCCGAGGCAGAGCGCAGGCTCGCCGAGACCGCGATCACTGCCGGCTTCACCGGCGTGCTTTCGGATGTCACGGTGGTCGCTGGCGGTCTGGTCGGATCCAATGAACGGCTCGCTCAACTGATCGACCCTGACGCGCTGGAAGTGGCCTTCAGGCTTTCGACCGCACAGTATCTGCGGCTGCTTGATGACGATGGGAACCTGATCGATTCCGCGGGCCAAGCGACGATCGATCTGGGCGGACAAACGATCACATCACCGATCCGACTGGTCCGCGCAAGCCCCGCGGTGGGCGAAGGCCAAACCGGGCGACTGCTCTATGCCGAGCTTCAGGCGCCGCGCGGATTCCGTCCCGGCGACTTTGTCACGGTGCGCGTGGCCGAACCGCCGCTGCAGGGCGTGGCGCTTGTGCCTGCCACCGCGGTGGACGCAAATGGCGGCGTCCTGGTTCTGGGGGCCGGCGACCGGCTGGAAACGGGGCAGGTCGATCTGCTGCGCCGGCAGGACGACATGGTCCTGATCCGTGCCCACGGGTTGAACGGACAAGAGGTCGTTACCGCCCGCACACCGCTTCTTGGTGCGGGCATTCGCATCCGACCAGAACGGGATGAAACCGGCGAGGCCCGTGCCCCCGCGCCGATGGTCGCGCTGAATACCGCGCGCCGTGCCGCGCTCGTGGCGCGCGTGACCGAGAACGCAACCCTGCCCGATCCGGTGCGCAGCCGTATTCTGAACCAGCTTGAAGCCGAATCCGTCCCGGCGCAGCTGATCGAGCGGCTTGAACAGGGCCATCAGGGGGGCTGAGCGATGGGGCGGCAGGCGCTTCTGAAGGTCTCGGCGGTCGGGATCTTTAGATACTTCACACGTCATCGGACGGCCGCCAACCTTCTGTTGGTGCTGATGCTGGCAGCCGGCCTTCTGGCTTTGCCGCGGATGCACGCGCAGTTCTTTCCTGACATCGTCGTCGACAGCATCTCGGTTTCGGTCGCCTGGCCCGGGGCGGGGGCAGAGGATGTAGATGCCGGGATCGTCCAGGTCATGGAGCCGGCACTTCTGGCGCTCGAGGGTGTGTTGGGGAGCTCTGCCCGGGCTTCGGAGGGCAGCGCGCGCATCACGCTGGAATTCGACTCTGGCTGGGACATGACCCGCGCGGTGTCGGACGTGCAGGACGCGCTGGACCTGATCCGCACCCTGCCCGAGGATGCCGAGGACCCCCGGATCCTGCGCTCGACCTGGGCCGACCGGGTGACCAATGTCGTGATCACTGGTCCTGTCGGTGTCGATCAACTCGCGCGCTTCGCGGATGAAGTTGCTGCGCGGCTTTTCGACGCCGGAATCACGCGCACGACGATTCAGGGCGTTGCCGCGCCCGAAATCGCTGTTGAAGTGCCGCTCCTGAAGCTGGTGGAACACGACCTTTCACTTCAGCAGATCGCTCAGGCCATCGCGGCATCGGTTGCAGCCGACCCCGCCGGGGATCTCGCCGACGGCTCCGCCCGCGTGCGCACCGGGGTCGAGCGGCGGAGCGCCGAGGCGGTCGGGGCGATCGTGTTGCACACCCGGCCGGATGGCACCACGCTGCGTGTAGGGGACGTTGCGAGTGTGCAAGCGGGCAGCATCGACCGTGACCGCGCCTATTGGGTGGGCGACGACCCGGCCATCTCGCTGCGCGTGGATCGTTCGCAGTCGGGCGATGCGATCGGCATCCAGGCCGAGGTTCAGCGCCTTGCCGCCGATCTTGTCACAACCCTTCCCGAAGGGGTACGGATCGAACTCGTTCAGGCACGCGCCGATCTGATCAAGGGACGGTTGCAACTTCTGCTCGTCAACGGCGCGATCGGCCTGGGGCTGGTGGTGCTGCTGCTTTTCCTTTTCCTGAATGCGCGCACCGCCTTCTGGGTCGCCGCGGGCATTCCGGTCGCCATGCTGGCTGCCATCGCCGCGATGTATGCCCTTGGCATGAGCTTCAACATGATCTCGCTTTTCGCGTTGATCATCACCCTCGGAATCGTAGTCGACGATGCCATCGTGGTCGGCGAACACGCAGACTATCGCCACCGCGACCTGGGCGAGCCGCCCGCCGCGGCGGCCGAGAATGCCGCAACGCGCATGGCCCTGCCGGTCTTCGCGGCGACGATCACCACGATCACCGCGTTTGCCGGCCTCATGGTCATTGGCGGCCGTTTCGGGAACATGATCGCAGACATCCCGTTGACGGTGATCGCGGTGCTGGCGGCGTCGCTGATCGAGTGCTTCCTGATCCTGCCGCACCATATGCACCACGCCCTGATCGGCGCCGCGCGGGAGCATTGGTACGACTGGCCCTCGCGGCAGGTGAACCGGGGGTTCGGGTGGGTGCGCGAGCGTGCGTTCCGGCCGCTCATGCGCATGGTTGTTGCGGGCCGGTATGCCGTTCTTGCCGGGCTGGTGCTTTTACTCGCGGTCCAAGCGGCGAATGTCATCCGCGGCGACGTGGTCTGGCGCTTCTTCGTTCCGCCCGAACAGGGCACGCTCAGCGGCAACTTCGTCATGGCGCAGGACGCAACGCGCGCCGACACCCTGACCCAGTTGCGGGAGATTCAGCGCGCCGCCGATGCCGTCTCGACCCACCTTCAGGCCGAGCACGGCACTTGGCCGGTGACCCATGTCATCGCTGAGTTGGGCGGCAACGCCGGCCGGCAGCTTGCGGGCGCGGCCAATCGCCGGAGCGAGCTTGTCGGGTCGGTGACGATCGAGCTGATCGACGCCGATTCGCGCCACTGGTCCGCCTTCGAATTCACGACCGCCCTGCAGGACGAGGTGAAGCGTCACCCGCTTCTGGACGAGATCAGCTTCCGCAGCTTCGGCATGGGGCCGGGGGGCGACTCGCTTTCGGTGCAGCTCTTTGGTGCGGATGCCGTGACGCTGAAATCCGCCGCCGAGACGCTGAAGACCCGCCTTGCCCCCTTCCCCGAGATCTCGGGGCTGGAGGACAGCCTGCCCTATGACAAGGAAGAGACGGTGCTGGAACTGACGCCGCAAGGCCGTGCGTTGGGGTTCACCACCGACGGGTTGGCCCGTGAATTGCGCCACCGGTTGAGCGGGATCGAGGCCGCGACCTTCCCGGCAGGGATGCGGTCGGGGGCGATCCGTGTCGAATTGCCCGAACCCGAGCGGGGCGCCGATTTTCTGGAAGCCGCGCTGCTGCGCAGCGCGAGCGGTCAGTATGTTCCGCTGGGCGATATCGTCCGCATGGAGACCCGGCGGGGGTTCTCGTCGATCCAGCGCGAGAACGGCGTTCCGGTGGTCACCGTCTCGGGCGCCATATCCGAGGACGACGCGGCACGCGCCCGCGCCATCACCGAGGATCTGCGCCGCACTATCCTGCCGCGGCTGGAAGAGGATTTCGGTATCGCCACGCGGCTTTCGGGCTTGGCCGAGCAGGAGCGGGACTTTCTGAGCGACGCGCTTGTCGGGCTGATTGCCTGCCTGCTGGTGATCTACTTGACGCTGGCTTGGGTGTTCTCTAGCTGGATGAGGCCGCTCGTGGTCATGGCGGTCATACCGTTCGGGCTGATCGGTGTCCTTTACGGGCACCTGAGCTGGGGCATGGCGATGTCGATGTTTTCGGTCGTGGGGATGCTGGGCATGGCCGGGATCATCATCAACGACTCGATCGTTCTGGTGACCACGGTGGACCAGTATGCGCGGGAGCGCGGCCTGATCCCGTCGATTGTCGACGCGGCCTGCGACCGGTTGCGGCCGGTGCTGCTGACGACGCTGACCACGATCCTGGGTCTGGCGCCGCTGTTGTTCGAACGGGCGAGCCAGGCGCAGTTCCTGAAGCCGACGGTGGTCACGCTGGTCTACGGTCTGGGCTTCGGCATGTTGCTGGTGCTTCTGATCGTGCCGGCGCTGCTCGCGGTCGGGCACGATCTGTCGCGCGCCGGCCGGTCGTTCCGCCGGGCGCTTGGCATGGCTGGGACATCGGTGGGGCCGGGGCTTCGCTGGGTGCCGCGCGCGGCGCTGGCGCTGGTCGCCGCGACCTTCGCGGGGACGCTGGGCTGGCATCTGGTGACCGGCGCGCCGGGGGTGCTGACTGTGGTGCTGTTGCCCGGCTGGACGGGTCCCCTGGCCGAACTTGTCGCGTTCGCCGGGGCTGCGACGGTCGGGCTCCTGCTTTTGGGGGTGGGCAGTGCCGCGATGTTCTTTCGACTGCAGCGTCGGGCAGGATGAGCGGGGCACCACCGGTACAGGCTTGGCAGGAATTTTCCGGTCGAGGGAACGACGGGAGGGTGCCTCAGGGCAGTGTCCAAGCTTGGACAAACTTCCAAGGTGTTGATTCTAAGCGATAAGGGAATTTTTCTTAACCTTATCGAAACCCCTCCGCCGGGCATGGTCTTTTCCGAAACATGGCGGCCCGCTTCGACCTTTGCGGCCTACGCGTGTGGCACCTCAGCGTTCGGTGGCGAATACTGCTGAAGCGCCGGGCCGCAGACTCGGGGCGCTGGCTTCAATCGGCGGCGTTGCAGCCCTGATGCGCCAGCATCCGGGTTTCCGTCAGGATGGTGAAGGCCACGACGCTTCTTTCTATTCCGACTGCCCCCCCGTTCGATCCGCGGACGTTCGCGCGCGCCACCAGTTCACCGCCTTCGCGCCGGCTTGTGGCCTGGGTCATCCAGTAATCGGTGCCCGGCAACTCGATCACCAGCGTCTCGTCCCCCCCTTGCCGGGGGAATTGCGCGCGAAGCTCCAGCTCGACCATGCCGTCGCCCGGACGCACGCTGCAGACGACACGCCCAAGTCCGGCGCCTGCCGCGGGTTCGGTCCCGCGCGTCAGGGCGGCGGCGATCAGCGGGTCGGGGGCGGTGCCGCCGCGCAGGACCTGCGCCAGCGACAGGTCCACCGGAATGCAGATATCGCTGCAAATGCCGATCGTGAATTCACCGCGCAGTGCGACCGGCCGGCCCGCGCGCCGCGGCGTGACCTCAAGCGGCAGGACCAGTTCGTTGGCGTAGCCGATGCTGCGATAGCCGTTCTGATCGAACACCACCGGCCGCGGCCAGCGCGCGCGCACCGACGCCGCATTCTGCGAGCGGGACCAGTCGAACTGCGGCGCGATGCCGGCTTCGCCCGGAATCCGCCAATAGGTCTTCCAGCCTTCGGCCAGTTGCAGATGCAAGGCGGCGACATGCACGCCCTCCGCGGTCTGCCAACCCGGCCGAAGTTCTGCGTGCAGAATCTGGGGCGGCAGCCCGCCCAGGACCTGCGCCGCCGCGCGCGGCGCGCCGAACTGCACGATGCAAAACGCCAGGAGCGCGATCAGGGCAAGGGGGGAAGGGCGGGATATCCTGTGCATGACCGTCTGCTTAGCAGGCTTGCGCGCGGGGGGAAGTCACATCTCGGGGAAGCGCGCCGGGTGTCGCGTTCCGGCCGCGTCCCCCCTTGGCTTTCGGCTGCTGCCGCTGCACACTCGATCCATGGCATTCGATCTCACCGGCAAGATGTTGATCTCGACGCCCGCGATGGCGGATCCGCGGTTTGAGCGCAGCGTTATCTATCTGTGCGCGCATTCGGCCGAGGGGGCCTTCGGGCTGGTCGTCAACCGCCCGGTGCCGAATCTGCGGGTGCGCGAAGTGCTGGATCAGTTGTCGATCGACGATGCCGGGCTGGACGAGGATCGCCCGGTTCTGCTGGGCGGCCCGGTCGAGCCGGCGCGCGGTTTCGTGCTTCACCGCAACGACCTGACTGAGCCCGGGGCCTCGCAGCCGTTGCCCGCGGGGCTTGCACTCTCCGCCTCGACCGAGGTGTTGACGGCGATCGGGCAGGGTAAGGGGCCTTCGGCCTGGATGCTGGCGCTGGGGTATGCCGGTTGGGGCGAGGGTCAGCTGGAAGGCGAGATCGCGGAAAACGCCTGGCTGACCTGCGACGCGCAAGAGGCGCTGATCTTCACCGATGCCCCCGGCGAAGCGCAATGGCACGCCGCCCTGCGTTCGATCGGGGTCGACTCGCGCACGCTTTCGGCCACCGCCGGGCGGGCCTGACCCCGTCAGGAGTGGCCGTTGAGCCCCGGTTCGGGTTGCGGCAGCGCTTCGGTGATGATCCGCAGATCGTTGAGAAGGTCGAGCAGATGCTGCATCCGCTCGGGGCCGAAGGCGTCCTCGATCTCGCGGCGCATGCCGTCGGACTGCACGACCAGCGTCTCAAAGAGCGCCTTGCCCTTGGGCGTGATCGTCACCGTGTGGCGGCGCGCATCCGTGCTGGCCACTTGGGCGATCAGCCCGCGCTCGCTCAATGCCCGCAGGATGCGCGTCAGCGACGGCGGCAGGATCACGCAGCGCTGGCACAGCGTGCCGGCATCGAGGGGGTCGCCATCGGCCAGCGCGCGCAGGACCCGCCATTGCGGCAGGGTCAGGTCATGGGCGTCGGCAAAGCGCTTGAAGCGCCGCATCGTGACCTCGCGCGCGCGCAGCAGCGCCACGGTGAGCGAACGCTCGTAATACTCCTTGCCCGAGGGGATGTCCCACAGGATCGACCGGGGTGAATCAGAGCTTGTTTCCATGTGGTAATAGTCGCCGCATCCGCAACGAATGCAAGCGGATTCGGTGTCCTGCGCCCCTCTGGACCCGCGCGCGGCGGGACCCTATAAGGCGGGGCATGTGGACACTCTGCGTGGCGATCCCCCGAATTAGCTGCCCGGCGCTCTGACCGAGTCGCCGGGACCAGGTGCCGTATGCCCGCACCGCCGCCGCCGCCCCCGAATTTCTGCGAAGGTTTTCCGATGCCCGCCGAGACGCCTGCCGACACCCGTTCCGACACGATCGACTACCGCGACACGCTTTTTCTGCCCGACACGCAATTTCCGATGCGGGCCGGACTGCCGCAGCGCGAGCCCGACTGGCTGGCCCGCTGGGCGCAGATGCGGGTCTATGATCGCCTTCGCGAAAAGCCGGGGCGCACGCCCTTCACGCTGCACGACGGCCCGCCCTATGCCAATGGCAAACTTCATATCGGGCATGCGCTGAACAAGGTGCTGAAGGATTTCGTCACGCGCTCGCGCCAGATGATGGGGCATGACGCGCGCTACGTGCCCGGCTGGGACTGCCACGGCCTGCCCATCGAATGGAAGATCGAGGAGCAGTATCGCGCCAAGGGGCTGAACAAGGACGAGGTCGATGTCGTCGATTTCCGCCAGGAATGCCGCCGCTTTGCCGAACACTGGATCGAGGTGCAGCGCGAGGAGTTCAAGCGCCTGGGCGTGATCGGCAACTGGGAAAAGCCCTACCTGACGATGGACTACCACGCCGAGGCGGTGATCGCGTCCGAGTTCATGACGTTTCTGATGAACGGGACGCTCTATCAGGGCTCGAAGCCGGTTATGTGGTCGCCCGTGGAAAAGACCGCGCTGGCCGAGGCCGAGGTGGAGTATCACGAGCACACCAGCCACCAGGTCTGGGTGCGGTTTTCGGTATCAGTCCTCGGTGTCGGCGGAACCGATCTCTCGGAAATGAAGAGTCGCGCGGACCAATTGATGGAGGCGCACGTCCTCATCTGGACCACCACCCCCTGGACGATCCCGCAGAACCGCGCCGTCGCCTTCAACCCCGAGATCGACTACGGCCTCTACCGTGTGACCGAGGCGCCCGAGGGCAGCACGGCGCAGGTGGGGGAGACGCTGGTGTTGGCCGACAATCTGGCCGAGAGCGTCTTTGCCGCTGCCAAGGGCGCGGCCTACGAGAAGCTGCGCGCGGTGTCGGCCGAGGAACTTTCGGCCCTGACCCTCGCCCATCCGTTCCGCGGCGTCGAGGGCGCGCAGGGTGAGTGGGATTACGACGTGCCCATGCTGCCCGGCGACCACGTCACCGACGAGGCCGGCACCGGCTTCGTGCATACCGCGCCAAGCCATGGCGACGACGACTATGTGTTGGGCCAGAAGCACGGCCTGCCGATGACCTACAACGTGACCGAAGATGGCAGTTTTCGCGCCGACCTGCCGCTGTTCGGGGGGCAGCACATCATCACGTCCGAGGGCAAGGAAGGCCCGGCGAACGTGTCGGTCATCAAGCAGCTGGCTTATGCCGGCGCGCTGCTGGCCAAGGGCAAGTTCCGCCATTCCTACCCGCATTCCTGGCGCTCCAAGGCGCCGGTCATCTATCGCAACACGCCGCAATGGTTCGTCGCCATCGACCGACCGCTGGATGACGGGATGGGCGCACATGGCGCGACGATCCGCGAGCGGGCGCTAACCTCGATCGACAAGCTGGTGCAATGGACCCCGCCCTCGGGGCGCAACCGGCTCTATTCGATGATCGAGAACCGGCCGGACTGGGTGCTGTCGCGCCAGCGCGCCTGGGGCGTGCCGCTGACCTGTTTCGTGAAGACGGGCGCCAAGCCCACCGATCCCGACTTCCTGCTGCGCGACCCGGAAGTGAACGCCCGTATCGTCGCGGCGTTCGAGGCCGACGGCGCGGATGTCTGGTACGAGCCGGGCTTCAAGGAGCGCATGCTCGACGGCCTGCACGACCCCGCGGCCTATGCCCAAGTCTTCGACATCCTCGACGTGTGGTTCGACTCGGGCTCGACCCACGCCTTCGTGCTGCGCGACCGCGAAGACGGGACCGAGGACGGCATCGCCGACCTTTACCTTGAGGGCACGGACCAGCATCGTGGCTGGTTCCATTCCTCGATGTTGCAGGCCTGCGGGACCAAGGGGCGGGCGCCCTATCGGGGGGTGCTGACCCACGGCTTCACGCTGGACGAGAAGGGCATGAAGATGTCCAAGTCGCTGGGCAACACCGTCGCCCCGCAGGAGGTGATCGACCAGTACGGCGCCGATATCCTGCGGCTGTGGGTGGCGCAGGCGGACTACACGGCCGATCTGCGCATCGGCAAGGAGATCCTGAAGGGCACCGCCGACAGCTATCGCCGGCTGCGCAACACGCTGCGCTTCCTGGTCGCCAACCTGAAGGACTGGGACGAGGGCGAGCGGCTGGACCCGGCCGAGATGCCGGAACTGGAACGCTGGGTGCTGCACCGGCTGGCGGAACTGGACGTGCAGGTCCGCGAAGGGTATGCGGCCTACGACTTCCAAGGCGTGTTCCAGAAGCTCTTTACCTTCGCCACCTCGGACCTGTCGGCCTTCTGGTTCGACATCCGCAAGGACGCGCTTTACTGCGACGCGCCGGACAGCCGGCGCCGGCGGGCGGCGCGGACGGTGCTGGACCTGCTGTTCCACCGTCTGACCACGTGGCTGGCGCCGCTTCTGGTCTTCACCATGGAGGACGTGTGGCTGTCGCGCTATCCGGGCGACGACGGTTCGGTCCACCTGCAGGACTTCCCCGAAACGCCCGCCGACTGGCGCGACCCGGCGCTGGCGAAGAAATGGGCCGGCATCCGCGCCGCGCGGCGCGCGGTGACGGCGGCGCTGGAGGTGCAGCGCCGGGACAAGGTGATCGGCGCCAGCCTGGAGGCGGCGCCGGTCGTGCATGTCCGCGACGCCGAGGTGCTGGCGGTGCTGAAGACGGTCGATTTTGCCGATATCTGCATCACCTCGGACATCACGCTGACCCCGGACCCGATCCCGGCCGAGGCCTTCCGGCTACCCGAGGTGTCGGGCGTCGGTGTCGAGTTCGAGAAGGCCGAGGGCACGAAATGCCTGCGCTGCTGGAAGATCCTGCCGGACGTGGGCACCCATGCCCATCCCGGCACCTGCAAGCGGTGCAACGATGCGCTGGGTTGAGGCGATTCCGGCGGCTTTCTGGACCTGATTCCGGGGTTCTTTTCGTCAAGAAACGGGCGGTCCGCTAGCGGACCGTGTATCAAGTGGCTGACAGAAAGAGATAAAATCCGTGATTGAAAGAATTTGTTAACCACCGGATCGGCCGCCGAAAGGGGCATGTGAATGGGGCGTCTCTGGCCTTCTCCGCGCCTGCGGCGCGGGCGGGCGCCTGGCGCGCTTCGGCCTTGTCCGACGCCGCTTTGGTGCGCCCTTGGCTCTGTCATCAAACTGTGATCTGAGGCGCTGATCCCCGCCGTTGTCGAGCCGAGCGCATGAGCCTTTCCGTCTTCCTTGCCGTGATGCTGGCGGCGGTGCTGCACGCCGGTTGGAACGCGGTGGTCAAGACGGGTCTGTCGAAGCAGACCTCGATGTTCCTGCTGTCGGTCGGCCATGCGCTGATCGGGCTGGCGATCGTGCCCTTCTTTCCCGCGCCGCCGGCCGAGGTCTGGCCGTGGCTACTGGCCTCGGGGCTGATCCACATGGCCTATCAGCTGTTCCTGGCCTACGCCTATGAGCAGGGCGATCTGAGCCGGGTCTATCCGATCGCGCGGGGCGCGGCGCCGATGATCGTGCTGCTGGTCGGGATCGTCGCGCTGTCCGACCCGATGACGACGGCCGAGATCGCCGGGATCGTCGTGCTGGGCTTCGGCATTGCGCTGATGGCGCGCGGGGTCTTTCACAACGGCGAATCGCGGCGGCTGCTGCCGTTCGCGCTGGGCGCCGCCTGCGCCACGGCGGGATATACGCTGGCCGATGGGCTGGGCGCGCGGGTCTGGGGCGAGCCGGTCGCCTACGTCGCCTGGCTGATGGTGCTGTCGGCGGTGTTCTACACGCCCGCGGCGCTGGCGCTGAAGGGGCGGGCCGTGCTGCGCGCCGACGGGCGTGCCTGGGCGCTGGGGATGGGGGCGGCGGCGGCGTCGTTCCTGGCCTATGCGATTGCGGTCTGGGCGATGACGCAGGCGCCGATCCCGCTGGTCGGCGCGCTGCGCGAGACCTCGATCCTGTTCGCGGTGCTGCTGGGCTGGCTGGTCTTCGGCGACCGGATGGACCGGGGCAAGATCCTGGCGGCGGCGCTGATCGTCACCGGCGTGGCGCTGACACGGCTGTAGCTCAGTATTTCTGGCGCCGGACGAACAGGCTGCGGCGCGGGCGCATGGTGTTCGCCTTTTCGGTTGCCTGCTGCACCACGCCCACGACCAGCAGGTAGACCGAGGTCACGATCAGCCCCCAGGTGACCAGCGCCGGCTGCGTGAAATCGGCCAGCGCCGCCCAGCCGGCGAGCAGGGTCCAGACCACGGCCATCGGCAGCGTGAGGTTGCGCCAGCGGACCGTGCGCACGGGATGGACGAACTTCACCTGCACGAACATCGAGAGCGCCAGAACCACGACCAGCGCCAGGATGATCCAGAAGTCGGGGCGCGTGGCGAAGACCACCAGCGCGACCATGTTCCAGCAGGCCGGGAAGCCCGAGAACGAATTGTCGGCGGTCTTCATCCGGGTGTCGGCGAAGTAGAGGACGCTGGCGAAGGTGATGACGATGATCGCCACCCAGCCGGTCCAGCCCGGCAGCAGGCCCGACTGGAAGAGCGCGAAGGCCGGGATGAAGACATAGGTCAGGTAGTCGATGATCAGGTCGAGAAGGGCGCCGTCGATGATCGGGGCGCGGGTCTTGACGTGGTAGCGGCGCGCCAGCGGCCCGTCGATCCCGTCGACGATGAAGGCGACGACCAGCCAGAGGAACATCAGGCTCCAGGCGTTTTCGGCCGCGGCGAGCATGGCCAGCATCGAGAACACCGCGCCCGTTGCGGTGAAGAGATGGACCGAGTAGGCGCGCCAGATTTCGTACATCGTGCCGTTGTTGCTCAGTTCTGGCTGTCGTGCAACCGCCCCGGGGGCGGCGTGGAGGTGGCGCGGGGGTGGGCGGCCCGGTAGGCCTGCATCAGCCGCACGGTATCGACGCCGGTGTAGATCTGCGTCGTGGACAGCGAAGCGTGGCCGAGAAGCTCCTGGATGGCGCGCAGATCGCCGCCGGCGGCCAGCAGATGCGTGGCGAAGGAATGGCGCAGCGCGTGCGGGGTCGCGGTCGCCGGCAGGCCCAGGCGCAGGCGCGCCCCCTCGACCGCGCGGGCGATCAGGCGCGCGTTCAGCGGCCCGCCGCGGGCGCCGCGAAAGAGGGGCGCGCCGGGGTCCAGCGGCCAGGGGCAGAGGCGGGCATATTCGGCGACGGCGACGGCGGCGGCGGGGATCACCGGCACCACGCGTTCCTTGCCGCCCTTGCCGCGGACGCGCAGGCTGCCGGCGAGGTCGCGGTCGCGGCCGGTCAGCGCCAGCGCCTCGGATATACGCAGCCCGCAGCCGTAGAGCAGCGTCAGCACCGCCGCGTCCCGCGCCTGTATCCAGGGGTGGGCGTGGTCGTCGCTGATGGTGTCCAGCATCTCGCGCGCGTCGGTTTCGCTGAGCGGACGGGGCAGGGGGCGGGCGTGGCGCGGCGCGCGGGCGGCGAGGAAGACGTCGGGGTCGAAGCCCGGCTCCCGCTCGGCCAGCCAGCGGGCGAAGGATTTCAGCGCCGAGAGGCCGCGCGCCAGCGACCGGGCGCCGACGCCGCGCGCCCGAGCCGCCGCCATGAAGGCGCGCAGGTCCGATTGCGTCACGGCGCGCAGTTGCGCAATGCCGGCGGCGCCGTCGTGATGGCGGGCCAGAAAGCCAAGAAAGCCCGCGACATCGGCGCGGTAGGCGGTGATCGTGTGGTCGGCCGCGTCCTGCAACGCGGCCATTCCTTGCAGCCAGTCGTGGAGTGCCTGGCGCAGCGCGGGGCTGATCGCCGGCTGATCCGGGCTCATCCCAGCCAGCGGCGCAGCACCTTCTCGACCACGCCGGTGAAGAAGGCCATCAGATCGGTCGCCTGGCCGGGCTTGTAGTGCTGCGGGTCGGTCGATCCCAGCGCCAGCATCGCCGCGGCCCGTCCGCGCCCGAGGTCGATGCGCATCAGCGCCTCGGACCGGACGGAGGCGCCGGCGGCACCGTAGAGGTCGCCCTCGAAAGGGACGGCCTGGCGCAGCACGATGCGGCGGGCGGGGGCGTTGCGGCCCTGGCGCATGTAGTCGACGACGAAGCCCGGCGGCTGCATCGCGACGACCGTGTCGCGCTGGCCGGGGGCCGGGGCGCCGGCATCCTCCAGCACCAGGCGGACGGTATCGACCTGCAGGATGTCGGCCAGTTCGCCCTCCAGCACCTGGACGAAGCGGTCGAATTCGCTCGCCGACAGGATCGCATCGACGGCGCGGTGGATCTGGTTGGTGGCCGCGACGTTTTCATAGGCGGCGGCGACGACGGCGCGGTGGGTGTCTTCCAGCTTGGCCAGTTGCGCTTCGAGCCGGGCCATGGCCATCGCGCGCAGGTCGACCACGTTGCTCGCGACCTGGCCCTCGGCCGCGTCGACGAGGGCGCGCATGAGCGCGCGGTCGTCCAGGATCAGGGTGGGGTCGGCCAGGACGCGCGTGCGCCAATCCTTGACGACACGCGCCGGTTCGGCGTGTTCTGTGACTGCCATTTCTGCCTCGTGTTTTCTTCTTGTCGGCGGAGCCTACACCAGGTCAGAGAATTTTCTGACCGGTTTTTTCCCAGTCCTTCAGGAACTGTGCCAGCCCTGCATCGGTCAGCGGGTGGCTGGCCAGCTTGCGGATCACCTCGGGCGGGGCGGTCATCACGTCGGCGCCGATCAGCGCGGCCTGGGCGGCGTGGTTCACCGTGCGGATCGAGGCGGCGAGGATTTCGGTCTCGAACCCGTAGTTGTCGTAGATCTGGCGGATGTCGCGGATCAGCTCCATCCCGTCGAGGTTGATGTCGTCGAGCCGGCCGATGAAAGGCGAGATGAACGAGGCGCCGGCCTTGGCCGCGACCAGCGCCTGGTTGGCCGAGAAGCAGAGCGTGACATTGACCATCCGCCCCTCGCCGGTCAGCACCTTGCAGGCCTTCAGACCGTCCCAGGTCAGCGGCAGCTTAATGGCGATGTTGGGCGCAATCTCGGCCAGGCGGCGGCCTTCGGCGATCATGTCCTCGGCCTTGGTCGCCACGACTTCGGCGGAAACCGGGCCCGAGACGATATCGCAGATCTCTTTCGTGACCTCGACGATGTCGCGGCCGGATTTCAGGATCAGCGAGGGGTTGGTGGTCACGCCATCGACCATGCCCAGGTCGTTGAGTTCGGCAATCGCCTGCACGTCGGCGGTATCGACAAAGAATTTCATGGATCGCTCTCGGGTTGCAGAGGGGTTCGGGCGGCGTCATACCTGAACTCCGATCATCCCGAAAGCCCCGAGCTTTGCAGAGACTGAGCCTCGCATGACCCTGGACGAGGTCCGCTTCTTTCCCGCCGACGCCGCCCTTGCCGTGCTGACCACGCAGCCGATCGACCGGCTTCTGGACTACCGCGCGCCCGAGGGCGGCGCGCGCACCGGCGACTTCGTCGAGGTGCCGCTGGGCCCGCGCAAGGTGCTGGGCGTGGTCTGGGGCGGGCCTGAGAGCGACCTGCCGCGCGCGAAGCTGCGCCCGGTCCTGCGGGTTCTGGGCGTGCCGCCGATGCGCGACGAGTTGCGCGCCTTCCTGACCCGCGCGGCCGATTACACGCTGACGCCGATGGCGCTGATGCTGTGGCTGGCGACGCGCGCGCCGGGGCTGTTCGACGCGCCGAAGATGCGCAAGGTCTATCTGGCGGGCGAGGAGCTGGCGCGGATGACCGATGCCCGCGCCCGCGTGATGGACGCGTTCGACGCCTATGGCGGCGCGGCGCTGACCATGACCGAGATCACGCGCGCCGCCGGCGTCAGCCCCTCGGTCGTGCAGACGCTGGCAGCACAGGGCGGGCTGATCGAGGCGGCGGCACCGGTCGATGCGCCCTATCCCCGGCTGGACGCGGGGCTGCCGGGCAAGGCGCTGTCGGACGACCAGCGCGCGGCGGCCGAGCGGCTGTGTACCGGGACGGGCGCCTTTGGCGTGACGCTGCTGAAGGGGGTCACCGGATCGGGCAAGACCGAGGTCTACATGGAAGCCGTCGCCGCCTGCCTGGCCGCCGGGCGGCAGGCGCTGGTCCTGCTGCCCGAGATCGCGCTGACCGCGCAGTTCATCGGCCGGGTCGAGGAACGCTTCGGCGCGCGGCCCGCCGAGTGGCATTCGGGCGTGACGCTGACCGAACGCCGGCGGCTCTGGCGGATGGTCGGGCAGGGCGGCGCGCAGCTGATCGTCGGCGCGCGCTCGGCCCTGTTCCTGCCCTACCGCGACCTGGGCCTGATCGTCGTCGATGAGGAACACGACAGTAGCTACAAGCAGGAGGATGGCGTCCTTTACAATGCGCGCGACATGGCGGTGTTGCGGGCGTCCATCGTGGGGGCGCAGGTGGTGCTGGCCTCGGCCACGCCGTCGCTGGAAAGCTGGGCCAATGCCGAGGCCGGCAAATACGCCCGCATCGACCTGCCGGCGCGGTTCGGCGTGGCGGAACTGCCGGACATGCGCGCCATCGACCTGCGCGCCGAGGAGATGCCGGGCGGGCGCTGGATCTCGCCCACCTTGAGGCGTGCCATCGACGCGCGGTTGCAGGCGAAGGAACAGGCGCTTCTGTTCATCAACCGGCGAGGATACGCGCCGATCACCGTCTGCCGTGGGTGCGGCCACCAGATCCAGTGCGCCGATTGCGACGCGCGGATGGTCGAGCATCGCTTCCTCAAGCGGCTGATGTGCCACCAGTGCGGGGCCACCGCGCCGATCCCGACCGTCTGCCCCGCCTGCGGCGTCGAAGGGCGCATGGCGGCCATCGGCCCGGGGGTCGAGCGGCTGGAGGAGGAAGCGCGCGCGACTTTCCCCGAGGCGCGCATCGCGGTCCTCTCCTCGGACCTTTTCGCCTCGTCCCGCGCGTTGAAGGCGCAGATCGACGCCATCGCGGCGGGCGAGGCCGATCTGATCATCGGCACCCAACTGGTCGCCAAGGGGCACAACTTTCCGCTGCTGACGCTGGTTGGTGTGATCGACGCGGACCTGGGCCTGCATGGTGCCGACCTGCGCGCCGCCGAGCGCACGTTCCAGCTGATCCGCCAGGTCGCCGGCCGGGCGGGCCGGGCCGAAAAGCCGGGGGTGGCGCTGCTCCAGACGCACCAGCCCGACCACCCGGTTATCCGCGCCATCCTGTCGGGCGATGACGAGGGGTTCTGGCGCGCCGAAGCGAACGAGCGACAGGCGCTGGGGATGCCACCCTATGGCCGGCTGGCGGGGATCATCCTGTCGTCGCCGAAGCTGGAAGAGCTGTCGGATTTCGCCATGGCGCTGGCCGAGCGCGACGCGCCGCTGCGCCGGATCGGCGCGCAGGTATTCGGGCCCGCGCCCGCCCCGATCGCGCGGGTGCGCGGCCGCCACCGGGTGCGGATGCTGGTCAAGGCCGCGAAGGGCGCGGCCCTGCAACCGGCGCTGCGCGCCTGGGTGGCGCAGCTCAAGCCGCCGCACGACCTGCGTGTTGCCCTCGACATCGACCCGCAGAGCTTCTGGTAGCGGCGGCGTCTGGGCCCGGTGTCGGGTGTTGCGCGCCGGTTCGCCGGCGCGCACAGGCCCGCGCGCAAATCACTGGCTTTGCGCGGGCTTTGCCGCTATCCTGCGCGCCAGACCCGGAAAACGGGCAGAGCAGAGGCAAAGGCAGTGCATCCATGACGGAAATGGTTCATGGCACCCTGCCCGCACAGGCGGGCGAGGCGGTTCTTTCACGCTGGTGGCGGACGGTGGATCGATGGACCATCTCCTGCGTGCTGGTTCTTTTCGGCGCCGGGCTGCTGCTGGCGCTGGCATCCTCGCCGCCGCTGGCCGCGCGGAACAACCTCGCGCCCTTCTTCTATTTCGAGCGGCAGGTGGTCTTCGGCCTGGTCGCGCTGGCGATCATGTTCCTGGTGTCGATGATGTCGCCCGCCGCGATCCGTCGCTGGGCGGTGGTGGGTTTCGTCGGCGCCTTCCTCACGCTGATGGCGCTGCCGGTCATCGGCACGGACTTCGGCAAGGGCGCGGTGCGCTGGCTCAGCCTCGGTTTCGTCAGCGTGCAGCCGTCCGAGTTCATGAAACCCTGCCTTGCGGTGCTCGCCGCCTGGTTCCTGGCCGCCGGGCAGGAGATCAACGGCCCGCCGGGCAAGTCGCTGTCGCTGGGCGTGACGCTGGCCGTGGTCTTCCTCTTGGTCCTGCAGCCGGACTTCGGCCAGGCGGCGCTGGTTCTCTTCGGCTGGGGGGTGATGTATTTCGCGGCCGGGGCGCCGATCGTGCTGATCCTGACGCTGGCCGGGCTGGCGATTGCCGGCGGGGTGGGCGCCTATAACCATTCCGAGCATTTCGCCCGCCGCATCGACGGGTTCCTGGCCGCCGAGGTCGACGCCCGCTCGCAACTCGGCTTCGCCGCCTCGGCGATTCAGGAGGGCGGGCTCTTCGGCATGGGCGTGGGCGAGGGGCAGGTCAAATGGCAATTGCCCGACGCGCATACCGATTTCATCATCGCCGTCGCGGCCGAGGAATACGGCTTCCTGCTGGTCGCCTTCATCGTCATGCTCTACGCGGTGATCTGCCTGCGCGCGCTGTCGCGGCTGACGCGGGAACGCGATCCGTTCACCCGCATCGCCGGCACCGGGCTTGTCGCGGTCTTCTCGGCGCAGGCGATGATCAACATGGGCGTCGCGGTGCGGCTGCTGCCGGCCAAGGGGATGACGCTGCCCTTCGTCAGCTATGGCGGCTCCTCGCTGGTGGCGATGGGGATCATGGTGGGGATGCTGCTTGCCTTGACGCGCACCCGCCCGCAGGGCGAGATTGGCGAGATCCTTGCCCAGGGCGCCGCACGGAGGGGATGATGGCAGGCGAGCGAAGCGGGCGCGCGCCACTCGCGGTGATCGCCGCGGGGGGCACGGGCGGGCACATGTTCCCGGCCCAGGCGCTGGCCGAGGCCCTGCTGGCGCGTGGCTGGCGCGTCCAGCTTTCGACGGACGAAAGGGGCGCACGCTATGCCGGCAACTTCCCGCCGGCGGTCGCGCGGCGCGTCGTCTCCTCGGCCACGCCGGCGCGCGGCGGGGCGGCGGAAAAGCTGATGGTGCCGCTGCGCATCGCGGGCGGCGTGCTGAAGTCGGCGGCCGGCATGGTGTTCGACCGGCCGCGCGTGGCGGTGGGCTTTGGCGGCTATCCCGCGATCCCGGCGCTGGGGGCGGCGTGGCTGTTGCGGGTTCCGCGCGTGATTCACGAACAGAACGGCGTGCTGGGCCGCGTTAACGAGGCTTTTGCCGGGCGCGTCCAGGCGGTGGCCTGCGGCGCCTGGCCCACGCAACTGCCCGCGGGCGTCGAGGGCGTGCATGTCGGCAACCCGGTGCGCGACGCGATCCGCGAACGCGCCGGATCGCCCTACATCCCGCCCGGCGACTACCCGATGAGCCTTGTGGTGATCGGCGGCAGCCAGGGCGCGCGCATCCTGTCCGACGTGGTACCCGACGCCCTGGCGCTACTGCCCGAGGGGTTGCGCGCGCATCTGCGCGTCGCGCACCAGGCCCGTCCCGAGGATCTGGAGCGTGTCGATGCGGCCTATGACGCGGCGGGGATCCGCGCCGAGGTGGCGCCCTTCTTCGACGACATTCCGCGCCGCTTTTCCGAGGCGCAGCTGGTGATCGCGCGGTCCGGTGCCTCGACAGTGGCGGATCTGGCGGTGATCGGGCGTCCCTCCGTCCTGGTGCCGCTGGCCGCGGCGATCCGCGACGAGCAGACCGCCAACGCCCGCGCCCTGCTGGGCGCCGAGGCGGCGATCCTGATCCCCGAACGTCACTTCACACCCGAGGCGCTGGCCGAAAACGTGGAGTCGATCCTGACCAATCCCGAGGCCGCCGAGCGTATGGCCGAGGGCGCGCTGTCGATCGGCATTCCCGATGCCGCCGAGTGTCTGGCCGATCTGGTATGCGACATCGCCGGCCTTCCGCACGCGGTATGGGAATAATGGCGCGCACGCTGTTGCCGGCACGCCTGGGGCCGATCCATTTCATCGGCATCGGCGGGATCGGCATGTCGGGAATCGCCGAGATCCTTGCCGGGCTGGGACATAAGGTGCAGGGGTCGGACGCGAAGGGCTCGGCTCTGACCGAACGGCTGTCGGGTCTGGGCGTCACGGTCCATGTCGGCCACCGGGCCGAGAATCTGGGCGAGGCCGGTGTCGTCGTCGCCTCGACCGCGATCAGGGAAGACAATCCCGAACTGGCCGAGGCGCGTCGGCGCGGATTGCCGGTAGTCCACCGGTCCGAGATGCTGGCCGAACTGATGCGCCTGCAGCGCACGGTCTCGGTTGCCGGCACGCATGGCAAGACCACGACCACGACGCTGGTCGCGACGCTGCTGGATGCCGGCGGAATTGATCCGACGGTGATCAACGGCGGCGTCATCGGGGCCTATGGGTCAAACGCGCGTCTGGGCGCTGGCGACTGGACGGTGGTCGAGGCCGACGAGTCCGACGGCTCGTTCAACCGCCTGCCGACGACCGTGGCCATCGTCACCAACATCGACCCCGAACATCTGGATCACTGGCGCGACTTCGACGAATTGCGCGCGGGCTTCCGGCGCTTCGTCCAGGGCGTTCCCTTCTACGGTCTTGCCGTCCTTGGCGTCGACCACCCCGAGGTGCGGGCGCTGGCGGGTCAGGTCACCGGGCGCCGCGTCGTGACATTCGGGCTGGGCGATGGCGCGGATCTGCGCGCGACCAACCTGCGCGGCGAGGCGGGCGGCATGCGCTTCGATATCTTCCACCGTGAAGGCCCTTCGATCCCGGACTGCTTTCTTCCCCTGCCCGGGGATCACAATGTGTCGAATGCGCTGGCCGCGGTCGCGGTCGCCCTGCACCTGGGCATCGCGCCCGCGGCGATCCGGCAGGGGTTGGCGGGGTTTCAGGGCGTCGGGCGGCGCTTCACGCATCTGGGCAGTCCCGGCGGGGTGCGGATCATCGACGACTACGCCCATCACCCGGTCGAGATTGCCGCCGCCCTGCGCGGCGCGCGGCAGGTCGCGACCGGCGGGCGGGTGATTGCGGTGCACCAGCCGCATCGCTATTCGCGGCTTTCGGCGCTGTTCGACGATTTCCGCCGCTGTTTCGCCGATGCCGATATCGTCGCCATCGCCGAGGTCTACGCCGCCGGCGAGGACCCGATCCCCGGCGCCAGCCGCGACGATCTGGTGCGCGGCATCCGGGCGACCGGGCAGGCTTCGGTCCATGCGCTGGACGACGAGGCCGCGTTCGAAGCCTTCGTCCGCGCCGAGGTGCGGCCGGGCGATATCGTCATGTGCCTTGGCGCGGGCTCGATCAGTGGCTGGGCGCAGGGCCTCGTCTCGCGGCTCGGGGGCTGAGGTGGAATGGCGGATCTGGCTGATCCCGACCGTCGCGGCGCTGATCGGCTTTTCGGTGGGTTGGGTCATTGCGCGGTGGCGGGGGGCGCGGGCTGCCTGGTGGCTCGCGTCCGCCCTGGCAGTGGCGGCGGTTGCGCTGATCGTGGCGGCGCGCGCGGCGCAGGGTCTTCATGGCCGCGCCGGCCGGCCTGGGCGCGGCGTTGGCCGGGATATGGGTCAAGTGGCGGCGGTGACCGAACAGGCCCTTCGGCCGGTTAAAATCCGGTTGACAGAAAATACCTTGTTTATTGAAATCAGTGCCTTGGCCGATGGTCCACGCGTGGACCCTGCGGCCCGGCATTGCTCCGGGGTGCTGCCGTCACGCTCCGATGACGGCTGCCGCGGGCGCGCGCACCGCTGGACAGACCGCTGGGTGAAGGATAGCTCCCCCGCATGACCCTGCCTTCCGACATTCCCGTGCGCGGCACGCTGATCCCTGACCGTCCGCTCGACGGTCTGACCTGGCTGCGCGTGGGCGGGCCGGCCGACTGGCTCTTCCAGCCCGCGGACGAGGCCGATCTGGCCGGGTTCCTCGGCGCGCTGCCGCCGGAGTGTCCGGTCTTTCCGATGGGCGTCGGATCCAACCTGATCGTCCGCGACGGCGGTATCCGGGCGGTGGTGATCCGACTGGGCCGCGGGTTCAACGCGATCGAGATCGCAGGCAACCGCGTCACGGCCGGGGCTGCCGCGCTCGACGCGCATGTGGCGCGCAAGGCGGCTGAAGCCGGGCTGGACCTGACTTTCCTGCGCACCATCCCCGGCGCCATCGGCGGCGCGGTGCGGATGAACGCCGGCTGCTACGGCACCTATGTCGCCGACCGGCTGGTCGAGGTCAGGGCGGTGACCCGCGACGGGCGCATCCTCACGCTTCCCGCCGCGGATCTGAACCTGCGCTACCGCCAGTCGGATTTGCCGGAGGGCTGGGTGATCACCGCCGCGACGTTTCAAGCGCCGCGCGGGGACCCGGCCGAACTGGCCGCGCGGATGGAAGACCAGCTCGCCAAGCGCGATGCGACCCAGCCGACGAAGGAACGCACCGCGGGCTCGACCTTCCGCAATCCGGCCGGGTTCAGCTCGACCGGGCACGCCGACGACACCCAAGAGTTGAAGGCCTGGAAGGTGATTGAGGACGCGGGCATGCGCGGCGCGCGGCTGGGCGGGGCGCAGATGTCGGAAATGCACGCGAATTTTCTGATCAACACCGGAGGGGCGACGGCCGCCGATCTGGAGGGTCTTGGGGAATTGGTAAGAAAAAGGGTGTTGGAAAAGCGTGGGATTTCGCTAGAATGGGAAATCATGCGCGTTGGTGAACCGGCGCGCGGATAAACAAAGACGCACCGGGGCCAACCCGGGCGCAAGCAACGAAAGCGGGGCGCAAAGCCCCCATTGGCCCGAATGGGCCGCATGAGGCAAAGGTGGCGGGCAGGTCGAGCAGGACAGCCCCCATGGTGGCGGTACTGATGGGTGGCATCTCGGCCGAGCGCGAGGTGTCCCTGTCTTCGGGGCGCATGTGCGCCGCCGCCCTGCGGGAGGCCGGATACCCGGTGGTCGAGGTCGATGCCGGCCGCGATCTTCCACATGTTCTGCTCAAGCATTCTCCGGATGTCGTCTTCAACGCGCTTCATGGCCGCTGGGGCGAGGATGGCTGCGTGCAGGGGGTGCTGGAATGGCTGGGCCTGTCCTATACGCATTCGGGCGTGCTGGCGTCGGCGCTGACCATGGACAAGGAGCGCACGAAGGCCGTCTACCGCGCCGCGGGCCTGCCGGTCGCCGAGAGCCGGCTTGCCGCCCGCGCCGAGGTCGAGGCCGCGCATCCGATGGCCCCGCCCTATGTGGTCAAGCCCTACAATGAAGGCTCTTCGGTCGGCGTCTACCTGGTGATGGAGGGCGCGAACCGCCCGCCCCGGCTTGCCGCCGAGATGCCCGCGACGGTGATGGTCGAGGCCTACGCGCCGGGCCGGGAACTGACCGTCAGCGTGCTGGACGGCCGGGCGCTGACCGTGACCGACATCGTGACCGACGGCTGGTACGACTATGACGCCAAGTACCGCCCGGGGGGATCCCGGCATGTCCTGCCGGCCGAATTGCCGAAGCGGATCTTCGACGCTTGCATGGATCACGCGCTGACCGCGCATCGGGTGCTGGGCTGCCGCAGCCTGTCCCGCACCGATTTCCGCTGGGACGAGGCGCGCGGGATGGAAGGTCTGGTGCTGCTGGAAACCAATACCCAGCCGGGGATGACGCCGACCTCGCTGACGCCCGAGCAGGCGGCGCATTGCGACATTTCGTTTCCCGATCTCTGTCGCCGCCTGGTGGAGGACGCCTCATGCGACCGCTGAGCGAGCCGCCGCTTTCGACCGAGCCCCCGCGCAAGCGCGCCGAGGGCAACGCCGCGACCATTCCGTTTCCGGCCGCGCCGCCGCCGCGGCCCTTCGACACGCCGGTCGACCTGCGCCTGATCCATGACGAGGACGACAACCCGGTGAGGCCCTGGGACGGGCTCGCCCCGGAGCCGGTCGACGGGCCGTTGCCGGATGCGATGCGCTTGAGCCAGGACGCACCGGTCACAAGCCCGGCCGAGGGCCTGCGCAGCAGCAGCGCCCCCGCCGCGCTTGGCGCGCCTGCAAGGATCGACCCCCCGCTCGTCGTGCCCGGATCGAGGCCCTCCGGGCCGCGTTCACGGCGGCGTGTGCACCCTGCGCCAAAGGACACTGCGACACCGCGCGATCCCTCACCCAGCCGGCTGGTCTACCGGATGCACCGGCTCTGGCTGACGCCGGCGGTGCGTATAGCCTTGAAGGCAGGGGTGCCGGCCCTTGCCCTGGCGGCGCTGATCGTTGTCACCTTCGCCGATGAGGGGCGGCGCCTGGCGATCGCCGAAAGCCTGCGCGAGATGCGCCTGGCCTTCGAAAACCGCCCCGAGTTTCAGGTCCGCACGCTGAGTGTGCACAGCGAGACGCCGGCTGTCGCCAGCGCGATCGCCGAACGTTTGGCGCTGGAGTTGCCGATTTCCTCCTTCCATCTGGACATGGAAGATCTGCGCGCGCGCGCCGAGGCGCTGGACGCGGTCGAAAGCGCGCGGCTGCGCATTCGCGGTGGCGGCATGCTGGAGGTCGCCGCGCAGGAGCGCGTGCCGGTCATGGTCTGGCGCAGCCGGAACGGGCTGAAACTGGTCGATGCCGAAGGCCACCGGGTGGCGCTGCTGACGACGCGCGCCGCGCGCCCCGATCTGCCGCTGATCGCCGGCGAGGGGGCGACGGCGGCAATTTCCGAGGCGCGCATCCTGCTGACCGCGGCAGGGCCGATCCAGCATCGCGTGCGGGGCCTTCTGCGCGTCGGAGAGCGGCGCTGGGACCTGGTCCTGGATCGCGACCAGCGCATCATGCTGCCCGAAAGCGGCGCGCTTCAGGCGCTCGAGCGCGTGCTGGCGCTGCATGCCGCGCAGGACCTTCTGTCGCGGGATATCGAGATCGTCGATCTGCGCAACCCGTCGCGCCCCACCATCCGCATGACCCCGGCCGCGATGGAAGCCCTCCATCAGATCCGGGGTGTCTCGACCGGAGCTTCCCGCCCATGACCGACCTTTACCAGACACAGCGCGCCATGCGGAACCTGCGGCGGATCGCCATGCAGCGCGGTGTCATAGCGGTGTTGGACATCGGCAGCTTCAAGGTCGCCGCGCTGATCCTCAAGTTCGACGAGTTCGCGGCCCCCGCCGAGGGATCGGGCGTGGGGGCGATGGCGGGGCAGGCCCGCTTTCGCGTGATCGGCGCCGGGACGACGCGGTCGCGGGGCGTGCGCTTCGGCGAGATTGCCGCGATGGCCGAAACCGAGCGCGCGGTGCGTACCGCATTGCAGAGCGCGCAGAAGATGGCGCAGGTCCGTGTCGATCACGCCATCGTCGCCTTCGCCGGGGGCGAGCCGCGATCCTACGGGCTGGAGGGACAGGTCGAGTTGGAAGGCCAACGAGTGAGCGAACAGGACATCGCGCGCGTTCTGGCCGCCTGCGAACTGCCCGATATCGGCCAGGGGCGCGAGGTTCTGCACGCGCAGCCGGTCAACTTCACGCTCGACCATAGATCGGGGTTGGCGGACCCGCGGGGGCAGGCCGGACAGGGGTTGAGCAGCGACATGCACCTTCTGAGCGTCGAGGCCGACGCGGTGCGCAACCTGGTCCATTGCATGAAGCGCTGCGATGTCGAAGTGGCGGGCCTTGCGGCCTCGACTTATGTCGCGGGGCTGTCGGCGCTGGTCGAGGACGAGCAGGAACTGGGTGCGGCGCTGATCGATCTGGGCGGCGGGTCGACCGGCGTTTCGGTCTTCATCAAGAAGCACATGATCTATGCCGATGCGGTGCGTCTGGGCGGCGCGCATGTCACCTCGGACATCGCCAAGGGGCTGCAGATCCCGCATTCCACGGCCGAGCGGATCAAGTGCCTGCACGGCGGGGTGCACGCGACGGGCAAGGACGACCGTGAACTGATCGAGATCGGGGCGGATTCGGGCGACTGGGAAAAGGACCGCCGGCGGATCACGCGCTCGGAGCTTATCGGGATCATGCGTCCGCGCGTCGAGGAGATGCTGGAGGATGTGCGCGCCCGCCTCGATGCGGCAGGCTTCGACCATTTGCCCAGTCAGCAGATCGTGCTGACCGGTGGCGCGAGCCAGGTGCCCGGCCTCGACGGTCTGGCGACGCGGATCCTGGGCCAGCAGGTGCGCCTGGGCCGTCCGATACGCGTGCACGGTCTTCCGCAAGTGACGACGGGGCCGGCCTTCTCGGCGCTGGTGGGGCTTTGCATGTTCGCGGCGCATCCGCAGGACGAATGGTGGGACTTCGACATCCCTGCCGATCGCTTCGCGGCGCGGCCGTTGCGCCGGGCGATCCGGTGGTTCCGGGACAATTGGTAACCACAACCCTTGGGGAGGCGACCGAGATGAGCGGAAAGTTGCGAAAAAGTGCTCCAGATATGGTGGCGTTTACCCTTTTTCTGGTGACGACTGCCCGGGCAGCGGGTAGGATCGGAAATTAGGCAAATCACCGGACAACCTTGGCGCCGTCCTTGGGAGAACCGGAAAACGGCCGAAACGGCCACGGACGGCAGGCGCGAGACCAGGCGGAAAAGAGACAGGCGGACATAGCGATGGCATTGAACTTCATTGAGAACCAGACGAACGAACTGAGCCCGCGGATCACGGTCTTCGGCGTGGGCGGGGCCGGTGGCAACGCGGTCAACAACATGATCGAGAAGAACCTCGAAGGGGTCGAGTTCGTCGTGGCCAATACCGACGCGCAGGCCTTGCAGCAGTCGAAGTCACGGGCCCGCGTCCAGTTGGGCGTGCGCGTGACCGAGGGGCTGGGCGCCGGCGCGCGGCCGTCGGTCGGCGCCTCGGCCGCCGAGGAGACGCTGGAGGAGATCGTCGATCACCTGGCCGGCGCGCACATGTGCTTCATCACCGCCGGAATGGGCGGCGGCACCGGCACCGGCGCCGCGCCGATCATCGCCCAGGCCGCGCGCGAACTTGGCGTGTTGACCGTCGGCGTCGTCACCAAGCCCTTCGCGTTCGAAGGCGCGAAGCGGATGCGCCAAGCCGAGGAAGGCGTCGAGGCGCTGCAGAAGGTGGTCGACACGCTGATCATCATTCCCAACCAGAACCTCTTCCGACTGGCGAACGAGAAAACCACGTTCACCGAGGCCTTCGCGATGGCCGACGATGTGCTCTACCAAGGCGTCAAGGGCGTCACCGACCTGATGGTGCGGCCGGGCATGATCAACCTCGACTTCGCCGACGTGCGCGCGGTGATGGACGAGATGGGCAAGGCGATGATGGGCACCGGCGAGGCCGAGGGCGAGGACCGCGCCCGCCAGGCCGCCGAGAAGGCGATCGCCAACCCGCTGCTGGACGAGATCAGCCTGAACGGCGCGAAGGGCGTGCTGATCAACATCACCGGCGGCTACGACATGACGCTGTTCGAGCTGGACGAGGCCGCGAATATCATTCGCGACAAGGTCGATCCGGACGCCAACATCATCGTCGGCTCCACGCTGGACCCCGAGATGGAAGGCGCGATCCGCGTGTCGGTTGTCGCGACCGGCATCGAGGCGCAGGCCGACGCCCTGACCCTGGACGTGCCGCGGCGCAAGCTGTCCGAACCGCTTGTGCCCGTGACCCAGGCCGAGCAGGCGCACCAGCCCGAGCCGCGCCATGAGCCGCGCCCGCAGATGCAGCCCGAGATGCGGCCGGAACCGCGGCACGAGCCGCGTCATGCCCCGGCTGCGCAAGCCGCGCCGGCGGCCAGCGTGCCGCCCGAGCCGATGCGCGAACGCCCGGCGGCGCGCCCGGCGGCGGGCTATCATCGCCCGCAGCCCGCGGCCGATCCGCGCCCGGTCGCGCAGGAGCCGGAGGTCTACGAAAATTACGCCCCGGAGCCTGTGCAGGACGAGCTGGATCTGCACCACCATCATGCGCATCAAGCCGCGATCGCGCGGGTGCGCGAGAACGTGCAGCGCCCCGCGGCACCGCAACCGCGCGTGCAGCCGGCGCCGGTCGCCGAGGGCCAGCCGCGCACACCCGGCACCCCCTCGCCTGAGACGCTGGCCCGCCTGCGTGAGGCGGTGTCGCGTCAACCGGCGCAGGGCTATCAGCGCCGCGCACCCGAGCCCCCGCAGCATCCGCAGCACGCGGGGGAGCGCAGCTCGCGTTTCGGGCTGGGGGCGCTGATCAACAAGATGGCCGGCACCGGCGCCGAGGCGACCGCCCCGAGGCACCAGCCGCCGGTCAGTTCCTACGACGAGGACCCGGAAATGCGCGAGGCCGAGGACCGGATCGAAATTCCGGCCTTCCTCCGCCGCCAGGCGAACTGAGCCGTTCGAGCAGCGAAACCGCCTGACTGAAGCCGGCGAAAGCCGGCTTCTTCTTTTTCCGGCGACTGTTTCAATCCGGTCCGCGGGGATGCAGGCAGACTGCCCCGGCCCCCGTGTAGGCGCGCGTGAGGCAGAAAATAGCGAAGCGTCCACGCGTGGACACTTTCCTAACCACTTGAAATTGAATTCGGAATCGCGCGAATTAACCGCAATGAAACTTTCTGCCGGGGGGCGTCAATTGTGCGCTTCATGCCCCTGCGAACGTACCGCTGTAGCCGGCAGGCGACGTATTTCAGCCTGTCGCAAAGCGTGAATTGAGCCCCGAACGGGGGATGTTTACATATTCGTCAAGAAGAAGGGGATGAACCCCGCCAGGCGACGGCCAAACGCCGCGCAGCATTTCCCGGTCCGCAACGAGCAGGGGCCGTAACAAAGAGCAGGTCCGCCGTGCAGACAACCATTCAGACAGCCGTGAGCTTCTCGGGCGTGGCGCTTCACGCCGGCGCAACCGTGACGCTGTGTGTGCGTCCGGCGGCGGCCGATACCGGGATCGTTTTCGAACGCCTCGACCTGGCGATGCCGCGCGCTGCGCGCCGCGTCCTGGTTTCGATCGACGCGCTGATCGAGACGAACCTCTGCACGCGGATCGGGAACGCGCACGGCGTGACCGTGTCGACCATCGAGCACCTGATGGCGGCATTGGCCGGTTGCGGCATCCACAATGCGCTGATCACGCTCGACGGGCCGGAAGTGCCGATCCTCGACGGTTCGGCCCGCCCGTTCGTCGACAGCTTCCTGCGCGCCGGCATTCGCCGCTTGGCCGCGCCGCTGGCCGCGATCCGCGTCCTTCGACCGGTCGAGGTGCGGATGGGCGACGCGCGCGCCCGGCTGGACCCGGCGCCGGAGCTGTCGATTGCCTTCGAGATCGACTTTCCAGACCGCGCGATCGGTCGGCAGGTCCTGGATCTTTCGTTGCGCAATGGTGCGTTCGTGCGTGAACTCAGCGACAGCCGCACCTTCTGCCGGCAGTCGGATGTCGAAACCATGCGGACGCAGGGCCTTGCACTTGGCGGAACCTACGAGAACGCCGTGGTCGTTTCCGGCGCGCGCGTTCTCAGCCCGGGTGGCCTGCGGCACCCGGACGAACCGGTGCGCCACAAGATGCTGGACGCGATGGGCGACCTGGCCGTGGCCGGCGCGCCGATCCTGGGGCGCTACACGGGCCACCGGGCAGGACATACGCTGACCGGGCGACTCGTTCGCGCGCTGCTTGCCGACCCCGCAAATTACGAGCGCATGCCTGTCGATGCCAAGACCGCGGCGATCCTGCCCGGAATCGGCATCGATCATGGTGCCTTGCACGCTGCCGCCTGAAGCCGCCACAGCTATGCACAAGGGCGCAAAGGCGTTTTGCGTGTCCGATTTTTCTGTGCTACGAGAACCTCGAACCGCATGCCGCAGGCCACCTGAAAAGGCCGCGCAGGTGGAGCAGATGTGTCAGGCAGGGTGCGTGCAATGACTGGGACGGGGGCGGGACGCGGCAGGACCGCAAGGCGGGCCACAATTCTGGCGTCGGCGCTGGTGATGGCATTGGCCGCCTGCGGCGACGGGGTCGGACGCGGCGAGCCGCTGGACGGTTTCAGCGCCGAGGAAATCTATCGACGCGGTGAATTCCTGCTGGAGACCGGATCGCGCGCGGAGCCGTCGTTGCGCTACTTCCAGGAAGTGGAGCGGATCTATCCCTTCACCGACTGGGCGCGTCGGGCGATCATCATGCAGGCCTACGCGCATCACCGCGATCGCAACTACGAGGAGGCGCGCGCCAGCGCGCAGCGTTTCCTGGACCAGTATCCGGGCGATCCCGATGCGGCCTGGGCGGCCTACATCCTGGCGCTGACATTCTATGACCAGATCGAGGATGTCGGCCGCGACCAGGGGCTGACGTTCCAGGCGCTGGTGCATCTGCGCCGCGTGATCGAGGAATACCCGAACACCGAATACGCCCGCTCTGCGGTGCTGAAGTTCGATCTGGCCTTCGACCATCTGGCCGCCAAGGAGATGGAGATCGGGCGCTACTACCTTCGGCGCGGCAACTACCCGGCGGCGATCAACCGGTTCCGCGTGGTCATCGAGGATTTCCAGACCACCACCCACACGCCCGAGGCGCTGCACCGGCTGGTCGAATCCTTCCTCGCGCTCGGTCTGCGCGACGAGGCGCAGACGGCGGCCGCGATCCTGGGGCACAACTTCCGCGCCAATCCGTTCTACGAGGACAGCTTCCGCCTGCTGACCCGCGCCGGGCTGGCCCCCGAGGCGCGCGGCGAAGGATGGCTGCGCACGATCTATCGTCAGACCATCCGCGGCGAGTGGCTCTGACTGCCGCGGCCAGGGCAGGGAGATGCTTCGAACCCTCGCAATCCGGGACATGCTGCTGATCGATCGGCTGGAACTGGAGTTTCGACCGGGGCTCAACGTGCTGACCGGCGAGACCGGGGCGGGCAAGTCGATCCTGCTCGATTCGCTGGGCTTCGTGCTGGGCTGGCGGGGGCGCGCAGAACTGGTGCGCGCCGGGGCCGCGCAGGGCGAGGTCGAGGCGGTCTTCGATCTGGAGCCGGATCACCCCGGGCGCGCGATCCTGCTGGAGGCGGGGATCGAGGCCGAGGATGAGCTGATCCTGCGCCGGATCAACACCCCCGACGGACGCAAGACCGCGTGGATCAATGACCGCCGCGCATCGGGCGAGGTGCTGCGCGGGCTGTCGGACACGCTGGTCGAGCTGCACGGTCAGCACGACGATCGCGGATTGCTGAACCCGCGCGGGCATCGCCAGCTTCTGGACGCGTTTGCCGGCGCCGAGGCGCTTCTGGCTCGCGCGCGGGCGGCGTGGCGGGACTGGCAGGCGGCGCGGAAGGCGCGCGCCGAAGCCGGGGAGCGGCTGGCGTCCCTGCGCGCCGAGGAAGACTGGCTGCGTCACGCGGTCGGCGAACTCGACAAGCTTGACCCGCAACCCGGCGAGGAGGCCGAACTGGACGCGCGCCGTCGCCTGATGCAGGCGGCGGAACGGCTGCGCGGCGACGTCGAGCGCGCGCGCACCGCGATGGGCGAGGACGGGGCGGAACGGCAGATCCTGGATGCGATGCGCTGGCTGGAGGACACCGCCGAGGGTGTGGACGGACGGCTTGACGCGGCTATCGCGGCGCTGGGACGCGCGCTGACGGAACTGGGTGACGCCCAGGTCGAGGTCGACGGCTGCCTGGACGCGCTGGACATGGACCCGCGGGCGCTGGAAGCCGCCGAGGAGCGGCTTTTCGCCCTGCGCGCGCTGGCCCGCAAGCACGGGGTCCTGCCCGACGATCTGGGCGCGCATGCCGGGGTGCTGCGTGAACGCCTTGCGCTTCTCGATGCCTCGGACAGTCGCGACGACGCCCTTGCCCGCGCCGAGACCGACGCCGAGGCCGCATATCGTGACGCGGCCCGGGCGCTGCGTGAGGCCCGCGCGCGCGCGGCGCGGGCGCTGGATGCGGCGATGGCCGCCGAGCTCGCGCCGCTGAAGATGGAGCGCGCGGTGTTTTCCACGCAGCTCACCGATGCCGAACCCGGGCCCGAGGGCAGCGATGCGGTGACCTTCGAGGTTGCGACCAACCCCGGGGCGCCGGCGGGACCGTTGAACCGCATCGCCTCGGGCGGGGAGTTGTCGCGGTTTCTGCTTGCCCTCAAGGTCTGCCTGAGCCGGGCAGGGAATGACCGGACCCTGATCTTCGACGAGATCGATCGCGGCGTCGGGGGCGCGACGGCGGACGCGGTCGGCCGGCGCTTGCGCGCGCTGGCCGCCGACGGGCAGGTGCTGGTGGTCACCCACAGCCCGCAGGTCGCGGCCTGCGGCGCGCATCACTGGCGGGTAGAGAAGCAGGTCCGCGATAGCGCGACATTCAGCCGCGTGACGGAACTATCCGCCGCGGCGCGAGTTGATGAAATCGCGCGGATGCTGTCCGGCGACACCGTGACCGAGGCGGCCCGCGCAGCCGCCCGCGCGCTGATCGAACCCGATGCGGCGGCCTGAAAAAAGAAGTAGGAGGGACATATGCGGCGATCCATCACGCTTGCGGTACTCGGCGGGGCGTTCGCCTTGGCCGGCTGCGCGGATTTTCCCGATCTGCGCCAGACACAACCCCGCGCCGTGGCGCCGGTGCAGTCCGCGCCCGCGCCGATGTCGCCGATGGGCGATATCGGGATCCGGCGCGCCGCTGGCGCAGCGGAAGCCGCCTGTGTCGCGCAGGGCGAATCGCAGGGCATGAATGTGCGATCGGTCGTCGGCACGCGCGAGGTGTCCGGCAGCGATGGCCAGCCCGCTTCGCGCGATGTGATGTTGCGGATCGCGCGCGGCCAGCAGGTCTTCGATGTGCGCTGCAACTATGATTACGCGCGCGCCGCAGCCCGCATCATGACACTCTGACGGGAAACCCCCGCCTGGCACCTCGTGCCGCCGTTCAGCGCAGTCCCATGCCGAGTTTCATGATCCCGCGGCGCACCGGCGCCACGCCATAAAGCAGGTTCAGCGCCGCGGCGCGCATGTCGCGCAGGGGGCGCGCCCCCAGCATCGAGGCGCGATTCAGCACGTCCACTCCGGCGATCCGCATCCTCACCTCGGGCCAGCGGCGGCGGTGGTAGGCGTCGAGCATCGTGGCACTGCCGAGCGTGTCGGGTGTCGCAAGGTCGAGCAGGACGTTCAGGTCAGCAAGGCTCATGTTCAGGCCCTGCGCCCCAATGGGTGGCACGACATGCGCGGCTTCGGCCATCAGCGCGGTCCGTTCGCCGGAGAATCGATCGGCGATCTGGCTGATGATCGGCCAGACAGTCAGCGGCGAATCCAGCGACAACGCACCCAAGACCGAGCCGGAGCGTTGCGTCATCTCGGCCTCGAACGCGGTGACCGACAGGGTCTGAAGGCGCGCGACCTCGGTGCCGGTTTCCATCCAGACCACCGCGGAGGCGTTCTTGCCGTCCCGATCGGGCAACGGAACCAGCGTGAAAGGCCCGCCGGAGCGATGGATCTCGGTCGAGACCATCTGATGCGGTTGGGGATGCGTGACGGTGAAGGCCAGCGCCTTTTGCCGGTAGCGCGTGGTCTTGACGCCGATCCCCAGCGCCTGCCGCATCGGTGAATTGCGCCCGTCGGCGGCGATCAGCAGTCGCGCCGAGACCGAGGTTCCGTCGCTGAGCGTGACACGGGCTTCGCCTTCGCGCGTGAACAGTCGCGCCGTCCCGACGCCGGGCCGGAAGTCGACTGTCGGCAGCTCGTTCAGGCGGGAAAGGAATTCGCGCCGCAGCAGCCAGTTCGGCAGGTTCCAGCCGAAGGGTTGGTCGGAGATATCGGCTGCGTCGAAGTCGTGGGCGACGCGCGGCACCGGCATGTCGCCACCGGCATCGACGATGCGCATGGTTTGCAGCGGCATGGCATGCGGGGCAAGTCGATCCCAGAGGCCGGCTGCCTGCAGGACCCGCACCGAGGGTTGCAGAAACGCGGTCGTGCGCAGATCGGCGTCGGGGGCGTCCTGCGCGGTAACGGGGGCGACCGGGTCGACACAGATGACGCGGTAGCCCGCCGCGCCGAAGGCCGCGGTCGCGGCAAGTCCGGCCACTCCGCCGCCCGAAACCAGGATATCCGTTGTTGCGCGCATGCCGATCCTCCGTCTGGTCGCGTTATAGTCTGGGGCGACAGGCGGGGCGAGGGTGCATTCAGCCGCGGGTGATGGCAATGAGCATCAGCATCACCGCCGGGGCGAGCCCGAGCGCCGGCAGGTAGAGCGCCGGCAGGCCCCAGATCAGGACCGCGCTTGCCCAGGCGGTGCCGAAGGCGAGCAGCAGGTAGAAGGGGAAGTCGGCATGCCCTTCGGCCAGTTCGCGTGCGATGGGGCCGATCAGCGGAATGCGACGCAGAAAGGGTTCGCGCTGCCTGCGGCTCGGGGAACGGGTCTGCGGATCGGTTTGAACGCTCATCTCGGCCTCCGGTAAACTCTGGTATTTGATGTAGGTTTTCCCTACTCGGGGTGAAGTCGGGAGTGCGGCGATGCGGCAACGCGTCGCGCCGGGGTCACAGCCGGTGGAGGAACCCGCTCAGATCGTTCGTGTGGTGGTGGATATGCGCGGCGTCCGCAGCCGGCAGGGCCTCGGGCGCGACATGGACGGTGCGCATGCCCAGTTCATGTGGCACGCGCAGATTGCGCGGATCGTCTTCGAACATCGCGGCCGCGCGCGGGTTCAGGCCGTCGGCGGTGAAAACCGTGTCGAAGGCCTCGCGCCGGGGCTTGGGATGAAATCCGGCATTCTCGACCCCGTAGACCGCGTCGAAAAGACCGGCAAGGCCGCGCGCCTCGATCACGCGTTCGGCGTAGGGGGCCGAGCCGTTCGTATAGACGATCCGCCGACCCGGCAGGCGCGAGATGCCCGCGTGCAGGCTTTCATCGGGGCTGAGGACCGAGAAGTCGATCGCGTGCACGTCGACCAGATAGGGGGCGGGGTCGATACCGTGGTGCATCATCAATCCCGCCAGCGTGGTGCCATAGTCGAGCCAGTATTGCTTGCGCAGCCGGTCGGCCTCGGCGTGGTCGAGACCGAGCATGCGCATGACATAGTCCGTCATCCGCCGATCGACCTGATCGAAGAGGCGCGCCTGGGGCGGGTAGAGGGTGTTATCCAGATCGAAGACCCAGGCCCGGACATGTGTAAAGGCATCGGCAACCATGCCCGACAGCTAGTGCGAAAACGGGATCGTCGCAAGTTTGGCGTGAAAAGCGGTTGCGGCAGGTCGGTGCGGGGCTAAGCTGGTGCGATGGAGTTGCACATGACGGAAACCCGCCCGACACAGGCTGACGCCTATTCGATGGTCCTGGCCGCAATCGACGAAGGGGTCTACCGGCCCGGCGACCGACTGGTCGAATCGGAGCTGGCGGAACGTTTCGGCGTTTCACGAACCCCGATCCGGGAGGCATTGCAGCGGCTTGAAACACAGTCACTTCTCACGCGGGACGGGCGTTCGCTGATCGTGGCCTCACTCGATCACAACCAGTTGGCGGAGTTGTACGTGGTGCGCGCGGAACTGGAGGGGCTGGCCGCGCGACTGGCCGCGCGGCACGCAACGATAGAGGAAGTACGCTTGTTGCGCGACATGGTGGCGGCCGACCGCGCGCTTGTCGCGGAGCCGAGCGCGCTGAGCCGGGCGAACAAGCGCTTTCATCGCCAGATCCACCTTGCCTCGCACAACCGGTTTCTGGTTCGGCAACTCGATCTGGTTCATCGCTCCATGGCGTTGCTGGCCTCGACCTCGCTCGCGGCGGAGGGGCGGGGGGCGGAGACGCTGGATGAGCATGCCGCGATCGTCGAAGCGATCGCCAGCTCGGACGGCGATGCGGCGGCGCAGGCGCTCAAGCAGCATATTTCGCGTGCGTTCGAAACAAGGTTGAAGCTCGAGTCAGGGGACCTGCGTCGGCTGGGCGACGCCTAAGGGGGCACAGGGGGGAAGGGTATCAGCTGCCCTGACCGCCGGCCAGCGCCGGCTGGAGCGCGCTGTCATGCAGGCCGTGGGTGGTCTTGTCCCAGTAGAACGGACGCGCGCCCATCTCGAACAGTCCCTTCCAGGCCGCGAACGTCGCGAGGGGGAAGTAGAGCGGCATCATCAGCACCCAAGGGCGCAGGCCGCGGTGGTCGCGCGCGTGCAGCGCGCAGAGATTGACCGTCAGGCTGGTGAGTTCGGCCACCAGAAAAAGCCCGGTCAGCGCGAGAACCGGCACGACCGCGGAGAGTGGGTGACCGAAGCCGACAAGGAGCAGCCAGAAAGTCCAGAGAACGGGCGCGAAAAGGAACTGGATGAGCATTCCGAGGAAGACCAGTTGAAAGCCCAGGAACTTCCGCCAGCCGAACTGCTGCCACAAAAGGACCGGATCGCGCATGTGCACCGCGTAGGTCATCGCGTAGCCTTTGAGCCAGCGCGAGCGCTGCTTTATCCACGGCACGATCCCGCAGTTCGCCTCTTCCAGCGTGACGGTTTCCATCAGTTCGGTGCGGTAGCCGTGGCGTGCGAGGCGTATGCCGAGATCGGCATCCTCGGTCACGTTGTGGGCGTCCCAGCAGCCCAGTTTCTCAAGGATTTCGCGCCGGAAGAAGAGCGTCGTTCCCCCCAGTGGCACCGCCAGACCGAGGCGTTGGAAACCCGGCAGCATCAGGCGGAACCATGAGGCGTATTCGATGGTGAAGCAGCGTGCGATCCAGTTCGTGCGAGGATTGTAGTAGTCGAGCACGCCCTGGATGCAGGCGAGGTCCGGTCCGGCCTCGGCGAAGCGCGCGGCAATGCGGTGCAATTGGTCATGGGCCGGGGCGTCCTCGGCATCGTAGACGCCGACGATGCTGCCCTGGGCGAAATCGAGCGCGTAGTTCATCGCGCGGGGCTTCGTCTTCAGCTTCGAATCGGGGACGACGATCACGCGCATCCACGCCGGCAGCCGCGCCCGGCGCAGCGCATTGCGCGTCAGGTGGTCGTTCTCCTCGATGGCCAGCAGCACGTCGAGCTTTTCGCGGGGCCAGGTCAGGGCGCCCAATCGGGCAACCAGTCGCGGCGCGATGTCGGGTTCGCGATAAAGCGGCACGAGGATCGAGATCACCGGGCGTTCCCGGCCAGGCAGGGGCGGGGTCGGGCGCGGCCGGGCGCGCGCGCGTAGCATGGTGGCCGCCGCGACGATCTTCAGCAGGGTTCCCGCCAAAAGGGCTAGGCCGACGATCGCCAGCAGCGTCAGGAAGACCGCGAGGGGCGCAAGCGCTGTCGCCAAAAGGCCGGCGGCAATCAAGGACCACAGGCCCAAGCCGAAGCGACTGGCCTTCCAGGTCCGGCAGCTTTCGCGCGCCGCGACGCAGGTTTCGGCGCTCTGCTTGAGGCTACCGCCCCTGATCTCGGCGATGGCACGGTGCAGATCGCGTTCACTGACCAGCGCCATCGCCAGCGGGCCGAACAGCTGCTGGAGCCCTTCCTTTTCCGCCGCGAAGGCCTCGGGGCGGGTTGTGGCAATCAGCGTCGCCCCGCCGATACGGCACCAGGGCAGATAGCCACGGCGCAGCCATTCCGACGCGTCCAGTCGGTCAAAGAGCCTTGGGTCCGGTGGCGTCAGATCGGGGTCCATCGCGGTGGTACGGTATTGCGTGGCCAAGGCCTGGGTCAGGGACCTTTCGCCGACAAGCCCCTCCAGCCGAAGGATATCGCGCAGGCGCACCTCGTCCCCATCCGCGGATTTGAGGGCGCGCATCAGGTCGGCTGGGCCAAGATCACCGGCTTTCACCAGCAACATGCCCAATGGGGTTTTCCAGGCCGGCGGTTGGGGCGGATCGAGTCGCGGCGGCTCAGGCGGCGCGCGCGGAACGTCCAGCGGGACCGGCCGGGCCGGCGTGGCCGCTTGCCAGACGGTCTGTTGCGTCGTGCCTGTCCGGCCAAATCCCATCGTCTTGCACGCCCCGGAAACAATACTCGCCAAGCTAGCGGAGGACGCTCAGGCTGTCGTGCAGGACTTTAACGCAAGGTTAACGGGGCGTGCGGCGATCAGGCAACCTTGCGCGTCTCCATCGCCGCCGCGAAACGCTGGAACAGGTAGTAGCTGTCCTGCGGGCCGGGGCTGGCTTCGGGGTGATACTGAACCGAAAAGACCGGACGATCCGCCAGCCGAATGCCGCAGTTCGAGCCGTCGAAAAGGCTGACATGCGTCTCGATGACGCCTTTAGGCAGGGTCTGGCTGTCCACGGTGAAACCGTGGTTCATCGAGGTGATTTCCACCTTTCCGGTTTCCAGATCCTTGACGGGGTGGTTGGCGCCGTGATGGCCGTGGTTCATCTTGACCGTCTTCGCCCCCAGGGCCAGCGCCAGCATCTGATGGCCGAGGCAGATGCCGAACACGGGCATGTCGCGTGTCAGGACCCCCTTGATCATCGGCACCGCATAGTCGCCGGTCGCGGCCGGATCGCCGGGCCCGTTCGACAGGAAGACGCCATCGGGGTTCAGCGCCAGCACGTCCTCGGCGGTGGCGGTGGCCGGCAGCACGGTCACTTCGCAGCCGGCCGACGCGAGGCAGCGCAGGATGTTGCGCTTCGCGCCATAATCGATTGCCACCACCCGGTGACGCGGCGCGGTTTGCGGGCGATAGCCCTCGGGCCAGGCCCAACGCATCTCGTCCCAGCGATAGCTTTGTCGGCAGGAGACATCCTTTGCCAGATCGAGTCCGACAAGTCCGCGCCATTCGCGGGCCTTGGCGATCAGGGCTTCGATGTCGAATTTCCCTTCTGGATCATGGGACAGGGCGACGTGCGGGGCGCCTTGCTGGCGGATGGCGCGGGTCAGCCGGCGGGTGTCGATTCCGCCGATGCCGATGCGCCCCTTGCGCGCCAGCCAATCCGCCAGATCGCCCGCGGCGCGCCAGTTTGAAGGAGCCGTCGGGTCCCATTTCACCACCATCCCGGCGGCGAAGGGATCGGCGGTTTCGTCGTCCTCGGGGGTGACGCCGACGTTGCCGATGTGCGGAAAGGTGAAGGTCACGACCTGCCCGGCATAGGAGGGGTCGGTGATGATTTCCTGGTAGCCGGTCATGGCGGTGTTGAAGACGAGTTCGGCAACGGTCTCACCCGTCGCGCCGAATCCGCGGCCGTAGAAGACGGTGCCGTCGGCAAGCGCCAGGCAGGCAGTGGGGCGGGCTTGGGCGTTGAAAACAAGGGGGGCGGGCATGGGCGTCTCCGGCGTTGTCGGGCACTGACTATGCCTTGTGGGGGGCGGAATCAAGCGCGCCCGTTGCCGCTGGGGCGTGGGCGACCGCCTAGGGATCACGTTCATGCCCCGTAACCGTCGAGCAGGAGCCTGGAAAGCCCCCGGAAACCTTTCATGAACGCCCCCGCAGCTCGGATCGGGGTCGGATCAGGGCGCCAGCAAGACCTTGCCCGCGCTCTTGCGGTAGGCCGGCAGAATCCCCTCAATCGCGTCGGGCAGCGGCAGGGTCGCGGCAATACGGGTCGACCAGGCGCCGCTGGCGAAGCGGTTCTGGACGCGGGCGATCAGCTCTGCGCGCCGCGCAGCCGATTTCGCCGGCAGCCAGGTCGAGAGCCAGAACCCCTCGATCCGCTTGTCCATGAAGATGAACTGCCCCATCTGTGTGAGCTGCGGCGCTTCGGACCCCATCTTGCCGTAGCTGACCCAGACCGCGCCGCGGGGCATCGCGAAGAAGAGATCGGCGGTGATCTGATCGCCCACCGCGTCGAGAAGGACGCGCGGCTTGTGGTCCTTCAGCGCCTTCTGCGCGGCCTCGGCAAAGTCGCCTTCACCGGACACCAGCACCTCGGCGGCGCCGAGGCCGTGCAGCGCTTCGCGGTCACCGGGGCGGCGGATCAAGGCGATGGGTTGCAGACCTTCGTCGCGCGCCAGCCCGAGGATCAGCCGACCGAGTTGCGAGCCCGCAGCGTTGACGATGAAGGATTTCGCGCCGCTGTCGCGCGCCGTCTCCAGAAGCGCGACGGCGGTCAGCGGATTGACGATCAGCGCCGCGCCGTCCGTGTCCTGCAGGTCCTTGCGCAGGGGGATGCAGAGCGCGGCGTCGCTGATCGCATGCGCGGCCCAGGTGCCGGTGCGCGTGCCCAGAAACGACACGCGCTGCCCGACCAGCGCCTCGGCTGTCTTGCCCTTGCCGGCGACCACCCGGCCCACGCCTTCGAACCCGGCGGCGAGCCCGGCGGTGCGCGGCTGGCCGTAGCCGCCCTGCACGAAGAACAGGTCCGAGGGGTTTACCGGCGCCAACGTCACCTCGATCAGGACCTGACCATCGGTCAGGTCGGGTAGCGGCACCTCGCGCAGTTCCAGATGCGGCGAGAGCGTTTCGGGTACCTGGGGCACGGGGGTCTTGGCGAAGCCGCCGTCGCGCAGCGCCAGCGCGGTGGTCGTCCGGGGCAGGGTCATCGGGGCGTCCTTCTGATCGGTCCTGTTTCGGGCGATCCTATCAGGCGCGCGCGGCGCGGCAACGCCGTTTGGCGCGCGACGCGACGGCAGCCGGTCAGCGCGGGGTCAGCGGCGGCAGATCCGACCCTGCGAGGCGCAACCGGCAGGCCGAGGGGGTCTCGCCCATCTGGCGGCGGAACACGCGCGAGAAATAGGCGGGGTCGTCGTATCCCAGCGCGTAGCCGACCTCGGCCACGGGCTGGCGGGTGTAGGCGAGAAGGCGTTGCGCCTCGTGCAGGCGCCGCGCCTCGATGTAGCGGCCGGCGGACATACCGGCCAGCGCGCGGCAGATGCGGTTGAGATGCGTGGCGGTCAGGCCCAGTTCGGCGGCATGGTCGGACACGCGCCTGTTCTCGCCCAAGTGGCGCTGCACCAATGCGTCGAACGCCTGCATGTAGCCCGCGTAGCGCGCCGGCACTGCACCGGGCGCGGTGGCGAAAAGGCTTCGTGCCGCCCGGCAGAGGACTTGCGTCGCCAGCGCCCGCAGCATCGGGGCGCGGGCGGGATCGTCGCGGGCCTGTTCGTCCAGCAAGGCCTCGAACAGGGGGTCGAGGTCCGCATCGGCCGCGACCGCGCCCCAGGTGGACAAAGCCTGGGCGAGCAGTGCGTGTTCGCCCAGAAGCTCGGGGAAGGCGTCGGCGGGCAGGGTCAGGACATAGCCTTCGGTTCGGGCGGCGAAGCGGAAGCCATGCACCACCCAGGGGGGGATGTTCAGCAGGACCGGCAGTGCCAGTTCGCGCGTGCGCCCGTCGACCGTGATCCGTGCATCGCCGCGCCGGATCAATACCGTCTGGTGCAGGTTGGGGTGGCTGTGCGGCGCGATCTGCCAGTCGTGCAGGCGGGCGCGCTCGCGGATGCGCTCGCAATGCAGTACGTCGGGCAGGCTCTGCCCCTCGCCATAAAGGCCGAAGGCGGGGATCGCGGCGGGCTGCGTCATGTTCGGATAGTACCAGCGATTGCGGCGATCATCCATTCAATTGGCGGGTCGATGGCGTATCTTCCCCCTTGATGCAGGGGAGGGGGCGCATGCGGACTCAGGTCGCGATCATCGGCGGCGGGCCTTCGGGGCTGCTTTTGTCACAGCTTCTGATGCGCGCCGGCATCGCGACAGTCGTGCTGGAACGCCAGACGCGGGCGCATGTGCTGGGCCGCATCCGCGCCGGGGTGCTGGAGCAGGGCACGGTCGAGCTGTTGCGCCGCGCGGGCGTGGGCGCGCGGCTGGACCGCGAGGGGATCGTGCATGAGGGCACGATGCTGTCGACCGCCGGCGGCATGTTCCGCGTCGATTTCAAGGCGCGGATCGGCGAGGTGGTCACCGTCTACGGGCAGACCGAGGTGACGCGCGATCTGTATGCCGCGCAGGATGCGGCGAGCGCGACGATCCTGGACGAGGTGTCCGAGGTGGCACTGCACGACCTGACGACCGAGGCGCCCTATGTCACGTTTCAAAGGGGCGGGGAGGCGCAGCGGATCGACGCCGACTACATCGTCGGTTGCGACGGGTTCCACGGGCCCAGCCGGCAGGCGATCCCGCGCGACAAGCGAACCGAATACGAGCGCGTCTATCCCTTTGGTTGGCTGGGCGTGCTGTCGCGCACCCGTCCGGCGGCGGAGGAGTTGATCTATGCCAACCACCCGCGTGGCTTCGCGCTGGCCTCGATGCGCAACCCGACGCTGTCGCGCTACTACATCCAGGTGCCGCTGACCGACCGGGCCGAGGACTGGTCGGACGCGGCCTTCTGGGACGAGTTGCGCCGCCGCCTGCCCGCCGAGGTGGCAGAGGGGTTGGAAACCGGCCCGTCGATCGAGAAGTCCATCGCGCCGCTGCGCAGCTTCGTCACCGAGCCGATGCGCTGGGGACGGCTGTTCCTGGCCGGGGATGCCGCGCATATCGTGCCGCCGACGGGGGCCAAGGGGCTGAACCTGGCCGCGTCGGATGTGCATTACCTGTCCGAGGGGCTGATCGCGGCCTTTGCCGGCGACGGCGCGGCGCTGGAGGCGTATTCCGACCGGGCGCTGACGCGGATCTGGGCGGCGATGCGGTTTTCGTGGTGGATGACCTCGATCCTGCACCGTTTTCCCGACCAGACCGATTTCGATCAGAAGATCCAGGAGGCAGAACTGCGGCAGCTGGAAACGCTTGCCAGCGCGCAGGCCGCCATGGCACGCAACTACACGGGGCTGCCGTACTGAGGGGGAAGCGATGAACGACCGATACCTGAAGGGCGTGCAGGTGCGCCGGGCGGTGCTGGGCGACGCGCATGTCGACCGCGCCGACGCGGCAATGACCGCGCTCGACAAGCCATTCCAGGTGCTGATCACCGAGGCGGCGTGGGGCAACCTCTGGGCCTCGGACGCGATCAGCGCGCGCGAACGCTCCATGCTGACGCTGGCGATTCTGGCGGCGACCGGCAATACCGAGGAGATCGCGATGCATGTCCGCGCAACCGCGCGCACCGGCGCCAGCCCCCGCGACGTGATGGAGGCGTTCCAGCACGTCGCCATCTACGCCGGGGTGCCGCGCGCCAACAGCGCGATCAAGATCGCCAAGGCGGTCTTTGCCGAGATGGAACAGGCCGATGGCTGACGGCCCGCTGATCCCGCGGGACCGCAGCGTGCACCCGGTGCCGCTGGATCCGGACTACAAGACCAGTGTCGTGCGTGCGCCGCGCCTGCCGCTTCTGTCGATGGACGCGACCCCGGCCGAGGAGACCGGCCCGCGCTTCGGGGCGTCGCTGATCGGGCCTCTGGACAACAACCTGATCCTGAACTGGACCAAGGGCGCGGCGCCGGCGATCGGCGAGCGGATCCTGGTGCATGGCCGGATCATGGATCAGACCGGCCGGGGCGTGCCCGAGACACTGGTCGAGATCTGGCAGGCCAATGCCGGCGGGCGTTACCGGCATGTGAAGGACAGCTATATGGCGCCGCTCGATCCGAATTTCGGGGGCTGCGGGCGAACGCTGACCGATGAGGCGGGGCGCTACCAGTTCCTGACCATCCGGCCTGGTGCCTACCCCTGGCCCAACCGTGGCAATGACTGGCGGCCGATGCATATCCATTTCTCGGTCTTCGGGCACGGGTTCGGGCAGCGGCTGATCACCCAGATGTATTTCGAGGGCGATCCGCTGATCGACCGCTGCCCCATCGTCCACACGATCAAGTCGCGTGCGCAGATCGACCGGCTGGTGGCGCCGCTGGACATGGGGCAGGCGCGCCCGCTGGATTTTCTGGCTTACAAGTTCGACATCGTGCTGCGCGGCCTGCGGCAGACGATGTTCGAAAACCGGCCCGAGGGGATGTGAGATGGTGCAGAAACTCGACTGGCTGGACGAGACGCCCTCGCAGACCGCGGGGCCCTATGTGCATATCGGCTGCATCCCGAGTTTCGCGGGGCTGACGGGCATCTACCCCGAGGATCTGGGCCGAAGCCCCTTCGCGGAGGGTGCCGAGGGCGAAGTCGCCACGGTCACCGGGTCCGTCTTCGACGGGACCGGCTGGGCGATGCGCGACGCGATGCTGGAAAGCTGGCAGGCCGATGCCGCCGGCCGCTTTCCGGGGCAGGCAGGGGCCGATCCGAAAGTGACGGGCTTCGCCCGGTTCGCCGCCGATGCCGACACGGGCGAATTCACCCTGCGGACCATCCGGCCGGGGTCGGTACTTCTGCCGGACGGGAGGTGGCAGGCGCCGCACATCTCGCTGTGGATCGTCGCGCGCGGGATCAACATCGGGCTGCAGACACGGATCTATTTCGAGGACGCCGACAACAGCGCCGATCCGCTTCTGAACCGGATCGAGCAACGCCAGCGCGTCCAGACGCTGGTTGCGAAGAAGACCGCGCCGGGCCAGTATCGGTTCGACATCCGCCTGCAAGGCGAAACCGAAACCGTTTTTCTGGATCTCTGACATGCCCAGCACTGACACATCCGACCTCTGCATCATCTGCGTCGCGATCACCGGGTCGGTTCCGACGAAGGCCGACAACCCCGCCGTGCCGATCACGATCGACGAGCAGGTCGAGAGCACGCAGGAGGCGTTCGAGGCGGGCGCGACGATCGTGCATGCGCATGTGCGCGACGACGAGGGCAAGCCAACCTCGGACCCTGAGCGGTTCGCGCGGCTGCAGGAAGGGCTGGAGAAGCACTGCCCGGGCATGATCATCCAGTTCTCGACCGGTGGTCGGTCGGGGTCGGGGGCGGCGCGCGGGGGGATGCTGCCCTTGAGGCCCGACATGGCGTCGCTTGCGGTGGGGTCGAACAACTTTCCGACGCGCGTCTACGAGAACGCGCCCGATCTGGTCGACTGGCTGGCCGAGGAGATGATTGCGCATGGGGTGAAGCCCGAGATCGAGGCTTTCGATCTGAGCCACATCTTCCAGGCGGTGAAGATGAGCCAGGACGGGCGGTTGAAGTCGCCGCTCTACGTGCAGTTCGTGATGGGCGTGAAGAACGCGATGCCGATCGACCGCGAGGTCTTCGATTTCTATGTGGCGACGCTGAAGCGGCTGGCGCCCGATGCGCAGTGGTGCGGGGCGGGCATCGGGGCGGGGCAGATCCTGCTCAACGACTGGTGCATCGGGGCGGGCGGTCATGCGCGCACGGGGCTGGAGGACAACGTCCGGCTGGACCGCGGGACGCTGGCGCCGTCGAACGCGGCGCTGGTGCACCGGACGGTCGAACTGTGCGAGAAGCATGGCCGTCCGGTCGCCAGCTGGCAGCAGGCGCGCGAGATACTGGCGCTGCCGCTGCGGCAGTGAACCGGCCGCTCTGCCGAGGGAGCCTGCGCGGCGCGGCTCATGCGCGGGATAAGCGTTCTGGATCTCGTTCAAGCGGGGGTTGGGAAGGTCGCGCGATGCACGGTCCACGCGTGGACCGCCGATCAAGTATCTGAAATCATGGGATCTCGGTCAAATAATTAACCGGATGGAAACCTGGTGCAAGGCGCCGCGCCTGAAGGGGCGGGGTAAGGCCGGTGGGGGGCCGATCGGCCGTTTTCAGCTCGGGGCCGGCCAGGGCGGCGCGCGGGATCTCGCTCGCGCTGGCGTCCGGCGTCCGGGGCGGATTGCCTGCCGCCGCCAAGGCAAAACGCGCCCCGAGGGGGGCGCGTTTCCAGGATCAGGCGCTGCCGGGGTCTCAGGCTTCCCGGTTCTTGCCCTTGGCTGCCGATTTGACCGGCGCCCAGAGGCGTTTGTTGGTGAGGTAGAGGAGCGAGGCGAGCAGCGTCAGGAAGACGACGCCGACGAGGCCCGCGCGCTTGCGTTCCGTCAGATGCGGCTCGGCCGTCCACATCAGGAAGGCGGCGAGGTCCTGGGCCTGCTGCTCGACCGTGGCCGGCGTGCCGTCGGCGTATTCCACGCCATCCTCCCACAGGACCGGGGCCATCGAGACCCAGCCGTCGTAGGCGGTGTTGTAGTAGAACATCGTGCCCGCCTGCATTTCCTCGCGCCCATCGAAGCCGAGCAGGAACGAGGCAATGTATTCCGGGCCGCCCATGCCGAAAAGAAACTGGTTGATGCCGAGACCGTAGGGGCCGGAGAAGCCGACCCTGGCCTTGGCCATCAGGCTGAGGTCGGGGGCCGTTTCCATCTGCGAGCCGGGGAAGTGATCCGGGCCGTCGGCCGGGCGCCAATCGTCAAGGGTGGCATCGAAGATCTCGAACGTGCCGGCATAGGCGCGCATCGCCTCGGGCGAGATCGCAGGGCCGGTTTCCTGCGTCAGAGTGCGGAACGGGACATACTGCAGGCCGTGGCAGGCCGAGCAGACCTCGGTATAGACCTGAAGCCCGCGCTGGAGTTGCGCCCGGTCGTAGCTGCCGAATGGCCCTTCGAACGGAAAGGAGAAGTCCGTGATATCGCCATCGCCGCCGGCGGCAAGCACCGGACCCGTGCCGAGCGCGAGCGCCGCGACCGCCGAGAGGGCAAGCTGTCTGATGGTCATGATGGGCATGTCCTTTCTCATTCGGCCGGGATCGGTTCGGGATCGAGGCGCTTGCCACCCTTCGGTGCGGGCTTGCCCAGGGTTTGGTTGAAATCCTCCTCGATGGTCGAGGGGGGCACCGTGGGTTTTTCGAGCACGCCCAGAAGCGGCAGGATCACTAGGAAGTAGGCGAACCAGTAGGTGGTCCCGATCAGCGCGATCGTGGTGTAGATCCCCTCGGCCGGCATGGCGCCGACCCAGGTCAGGACCACGAAGTTGATGATGAAGAGCCAGAACCACATCTTGAACGCCGGCCGGTACCGGCCCGAGCGGACCGCCGAGGTGTCGAGCCAAGGCAGCAGCGCGAGCACGAAGATCGCGCCGAACATGGCCAGCACGCCGAAGAAGGTGGCGTCGATGATGCCGAAGCTGACCCAGTTGGCGGCCATCACGATCCACACGTCCGAGGTGAAGGCGCGCAGGATGGCGTAGAAGGGCAGGAAGTACCACTCCGGCACGATATGCGAGGGCGTGACCAGGGGGTTGGCCTCGATGTAGTTGTCGGCATGGCCCAGGTAGTTGGGCATGAAGCCGACGACGGCCCAGAAGATGATCAGGATCACGGCCAGGGCGAAGAGGTCCTTGATCACGAAGTAGGGCCAGAAGGGCAGCGTGTCCTTCTCGGCCTCTTCCTTCGAGGCGCGGCGCACCTCGACCCCGGTGGGGTTGTTGTTGCCCGTGGTGTGGAACGCCCAGACGTGCACGATCACCAGCCCGAGGATGATGAAGGGCAAGAGGTAGTGCAGCGAGAAGAAGCGGTTGAGCGTCGCGTTGTCCACCGCGGGGCCGCCCAGAAGCCAGGTCTGCAGCGCCTCGCCGACGCCGGGAACCGCGCCGAAGAGCCCGGTGATCACCGTCGCGCCCCAGAAGGACATCTGGCCCCAGGGCAGCACGTAGCCCATGAAGGCGGTGGCCATCATCAGCACGTAGATCAGCATGCCGATGATCCACGTCACCTCGCGCGGGGTCTTGTAGCTGCCGTAGTACATGCCGCGGAAGATGTGCAGATAGACGGCGAGGAAGAACAGCATCGAGCCATTCTGGTGGATGTAGCGCAGCATGTGCCCGCCGTTGACGTTGCGCATGATATGCTCGACCGAGGCGAAGGCCATGTCGACATGCGGCGTGTAGTGCATCGCCAGCACGATGCCGGTGACGATCTGCAGCACCAGGCAGAAGACCAGAACCACACCCCAGATCCACATCCAGTTGAGGTTCTTGGGGGTCGGGATCATCAGCGTGTCATAAAGCAGCGAGACGACCGGCAACCGACGGTGCAGCCATTTCTCACCCGAGGATTTCGGCTCGTAGTGATCGTGCGGAATTCCGGACATGGGCTACTCCCTATCAGCCGAGCTGGATGGTGGTGTCGTCCACGAACTGGACCACCGGGATATGAAGGTTCTCAGGCGCGGGGCCGCGGCGGATGCGCCCCGACGTGTCGTAGTGCGACCCGTGGCAGGGGCAAAACCAGCCGTTGAAATCGCCCGCGCCATTGCCCAGCGGCACGCAGCCGAGATGGGTGCAGACGCCGGTCATCACCAGCCATTCGCCGGCCTCGTCGAGCGAGCGGTTGGCGTCGCTGGCGTCCGAGCCGGGGCGGTTGGGGTTGCGCGACTGGCGGTCGATGGACAGATCGTCCGGCGACACGGCGCGCGCTTCTTCGATCTCTTCGGGGGTGCGGCGCCGGATGAAGACCGGCTTGCCGAGGAAGTTCACGGTCAACTGGCTGCCTTCCTCGACACCGCTGATATCGACAAAGATCGACGAGAGCGCCTGCACGTCAGCGGAAGGATTCATCTGGTTGACGAGCGGCCAGACCGCCGCGCCCGCCGTCACCACTCCGGCGCCGGCCGTGGCGTAGTACAGAAAATCCCGGCGAGTGCCTGCGTTGTCTTCTGCGTGGGACACGGATCTTCTCCATTCCAGTTAGGTTTCCGGCGCAATGCCCGAAAGTGCCGCGCAAAACGAAAGCGGCCCCTGCGGGTAATTAGCGGTGAATATTGGGGGCGTCCAGCCGCAATCTCGGGCAAAAAGCCGCACCTGGGGGGCGGATGGGCGCGATAAGGCGCCTGCGTGGCGTGGTCTGGCTGATGGGTCACTCGGGTCGCGTTGCCTGCATTGAGGGGCGTTCGGCGAAGGTGGCATGCCAGGCGGCGAGGGTGTCGCGACCCGCGCGCCAGCGCCGCGCGTCGTGGCGCAGGTCGAGATAATCGAGCGCGCAGGCGACGGCGACCTGGCCCATGTCGAGGGGGCCGTTGAGATGCCCCATCCAGCGCGATTCGAGCGCATCGAGGCTGCGCGCTATCTTTGCCCATTGCCCTTCGATCCAGTCGGGCAGCTGGCCTTCCTCGGGTCGCAGGGCGGTCTCGTAGCGCATCAGGATCGCGGCATCGAGGATGCCGTCGGCCGTGGCCTCGAGGGTCAGCACTTCCCACAGGCGGGGTGGTTTGGGGTAGAACGCGGGGCCGTCCTTGGCGCTTTCGGCGAAGAAGCGGCAGATCACCCGGCTGTCGTAGAGCGTGCAGCCGTCCGGACGTTCCAGCGCGGGGATCTTGCCCAGCGGGTTGTGGCCGACCGGCATGGAGCCGGGCGCGAGCGGCGTGCCGCTTGCCGTGGCCAGCGTGACCGCGTCCAGCTGCCCGGTTTCGTGCAGCACGATCATGACCTTGCGCACGTAGGGAGAGGTCGGGCTGTAATGCAGGGTGTACATGCTCAGACCCTCCGCGTGCGCAGGCGGGCCATGAAGGCGGCATCGATCTCGATCGCGCGGCCGGACCGGGCGAGGCGGATGGTGCGGCGCAGGCGGCCGGTCATGTTGGCCTGCTCGCGGTCCGCGACGTGGCGCGCGGCCAACCCGTCGGGCAGGTCGTCGAGCGCGTCTTCGGCGCGCTGGTCGATGCGCGCGAGTTGCACATGGCGGGTGACAAACCAGGCGGCGAGGGCGACACCGCCGATCTTCAGCGCCGTGCCGGCGAGGGGGACGAGGGGCAGGGGCATGGGCTTCTCCGTTGGCGCGTTCGGGCAGAGGATACCGGAGCGGGCGCCGCAATCAAGGCGCGATCGGGCGAGGCACAGGCTGTGCGGGAGCAATTCGCTTGACCATCGGTTGCGCGGCATGGTTTGAGCGCCGCCATGCCCCGACGCAAGACCTCTCGCAAATCGCCGCGCGGCGGCCCGATCGACCGGCTCGCCCGCGCGATCCGGCGGACGCTGCGCTGGATGGTGGTCGCGGCGGTGGCGCTGGTACTGCTGCTGATCGCCTGGATCGGGGTCTACCGCTTCGTCGATCCGCCCGGCGGCCTTTACATGTGGCAGGAATGGCGCAGGCTCGGCGCGATCGAGCGTCGCTGGGTGCCGATGCTGCAGATCGCGCCGGTGATGGCGCGCGCGGCCGTCGCCGCCGAGGATGCCAATTTCTGCCGCCACTGGGGCTTTGATGTTGTGGCGATCCGCTCGGCGATCGAGGCGGGGGGGACGCGTGGGGCCTCGACCATCAGCCAGCAGGTGGTGAAGAACGTCTTCCTGTGGCATGGTCGCAGCTGGCCAAGAAAGGTTCTGGAAGCGGGGATCACGCCGGTGATGGAGCTGATGTGGTCCAAGGAGCGGGTGCTGGAGGTTTATCTGAACGTGGCCGAGTTCGACACCGGCGTCTTCGGGATCGAGGCGGCGGCGCAGCATTACTTCAACCGCGCGGCGGCCGATCTGACCCCGCGCCAGGCCGCGCTTCTGGCCGCGATCCTGCCCGCGCCGCAGGCGCGCAGCGCGTCGCGGCCGACCGACCGCGTCACGCGGCGCGCGCGCGCCATCGAGGACGGCGCCGCGACCATTGCGCGGGATGGACGCGCCGCCTGCTTCGGCGGTTGAACTTTGCACGCGGTGCGTGCAGAACGGACACAGTTTTCCTTTGGTGATCGTCGCCCATGCTGCGCCTGTTCCACGTTCCCCTGTCGCCCTTCTGCCGCAAGATCCGCCTGACGCTGGCCGAAAAGCGGCTGGAGGTGGAACTGGTGGAAGAACGCTACTGGGAACCCAGCGCCGACTTCCTGCGCCGCAATCCCGCCGGCAAGGTGCCGGTCCTGCGCTACGACGGGCGGACCCTGACCGAAAGCCAGGCGATCTGCGAGTTCATCGAGGAGACCCATCCCGAACCGCCGCTGATGCCCACCGAGCCGCTGGCGCGGTGCGAGGTGCGGCGGCTTTGCGGCTGGTTCGACGACGGGTTCCACCGCGAGGTGACGGCCAACCTGCTCTATGAGCGGGTCAACAAGAAGCTGATGGGGCGCGGCTATCCGGATTCGCAGAAGATCAAGGCCGGGGCCTCACGCATCAAGTACCACCTCGATTACATGGGCTGGCTGCTGGAGCATCGGCGCTGGCTGGCCGGGGATGCGATGTCGCTGGCCGATTTCACCGCCGCGGCGCATCTGTCCTGTCTGGACTACATCGCAGACGTGGACTGGGACCGCCAGCCAGTGGTGCGCGAGTGGTATGCCAAGATCAAGTCGCGCCCCTGCTTTCGCACGCTTCTGGCCGACCAGGTGCCGGGGTTTCAGCCGGCGCGGCATTATGCCGATCTGGATTTCTGAGGTGGCGCATTGCCGCGAGGGCGCAGGGGGGCTGTCTGCCCCCCTCCGGGCCTGCGGCCCGTTCACCCCCCGAGGATACTTGACGACAGAAAATGGATCATGGACGGCGCGGCGCTGAAATCGGCGCTGGCCGAACAGGCGCGCGCCGAGGGCTTTGCGGCGATCGGCGTGACCCGGCCCGATGCGATCCCGGAGGCGGGCGGGCGGTTGCGCCGGTTCGTCGCCGAGGGCCGACACGGGCAGATGGGCTGGATGGAAGACAGGATCGATTGGCGCGCGGACCCTGGCGCGCTGTGGCCCGAGGCGCGGTCGGTCGTCATGCTGGCGGAAACCTACACGCCCGAGGTCGACCCGCTGAAGCTGCTGGAGGCGCGCGAGGCCGGCGCGATCTCGGTCTATGCGATGGGTCGCGACTATCACGACGTGGTCAAGAAGCGACTGAAGCGTCTGGGACGCTGGCTGATCGCGGCGGCGGGGGGCGAGATCAAGGTCTTCGTCGATACCGCGCCGGTGATGGAGAAACCGCTTGCGGCCGTCGCCGGGCTGGGGTGGCAGGGCAAGCACACGAACCTTTTGTCGCGCGATCTGGGCAACTGGTTCTTTCTGGGGGCGATCTTCACCACGCTCGAATTGCCGGTCGATGAACCGGCGAGGGAGCGTTGCGGGTCGTGCACGGCCTGTCTGGACATCTGTCCGACGCGGGCCTTTCCCGCGCCGTTCCAGCTGGATGCGCGCCGCTGCATTTCCTACCTGACGATCGAGCAGCGCGGCCCCGTCGACCCCGAGTTGCGACCGATGATGGGCAACCGGATCTACGGCTGCGATGATTGCCTGGCGATATGCCCCTGGAACAAGTTCGCCCGCACCTCCTCCGAAATTCGCTATGCCGCGCGGCCCGATCTTGTCGGTCCGGATCTGGCCGAACTGGCGGGATTGGACGATGCGGCGTTTCGCGCGCGCTTTTCCGGCTCGCCGATCAAGCGGATCGGGCGCGACCGCTTCGTGCGCAACGTGCTTTACGCGATCGGCAATTCCGGCAGTGCGCGGCTCTTGCCCGCCGCCCTGGCGCTGCGCGATGATCCCGATTCCGCGGTCGCAGATGCGGCCCACTGGGCCGTCGCGCGGCTTTCGGCGGTTTCGGGATAGGCGGGTGTCGCTTCAAGGGCGCGTGAGGATCGTTCACGAATAATTCAATCAGCTTTTTGAACCGATCTGCGCTGCGTCCCGTATTCTTGGGAAACACGGGGAGATCGAGATGGCACTTGACGGGATCGAACAGCGCCGTTTTTCGCGGTCCGCGATGCGCGCCGAGCTTCTGGACGCCGAGACCGAATTGCGGCTTGCCTACGCTTGGCGCGACGAGCGCGACGAGGCGGCGCTTCACCGGCTGATCACGGCCTACATGCGGCTTGCGATTTCGATGGCGTCGAAGTTCCGCCATTACGGCGCGCCGATGAACGACCTGATCCAGGAGGCCGGGCTGGGCCTGATGAAGGCGGCCGACAAGTTCGACCCCGACCGTGGCGTGCGGTTTTCGACCTATGCGGTCTGGTGGATCAAGGCCTCGATCCAAGATTACGTGATGCGCAACTGGTCGATGGTGCGCACCGGCTCGACCTCGAGCCAGAAGTCGCTTTTCTTTAACATGCGCCGCGTTCAGGCCCAGTTGCTGCGCGAGGCGCAGGGCACGGGCGAGGAACTGGACGGGCACCAGTTGCGCCAGCGAATCGCGCAGTCGATCGGCGTGCCGCTGGCGGATGTCGAGATGATGCAGGGCCGGCTTGCGGGATCGGACTTGTCGCTGAACGCGGTCCAGTCGCACGACGAGGACGGGCGCGAGTGGATCGAGACGATCGAGGACGACGCCACGCAAGCCGCCGACCGTGTTGAAGTCAGCCATGATCGCGAGACGCTGCGGAGTTGGCTGGCGAAGGCGATGATGGCGCTGAGCGAGCGCGAGCGCTACGTGGTCACCGAGCGCAAGTTGCGCGAGGAGGCGCGGACGCTGGAATCGCTGGGCGACGAGTTGGGCCTGTCGAAGGAACGCATCCGCCAGATCGAGGCCGCGGCCTTTGCCAAGATGCGCAAGAACCTGGAAGGTCAGTCGCGCGAGGTGCAGACGCTGCTGGCTTGAGGCGTGCAATCCGGTCGGAGGGCGGGGGCGCCCCCGGTACGGTCAGGACCCTAGCTTGGCCGGAGGGGCGCACAAATTTGTGCAGCCCCCCCCCAAGGCGTTGAATTTTAACGCATAAACGACCGTCGTTAACCGAAACGAAACTTCTGCCCGGCGCAAGGATACCGGGGGTCATGCCCTGGCGTGGCGTTTGGCCGGAGTGCGCGACGGGGCTCGTTCGGGGCGCGCGCTCAGACGTTGAGCAGCAGGTGCTCGCGTTCCCACGGGCTGATGACCTGCTGGAATTCCTTGTACTCGTGGCGCTTCACCGCGACGTAGAGGTCCACGAATTCGCCGCCCAGCACCTCGCGCAGGTCCTGATCCTCGTCCAGCAGGTCGATCGCGTCGCCCAGGGTCAGCGGCAGTTCGTCGTTGCCCATGTAGGCGTTGGTGACGCATTCCGCGCGCGGCTTGCTGTCGTTCAGCAGCCCGAGATAGCCGCAGGCAAGGCTGGCCGCGATGCCGAGATAGGGGTTGCAGTCCATTCCGGCGAGGCGGTTCTCGACCCGGCGGGCCTCGGGTGTGGAGAGGGGAACGCGCAGCCCGGTGGTGCGGTTGTCGCGCCCCCATTCCAGATTGATCGGCGCGGCAAAGTCGGGGACGTAGCGGCGGTAGCTGTTCACATAGGGTGCCATCAGCGCCACCGCCGAGGGCAGATAGCGCTGCATGCCGCCGATGAATTGCATGAAGGCCGGTGTCTCGGCCTGGTCCGCGCCGGTGAAGATGTTTCCGCCCGACTCGATGCCGACCACCGAATGGTGGATGTGCATGGCCGAGCCCGGTTCGCCCTCGATCGGCTTGGCCATGAAGGTGGCGAAGAAGTCGTGGCGCAGCGCGGCCTCGCGGATCATCCGCTTGAAGTAGAAGATGTTGTCGGCCAGCGCGACCGGGTCGCCGTGCGCCAGGTTGATCTCGACCTGGCCGGCGCCGCCTTCCTGCAGGATGCCGTCGATCTCGAGTCCCATCGCCTCGGCGAAATCGTAGACGTCGTCGATCACCTTGCCGTATTCGTCGACGGCGGACATGGAATAGGCCTGCTTGGCCGCCGCGCGGCGGCCGGTGCGGCCGACCGGCGGGATGATCGGGTTGTTCGGGTCGGTGTTGCGGGCGACGAAGAAGAACTCCATCTCGGGCGCGACGACCGGGCGCCATCCCTTGTCGGCATAGAGCTTCATCACCCGCTTGAGGACGTTGCGCGGCGCGGTCGGGATCGGATCGCCCGCGGTATCCCTGGCGTCATGGATGATCTGCAGCGTGACGTCGGCGGTCCAGGGCGCCGCGGTGGCGGTGCCGAAATCGGGCACCAGCGTCATGTCGGGTTCCTTGTATTCGTCCTCGCCCTTGGGCGACGTGGCCCAGTCGCCGGTGATGGTCTGCAGGAAGATCGTGGTCGGCAGGTAGAAGCTGGCCTGCTTGTCGAATTTCCAGGCGGGCATCGCCTTGCCGCGGGCAACCCCGGCGATGTCGGGCAGGATGCATTCGATTTCATCAAGGCGTCGGCCGGCAAGATAGTCGCGCGCGGCTTCGGGGATCTTGTTCGTCCAGTTTGACATGGTCGGTCCTCTGGCCCGGTGGGGCGGGTCGGTCAGTTGCGGCTGGCCCGGAAGAAAGTGGCGATCCGGTCGGCGATCCGGTCGGCGTCCAGCGGTCGGCCGAGCCGGGCGCGGGCGGCGTCCAGCAGGTCGTCCTCGACGAGGCCGCGGCCGCGGGTTTCGATCAGGCCGGCGACGAAATCGTCGGCGAATTCGGGATGCGGCTGGACCGAGATCCCGTGGTCGTCATAGGCGAAGCCGGCGTAGGCGCAGAACGGGGTCGATGCGATGACGCGCGCCCCCGGCGGGGGTGCCACCACCTGGTCCTGGTGCCAGGCGTTGAGGGTCAGCATTTCGCCGTCGAAATCGTACTCGGTCGGCCCGACTGACCAGCCGCCGGCGTATTTTTCCACCTTGCCGCCAAGCGCCTGCGCCATGATCTGGTGGCCGAAGCAGATGCCCGCGACCGGTACGCCGGCGGCAAAGGCGTCGCGCACGAACTGCTCAAGCGGGGCGATGAAGGCGTGACCCTCGTAGACGCCATGCTTCGAGCCGGTGATCAGCCAGCCCTGGGCGTCGGTCACACTTTCGGGGAATTCGCCATCGACCACCGGCCAGGTGCGGAAGTCGAACCCCTTGCCGGCAAGCAGCCGGGTGAACATGTCCGGATAGTCGCCCTGCGCGCGCAGCGCGTCGGGGGCGTAGCCGGTCTGCAGTATTCCGATCAGCATTCTGGCCTCAGACGGTTTCCAGGTAGAGGTCGAGCACCTCCGCTTCGGAAAGCTCGGCCATGTAGTGAATCTCCTGGCGCTTGGTGCGGACCAGGTTATCGATCAGTTGCGGCGCGAAGATGCGCTTCATCGCGGCGCTCTGCTCGAAGCTGTCCAGCGCGCCGGCCCAGGTTGTGGGCAGTTGCGGCAGGTCGAGGTCGTAGGCATTGCCGGTGATCGGCGGCGGCGGGGTCATTTCGTCCTCGATGCCGATCAGCGCCGTGCCCAGAACGCCGGCCATCATCAGATACGGGTTGATGTCGCCGCCTGCAACCCGATGCTCGATCCGCCGCGCCTTGTGGCTGCCCGAGGGCACGCGGATCGCCGCGGTGCGGTTCTCGTAGGCCCAGCTGACGCCGGTGGGGGCATGGGCGCCGGGCTGCATGCGTTCGTAGCTGTTGGCGTGCGGCGCCAGAAGCAGCATCATGTCGGGCATGAAGGCCAGGCACCCGGCGATGGCCTGGTGCAGAAGCGGGGACCCCTTCGCGCCGCCGTCGTCGAAAAGGTTGCGCCCCTCGGTGTCGATGACCGAGAAATGCATGTGCATGCCGCTGCCCGGCTGTTCGGCATAGGGTTTGGCCATGAAGCTGGCGGCGAAACCGTGGCGGCGCGCGACGCCCTTGACTAGCATCTTGAAGAGCCAGGTGTCGTCGGCGATCTTCAGCACGTCGGGGGAATGCAGCAGGTTGATCTCGAACTGGCCGATGCCGCTTTCGGAGATTGCGGTGTCGGCGTCGATGTCCATCGCCTCGCAGGCGTCGTAGAGGTCGGTGAAGAAGCGGTCGAAGGCATCGAGCGCGCGCAGGGCCAGCGTGTCGGCGCCGGGGCGGCGCTTGCCCGACCGGGGCGAGGGCGGGACGCGCAGCTCGCGCCCCGAATCGTCGATCAGGTAGAATTCCAGCTCGGTCGCGCAGACCGGGTGCATGCCGCGCGCCGCGTAGCGTTCCAGCACCCGCGCCAGGGCATGGCGCGGATCGCCGGCGAAGGGCTTGCCGTCCTCGTGGAACATCCAGATCGGCAGAAGGGCGGTCGGCGCCTCCAGCCAGGGCATCGGCATGAAGCCGCGTTCGGTCGGTTTCAGGACGCCATCGGCATCGCCGGTCTCGAAGACCAGGGGGCTGTCCTCGATATCCTCGCCCCAGATGTCAAGGTTGAGGACCGAATAGGGAAACCGCGTGCCTTCCTTCACGATCTTCTCGGCAAAGCGGACCGGCACGCGCTTGCCCCGGGCCTGGCCGTTGAGGTCGGCGGCGGCGATACGGATGGTCTTGACGTCGGGGTGGTGGCGGAACCAGTCACGCATGATCTACCTGATGTATTGGGGACGGAAGCGGATGCGCGCGCGCTGCGGGCGCGGCAGATGACGGTTGAGGCGCAGGTTGACAAGGCCGAAGCCGGCGATGATCGCGAGCGTGAGCAGGATGAAGTAGAAGGCGACCAGGGGGTAGGCCACGAAGGGGTTGAAGGTCTGGTCGACGAAATAGCGTGCATAATAGAACGCCTCGCCCGACTGCTGGCGCGCGGGAAAGGCGGAAAGGAACACCAGCGTGGTGGAATGGGTCAGGAAGATCGCCTCGTTCGTGTAGCTGGGCCAGGCAAGGCGTAGCATGTTCGGCCAGACGATGCGACGAAAGCGCCCCAGCCCGGTCAGCCCGTAGGCATCCGCGGCCTCCAGATCGCCCTTGGGGATGGCGCGCAACGCGCCGTAGAAGAGTTCCGCCGAATAGGCGGTGGTGTTGAGGATCAGCACGATCAGCGCCCCCACCTGCGCCGTCGTCAGCGCCGAGGTATGCAGCGTGAGGGTCGTGAAACCCAGCGGGATTTCCAGCCCGGCCCGCGGCAGCAGCACGAAGGCCGAGTAGAAGAAGAAGAACTGGATGAAGAGCGGCGAGCCGCGAAAGACGAAGACGAAGGCCGATGCCGGCCGGTTGAGCCAGGCGCGTTCCGAGAATTTCGCCAGCGCCACGCCGGTCGCCAGGAAGAAGCCGACGAGGATCGCGATCCCGGCGAAATAGAGGTTCCAGATCAGCCCGCCCGCGATCAGGAAGGCCTGGTCGCAGAAGGTGATGTCGAGCCCGCGCGGCAGCAGGTTCTCGCCATGCTCCCGGCCCAGCGGACGCAGGAAGTAGCCGGCGAAGCTTTCGGCGCAGGTTCTCATGGACGGGCGCGCGCCGTCATGCGGCGGCCCTCCGGCGTTGGCGTTCGCCCTCGGCGGTGGCCTGGCCGCGCGACACCCGGGTCGTCAGCCATCCGAATCCGCGCTCGCTCGCCCAGGTGAGCAGCAGGTAGAAGACCAGCAGCACCAGAAAATACCAGACCCGCCAGTCCGGATGCGGATAGGTGAACAGGGACGTCTTGGCGCCGCCCAGTTCGCGCGCCCAGAAGACCGCATCCTGAATGCCCAGAAGGAACAGAAGCGGCGTTGCCTTGATCAGGATCTGCCAGATGTTCGACAGGCCCGGCAGGGCAAAGACCCACATCTGCGGCAGGACGATCCGGCGGAAGGCCTGCGCGCGGGTCAGGCCATAGGCCTCGGCCGTCTCGATCTGCGCGCGGGGGACGGCCTGCATGGCGCCATAGAGCGTGTTGGCGACAAAGGCGCCGAAGACCAGGGCGAAGGCAACAGCCGCCATGGCAAATCCATAGACATTGCGCACCCAGGCCGAGGCACCGATGGGCGGCATCTTCGCCTCGCGGCAGACGACGAAATCGTCGCCCTGACGGATCGGCTGGTCCCAGTCGGGGCAGTTGACCTGGTGCAGGACCCACTCGATCCCCTGACCCAGTGCTATGGGCACGAACAGAAAGAAGACGATGTCGGGCACGCCGCGTACCAGGTTGACGTAGCCGCGGCCCAGCAGGCTCAGCGGCAGCACTTGCGAGCGCTGCGCCAGTGCCCCCAGCATGCCCATGCCCAAGGCCAATGGCGCGACGACCAGCAACAGGACGATCACCACCAGAAAGGAGCGGTAGAACGCAAGGTGCGTGCCACTGGTCAGGTAGCACGCAAACCACTGCCAGTCGGGCAGGATCGAGGGATCGGCGCAGAAATGGAACATCGCGCACCTGCGCAGGTGGCGGGGCGCAGGGCCCCGCCACCCGGTTACGGATCAGAACGTCGGCGTCTCTTCACCGAACCATTTGATCAGCATTTCGTTGAGCGACCCGTCCGCCTTCATTTCGGAGATCAACGCGTCGAAGGTCTCGCGCAGCTCGGTGTCGGACTGGCGCAGGCCCATGCCGACACCGCCGCCGACGAAGACCGGATCGCCGATGAACTCCAGATCCGCCGCCTCGCCCACGATCGTCCGCAGGAAGTCGCCATCGGCCAGCACCGCATCGGCCTCGCCCGAGCGGACGGCCGAGATGGTCTCGTCCGGTGTCGGGAATTCCAGCAGGTCGGCGCCGGTTTCGGCGACATGACCCGCTTGGATCGTGTTCGACTGCGCCGCGATCACGCCATTCTCGATCACCGATGGATCGGTGCCTTCCAGCGCGGCATAGAGCGACGGGTCGGGCATCTTGTATTCCTGGGTGAAGGAAATCACCTCGCGCCGGGCGTCGGTGATGCTCATGCCGGCGATGATCGTGTCATAATTGCCGGCGACCAGGTTGGGGATGATCGTGTCCCAGTCGTTGACGATCCATTCACAGTTCAGGTTGGCACGGGCGCACAGCTCGTTGCCCAGATCGATCTCGAAGCCTTCGAGTTCGTTCGCGTCGTTGATGAAGTTGAACGGCGGATAGGCGCCTTCGGTGCCCATGCGGATCACGTCCTGCGCGGTGGCGGTCGTGGCTGCCAGCGCCAGCGCGCCGAGGGTCAGGATCAGTTTCTTCATGTGTGTCTCCCTTGGTTCGAGCGTTTTTCTTCGTTTCTTCTTCAGGCGGGTTCGGTCGCACTGAGGAACTGCTTCAGCCGCGCCGAGCGTGGCGCCCCGAAAAGCGTTTCGGGCGGCCCTTCTTCCTCGATCAGGCCCAGATGGAGGAAGATGACGTGGTCCGATACATCCGCTGCAAGCCGCATGTCGTGGGTGACCAGCAGCATCGTGCGCCCCTCTTCGGCCAGCGCCTTGATGACGCGCACCACCTCCTGCTCCAGTTCGGGGTCGAGGGCGGAGGTGGGTTCGTCGAACAGAAGCGCGCGGGGCTCCATGCAGAGCGCGCGGGCGATCGCGGCGCGCTGCTGCTGGCCGCCGGACATCTGCGCGGGGTAGACATCGGCCTTGTCGCCGATACCGACCTTGTCGAGCAATTCCCGCGCCCGGGCCTCGACTTCCGCGCGGTCCTGTCTCAGCACGGTAAGCGGCGCCTCCATCACGTTCTGCAGCACGGTCATGTGCGACCAGAGGTTGAAGCTCTGGAAGACCATCGACAGGTTGGTGCGGATCCGGACGACTTGCGCCTTGTCGGCGGGGTGGCGATGCAGCCCGCTGCCGCGCCAGCGCACCGGTTCGCCCTCGAACAGGATCTCGCCCTGCTGGCTGTCTTCCAGCAGGTTGCAGCAGCGCAGCAGGGTGGATTTGCCCGAACCGGAAGACCCGATCAGCGAGATGACCTGCCCCGGCAACGCCGTCACGTCGATGCCCTTGAGCACCTCGAGCGGGCCATAGCGCTTGTGCAATCCGCGAATGGCGATGACCGGGGTCGTTCCGGGGGCAGGGGCGGTCAAGAGGCACCGTCAGTTTTTGATCATATTTTGTTTAGCGCGCATTCCTTGCCGGAATGCAACGTATCTTTGCCGTGTTTGTCAATGAAATCCGCGCGCGCGGTGCCCAAGGGTCGGCGTGACCAGGCGCGCGACCAGAAATCCGGCAATGTAGCCGCCCAGATGCGCCTGCCAGGCGAGGTAGCTGCCGACCAGCAGCAGGAGCAGCACGTTCATCAGCACAAGCCCGAACATCACCTTCCAGAACGGGCCCAGGGACGCGCCCGTCGCCCGCCGGCGCTGCCAGTCCCAGTACTGCACCGCGCCGAAAAGCCCGAAGATCGCGCCCGAGGCGCCGACCATCGGACCCGACGATGAGGGGAGCAGGAGGAAGCCCGCCGCGCCGCCGATCGCCGAAAGGAGGTAGAGGACCGAAAAGCCCCATTCCCCCAGCCTTCCGACGCATTCGCGGCCCAGTTGCACGAGCACGAGCATGTTGAACAGAAGGTGCAGGAAGCCGACGTGGAGGAACGCATAGGTGACGAACATCGAGACCGACTGCCCCGGCCAGAGCGTCTGCCAGCCCCCGGACAGCAGCGGCGGCCAGAAGGCGAAAGCGAGCAGCGCCGCACGCCGAACATCGGGCAGGTCGAAAAGCGGGGTTTCGAGCAGGGTGAAGACGACCTCGGGCAGGGCGCAGAGCGCCACGATCCAGAGCACGATCGGGGCGTGGCTGTCGGCCGATGAGCGGAAGCGTCGGTTCATCCGCAAGCCATGACAGGCGCTTGCGGTCGGCGCAAGATGCGGCGCCGCGTCGGATGAATCGATCACCTCAACATATCGCGCGCAAGGCCCGCTTTCGCGCAAGGTTTGCACCCGCACGCCGGCCTGCAACCGGACGTAGTTCTGCGGGGCACTTCCCGCCACGAAGTTGCGGAAAGCGCCGCGATCAAGGCTTTGTCATCGGCAGTGCGTCCGATAGACACGAAGGCAGAGCAACCGCCGGAGAGCGGCGGCAGCAAGGCTCCCGGGGACGATGCGACAGGCAGGCCAGCACTACATCGACCATTTCGGCCTGGCTGCGCCGCCCTTTGGGGCCGCGCCGGACCCGGCGTTCCTGTACTGGTCGCCGGCGCATCGGATGGCCTATGCGGTGCTCGACTTCGGCCTGACCTCGGGTGCGCCGGTGACGGTGTTGACCGGCGAGATCGGCAGCGGCAAGTCGACGGTGCTGGCGCAGTTCCTGACCGAACTGGACGACAGCGTGACCGCGGGCGTGATCACGACGCCGCGGCCCGGACAGGCGGGAATTCTGGACCGGGTCGGCGCGGCCCTGGACCTGGACGCGACCAGCGGCGATGCGTTCGACCTGCTGGGCGCGGCGCTGGAGGCCGAGGCCGGCGCCGGCCGCCGCATCCTGGTCGTCATCGACGAGGCGCAGAACCTGAGCCCCGCCGCGCTGGAGGACTTGCGCCTGATGGGGAACCTGGCGACGGATGACGGGGCGGGGATTCAGCTGCTCCTGGTCGGTCAGCCGCCGCTGGCCCGACTTATCCGGGCGCCGGAAATGGCCGCCTTCGCGCAGCGGGTTTCGGTCGGCCGGCACCTTGGTGCGCTGGATCTGGACGGGGTGGGCGGGTATATCGCCGCGCGCCTGCAGGCCGCCGGGGGCAGCCCCGCCATGTTCAGCCGGCAGGCTGCCGAGATGGTGCATCGCGCCACTGGCGGATTGCCGCGGCCGGTCAACCAGCTCTGCGATCTGGCGCTGACCTACGCCGCGGCGGCAGAGGCGCCCGATGTGCGCCGCGCCACCGTGGTCGAGGTCCTGCAGGATGGCGTCTTCTTCGGCTTCCGACCGGACGCCCTGGGCGAGGAGGGCTGAGCGCGGGCCGCCCCGTGCCCGCCGTGCCGGGCTTGACTCCGGCGGTCTGCCGGGGTGTATCGCGGCGAGCCTTGACCCAGTCGAACGGAGCCCGCGATGCACCCCTACCGCAGCCACACCTGCGCCGCCCTCAGGTCCGAACATGTCGGACAGGACGTGCGCCTTTCGGGCTGGGTACATCGCGTGCGCGACCACGGCGGCGTGCTGTTCATCGACCTGCGCGACCACTACGGCGTCACCCAGGTGCTGGCCGACAGCGACAGCCCGGCCTTCAAGGCGATGGAAAAGGTGCGCGCCGAATGGGTCATCTCGATCGACGGGACGGTCAAGGCGCGCGACGAAAGCCTGGTCAACACCAAGATCCCGACCGGCGCGATCGAGGTCTACGTGCGCGAGCTGCGCGTGCTGGGGCAGGCCGACGAGCTGCCGCTGCCCGTCTTCGGCGAGCCCGACTACCCCGAGGAAACGCGCCTGAGCTACCGCTTCCTCGACCTGCGGCGCGAGACGCTTCACGCCAACATGATGCTGCGCTCGAACGTCGTTCGGTCGATCCGGGACCGGATGTGGGATGCCGGCTTCACCGAATTCCAGACCCCGATCATCACCGCCAGCTCGCCCGAGGGCGCGCGCGATTTCCTGGTCCCGTCGCGGCTGCATCCGGGCAAGTTCTACGCGCTGCCGCAGGCGCCGCAGCAGTTCAAGCAGCTGATCATGGTCGCGGGCTTCGACAAGTACTTCCAGATCGCGCCCTGCTTTCGCGACGAGGATCCGCGCGCCGACCGCTCGCCCACCGATTTCTACCAGCTCGATGTCGAGATGTCGTTCGTCGAGCAGGCGGATGTCTTCGCCACGATGCAGCCGATCATCCAGGGCGTTTTCGAACTGTTCGCCGACGGGCAGACGGTCCATGCCGACTGGCCGCGCATCCCCTTTGCCGAAAGCCTGCGGAAATACGGCACCGACAAGCCCGACCTGCGCTGCCCGATCGAGATGCAGGAGGTGAGCGAGCATTTCCGCGGCTCGGGCTTCGGCATCTTCGCGAAGCTGCTGGAAAACGCCGGCACCGAGATCCGTGCCATCCCCGCACCCACCGGCGGCAGCCGCGCGTTCTGCGACCGGATGAACAGCTTTGCCCAGGCGCAGGGTCTGCCGGGCATGGGCTACATCTTCTGGCGCGAGGAGGGCGGCGAGACCACGGGTGCCGGTCCCATCGCCAAGAACATTGGCCCCGAGCGGACCGAGGCGATCCGACGGCAACTGGGCCTGAGCGCGGGCGACGCGGCGTTCTTCCTCGGCGGTAAGCCCGAAAGCTTCGAGCCGGTCGCGGCGAAGGCGCGGGTCGAGATCGGGCGCGAGTTGAAGCTGAGCGAAGAAAGCGGTTTCCGCTTCGCCTGGATCGTCGATTTCCCGATGTACGAGAAGGACGCCGACACCGGCGCCATCGACTTTTCGCACAACCCGTTCTCGATGCCGCAGGGTGGGCTGGAGGCGCTGTCGGGCGATCCGCTGGCGGTCAACGGTTACCAGTACGACCTCGCCTGCAATGGCTACGAGATCCTGTCGGGCGCGATCCGCAACCACAAGCCCGAGATCATGTTCAAGGCGTTCGAACTGGCCGGCTACGGACGCGCGGAGGTCGAGAAGCGGTTCGGCGGCATGGTCAAGGCCTTCCGCTACGGGGCGCCCCCGCATGGGGGCTGCGCGGCGGGGATCGACCGGATCGTGATGCTGCTGGCCGGCACGACGAATATCCGCGAGGTCATCATGTTCCCGATGAACCAGCGCGCCGAGGATCTGATGATGGGCGCGCCCAGCAAACCCTCGAACGAGCAGTTGCGCGAGTTGCGCCTGCGCGTCCTGCCGCCCGAGGCGTGAGATGGACCTGTCCGGCTGGACCCCGCCGCCCCTGCCGCCCCGCGCGCCGCTGGCGGGGCGGTATGTCCGGCTGGAGCCGCTGATGCCCGACCACGCGGCGGGGCTTTTCGACGCCTTCGCCAAGGATACCGAGGGCGCGATGTGGCGCTACCTGCCGGTCGGCCCCTTCGCCGATCTGGCGGCCTATGGCGGCTGGCTGGACGCGGCGCGGCTATTGCACGACCCGCTGCACTACGCGATCCGCATGGCGGACGGGCGGCTGGGCGGGACGATGAGCCTGATGCGGATGGACCCGCGCGCCGGCTCGATCGAGACCGGCTGGCTGACCTTCGCCCCCCGCCTGCAGCGCACCCGCGAAGCGACCGAGGCGGTCTGGCTGCTGATGCGCTGGGCGTTCGAGGCGGGCTACCGGCGGTTCGAGTGGAAATGCGACGCCGCGAACCTGCCGTCGCGCCGGGCGGCGGAGCGGTTCGGCTTCAGCTATGAGGGGGTCTTCCGACAGGCGGGCGTCGTCAAGGGCCGCAACCGCGACACTGCCTGGTTCGCCGCCATCGACAGCGACTGGCCCGCGCTGCAGGCGGCCTATGAACGCTGGCTCGATCCCGCGAATTTCGACGCGGCGGGCCGGCAGAAGGAAAGCCTGGCGGTGCTGACAGCTCCCGTCCTGGTCGCCCGCGACCCGCTTCTGGCCGGAAATGGCGGCTGAAACCGAAGGGTGTGCACGCGTGCACAATTTTCCAAGCGCTTGATTTCACGCGTTAAGTCGTCGCCGT
>NZ_JADDJF010000001.1 GCF_017811755.1 Pararhodobacter sp. SW119 | reverse complement strand
TGCCACTGCCCTTCGCGCTTTACCGCGTGGAGCGGACATAGGCCATGCGCACGCTCGATTATCAGGTGCGCGTGCTGGACACGCTCGATGCCTATCTGGACGAGTTGAAGTCCCGCAAGGCCGAGGCCGACCAGATTGACGCGGTGCGCGCGGCCAATCCCAATCTACCCATTCCGGCGATGGACTTCACCGAGGCCACATGGGCCAGGATGCAGGCAGCGGGGCGGCTTCCCCCGTCGCGGGTGGCGATCCCGTTTTCGCCCCGCAAGGACGGGTGCGCGCGCCCGGTGCCCAACGTCACGCTGAAAGTGCCCACGGGCGGCGGCAAGACTTGGCTGGCTGTCAACGCCGTGAGCCGGATCATGGGGCGGTATCTGGCCAAGAACACCGGTTTCGTCCTGTGGATCGTGCCGAACGAGGCGATCTATACCCAGACGCTCAAACGCTTGAAGGATCGGCAGCACCCTTACCGGCAGGCGCTGGACCGCGCTGCGGCGGGGCGGGTGCGGATCATGGAGAAATCCGACCGGCTGGACGCCCGCGACGTGGAAACGCACCTGTGCGTCATGATCCTGATGCTGCAAGCCGCGAACCGGCAGACGCAAGAGACGCTGCGCATGTTCCGCGACCGGGGCGACGTGCACGGCTTCTTTCCGCCCGAAGGCGATCAGGCGGCACATGCGGCGGAATTTCAGGCGGTGCCGAACCTTGACGGGTACGACAGGGACTTCTGGCCGCATGTGAAAGACAGCCTCGGGAACCCGGGGCGGTTCAAGACCGCAGAGCAAAACGACCTCAACCAGCCCGAGAACCAAGACCTTCTGTCGCCCACGAACCGGGTGCGCGTGATCATCACCAAGGCGGCGCTGCAAGAGGGGTGGGATTGCCCCTTTGCCTATGTCCTGTGTTCGCTGGCGGCGGCGTCCAACCTGTCGGCCATGACGCAGCTTGTCGGACGCATCCTGCGCCAGCCCCATGCCCTCAAGACCGGAGTTCCGGCGCTCGATGAGTGCTACATCATCACGCATCACGCCGAGACCGGCGCAGTGGTCAACGCGATCAAGACCGGGCTGGAAAAGGACGGCCTAGCCGATCTTGTGATCGAGGTGCCCCCCGGTGCAGGCCCGGCAGGGACCGGCGCGGCGCGCAAGATCGAACGGCGCGACACGCTCCGAACGCTGCAAATCTATCTGCCCAAGGTCTTGCGGGTGGATGGCGACGGCTTGCGCGACCTCGACTACGAGACCGACATTCTGGCGGCGATAGACTGGCGCGACTACGATCCGCGCGAAGTGGCGCGGGCGATACCCGACAACCCGAGGCAAGCGGCTTCGCAGCTACAGCGCATCAGCTTGACTGACAGCGGGCGCGAACACTTCCGGGGGGAAACCATCGGCACGGGCACGGAAGCCCTGCGGTTTGACGCCTCATACGCCGTGCGCGTGGTTTCCGACCTGATCCCGAACCCGTTTGTCGCGCGGGATGTCGTGGGAAAGCTTCTCTCGCAGCTTGAGGCGCGGGGGTTTGACGAAGCGAAGCTAGGTGCGGCGGCTGGGGTGATCGTGGACACTTTGCGCCTTGCGCTGGACAAAGAGCGCACGCGGCGCGCCGAAGGGCTGTTCAAGGACGATGTGCGAGCAGGCCGCATCCAGTTCCGCTTGCGCGTGGCCGGGCCGAACTGGCAGATGCCCGATCACATCTGGACCACCGAGCCGGAACAATCGCCGGTCTTGCGCAGCGCGACAGATGAGCCTCTGACAAGAAGCCTCTTTTCCCCGGTCCTGAGGAACGAGTTGAACACGGATGAACGCGGAGTCGCGGTGCATCTGGACGGCGACGGCGCAGTGAAGTGGTGGCACCGCAACGTCGCCAAGACGAACTACGGCCTGCAAGGCTGGAAGCGCGGGCGAATCTACCCCGACTTCATCTTCGCGGCGGGCGGCAACGCGGGTGCAGACAGGATCGTCATCTTGGAAACCAAAGGCGATCACTTGCAGAACCCGGATACTGACTACAAGCAGGCCGTCTTGCAGTTCCTGTCCGACAGCTTTTCTTGGGATCAGGCGGTCCCGGCAGGTCAGTTGCAGATCACCATGACCGGTGAAACCGTCGAGTGCGCGCTTGTCTTGATGGAGGATGTCCCGACACAGCTTCCCCGCCTCATCCAAGGTCATGGGCAGAGACGGCTTGATTAGCTCCGGAGCGCCTCGGCCGGAGCGGGCGCAGCTACCACGATCTGAATAGCATCGCAGTTCCCACCTTGTGCGGGTCGGCGCTACCTCAACTAGCCCGGCTTAAGGCTTTGGTAGAGAATGCGGGATGGTGTGGGTGCGCTTGATGACTTTGCGGGTCCGAGGGTGGTGATGTTCGAAGATCACATGCGGTATCGGTGTGCCGTCACGAATATGCGTAACGAGGTCATCCTTTTTGAACCACCGACCTAGCGCACATGCCCAATCGCGACCACTCATCAGCCAGACATCTTCTCCTCCGAAATCAAAGGCGACAATCACACGCAGATCGGCCCACTCCTGAAGTAACCGGGCATCATATACCGAAAACCTGTCTATGGCGGGCTCTCCCGAACCCGGCACGGATCTGTAACGAAACAACTCGTCAAACTGCCTCTTATCCGTCGGACGCCGCTCACCGCTGACCACCCAAAGCAGCGGTGCGTGGAACTCAGTTCGCTTCAAAGCCTCCTCTGGCTTTATGTACGAGTATTGAAACTCGACAACCAACCCATGTGGCGTCCTAACGTCCGCTATGTGCAACTCGCCGCGATCATCTCGAGCTGACCGCTCCTGCCACTCCTTGGGGAATCGGTCTTTCCAAGATCGGTGCCACTCAGTCTCAGGCTCCCACCAGTGATCGCAGTGGCGCTGGCCCTTGTGTGCCCAATGCCAGACCTTCTTGGTACCGCACTTCGCGGTTAACTCAGCGCTACACCCAGGGCACAAACCAACGGCACCGGGGGTGGCCTCAACCCGCTCGCCGTTATGGACTGCAAACCTCATGCTGCGACAGTAAGATATCGATGTTTCAACGCCAAGTGATGGGCTGTGTCCCCGGTGGTGGTGTAGGAGGAGGCCGCGCGCGGAGCCATTGGCGTAGCGCAGCGCGTGGCCGGCGGTGCCGCTGGCGATCACCGTCGATCTTCGGAGAAGGTCACCGCGCTGCCGGATGCGCCGTGCTAAGGGCGGATGCGACAAGATGCAACCAATCCAAGCGCCCGAATCGAGCGGTGGGAAAAGCGGTGGGGCAGAAGTGACAAGAGCCGCAAAAGCGGCTCATTATCAACAGCTTAGATGATTAGATTGGTGGAGCCAAGGGGAGTCGAACCCCTGACCTCTTGAATGCCATTCAAGCGCTCTCCCAACTGAGCTATGGCCCCACCGTTTGCGGCGTCCGGCGCCGCGAGAGCGCATTTAGCCAAGACTCGGCGGGGGTGCAAGGGCAAAGTTGCCTCGATCACCCGCCAACCGCGTTTCTGCCTGCCCTGACGGACCTTCTCAATAAGGACCGCGGAGTGCCCAGCCTGCCGGTTCAGTCCTCGTCGTCGTCGGCGACGTCCGACAGGTCGTCGAATGAAACGGTATCGTCGTCCTCGTCCTCCAGCAGCGAATCGTCGTCCTCGACCGTCACGTCTTCATCGTCGATCAGAGCCTCGCCATCCTCGGCCGGTTCCTTGCGGACAACCTTGGCCTTCTCGGGAACGGGCTGTAGCGGCGCCCCCTTGCGGCCCGGCACGTCGATCTCGACGACTTCGCCGGTATACGGGCTGACCACCGGGCTGCGGTTCAAGTCATAGAAACGCTTGCCGGTGGTCGGGCAAAGCCTTTTGACGCCCCATTCTTCCTTGGGCATGCGACACCTTTCCTTTTGCGTGGTTGGGCGCCCGTTGCCACATGCGCGAAAGCTTGTCAAAGCCTTTGTCGTCGTGTTTTCGTTAGCCGCCGCAAAGGCGCTCCGCGAAGCACAGGCAGAACCACAGCAGGCAGAGCCACGCATGACCACCCGCCCCACCCTGACCGTCCTGCCCGGGACGCCGCCGATCCCCGTGCAGTGGCGCTGGAGCGGGCGCGCCCGGCGTCTGTCGCTGCGCGTCTCCCGGCTGGATGGGCGGGTGACGCTGACGCTGCCGCCGCGCGTCGCGCATGCCGCGGCCGAGGCGTTCCTGAACGCGCGCGAGGACTGGCTGCGCGCCGCCGTCGCCGAGGCGCACGCGCCCTGCCCGGTCGTGGCCGGGACGCTGCTGCCGGTCGCCGGTCAGCCGCTGCAGGTGATCGCCGCCGCGGCGCGCGGCGTGCTGGCGCAGGGCGACCGGCTTCTGGTGCCTGACCGCGGTCCGCCAGGGCCGCGGATCGCCGCCTGGCTGAAGCTGCAGGCGCGCGACCGGCTGGCGGTCGAGGTGGCGTCCTTCGCCGAGCGGCTGGGGCGCGAGCCGCGATCGCTGCGCCTGCGGGATACGCGGTCGCGCTGGGGCTCGTGCAGTTCGGCGGGCGATCTGATGTTTTCCTGGCGGCTGGCGATGGCGCCGCCCGAGGTGCTGTCCTACGTCGCCGCGCACGAGGTCGCGCATCTGGCCGAGATGAACCACGCGCCCGCCTACTGGCGCACGCTGGCCGGGCTGATGCCGGGCTATGAGGGCCCGCGCCAATGGCTTCGGCGCGAGGGGACATGGCTTCACCGGTTCCGTTTCAGCGACTGAGCGCGCTTGACCTGCGCGCGGCGCTGTGCTGAGCCTTGCCGATGCTCCGCGTGCCCCGCCAGCCTGTCGACCTGTCCCAGCTTTCGGCGCATGACCGGGTCTATCGCAGTCTTCGCACGCAGGTGATGCACGGCGAACTGCCCCCCGGCCAGGCGCTGACGCTGCGTGGCATCGCGCAGCAGTTCGGCGTCTCGATGACCCCCGCGCGCGAGGCGGTGCAGCGGCTGGTCGCCGAGGGGGCGCTGTCGGTCTCGGGTTCGGGGCGAGTGGCGACGCCGGAACTCAGCACCGAGCGGATCGAGGAGTTGGCCTCGATCCGGGCGCTGCTGGAGCCGGAGCTGGGCAGCCGCGCCCTGCCCCGCGCGCACCCCGCGCTGATCGACCGGATGGAGGCGATCAACGCGGCGATCACCGATGCCGTCACCCGGCAGGATTCGGTGACCTACATCCGCAGCAACCTCGAATTCCACCGCACGCTCTATCTGCGCGCGCAGAGCCCGGCGATGCTGGCGCTGGTCGAGACGCTGTGGCTGCAACTGGGGCCGACGATGCGCACGCTTTACGGCCGCCTCCGGCGCAACACGCCGCCGCATCAGCACCGGTCGATCCTGTCGGCGCTGAAGGCCGGCGACGACCCGGGGTTGCGGCTGGCGCTGCGCACCGATGTCACGCAGGGGCTGCGACACCTGGCCGGCTGATATCGGTCGCGCCGGACCCCTTGCAGGACCGCATCCGGCCTGCGCTTGAGTGCGTCGAGGGGCGCGACGGGATCGTCGCCGCGATGCGGGTGGCTGCTCAAGCTTGAGCAACCGCGCCCTCGGCCGGGAAAACTGTCGAAGTTTTCAGGGATTGGTCCAGAATATGAAAAAATGAAACGCGTTCCGGCCGAAAAATGAAAAGAAAATGCATTTTCGCGGCGCGGAATTTCGCACGTTTTTCTGGGCGTTTTGTGGTTGAGGAGTTTTGGCATACCGCATCTGGTATGTCCCGCAACACCCGGCGCCGTTTTGACACCCAGGCGCCCGCTTGACCAGTGTGAGGATCTGGCGATTTTGGTTGCTCGACGACAGCCGCCAACCGGCTACAGCAGCAACCCGAGACGAGAGAGCGTCAGCCTCGACTGCCGGCAGAGTGCGTCGTTCCTGCCCTCCTGGTAGTAACTCAGCGCAATGACCGCACCGTAGAGCGCCCAGCCCTTCGCGCGCAGCCAGTCCGCGTCATCCAGCGCAAGAGCATCGCGGAATGCCCCGCGTTGCGAGGGTTCAACCCAGAACCACGCCGTTGCGAAGTCTGCAGCCGGGTCGCCTATCGCGGACAATCCCCAGTCTATGACGCCGCGCAGAACGCCGTCCCGTGCGATCAGATTGTCCGCCTTCAGGTCGCCATGCAGCCAGACCGGGGTTCGATGGCCACGGCGCGCAATGGCCTCATGCCAGAGTTTGCGGGCGCGCCTGGCGTCGATCTCATCTGCAAGTTGATCTATGGCCCGCAGGGTTGGCGCGGACAGATCACCGAGTGGAACGCCCCGCTGACTGTTGATGTCACCTGCTGTCGGCGCACCGGCGATATCCTTCGCCTGCAATGCTTTCAGGAACCGCGCCAGATCGCGTGCGGCGACCGCGGCATCCGCGATGTTCTCGGGCGACGCGATCCGGCCCTCGATCCAATCGATTATGCCGAATTCACAGTCGAAGCCGATGTCGGCGCGACCACGGAAGCGCAATTCAGGAACCTCCAATGGAAGCCCTTTGAAATGCGGTAACCAGTCAAGTTCCTTTGATAGTAGAATCGCAGCAGATGGCCGCCTGGGTATGCGAAGCAGGCAACGATCGCCCAGGCGGAAGATCGCGTTGTCCGTCCCGGAGGAGGTGAGCTGCCGGATGGGGAAATCGGACCATTGCGGGGCCACGTTTCGAAGGATGCGACGGATCGTCGTTTCGGTTATCGGGATCTCGTCTTCGTGCATCACGGTGTGCGATCCCGCCTTTGCCTGTGCCGGGTGGGTATCGCACGGCCACGGCTGACCGCAATCGGCACTTGCGCGGGGATCGCCGCCGAGGGGTCGAGCCGGTCAAGCGGCGTCGGGATCAGTCCTTGAAGACGTAGCCGACGCCGTGGATCGTCCGGATATAGGGGCCTCGGTCGCGGGACGGCGGCAGCTTCCGGCGCAGGCGGCTGACCAGCCCGTCGACCGCGCGGTCGTGCAACTCCCATTCGCGGCCCTTTATCAGATGCACAAGCTGGTCGCGGGTCATGACCTCGCCGCGCCGGCGCAGGAAGGCCGACAGCAGGTCGAACTCGGCGCCGGTCAGGGCCAGTTCGGTGCCGTCGGGCGCGTGCACGCTGCGCGCCTGCAGGCAGACGCGATAGCCATCGAAGTCGTGGTTGGTCGCGTCGGGGGACTGGGCCTTCGGGGCTTTCACGCGCCGGCTGAGCACCGCGTTGATCCGGGCGATCAGTTCGCGCCCCCGGAAGGGCTTGACGACATAGTCGTCGGCGCCCAGCTCCAGCCCGACGACCTGGTCGGTTTCAGCGCCGCGCCCGGTCAGCAGGATCACACCCGCCGCGCCCTGCTGCCGGAGTTCGCGCACCACCGCCAGGCCGCTGCCATCGGGCAGTCCCACGTCGATCAGGTAGAGGTCGGCGGGCCCATCACGCTGCATCTGTTCGAATTCGGCGATCGACGCCGCGCAACGGACGTCGAAACCCTGGGCCGTCAGCATGTTTTCCAGAAGCCGCCGAATGGCCGCGTCGTCGTCCAACGCCGCGATACGATGCCGCAATCTTCGTACTCCCTACTCAACCATGAGTATAGTATCCGCTTGCATTCTGGCGGACAAGCCTCGGACTTCCTGCGTGGAGTTGTAAAGCGCGGGGCAGGTCAGCCCGGCGGAAGCGGCCGCGACAACACGAAGGCAGCGACGCCGGGGCCCGGGCAGCGCGTCCCGGTCTTGCACCGGCGGGGCGCATGCGATTTCCTGCGTCGCATCGACGAAAGGCGGCGGATGGCAGGCACGCGACACAGGCGGAACCGATGCTAGCCGGATGGGGCGGCTTCGTCGCGGCCTATGCCGCCTTCCTGCTGACGCATGCGATCCCGGTGCGCCCGCCGGTGCGGCCCTGGCTGGTCGCGCGCCTGGGGCCGGCGGGGTTTGGGCTGGCCTATTCGGCGCTGTCGCTGGCGGTGCTGGTCTGGCTGTTTCTGGCGGCGCGGGCGGCGCCCTGGGTGCCGCTCTGGCATCCGCCGTTCTGGGCGGGGCATGTCACGCTGCTGGCGATGGCGCTGGCCTGCCTGCTGCTGGCCTTCGCCGCCTTCCGCCCGAACCCGCTGTCCTTTGCCGGGTGGCGCAACGACCGGTTCGACCCGCGTGCGCCGGGCGTCGTCGGCTTCCTGCGCCACCCGGTGCTGGCGGCGCTGGCGCTCTGGTCGGGCGGGCATCTGGCGGCAAACGGAGATCTGGCGCATGTGCTGATGTTCGGCGGGTTCGCCGGCTTCGCGCTGCTCGGCCAACGATTGATCGACCGCCGGCGCCGACGTGAACTGGGGCCGCGCGGCTGGGCGGATCTTGCCGCCACCGCGCGCGCGCATCGCCTGTCCCAAGGCGCGGGTGCCGAGACCTTTCTGCGGCTGCTGGCCGGACTGGCGTTGGTCCATCTGCTGATCGCCCTGCATCCCTGGCTTGCCGGCGTGCCCATCGCCGCGCGCTTCATGCCCTGAGCGCTAGGCGCCGGGCATCCCCGGCGCCTTGATGTGGCGCAGCACGAGGTTGGTCTGGATATTGGCGATGCCGTCGAGTTGGAAGAGCGTGCGTTCCATGAAGTCGTTGAACGCGTCGAGGTCGCGGCAGAGCACGCGCAGATGGTAATCCGCGCCGCCGGTCGTGGCGTAGCAATCCTGCACCTCGTCATGGCGCATGACCTCGGCGACGAAACGATCGACGATCTCGCGGGCGTGGCGCACCAGCCGCACGTGGATGATGGCGTGAAACGCCATGCCGGCGCGGCGCGGGTCGATCTCGGCGCGGTAGCCGCGGATCACGCCGGCTTCCTCCAGCGCCTTGACCCGCCGCCAGCAGGCCGAGGTCGACATGCCCACCCGGTCGGCCAGGTCCTGGTTCGACAGGCGCGAATCCCGTTGCAGCAGGTCGAGAATTTGCAGATCGCGTGGTTCCAGTTGCATGGCCCCTCCTGGCAGGATATTCCACTATCCTGCCCATTCCCGGCATGAAGACCAGTCAAGACTGCGTCATTCCGGCAAATCTGGCACCCACTTTCGCCCGGCCTGCGCTAGACTGGCGCAAAGCCACAGCCACGATATGCCTTTACCGGAGGATCGCCATGACCGCCCCCTTCCGCCCGCCACTGGCCAAATACGACATGTCCGACCGCTACAGCCGGACCGAGGGACGCGTGTTCCTGACCGGCACGCAGGCGCTGGTGCGCATCCTGCTGGACCAGGCGCGGCGCGACCGGGCAGCGGGGCTGAAGACCGGCGGGCTGGTGTCGGGCTATCGCGGCTCGCCGCTGGGGGCGCTGGATCTGGAGATCTGGCGCGCGCGCGACCGGGTGAAGGAAAGCGGGATCGAGTTCCTGCCCGCGGTGAACGAGGATCTGGGCGCGACCGCGATCCTGGGATCGCAGCAGGTGGAGACGAACCCGAACGCCCAGGTGCAGGGCGTCTTCGGCATGTGGTACGGCAAGGGGCCGGGGGTGGACCGGTCGGGCGACGCGCTCAAGCACGGCAATGCCTATGGATCCAGCCCGCATGGCGGCGTGCTGGTGGTGGCGGGGGATGACCACGGTTGTGTCTCGTCCTCGATGCCGCACCAGTCGGACGCGGCGTTCCTGGCGTGGTTCATGCCGGTCATCAGCCCGGCGAACGTGGCCGAGTTCCTGCCCTTCGGCGAATGGGGCTATGCGCTCTCGCGGTTTTCCGGCCTTTGGGTCGGGTTCAAGGCGGTGTCGGACGTGGTCGAATCGGGCATGTCCGTGGACCTGCTGCCCGACCGCGCGTTCATGACGCCCGACTTCACGCCGCCGAAGGATGGGTTGCACTACCGCTGGCCCGACCTGCCCGGCTTCCAGATCGAGGACCGGCTGGAGGCCAAGAAGCAGGCCGCGCTCGCCTTCGCCGAGGCCAACCCGATCGACCGCGTGATCCATGGCATCCCGCGCGCGCGCTTCGGGTTCGTGACCACCGGCAAGGCGCATCTGGACCTGATGGAGGCGCTGCGGCTCTTGGGCATCGACCGCGACACCTGCGCGAAACTGGGCATCGACATCTACAAGGTCGGCATGGTCTGGCCGCTGGCGCATCGCGGGGCGCTGGATTTCGTCGCCGGCAAGGAGGAGATCCTGGTCGTCGAGGAAAAGCGCGGCATCGTCGAAAGCCAGTTGAAGGAATATTTCTACGACTGGGACGGCGACAAGCCGCGCCTGATGGTCGGCAAGCGCGACGAGAAGGGCGAACGCCTGATCCCGTGGACGGGCGAGCTATCGCCCCGCCAGTTGCTGCCCATCGTCGCCCAGCGACTGGACCGGCATTTCCCCGCAGGGAGATACCCCCAGCGCGCGGCCGAGATCCTGGGCGTCCAGCCTCAGGTGCTGAACATCCCCGGCGCCACCCGCACGCCCTATTTCTGCTCGGGCTGCCCGCACAACACCTCGACCCGCGTGCCGGAGGGGTCGAAGGCGCTGGCCGGCATCGGGTGTCACTTCATGGCCTCCTGGATGAACCGCGACACGACCTCGCTGATCCAGATGGGGGGCGAGGGGGTGAACTGGGCGGCATCCAGCATGTTTACCGGCAACGATCACGTCTTCCAGAACCTGGGCGAAGGCACCTGGTATCATTCGGGATCGATGGCGATCCGGCAGGCGATCGCCGCCGGCGCCAACATCACCTACAAGATCCTTTATAACGACGCGGTCGCGATGACCGGCGGCCAGCCGGTGGACGGCCCCGTCTCGGTCCAGTCCATCGCGGCGATCTGCCGGGCCGAAGGGGTGGAGCGGATCGCGCTGGTGTCGGACAATATCGGCAAGTTCAAGAGCGCCGATTTTCCCGCCGGCACCACCTTTCATGACCGCGCCGCGCTCGACGGCGTCCAGCGCGAGATCCGCACGGTGAAGGGCGTCTCGGTCCTGATCTACGAACAGGCCTGCGCCACCGAAAAGCGCCGCCGCCGCAAGCGCGGCAAGCTGGAGGATCCGCAGAAGTTCGTCATGATCAACGAACTGGTCTGCGAGGGTTGTGGCGATTGCTCGAAGGAGTCGAACTGCCTTTCGGTCGAGCCCATCGAGACGGAGTTCGGCCCCAAGCGGCGGATCAACCAGTCGAACTGCAACAAGGACTATTCCTGCCTCAACGGCTTCTGCCCGTCCTTCGTCACCGTCGAGGGCGCGGAGCGGCTGAAGCCGAAGCCGAAGGCCTCCGACGCCATCGACGCGGCGCTGGCCAAGCTGCCCGAGCCCGATCTGCCGATGCTGGAAAAGCCCTATGACCTGCTGGTCACCGGCGTCGGCGGCACCGGCGTCGTCACCGTCGGCGCGCTGATTTCCATGGCCGCGCATCTGGAGGGGCGCGGCGCGTCGGTGCTGGACTTCACCGGCTTTGCCCAGAAGTTTGGTCCGGTGCTGAGCTTCCTGCGCCTTGCGCCGAAGCCCGCGGATATCCAGCAGGTCCGCACCGACCGCGCCGCGGCCGACGCGCTGATCGGCTGCGATCTGGTGGTGTCGACCGCGCCCAAGGCCAGCGCCTGCCTTCGGCCAGGCACCCGCGCGGTGGTTACGTTGACCGAGATGCCGACCGGCGACATCGTGCTCAACCGCGATGCATCCCTGAAGATCCCGGCGCGGCTGAGGGCGCTGGAATCGGCGGTCGGCGGCGAGGTCGGCGCGCTGGATGCCGGCCGTCTGGCCGAGGCGCTGATGGGCGACACGGTCTATGCCAACATGATCCTGATGGGCTTTGCCTGGCAATCGGGGCTGGTGCCGGTGTCGCTGGCCGCGCTTGACCGGGCGATCGAGCTGAATGGCGTGGCGATGGAGGCGAACCGGCGTGCTTTCGCCCTGGGCCGGCTGGCCGCCGTCGATCCGGCGCCGTTTTCGGAGGTGCTGAACCCGAAGCCCGCCGAGGAAACGGTGGAGAAGCTGATCACGCGCCGCGCGGCGTTCCTGATCGACTATCAGGACGCAGCCTATGCGCAGGCCTATCGCGACCGGCTGGCCCCGATCCTGGCGCTGGGGGACGAGGAGTTATCGCGGGCGGCGGCGAAGAGCCTCTTCAAGCTGATGGCGGTGAAGGACGAATACGAGGTCGCGCGGCTGCACCGCGATGCCAGCTTTGCCGAGCGGATCAAGCGCGAGTTCGGCGACGGGGCGCGGGTCAACTATCACCTGGCGCCGCCGCTCTGGCCCACGGGGACCGACCACCGCGGCCGGCCCAACAAGCGCCGCTTCCCGGGATGGGGGATGCGGCCGGCGTTTGCGATGCTGGCGCGGATGAAGGGCGTCCGGGGGACGAAATGGGACCTCTTCGCCCGCCACCCCGAGCGGAAGATGGAGCGCGAGTTGCTGGACTGGTACGCGGGCCTGCTGGACCGCGCCGCGGCCGAGGCGACAGGCGACCTGCCGCGCTGGCGCGCAGTGCTGGCCGCGCCGATGGGCATCCGCGGCTATGGCCCGGTCAAGGCCGAAGCCGCTGGCAAGGTCCAGGCCGAGGTCGCGGCGAAGCTGGCCGCGCCCCGCCGCGCGGCGGCCTGAGCGCGCCGATGCCGGCAGTTTTTGCCCGCCAAACGCTCCAATGAGCGGCCTGCTCGCCAGCGAGCAAACGGGCAAAGCCTTGTAATGGATAGCTAAAAACCTTTTTGTTAACCTGAAAGAAACGGTTTTGCGCGCCGCCCTGCGACTTCAGGCGGCGCGCAGGATCGGGCGGGTCAGGCAGGTCGGCCCGCCCTCGCACGCGATGCAGAGCGCGTCGCCGGCGAAGACCTGCACGCGGCAGCCGGCGTCTTCCATCGCCTTACGGGTTTCGGGAAAGCCGTCGACCGCGATCACCTCGCCCGGCGCGGTGGGCAGGACATTGACGCTGAGCCCGAAGCTTTCGTGGAACTCGGCCGGCGGCGCGTCGATCAGGCGCCAGCCCCGGTCGCGCAGGAGCGCGTGGAAGGCAAAGGGCATCAGCGGGCGATGGACCAGCGCCAGGTCGTCGGCCAGCGGGCTGATCAGCGACATCAGGTGCAGGCAGGCGTCGCCCCCCGTCCAGACCGGCAGGTCGAAGCCGAGGACGGTGATCCCGTGCGGGCGCAGGATGTCGGCGACGGCCTCGATCCCGGCCTGGTTGGTGCGCGCCCCGCGCCCCACCGCCAGCGTGTGGCGGTCGACCCAGACGGTATCGCCCCCTTCCATGGTCGCGCCCTCGGGCAGGGCGCCGAGGATCGGGATGTCCATCGCCTGATAGGCGGCGCGGTGCAGGGCGGGCTCCTTCCGGCGCAGGGGCTTGCCCATGTTCAGGATCACCCCGCCGACCTCGGTCACGAAGGAGGGATCGTGGGTGAAGACGGCATCCGACAGCCCATCGCCATCGTGCTGTTCCAGCCAGTCGATCCGCGCGCCGCTGTCGGCGACCAGTTCCGCAAAGGCGGCATGCTGCACCTCGGCCCGCGCCGGATCGAAGCCCGGCCCGTAGTGCCAAACGGCCCGGTCGGCGGCGCGCATCGCCGCGCCGGGCGCGCGCATCATCACCCGCCGCAGCGGCGCCGCCATGCCTTGTGATCCGTATTCCCGCTGCATTCCGGTCCCTCTGGCTGGAAATTATACGCTTGAAGAATTATCGGATCGCGGGCTTAATGCAATCGAGTTCCACAGGGTTCGGGTGCATCAAGGGGGCCGCCGACCGCATGCCAGAAGCCGCCTCAGGCGACGATACCGCCCGACCCGAGGCGATACTCGTGGAGGGTCTGCACAAGTCCTTCGGTGCGCTGAAGGTGCTGCGCGGCGTCGATCTGCGCGCCTGTGAGGGCGATGTGGTGGCGGTGATCGGCGGCTCGGGGTCCGGCAAGTCGACGCTCTTGCGCTGCATCAACTTCCTCGAGCAACCGTCAGGCGGGCGGATCCTGGTGGGCGGCGAGGAAATCGCCATGCGCGCCGATGGCAGCCCCGCCAACCGCCGGCAGATCGAGCGGATCCGCACCCGGCTGGGCATGGTCTTTCAGGCGTTCAATCTATGGTCGCACATGACGCTTCTGCAGAACGTCATCGAGGTGCCGGTGCATGTGCTGGGCGTGCCAAAGCGCGAGGCGATCGCGCGCGCCCGCGACTTGCTGGACCGCGTCGGGCTGGCCGACAAGGCCGATGTCTACCCCGCGTTCCTGTCGGGCGGGCAGCAGCAGCGCGGCGCCATCGCGCGGGCGCTGGCGGTGGAGCCGCAGGTGATGCTCTTCGATGAGCCGACCTCGGCGCTGGACCCGGAACTCGTGGGCGAGGTGCTGGCGGTGATCCGCGATCTGGCGGCCGAGGGGCGGACCATGATCCTGGTCACGCACGAAATGAAGTTCGCCCGCGAAGTCGCGGGTCAAGTTATCTACCTGAACAACGGCGAGGTGATCGAGGAGGGCGCGCCCGAGGCGATCTTTGGCGCGCCGCAGTCGGATCGGCTGAAACAGTTTCTGCGAAGCGTGGCCTGACCGCGCAACAACCAACCACGACAGGAGGTACTAGAATGAAGACGACTGCTTGGATGCTGGCCGGCGCCGCGGCGCTGGCGCTTGGCACTGCGGCACAGGCCGATACGGTGCGCATCGGGATCGCTGCCGAGCCCTACCCGCCTTTCACCTCGCCCGATGCCGCGGGCAACTGGCAGGGCTGGGAGATCGACATCATCAACGCCATCTGCGAGGCGGCGGAGCTGGACTGCGAGATCGTGCCGACCTCGTGGGACGGGATCATCCCGGCGCTGCTGGGCCAGCAGATCGACGCGATCATGAACTCGATGTCGATCACCGAGGACCGGATGCAGGTGATCGACTTCTCCGACCCCTACTACAACACGCCGACCGTGATCGTGGCGCCGAAGGACATTGACATCACCCCCACGCCCGGGGGGCTGGCGGGCCGCGTGCTGGGCGTGCAGGTGGCGACGATCCACCAGACCTACGCGCAAGAGTATTTCGAGGGCGACACGACCCTGCGCATCTACCAGACCCAGGACGAGGCGAACCAGGACCTTTATGCCGGCCGGATCGACGCGACGCAGGCCGACAGCCTGGCGATGGAGGCGTTCCTGGAATCCGCCGAGGGCCAGTGCTGCGAAATCAAGGGCGCGGTCGAGCATGACGAGCGCATCCTGGGTGCGGGCGTCGGCGCCGGCATCCGCAAGGAGGACACCGAACTGAAGGAGGCGATCAACCGGGGTCTGGCGCAGATCCTGGAGGACGGCACCTATGACGCCATCAGCGAGCAGTACTTCACGGTCTCGATCTACGGCAACTGACGCGGGGTGATCGACGCGCTGATCGAGGCGCTGGGGCTGGGCCGGACGGTCGAGCTGCTGGCGCTGTCGCCGCCCGGATGGGGCGGGAACCTGCTGCGCGGTCTGGTGGCATCGATCCAGATCGCGCTCGGGGCCTTTGCGATGGGGCTGGTGATCGGGCTCTTCGGGGCCTGGGGCAAGCTTTATGGCGGGCCGGTCACGCGCGATCTGCTGGCGGTCTACACGACCGTCGTGCGCGCGGTGCCGGAGCTGGTGCTGATCCTGATCCTCTACTACGCCGGGACCGACCTGCTGAACCGTGCGCTGATGGCCGTGGGCTATGGGCGGGTGGAACTGTCGGGCGTGGTGGCCGGGATCGGGGTGCTGGGCATCGTGCAGGGCGCCTACGCGACCGAGGTGCTGCGCGGCGCGATCCAGGCGGTGCCGGCGGGTCAGGTCGAGGCCGGGCGCGCCTTTGGCATGCCGGCGCTGATGCTGATGCGGCGGATCGTGCTGCCGGCGATGCTGCCCTTCGCCATTCCGGGGCTGGCCAACCTGTGGCTGATCGCCACCAAGGACACGGCCCTGCTGGCGGTCGTCGGCTTTGCCGAGCTGACGCTGGAGACGCGGCAGGCGGCGGCGGCGACGCGGCACTACTTCACCTTCTTCCTGGCGGCCGGCGCGCTTTACCTGACCGTCACGCTGATCTCGGCGCGGCTTTTCGGGCGGCTGGAACGCTGGGCGCGGCGGGGCGAGCCGGACGTGGCGGGGGCGCGATGATGCGCGCCGGTCGCCCCGCGATGCGCTTTCGCCCACCGCCGCTGGGTGAATTCCTGCGCCCGCACCGGGTGGTGATGCTGCTGATCCTGCTGGGGATCGTGGCCTGGTGCGCGTTGAACCTGCGCTGGCACTGGTTGCCGCGCTATTCGGACCTGGCGCTGCAGGGGCTCTGGCGGACGATCTGGCTGCTGGCGCTGTCGTGTTTCCTGGGCTTCCTGCTCGCGGTGCCGTTGGGTCTGGCGCAGGCGGTCGGGCCGCGGGTGCTGGCGGTGCCGGCGCGCGCCTTCTGCACGGTGATCCGCGGCACGCCGCTGCTGTTGCAATTGTGGCTGATCTATTTCGGGCTCGGCTCGCTCTTTCCGCAGTACCCTTGGATCCGCGAAAGCGAGCTTTGGCCCTATCTGCGCGAGGCCTGGCCCTATGCGCTGCTGGCGCTGACCATCAGTTTCGCGGGCTACGAGGGCGAGGTGATGCGCGGCGCCTTCAAGAGCGTGCCGCGCGGCCAGCTGGAGGCGGCGCGCGCGATGGGGATGCCGCGGCTCACGCTCTTCCGCCGTGTCTGGCTGCCGCAGGCGGTGCAACGCGCGTTGCCGACGCTGGGTGGCGAGACGGTGCTGCAGCTGAAGGGCACGCCGCTGGTCGCGACGATCACGGTCGTCGACATCTACGCGGTGACGGCGCGCGTGCGGCAGGACACGTTCATCATCTACGAGCCGCTGTTGCTGCTGACCGTGGTCTACCTGATGATCGCGGGGTTGATCGTGCTTTTCTTCCGCTGGCTGGAGGGGCGTATTCCGCAGCGGCTGGGCTAGCCCACCTCGCTCGCCCGCAGCGCCCGCGGCGCCATCCCGAAACGGCGCCGAAACGCGCGCGAAAAACTCGACTGTTCGGCAAATCCACAGCGCAGCGCGATTTCCTGCACCGGGTGGCGGGTATCGACCAGCATGCGCCGCGCCGCCTGCAGGCGCAGGTCCAGATAGGCCGCACCCGGCCCCTGCCCCAGCCCGGCGCGAAACAGCTGCTCCAGCCGCCGCAGGCTGAGGCCCTGCTGGCGCGCGACGGCGGCCAGCGGCAGCGGCGCCTCGATATGCGCACTCATCACCCGCATGGCGCCCGAGAGGCGCGCATCGCGCGCCGCGGGCAGCATCCCCGGTCGCTGCGGTCGGGCGCCATCGACCGCAGCGTCATAGAGAAACGAACCGGCCACCTGCCCGGCCAGCGCCGCCCCGCAGCGCCGCCCGATCAGGTGCAGCATCAGGTCCGCCGCCGGCGCCGCACCGCCCGCGGTGAAGCGGTTGCGCGAGATGACGAAGCGGTCGGGCACCACCTCGACCTGCGGATGGGCGAGCGCGAAATCCTCCAGATCCTCCCAATGGACGGTGGCGCGGTGCCCGTCCAGCAGGCCCGCGCGCGCCACCACCCAGGGACCGGCATCGACCCCGCCGATCGCGAAAAAGCGCCCGGCCATGCGCCGCAGGTCGGCGACCAACCGGGGGTTGGCGCCTTCGGCCTGCCCGTAGCCCGCGATGACGATCAGCACATCGGCGCCATTCGCCGCCGAAAGCGGCCCGCTGCTGGGCAGTTCGATCCCGCAGGTCAGTGGCACCGGCGCCCCGCCGGGCGAGACGACGCGCCAGCGGAACCCGGCGCGGCCCAGGTGCCGATTGGCGCTGCGCATCGGGTCGAGCACCGAGGCCACTTCGAGGATCGAGGCGCGGGGCAGCACCAGAAGCGCAATCTCCAGCGGCTGGTCGGAAGGGGCGAAAACGGTTGCGTGTTTCGTCATGCCCTTTTCGTAAATCGCCAAGTGATCCGCCGCAAGCCTGCTAGGTTGTGGCGCAATACAGGAGGATTCCATGCCGCTTTCCATGAACCGAGAGGTCTTCATCACCTGCGCCGTCACCGGCTCGGGCGGCACGCAGGACCGCAGCCCGCATGTGCCGCGCAGCCCGGCGCAGATCGCCGAAGCCGCGATCGATGCGGCGAAGGCCGGCGCCGCGGTGGTGCATTGCCATGTCCGCGACCCCGAGACCGGCAAGCCCGCGCGCGATCCCGCCCTCTACCGCGAGGTGACCGAGCGGATCCGCGACTCCGCCACCGACGTGGTGCTGAACCTGACCGCCGGCATGGGGGGCGACCTGACCTTGGGCGGAACCGACGCACCCCTGCCCCCGGTCGCCGGCACCGACATGATCGGCGCGGCCGAGCGCGTGGCGCATGTGGTCGCCTGCTGCCCCGAGCTTTGCACGCTTGACTGCGGCACGATGAACTTCGCCGAGGCCGACTACATCATGGTCAACACCCCCGGCATGCTGCGCGACATGGCCGCGCGCATGGTCGCCAGCGGCACGCGGGTCGAGATCGAGGCCTTCGACACCGGCCATCTGTGGTTCGCGAGCCAGCTGGTGAAGGAAGGCATCATCCCCGAGCCGGTGCTGGTACAGCTGTGCATGGGTGTGCCCTGGGGCGCGCCCGATGACCTGAACACCTTCATGGCGATGGTCAACAACGTGCCGGAGGGCTGGCACTGGTCGGGCTTCGCGCTGGGGCGCAACCAGATGCCCTATGTCGCCGCGGCGATCCTGGCGGGCGGCAATGTCCGCGTCGGACTGGAAGACAACCTCTTTCTGGACAAGGGCGTGCTGGCCACGAATGCGCAACTGGTGGAGCGCGCGGTCGGCATCATCGAGAACATGGGCGCACGGATCGTCGGCCCGGACGAGGTGCGCAAGCGGCTGAAGCTGGAAAAGCGGGCGCCAGCCTGATCCCCGAACACGGACGGAGCGCGACGTGAGCCAACGCGTCCTCATCACCGGCGGCGCCTCGGGCATCGGCCTTGCCTTCGCCCGCGGCTTTGCCGGGCGCGGTGACCGGATCGCGCTCTGCGACGCCGATGCCGCGGCGGTCGCGCGCGTGCGCGGCGCGCATCCGGACTTCATCGCCGAAACCGTCGATGTCACGGACCCGCCGCAGATGGACGCCTTCCTTGCGCGGATCGAGGCTGCATGGGGCGGCATCGACGTGGTCTGCGCCAATGCCGGCACCGGTGGGCCCGCCGGCCGGATCGAGGATCTGGACTACGCCGCCTGGACGGCCTGCGTCGGCGTCAACCTCTTCGGCGCGTTCCTGACCTGTCGCTGGGCCGAGCGGCTGATGCGCGCGCAGGGATCGGGCCTGATCCTGATCACCACGTCGACCTCGGGCTTTCACGCCGTGCCGCATCGGTCGCCCTATGTCGCGGCGAAATGGGGGCTCGTCGGGCTGATGAAGACGCTGGCGATGGAACTGGGTCCGTCGGGCGTGCGCGTCAACGCCATCGCGCCCGGCGCGGTCGAGGGCGAACGGATGGAGCGCGTGGTTGAAATGGAGGCGCGCGCCGCGGGCTGCACGCCGGACGAGATACGCGCCCAGTATGCGGACGGCACGAGCCTGCGCAGCTGGGTCACAAGCGACAATGTGGCGGACATGGCGCTGTTCCTCGCCTCGCCCGCGGCGAAGAGGGTGACGGGGCAGATCCTGGCCGTCGACGGACATACGGAAAGAATGGTGTGATGACAAAGACGGCAGCAATCATCGGCGGCGGCGTGATCGGGGGCGGCTGGGCCGCGCGGTTCCTGCTCAACGGTTGGGATGTGGCCGTCTTCGACCCCGACGCCCAGGCCGAACGCAAGATCACCGAGGTGCTGGCCAACGCGCGGCGCAGCCTGCCGGCGCTGTCGGATGTCACCATGCCGGCCGAGGGGCGGTTGCGCATCGCCCCCACGCTGGAGGCGGCGGTCACGGGCGCGGCCTACATCCAGGAATCCGTTTCCGAGGATCTGGCTCTGAAGCACCGCGTCTACGCGCAGATTCAGGCCGTCGCGCCGGAGGTGCCGCTCGGTTCCTCGACCTCGGGCTTCAAGCCCTCGCAACTGCAGGAAGGCGCCGTGAACCCCGCCGCGATCTTCGTGGCCCACCCCTTCAACCCGGTCTACCTGCTGCCGCTGGTCGAGGTCGTGCCCAGCCCCCAGTCGAACGCCGCCCTGATCGACGGCGCAAAGGGAATCCTGCGCGCGATCGGCATGTATCCCCTGCATGTGCGCAAGGAGATCGACGCCCATATCGCCGACCGCTTCCTCGAGGCCGTCTGGCGCGAGGCGCTGTGGTTGGTCAAGGACGGCGTGGCGACAACCGAGGAGATTGACGAGGCGATCCGCATGGGCTTCGGCCTGCGCTGGGGACAGATGGGCCTGTTCGAGACCTACCGGATCGCCGGGGGCGAGCCCGGGATGCGGCACTTCCTGGCGCAGTTCGGCCCCTGCCTGACCTGGCCCTGGACGAAGCTGATGGACGTGCCCGCGTTCGACGACGCGCTGGTCGATCTGATCGCCGGCCAGTCCGACGCGCAATCCGGGCACCTGTCGATCCGCGAGCTGGAACGCATCCGCGACGACAACCTCGTCGGTTTCCTGCGCGTCCTGAAAGCGCGCAACTGGGGCGCGGGCCGCGTGCTGCTGGAACACGACGCCACACGCCGCGCCGAAGCCCCCGACCCGACCCCGGACACCGCCGCGCCAATGGTCATGGCGCATATGCAGGTCCTGCCCGGCTGGATCGACTACAACGGCCACATGACCGAAAGCCGCTACCTCTTCGCCAGTTCGGAAACCACCGACGCCTTCCTGCGCCATATCGGCGCCGGCATGGACTACGTCGCCGCCGGTCACAGCTACTACACCGCCGAGACGCACATCATGCATCTGGGTGAGGCGAAGCTGGGCGATCGGCTCACCGGGTCGGTGCAGGTGCTGGGTGCGGACGAAAAGCGCCTGCATGTCTTCGTGCGGATCGTGCGCGACGGGCAGGCCGTGGCGACGCTGGAACAGATGTTGCTGCATGTCGACACCGGATCGGGCCGCACCTGCCCCTCCGCACCGCAGGTGTTGGCGCGGCTGAAGCCGATCGCCACAGCGCACGAAAGCCTGCCCCCGCCCGATGGCGCGGGCCGCCACGTCGGACAAGGAAGAGGCTGATGGATTTTGCCCTCAGCGACGAACAGCGCATGATCGTCGAGACGACGCGCGCCTTCGTCGAGACCGAGCTTTACCCGCACGAGGCGCTGGTCGAACGCACCGGCCACCTGCCGATGGAGCTGATCCGCGAGTTGCAGGCCAAGGCGATGGCAGCCGGCCTCTACGCCGCCAACATGCCCGAGGAGGTGGGCGGCGCCGGCCTCGATACGCTGTCCTGGCTCCTCTACGAGCGCGAGCTGGGCCGCGCCAACTACGCGCTCCACTGGACCTGCGTCGCGCGCCCCTCGAACATCCTGCTAGCCGGCACGCCCGAGCAGCGCGAACGCTACCTGATGCCCTGCATCCGGGGCGAGACCTGGGACTGCCTCGCGATGACCGAACCCGGCGCCGGATCGGACCTGCGCGGCATGCAGGCCAGCGCGCGGCCGGACGGTGCCGACTGGGTCCTCAACGGCACCAAGCATTTCATCAGCCATGCCGACATCGCCGGCTTCACCATCGCCTTCATGGCCACCGGCGAGGAAGATACGCCGCGCGGCAGGAAGAAGAAGATCACCGCCTTCTTCGTCGACAAGGGCACGCCCGGCTTCACCGTGCGCGAGGGCTACCGCAACGTCAGCCACCGCGGCTATTCGAACGCGATCCTCGAATTCGACGACTGCCGCGTGCCGGCCGACAACGTTCTGGGCGAGGTCCACAGGGGCTTCGAGGTCGCCAACACCTGGCTCGGCGCGACCCGCCTACAGGTCGCCGCCACCAGCCTCGGCCGCGCCGACCGGGCCCTGGGCCATGCGCTCGCCTGGGCGGCCGAGCGGCGCCAGTTCGGCCAGCAGATCGGCAAGTTCCAGGGCGTCAGCTTCAAGCTCGCCGACATGGCGCTGGAACTAAGGGCCGCGGAACTCCTGACTTGGCAGGCCGGCTGGAAATTCGACGAGGGCACCGTGACCGAGGCCGACATGGCGATGGCGAAACTCAAGGCAACCGAGGCGCTGGCGATGATCGCCGACGAGGCGATCCAGATCCACGGCGGCATGGGCCTAATGGACGAGTTGCCCCTCGAACGCATCTGGCGCGACGCGCGCGTGGAACGCATCTGGGAGGGCACATCCGAGATTCAGCGCCACATCATCAGTCGTGAACTGTTGCGGCCGCAGGGCGGCTGAGCGCGCGCCGGGGGCTGTCTGCCCCGCGCCGGCTGGTTCTCGAACCAGTGGCGAACTAACCGGCGCCCCCCGAGGATATTTTCGGACAGATGAAATAACGAAATGTCAATTGCGGAAACCAATTCTATCAGCGCGGTACAGGCGGGGACGCCGATGACCGTGACAGGTGAAGTCCCCCGGCCCGGCACGTTCCGGGTCGGGGGCAGTCCTTACTTTTTCATCTGTCCTCAAATATCCTCGGGGGGTGAATTGCCCGCAGGGCAAGAGGGGGGCAGAAAGCCCCCCCCGCCCCTCGCAGCGGCCGCATGATGAGGGATCTCGCCCGCCTCCTCAGTCCCCGCTCGATCGCCATCCTCGGCGTCCACTGGGCCGCCAACGTGATCGAACAGTGCCGCAAGATCGGCTTCGACGGCGCGATCTGGCCGGTCCATCCTTCTCGCTCCCGGATTGCGGGCGTGCCCTGCGTGCCGTCGTTGTCTGCCTTGCCCGCCCTGCCCGACGCCGCCTTCATCGGCGTCAACCGGCATGCGACGATTGAGGTTGTGGCCGAACTCGCCGCGATGGGGGCGGGCGGCGCTGTCGCCTTCGCCAGTGGCTGGCGCGAATCGGGGGCGGGGGATCTGCAGGACCGTCTGGTGGCTGCGGCAGGCGGGATGCCGGTGCTGGGACCGAACTGCTACGGGTTCATCAACTACCTCGACGGCGCGCTTCTGTGGCCCGATCAGCATGGTGGGCGGCCGGTCGCGCAGGGCGTCGCGATCGTCAGCCAGTCGTCGAACATCGCGATCAACCTGACCATGCAGGCGCGCGGGTTGCCGGTCGCCTATGTCACCTGCCTGGGCAACGCCGCCCAGGTTGGACTGGCGGATCTGGCGGGTGCGCTGCTCGCAGACGACCGTGTCACTGCGCTGGGTCTTTACGTCGAGGGTATCGCCGATGCGCCGGCGCTGGCCGGGCTGGCCGAGGCGGCGCGCCGGAGCGGCAAGGGGATCGTCGCGCTAAAGTCCGGGCGGACCGAGGCCGCGCGCAGCGCCGCGGCCTCGCACACCGCCGCGTTGGCCGGGGCGGGGGTGGCCTCCGCGGCCTTTCTGGCACAATCGGGCATTGCCGAGGTGGCGACGCTTTCAGAACTCGTCGAGACGCTGAAGATCTTCCATGTCCACGGGCCGGGTCTGGGGCAGCGGCTCTGTTCGCTGTCGTGCTCGGGCGGCGAAGCGGGCCTGGTGGCCGACCTGGCGGCGCCGTTTGCGCTGACATTTTCGCCGCCCTCGGACATGCAGCGCGTGGCGCTTTCCGAAACCCTCGGCCCGCTTGTCGCCATCGCCAACCCGCTGGACTACCACACCTACATCTGGGGGGACGGGCCGCGCACGACGCAGGTCTTCTCGACCATGCTGGCGGGGTATGACGCGGGTCTTTTTGTCATCGATCCGCCCCGACCGGACCGCTGCGATCCCTCCAGCTTTCTCCCGGCGCTGGCGGCGATCGAGGCCGCGCAGGAGGCCACCGGCAAGCCGGCCTTTCCGGTCGCGTCCTTGCCCGAGAATTTCGACGAGGCGCTGGCCATCGCGATGATCGACCGTGGCGTCGCGCCGCTGATGGGGTTGGAGACCGCGTTGGCGGCGATCAAGGCCGCGCAGACGCCGCCGGGACAGCACGGCTGGTGCCCCTGGACGGCCGCGGAGATGCCCCCCCGCGGGCTGGTCGACGAGGCCGCCGCCAAGGAACGCCTTGCCGGTGCCGGCATCGCCGTTCCGAATGGAGTGACAGCTTCGACGCTGGCCGCGCTGGAGGCGCCCGCTCGCGCCTTGCGCCCGCCGCTGGCGCTCAAGGGCCTCGGCTTTGCCCACAAGACCGAGGCGGGCGCGGTGCGCTTGGGCCTGCCCGATCTGATTGGCGCCACCGAGATGCCGGGCGCGACCGGTTACCTGGCCGAGGAGATGGTCACCGACGCGCGGGCCGAGGTGCTGCTGGGCATCCGGCGCGACCCGGTCTATGGCGCGACACTGACCCTGGGGCTGGGCGGCGTCACCGCTGAATTGCTGGACGACAGCGTGACGCTGGTGCTGCCGGTGACAGGCGCCGAGATCGCGCAGGCGCTGCGGCGGCTTCTGCTCTGGCCGCTGCTCGACGGCTATCGCGGGCGGCCCCGGCCGGATGTCGCCGCCGTGGTCGAGGCCGCGCTTGCCCTGCAGCGCCTGCTGGCCGAGGATCCGGCGCTGCAGGAGATCGAGATCAACCCGCTGATGGTCCGCGATGCCGGCGCCGTCGCGGTCGATGCCGTCATATGGGAGGACGCGAGATGATGCAGATGCGCAGCGAAGGACCGATCCGCACCCGCCACGAGGGCGCGATCCTGGAGGTCACGCTGGACCGGCCGAAGGCCAATGCGATCGACCTGGGAACCAGCCGGATCATGGGCGACGTGTTTCGGGATTTCCGCGACGACGACGCCCTGTGCGTCGCCATCCTGCGGGCCGAGGGCGAGAAGTTCTTCTGTCCCGGCTGGGATTTGAAGGGGGCAGCCGATGGCGACGCGGTCGATGGCGATTACGGCGTCGGCGGCTTTGGCGGCCTGCAGGAACTGCCGCATCTGAACAAGCCGGTCATCGCCGCGGTGAACGGCATCTGCTGCGGCGGCGGGCTGGAACTGGCGCTGTCCTGCGATCTGATCCTGGCCGCCGACACCGCCACCTTCGCCCTGCCCGAGATCCGGTCGGGCACCGTGGCCGACGCGGCCTCGGTCAAGTTGCCGAAACGCATTCCCTATCACGTGGCCATGGACCTTCTGCTGACCGGCCGCTGGTTCGACGCCGAGGAAGCGCTGCGCTGGGGTTTGCTGAAGGAGATCTGCGCGCCGGGCGATCTGCACTCCAAGGCCTGGGACCTGGCGCGGCTGCTGGAATCCGGCCCGCCCCTGGTCTACGCCGCGATCAAAGAAATCGTTCGCGAGGCCGAGGACATGCGCTTTCAGGACGCGCTCAACCGCATCACGAAACGCCAGTTCGCAACCGTGGATCGGCTCTATGCGTCCGAGGATCAGCTGGAAGGCGCCCGCGCCTTCGCCGAGAAGCGCGATCCGGTCTGGAAGGGGCGCTGACACGGAAAGCGCTGCGCCCCGTCTGATCCCCTCTCAAACCCGACCGGACGCCGCCAGCCGTCGCAGGAAGTTATCCGCCTCGCACAGGACGGTCTTGCGCCGTTCCGTATCCATCCGGTCCCAGGTGCGGTACATCTGCGCCATGCGGGGGTTGCGTTCGAACCGGTCCCGGTGGCGCTCCAGGAAGTGCCAGTAGAGCAGGTTGAACGGGCAGGCCCGGTCGCCGGTCTTGTCCTTCACGCTGTAGGCGCAGGTGCCGCAGTAGTCCGACATCCGGTCGATATAGGCGCCCGAGGAGGCGTAGGGCTTCGAAGCCAGCACACCCCCGTCGGCGAATTGCGACATGCCGATGGTGTTCGGCGCCTCCACCCATTCGTAGGCGTCGGCGTAGACCGAAAGGTACCAGTCGTGGACCTGCGCCGGGTCGACGCCAGCCAGCAGCGCGAAGTTGCCGGTGATCATCAACCGCTGGATGTGGTGCGCGTAGGCATGTTCGCGGGTCTCGTCGACCACCGCCTTGACGCAGGCCATGTCGGTCTCGCCGTCCCAGTAGAAGCCCGGCAGCGCGCGCTTGTGCCCCAGTGCGTTCTGGTCAACATAGCCGGGCCCATGCAGGTCGTAGATCCCCCGCACGTATTCGCGCCAGCCAAGGATCTGCCGGATGAACCCCTCGGCCGAGTTGATCGGCACGTCGCCGGCGTCATGGGCCGCCTGCGCCGCGTCGCAGACCTCGGCCGGGGTCAGCAGGCCGAGGTTCAGGTAGGGCGCGATCAGCGCGTGGTGCAGGAACGGGTCGCCCGCCAGCATCGCGTCCTGATAGGTGCCGAAATCCGGCAGGTGGTTCCTCACGAAGTCCTGCAGGCAGGCGCGCGCGCCCTTCCGGTCGGTGGCGAACCAGAACGGCTCGGGCGCGCCGAAGTGGTCGCCGAAGCGCTCCTTGACCAGCGCGACGACCTCCCGTGTCACCTCGCAGTGGTCGTGCTTCAGGGGCACCGCGCGCAGCAGGTCGTCGCGCGCCGGTTTGCGGTTGTCGTGGTCGAAGTTCCACTTGCCCCCCGCCGGGTCGTCACCCGCCATCAGATAGCCGGTGCGGCGGCGCATCATCCGGTAGAAATGCTCCATCCGCATCGCCTTGCGCCCCTTGGCCCAATCGGCAAAGACCTCGGGCGGGCAGAGGAAGCGGTCGTCGGGCACGACCTCGACCTTCAGAGGCAGATCGTCGAGCGCCTGGCGCAACCGCCACTCGCCGGGCTGGGTGACAAGCACGCGGTCGGTCGCCTCCGCCTCGGCGCGGCGCAAAAGCTCACCGCTGAGGGAGCCGGTGTTCGCCTCCGCGTCGAGTTTCGTGTAGGCCACGCGCCATCCGTCCCCTTCCAGCGCGGCGGCGAACTTGCGCATTGCCGACAGCACCAGGATGATCTTCTTCGGATGGTGGCGTACATAAGTCGCCTCATCCATCACCTCGGCCATGACCACCAGATCGCGGCCCTTGTCGGCCCGCGCCAGGGCGCCCGCGCCCCGCGTCAGCTGGTCGCCCAGGACCAAGACCAGCCGGCTCACCAGGCGACCTCCTTGCCGGCCCAGTCGTAGAACCCTCCGGTCTGTGCGGGCGTCAGCCCGTCGAGGACCGACCAGAGGTTCTGCGCGGCCTCCTGCGGCGGTACGGCCGGGTGGCGGCCGAGGTATTTCTCGGTAAACGGGGTCGCCACGGTGCCCGGATGCAGCGCGACGCAGATCAGATCGCGGTGCGTGCGCCCCAGTTCGATCGCGGCGCAGCGGACGATCTGGTTGAGCGCGGCCTTCGACGCGCGGTAGGCGTACCACCCCCCTGCCCGGTTGTCGCCGATGGAACCCACGCGCGCCGACAGCGCCGCAAAGGTGGGGCGACCCCGGCGCGGCAGCAGGTGCGCGGCGTGCTTCAGCACCAGCGCCGGGCCCGTGGCGTTCAGCGCGAACTGCTGGGCGAGGGCGTCGGGCGAGAGGTCGCGCAGCGCCTTTTCGGGACCATGCGCGCCAATCTCCAGCGCGCCGGTCGCCACCCAGATCGCGTCGAACGCGCCCTTCAATCGGCCCAGATGGTCCGCGACGCTGGCCTCGCTGGTCACGTCCAGCCCGTCGATGCGCCGCGACAGGCGCGTGACCTCGGCCCCACGCGCCTCGGCCTCGGTCGCCAGGGCCGCGCCGATCCCGCCCGATGCGCCGATGATCAGAACCCGCATGATGCCTCCTTCGTCGTCGCGCGAGAGGTAGCGGGCGGCGCGCGCGGGTCCAGCGATTGACAGCGCGCGGGCCGCGTCACAGGGTGCCGGAAACGGAGGAGCGCATGTCGATACCCTACCTGACCGCCGCCGAATGCGACCCGCTGATGGACTGGGTCGCGCTGACCGACGCCATGATCGCGGGGCACCGGATGGCGCCCGCCGACCTGCGCGACGTGCTGCTGGCGCGCGGCGACGACCGGTTGCTGTCGCGGGCGGCCTGGATCGACGGGCTGGGGGTTGGCGTGAAGTCGGTCACGGTCTTTCCCGGCAACCCCGCCGCCGGGCGGCCCAGCATCCACGGCGCGATGCTGGTCTTCGACGACACCACCGGCCAAGTCGAAGCGGTGATCGACAACGCGCTGGTCACGCGCTGGAAGACGGCGGGGGATTCGCTGCTGGGCGCTCGGCGGCTGGCGCGCAAGGACGCGAAGCGGCTGCTGATCGTGGGTGCGGGCACGGTCGCAGCCTCGCTGATCGAGGCGTATGGCGCGCTGATCGAGGGGCTGGATGTCACCGTCTGGGCGCGCCGACCGGAACAGGCCGAGGCGCTGGCCGCGCGCTATCCCGGCACGCGCACGGCGACCGACCTGGAAGCGGCGGTGAAGGCGGCCGAGATCGTCGCCACCTGCACCATGGCGCGCACGCCGATCCTGCGGGGCGGGTGGCTGCAGCCGGGGCAGCATCTCGACCTGATCGGGGCCTTTACGCCCGAGATGCGCGAGGCCGACGACGACGCCCTGACCCGGTCGCGGATCTTCGTCGACAGCCGCGCGACGACCGTCGGCCATATCGGCGAGTTGACGATCCCGATGGCGGCGGGGGTGATCGGCGAGGCGGACGTTCTGGGCGACTTCCACGACCTGGTGACGGAGCAGGCAGGGCGGCGGTCGGACGAGGAGATCACGCTCTTCAAGAACGGCGGCGGCGCGCATCTGGACCTGATGACCGCGCGGATGATCCTGACGCGGTGGCAGGCGGCGCAGGCCTGACCAAACGTTTCCGATTAGGCGGTTTTCGGGTCACTGGCAAGACGGTCCGCTAGCGGACAATCAATCAAACCGCTGTAAAGGCTCGATATAAGTCGTGAGCACAATCTTTTCTTAACCCCTTTCCCGGCGTCTGCGGTGACGCGCGCCAAGATCGCCGTGCAGGCCTTCCAACGGTCGGCAACGGTGGTCGCCGATCGCAAGCGCGGTGTCCTGCGGATGCCGGTCTACCCGCCGGCGACAGAGTCCAGATCGGCGGTCACCCGCGCCGCCCCGGCGGTCAGCCCGCCCGCCGCGCGGTCAAAACGCAACCAGGCGAGGCCGCGATCGCCGGCGACGGTGTGCAGGGTGCCGGCGGGCTTGCCGTCTTCGGTCAGAAGCTCGGTTCCCGATTCAGCGGGCCCGTCGAGGCGCACGCGCACCAGCCCCTTGCGCAGGGTGGTCTTGTGGCGCATCCGGGCGGTGACCTCCTGCCCGACGTAGCAGCCCTTGCGGAAATCGACGCCGTTCAGCCGCTCGAAGCCCAGTTCGAGGATGAAACTCTCGTTCGGTTGCAACTCACGGCCGGTTTCGGGCACGCGGGCGGCGATGCGCAGCGCGTCCCAGTCGGGCGCCTCGCCCTGGTTCAGCGCCGCGCCGTAAAGCCGCCAGCCCAGCGAGGGATCGCGCGGGTCGGGCAACGCACCCTCGGGCGCGGGGCCGATGCCGCGCGTTACCGGCAGATCGACGCGCTCCAGCGTGATCTTCGAGCGCAGCTTGTACATCGTCAGACGGCGCTGCAGGTCGTCGGCCAGATCCCCGGCCACGTCGACCAGCACCGCCGCGTCCGCGGCCACCAGGAAGAAATCGGCCAGGTATTTCCCCTGCGGCGTCAGCAGCGCCGCATAGAGGATGCCGTGGTCCGGCAGGCGGTTCACGTCCTGCGTGACCATCCCCTGCAGAAAGGCGATCCGGTCGGGGCCGGTGACGCGCAGGATCGCGCGCGCGGGGTCCGGTGCGTAACGGGCGGCGGGATCGAGCGCGACGGGCGCGTCCGTCGCAGGCCGGTCAGTCCCGGTCAACTCTGTCGCGGGCGGATTTGTCGCGGGCACGGGTGCGGTCATCGGGGCCTCCTTTCGCACAGGATATAACCCCGACCGGGCGCGCGCAAAGCCCCCGCCCGACCGCTGCCCGCAGCGATTGACCGCGCCGGGGGGCGGCCCTAATGTGCCTGCAAAATTGCACAGGTGCAGGAGTTCCCCATGTCGCTTGCCCACGGTCGGCCGTATCTGGCGATCCCCGGCCCCTCGGTCGTGCCCGACCGGGTGCTGGCAGCGATGCACCGCCCCGCGCCCAACATCTACGAGGGCAAGCTACCCGACATGGTCGAGACGCTTTGGCCCGACCTGAAGGCCGTGGCGCGCACCCGGCATCATGTCGCGCTCTATATCGCCAACGGCCACGGCGGCTGGGAGGCGGTGAATGCCAACCTCTTCTCGCGCGGGGACAAGGCGCTGGTGCTGGCGACCGGGCGGTTCGGGATCGGCTGGGCGGAATCGATGCACGCCATGGGGATCGAGGTAGAGGTGCTGGATTTCGGCCGCGCCGGGCCCGCCGATCCCGACCGCGTCGCCGCCGCGCTGGCGGCCGACCGCGACCACCGCATCAAGGCCGTCGCGCTGACCCATGTCGATACCGCCAGCAGCGCGCGCAACGACATCCCCGCGATCCGGCGGGTGCTGGACGACCTGAACCACCCCGCGCTTCTACTGGCGGATTGCATCGCCTCGCTGGGCTGCGACGAGTTTCGCATGGACGACTGGGGCGTCGATGTCACCATCGCGGCCAGCCAGAAGGGGCTGATGGTGCCGCCGGGCCTGGCCTTCGTCTGGTTTTCCGACCGCGCGCTGGCGGCCGGGCGCGGCGCCGATCTGCGCACCCCCTACTGGGACTGGGAAAAGCGCGCCCTGGCCGAGGCGTTCTACCAGTATTTCGGCGGTACCGCGCCCACGCATCACCTTTTCGGCCTGCGCGAATCGCTCGACATGCTGGTCCACGAGGAAGGGATAGAGGCCGCCTGGTCCCGCCACGCCCGGCTGGCCCGCGCGGTCTGGGCGGCGGGCGAGGGGTGGGCGCGTCAAGGCGCGTTCCGGCTGAACATCGCCGATCCCGCCGCGCGCGCCCACGCGGTCACTGCGATGCGCCTGAACAGCCCCGACGGCACCCGCCTGCGCCGCTGGTGCGAGCACGAGGCCGGGCTGACCCTGGGCATCGGCCTGGGCATGGCCGAACCCGGCACGCCCGAGGCCGACGCCTACTTCCGGCTGGCGCATATGGGCCATGTCAACGCGCATATGGTCCTGGGCGCGCTGTCGGTAATGCAGGCGGGGATGGAGGCGCTGGGAATCGAACATGGCGCGGGCGCACTGGCGGCGGCGACGCGGGCGCTGGCCGGCGACCCGGCACCCGCCAGGGTTGCGCCGGCCCGCGAGGCACCAGTGCGCGAACGCGTCGGCCCGAGCGTCTAAAAGTCGGGCCCGGCGTGGAAAAAAACGCGTCGAAACCCTCTTTTCCGGGGTGTCATTCGGTTCTATATGCGCGATCCTGACCCGGCAGACCCCGGGAGGCCGTCCGGCCAGACCGGGGCACGGCAGGGTTGGCATGGGGAGCATGGGCATGGGCATCACGCAGACCATCTGGGCGGATCCCGTCGACTACCTGCGGACGATGGCGCCGCGCGATCCGGTGATGTTTCTGTCGCCGGCGGCCCTGCAGGCGCAGGCGCAACGCTTCCTGACGGGCTTTCCGGGCTTCGTCACCTACGCGGTCAAGGCCAACCCCGAGGAAGCGGTGATCGTCAACCTCGCCGCCGCGGGCGTGGCCGGTTTCGACGTCGCCTCGCCCGAGGAGATCCGCCTGATCCGGCGCCTGGTCCCGCAGGCGGCGCTGCATTTCAACAACCCCGTGCGCGCCGATCACGAGATCGCGGCAGGCGTCGCCGGCGACGTGCTGTCCTATTCCGTCGATTCGCTGAGCGAGCTCGACAAGCTCCTGGCCCGCGTGCCGCTGGTCAACGGCCGCGGCGACCGGGTCGAGATCACCGCGCGCTTCAAGCTGCCGGTCGCCGGGGCGGTCTACGATTTCGGCGCCAAGTTCGGCGCGACCGAGGATCTGGCGACCGAGATCCTGCACCGGATCGCGGCGCAGGGTTTTGTCCCCTCGCTGACCTTCCACCCCGGCACCCAGTGCACCGACCCCGCCGCGTGGGAGGCCTATATCCATGCCGCCCGCCGCATCGCCGACGGCGCCGGCACGACCATCGCCCGGCTGAATGTCGGCGGCGGCTTCCCTTCGCACCGGATCCGCGCCGAGATGCCCTCGCTCTCGGCGATCTTCCACCTGATCGACCGGACCACCGCCGAGGTTTTCGGCGACGACGCCCCGGCGCTGGTCTGCGAGCCGGGCCGCGGGCTGGTGGCCGATGCGGTCGCCCTGCTGGCGCAGGTGAAGGCGGTGCGCGACGGGCTGCATGTCTTCCTCAACGACGGGATCTACGGCGCGATGGCGGAACTGCCGCTGATGGGCGCGCTGGACCGCATCCGCGCCTACGCCCCCGACGGCACCCCGCGCACCGGCGAGCCGCAGCGCCGCATCGTCTTCGGCCCGACCTGCGACAGCGTCGACCGCCTGCCCGGCGAAATCGCCCTGCCCGAGGACCTGGCCGAGGGCGACTACCTGCTGGTGCAGGGCATGGGCGCCTATTCGGTGCCGACCAACACCCGCTTCAACGGTTTCGGCGCGCTGGCGCTGGAAATGGCCCTGACGCTGGAACCGTAGACCCCTTCCCTATTGACAGGGGCTATCGGACGGCGCGGCCACCCGCATGTCGGGCCATCGCTGGCGCCATTTCCTGTCGTGCTGCCGCGCGTCGAACGCCGCCAGCTTGTGCGCCGCGTCGGATGTCGGCCGCAGGATCATCCGCATCAGATCCTCGGTCCCGAAGGGCGCGATGAGGATGCAGTCCGCGCCCACCCGCCGCGCGGCCACCGCCGTCGCCGTTTCCGGCCAGTACCGCATGGCATCTTCGACCGAGCCGTAGGGATCATCCCCATTCCGCAGGTGCATTCGGGCCTGATTGCGGACCGACCACTTGAAGTCCGGCGCGCGATGGCGCAGGGCCTCTTCCAGTTCGGCATCTTCCTCCGCGCCGGTCCTGGAGCGATCGAAATAGAGGACATCGATATCCTCCACCCGGCAATCGCTACGCCGCTCGTGGAAATGGTCCCAGACAAGGTTGCGCACGAAACCCGCACCAACGCACCCCTCGGGCAGATCCATATCCGCCACGTGACCCAGCACTTCCCAGCGCAAAGCGTCCTGCCTGAGCAGGCGCACAATCGCAGGGGATTCGTCGGCCGCCATGCCCCGACCCTTGCAGAAATCCCCCGGCCCTCCAATCCCCTCAACCGCCCCGGACCCGCCTGGGCTCCGCCCCCTTGCCCCTGCCGGTCGCGCCGCTATCCTCCGCCGCGACAACAAGGGGAGTCACATGCGGGCATTCGGACAATCGCAAGGCGGCACGCGGAACGAGGATATCCGGTTCCTGACCGGGCGCGGGCGCTACCTGGGCGACATCCTGCCCGAGGGGACGCTCAGCGCCGTTTTCCTGCGCACGCCCGTCGCGCATGGTCGGATCACCGAGTTGGACACCGCCGAGGCGCGCGACATGCCGGGCGTCGCCGGCATCTGGACCTGGGACGACCTGGAGGACGCCGGCGTCACCGACACGATCTGGGCGGTCGCCGCCAAGGACCCGCGCGGCCGGCAGGGCGCCACCCCGCACCGCCCGGCGCTGGCGCGCGAGATCGTGCGCCATCTGGGCGAGCCGATCGCGCTGGTCGTCGCCGACAGCCGCACCCGGGCACTGGACGCGGCCGAGGCGATCATGCTCGACATCGACGCGCTGGAGGCCGAGTTGGACCTGGACCCCGCCGGCGCGCCGATCCACCCCGACATGTCCGACCGCCTGGCGGTCGACTGGCAGAAGGGCGACGCGGCGGCGGTCGAGGCCGCCTTCGCCCGCGCCGCCCATGTCACCCGCCTGACCCTGCGCCAGAACCGCGTCACCGCCGCCAGCCTGGAGCCGCGCGTGGCCTTCGCCGAGTGGGACGGCGAACGCCTGCATTTCGCCTTCAATGGCCAGGGCGTCTGGAACATGAAGCGCGAACTGGCCAAGACGCTGGGGCTGGACCCGGAAGCCGTGCGCGTCACCACCCCCGATGTCGGCGGCGGCTTCGGCATGAAGGTGATGATCTACCCCGAACATGTCGCCCTCGCCCAGGCCGCCCGCGCGCTCGGTCGCCCCGTCGCCTGGGTCCCCGACCGGGGCGAATCGATGCTGGCCGACAACGGCGCCCGCGATCTGGAAACCACCGCCGAGCTGGCCTTCGACGCCGATCACCGCATCCTCGGCTACCGGGCGACGAACCGCTACAACCTCGGCGCCTACAACTCGCAGTTCGGCCAGAACATCCAGTCCGAGCTTTTCTCGAAGGTGCTGACCGGGGTCTACGACATCCCCTGCGCGCTGCTGACCGCGCAGGGGATCTACACCAACACCACCCCCGTCGACGCCTATCGCGGCGCAGGCCGGCCTGAATCGATCACCGCGCTGGAACGCACGATGGACCTGGCCGCGCGCGAACTGGGCCTGTCGCCCGTCGACCTCCGCCGCCGCAACCTGATCGCCCCCGATGCCTTCCCCTACACCACGCCGATGGAGGTGACCTACGACGTGGGCGATTTCGCCCGCGTGCTGTCGCGGGCCGAGGAGCTGGGCGATATCGCCGGCTTCGACGCCCGCCGCGCCGAAAGCGCGGCCCAGGGCCGGTTGCGCGGCCTCGGCCTCGCCTTCTACATCGAATCGATCCTCGGCGACGATTCCGAGGGCGCGACGGTCGAATTTGCCGACGACGGCGGCGTCACCCTCTATGTCGGCACCCAGTCGAACGGCCAGGGGCACGAGACGGTCTATGCCCGCTACCTCTCCGGCCTGACCGGCATCGACGAGGACCGCATCGAGGTCGTGCAGGGCGACACCGACCGCATCGCGCGCGGCGGCGGCACCGGCGGCTCGCGCTCGGTCACGGTGCAGACCTTCGCCACCCATGCGCTGGCCGAGCAGATGGTCGCCAGCTTCGCGACCTTCCTCGAAGACACCCTCGACGCCGGCCCCTTCGATTTCGAGGACGGCAACTTCCACGCGCCGAACTCCAACCGCCGCCCGACCCTGATCGAGGCCGCGGATCTCGCCCGCGAACACGGCCGCGACGACATTCTGCGGCACGCGACGCGCGCCAAGCTGCCCGGCCGGTCCTTCCCCAACGGCGTTCATCTCTGCGAGGTCGAGATCGACCCCGAGACCGGCGCGCTGACCCTCGACCGCTACCTGGCGGTGGACGATTTCGGCAACCTGATGAACCCGGCGCTGGCCATCGGGCAGGTCCACGGCGGCGTCGCGCAGGGCTTCGGACAGGCGGTCTGCGAGGACATGCGCTTTGACGCCGACGGGCAGCTGCTGACCGGCAGCTTCATGGACTACGCCATGCCGCGCGCGACCGACCTGCCCTTCGTCACCTTCGAAAGCGTGCCGACCCCGTCGACCTACAACCCGATGGGCATGAAGGGCTGCGGCGAGGCCGGCACCGTCGGCGCGCTGCCGGCCATCGCCAATGCCGCGCTGGATGCGATGTGGACGCGCGGCGTGCGTCAGGTCGACATGCCGCTGACGCCCGCGCGCGTCTGGTCCTGGCTGCAGGCCGCCGAGGGCCGCGCGCCGGGATGACCGCGCGTCGGGCGGGGCAGGTTCGCCTCGCGCATCCGCACCCCGATCACGCCCATACGCCCGATCCCGGCCATGCGCGCGGATCGGTCACGCATGTGATCCTGCTCGACGGCACGCTCTGCTCGCTTGAGGAGCCGTGGCTCACGCATATCGGGCGGATCTACCACCTGCTGCGCGAGATTGCCGAGCCCGCGCGGCTGTCGATGTTCTACGAGGAAGGCATCCAGATGACCCGCTGGCGCGAGGTCAGCGACGTCGCGCTGGGGCGCGGCATCAACCGGCAGATCCGGCGCGCCTACGGCTTTCTGGCCTCGCGCTACCGACCCGGCGACCGGATCTTCCTGTTCGGATTCTCGCGCGGGGCCTTCGCCGTGCGCTCGCTCGCCGGGATGATCGACCGCGTGGGCCTGCTACGCGCCGAGGAAGCGACGGTGCGCGCGATCCGCACCGCCTACCGCCACTACCGGATGGAGGAACCCGACGCCGCCCGCGCCGCGTTTCGTGCCGCCTACGCCCACCCCGGCCTGACGGTCGACTTCGTCGGGGTCTTCGATACCGTCAAGGCGCTGGGGGTCACCCTGCCCGGCGTGCGCCGCTGGTCCGAACCGGCGCATGCCTTCCACGACCACCGGCTGGGCCCGACCATCCGCCACGGCTGCCAGGCGCTGGCGCTGAATGAGACCCGCGTCGCCTACACGCCGGTCCTGTGGGAGACGCGCCGCCCGCCCACGCCCCTGAACCGGGTCGAGCAGGTGTGGTTTCGCGGCGCGCATTCCGACATCGGCGGCAAGATGGAAGGGCTGACCGCGCCCCTGCCGCTGGCGCATATCCCGCTGGTCTGGATGCTGCGCCGCGCCGGGGGCGAGGGTTTGCCCCTGCCCGATGGCTGGCGCGGACGCTTCCCCTGCGACCCGCGCGCGCCGATGCGCGGCAACCTGCACGGCTGGGCGCGGCTGTTCCTGAACCGGCGCGCGCGCGTGGTCGGCGCCGACCCGTCCGAGCGTGTTCACCCCACCGCCCTGCGCCTGGCCGATCCCGACCATACCCTCGACCCCCTGGCGCCAGGCGGCTGAGCGCCGCACCCTGGTCCTGCCGGCAAGCTGCCAGCCAGCTGCCATACGTTTGCCATACGCCAGCCATACGCCAGCCATACGTTTGCCAGCACCCCCGAAACGCCTTCCCGCAGCGGTAAAATGGCCGGCGCAATCGGCTGGAACGGGTCACCTGTCAGCGCCTTGACGGAAGAACCCGACCCGCATAGCTGATGCCCTCAGGTGCCACCCCACTGCCACTTCGGCGCACTATGCAGAAAGTTTCATTGCGGTTAATTTCGTCATTTTCTGGCTATATCTCAACGGCTTGAAGAAACGCTCGCGCGCGAGCACCCGCGCTTTTCCGGGGTCTCGCCCCACCGCAGCGACACCGCGACCCGGCCTCAAACCACCCGCCAGAACGCCAGCATCACGCAATCCGGCGCCTCGGGACCCAGGGTCAACACCCCCAGGATCATCGCATCGCGCAGCCAGCCATGCGGCCCGTCCGGCGCCTCGAACTCGCACCGCGTCCGGCCCTCGCGCCGCCCCGCGATCGCCGCGCCCACGATCCCGGCATTGGTGACGCCCAGAACCGTCCCGTCCTCCAGTCGCAGCGCATACCGCGCCCAGACGCGCGACGTGCCGTCCGCCCGCCGCGTCGCCCAATCCGCCCCGCCCGGCAAGACGACGCCCGAAAGCCGCGGCCCCGCGACGGTGCCGCCGGTGATCGGGATCATCACCCGCTGCCCGCCATCGACCGGACCCAGCGGCACGGCCGGGGCGACCGTCACCCGCAGCCGGGCCACGAACTCCAGCCCCGGGGCGGTCGGCATCGGCATCGGCGTCGGCGCCGTCACCCTCAGCCCCCCAGCACCAGGCAGGTGGTCGACCCGGTCGCATAAAGCTTGCCGTCCGCGACCCCGCGGATCGACCCCTCGGCGACGCCAGTGGTGCGGCCGACGTGGCTGACCCGCGCCTCGCAATCGACCTCGGTGCCGATGGACAGGCCGCGGGTGATGTTGACCTTGTATTCCAGCGTCGTGTAGCCGCGCCCCGCCGGCAGCATCGTCGCCACCGCGCAGCCCAGCGCCGAATCGAGGATCGTGCCGTACCAGCCCCCGTGCACCCCGCCCATCGGGTTCAGATGCTCGAAAGCCGGCGCGCCGCGGAAGACCACGCGCCCCTCCTCGACCAGCCGCAGGCGAAAGTGCATCAGCCCGGCAATCGGCGCACCGCCGATCCGCCCGTCGAAGATCGCGCGGATGAAATCGAGCCCGCTTATCCCGCGCAGCGCGGCGGGATCGGCAAGGTCTTCGGGGGTTCGGGCAACAAACTGGTCGGGCATTTGATCCTCGGCTTTCGATGGCGGCAGGCTAGCGCCCGGCGCGGCGGGCACCAACCCGGAAGCTGCGCTTTCGACGCCGCGTCACGCGTGCGGGGTCTTTTCGCGCGCCTCGGCCAGGGCCGCGGGCAGGGCGGCGGCGAAAGCCGCGACCTCGTCCTCGGGGCCGCAGCTGACGCGGATGCAGCGGTCCTGCGGCGCGACGAAGGGCATGCGGATGAACACCCCGCGCGCCACCAGCGCCGCCAGCACGGCGCGGGCGAATTCGCCGTCGCCGCCGCAGTCGATGGCAACGAAGTTCGTAGCCGACGGCAGCGCCCGCAGCCCGTTCTCCGCGGCGATCCGCGCCAGGCGGTCGCGGCTGTCCGCGACCCTTGCCACGACCTGCGCCAGCCAGTCCTGATCCTGCAGGGCCGCGAGCGCGGCGATCTGCGCCGCGCGGTTCATGCCGAAATGGTTGCGCACCTTGTCGAAGGCCGCGATCAGCCCCGGCGCCGCCAGCCCGTAGCCGACCCGTGCCCCGGCCAGTGCATAGCCTTTCGAAAAGGTGCGGAAGCGGATCACGCGCGGATCGTCGGGATCGATCCGCGGCGCAGTGCCCGCGGGGGCGAATTCGATATAGGCCTCGTCCAGCACCAGAAGCGTGCCGTCGGGCAGATCATCGAGCGCCTTCTCGATCGCCGCGCCGGCATGGGCGCTCCCCATCGGGTTGTCGGGGTTGGCCAGATAGACCAGCTTCGCGCCGGTTTCGCGCGCGCGGGCGAACAGCGCGGCCGGATCCTCGAAATCGCCGGCGTAGGGAACCTTGTGCAGCACGCCGCCGAACCCCGCGACGTGGTAGTTGAACGTCGGATAAGCCCCGTCCGAGGTGACGACCGCATCGCCCGGCTCGACCAGCAGGCGCACCAGATAACCCAGCAGACCATCGATCCCCTCGCCCACGATGATCTGCGCGGGACGCAGCCCCAGATGCGCCGACAGCGCCGCCTTCAGGTCGTGGCTTTGCGCGTCGCCATACTTCCACTGCTCCGGCGCGGCGTCGGCCATCGCCCTGATCGCCTGCGGGGACGGGCCGAAACCGTTCTCGTTCGCCCCCAGCCGCGCAACGAAGGGCAAGCCGCTCAGCCGCTCCTGCGTTTCGGGCCCGACGAAGGGCACGGTGGCGGGCAACGACTGGACGAGGCGTGTGTATCGAGGTGTCTGCATGACGTTCTTGTCGCCGAAACCGGGGCGCTCGACAAGCCGCAAGCGGGCGCGAAAGAATCCCGTGCAATGTCCCTGCGATCGGGTATTTATCTTGCTGGGCCGGAATGAAAGGTTGCTTTGCAGCGCGGAATTGGCCAAGTAATCTTACCACAACGATGGGGAGGAATCAGATGAAACCTACAAGAACGCACTTTCTGGGCAGCGCGGCCGCGATCGGCGCGCTTGCTTTCATGGCCAGCGCCTCGGCCGCCGACGCGCTGGACCGCGTACGCTGGCAGGTGCCGATGTCGTTCGCCTCGACGCTGACCGCACTGGGCGACACCATGCCTTGGGTCGCCGACCAGTTGCGCGCGGCGACGGACGGCGCGATCGATCTGCGCGTCGCCGAACCCGGCACGGTCATTCCCGCGCTCTCGATCTTCGAGAACGTGTCGGAGGGCAATATCGACGCCGGCTACAGCTGGATGGGCTATGAATGGGGCACCGTTCCGGCCGCCGCCCTCTTCGGCGCCACGCCCTTCGGTCTGGAATCGATCGAATTCCTGGCCTGGATGACGCATCACGGTGGGCAGGAACTGCTGGAAGAGACCTTCCACCCCTACAACGTCCATCCGATCCTCTGCGGCACGATCAGCCCCGAGACCGCCGGCTGGTTCCGCAGCGAAATGAACAACGTCGAGGATCTTCGGGGCCTGCGCTTCCGTGCCGCCGGCGTCGGCGGCGAGATCTTCCAGGAATTCGGCATGTCGGTGACGCTGCTGCCCGGCGGCGAGCTGTACCAGGCGCTCGAAACCGGCACGCTGGACGGCACCGAATTCTCGCTGCCGACGGTCGATGAACAGCTCGGCTTCTATCAGGTCGCCGATTACCTCTATCTGCCCGGCTGGCACCAGCCCTCGACCAACCAGTTCCTCTACGTCAACCTCGACGTCTGGAACGGGCTGAGCGAGCAGACGCAAGCCGTGTTCAACATGGCCTGCATGGCCGGCAACGCCTATGCCATCGCCCGCGCCGAAGCGCTGCAGGGCGCGATCATCACCAGCTTTGAAGAGCGCGGCACCAACGTGCGCACCTATTCCGAAGAGCAGATCGCGGCCTTCCGCGAGGCGGCGAACACGGTGCTGGGCCGCTGGTCCGAACAGGACGAGATGTTCGGCAAGGTCTACAGCTCGATGATGGACTACCAGGCCGAGCTGCGGCCTTGGAAGGAACAGGGCTACCTGCCGCGCGACTGGCAGACCCGCATCGGCGAGTAAACGCGGCGCGGGGCGCTTGCGCCCCGGCGTCCGCAGGATGGCGCGCCCCCCGCCGGGGGCGCGCCGCTATCACGCCGCGCCGTGCCCGGCGGCCGAGGATACCGGCGAAGGGCGCCGCGCACTCCGCGGGGAGGCGGGTATTGCATGGCACCTAAGAAGTCCGCTTTCGAACTGGACCTGCACAAGGTGGATGAGGCCGCGGCGCGCACGCATGCGCTGGATTTTCCGCGCACGCGGGTCTCGGACGTGATCGAAAGCGGGCTGGGCGCGCTGTCCTGGGTGATCAACTGGCTCTGGGCAATCCTGATGCTGATCATCGTCGCGAACGTGACGATGCGCTACGCGCTGCGTGTCAACTACATCTGGATCGAAGAGGTGCAGTGGCACATCTACGCCGTGGGCTTCATGATCGGGATCGGCTACGCGATCCTCCACGACGCCCATGTTCGCGTCGACTTTCTGGCGGCGAACTTCCGCCCGCGAACCCGCGCCTGGATCGAATTCCTGTCGATCCTCCTGCTGATCTTCCCGATGGTCTACCTGATCATCGCCTATGCCCTGCCCTTCGTCGAAGCCTCCTACACGCGAGGCGAGACCTCCTCGGCGCCCGGGGGGTTGGCCAACCGCTGGGCGATCAAGGGCGTGATCGTCGTTGCCTTCGCCTATATCGGCCTTGCCGCGCTGGCCCGGTTCCTGCGCGTCTCGGCCCTTCTTTTCGGCTTTCCGCGCCCGCGAACCGGCTGAGCGCGACCGAACAACCAGGGACCGCACGAACGGTCCATCCATTTCTTGGCCGCGGATCAGGGTCCGCACGGGCAAACGGGACAGGGACGCTTGATGGAGACCAACGAAATCCTCGTGGTGGCGATGCTGCTGTCGTTCATCGCGATCATCTTCACCGGCATCCCGGTCGCCTGGGCGCTGGCCGGCGTCTCGATCATCTTCAGCTTCATCGCCATCTTCGGCTTCGAATGGTTCGGGTGGGACACCTATTTCCTGACCGACATGCGGATCTTCGGCATCTTCGTCCAGCGCATCTGGGGGCAGATGTCGAACTGGATCCTGGTCGCGTTGCCCATGTTCATCTTCATGGGGCTGATGCTGGAACGTTCGGGCGTGACCGAAAAGCTGATGTCGAACTTCATCCTGCTGTTCGGCCGCTTCCGTGGCGGGCTGGCGCTGGGTGTGGTGCTGATCGGCATCCTGCTGGCGGCGTCCACCGGCATTGTCGGCGCCTCGGTGGTGCTGCTTGCACTTTTGTCGATGCCGATCATGCTCCAGCAGGGCTACAACAAGGGCTTTGCGTCGGGGGTTGTGGCCTCGGCCGGGACGCTGGGCATCCTGATCCCGCCGTCGATCATGCTGATCATCATGGCCGACCAGATGTCGGTTTCGGTCGGCAACCTGTTCATGGGGGCCTTGTTTCCGGGGCTGATGCTGGGCGGGTTCTACCTGCTCTACATCCTGATCGCCGCGGCGCTCTTCAGGAAACTCGCGCCGGCGCCGACCGACCTGCCGCCGGTGTCGGCGCGGCTGATCCTGGACACGCTTCTGGCCGTCATTCCGCCGCTTCTCTTGATCTTCGCGGTGCTCGGATCGATCTTCTTCGGCATCGCCACCCCGACCGAGGCGTCGGGCGTCGGCGCCTTCGGCGCCACCGTGCTGGCCGCGCTCAACGGGCGGCTCAGCTGGGCGGTGTTGAAGGATGTCGGCATGAAGACCACGCTCACCACCGCCTTCATCTTCGGCATTTTCCTCGGCGCGACTATGTTCGCCGTGGTCATGCGCCAGCTCGGCGGGGACGAGTTCATCACCCAGTCCCTGCGCTCGCTGCCCTTCGGGCCGTCGGGCGTGGTGCTGACGATCCTCTTCATCGCCTTCCTCGCCGGCTTCTTCCTCGACTGGCTGGAGATTTCGCTGATCATGCTGCCGCTGGTGGCGCCGGTCGTGGTGCTGCTGGGCTTCGATCAGATCTGGTTCATCGTCCTCTTCGCGGTGACCCTGCAGACCTCGTTCCTGACACCGCCCGTGGGCTTCTCGCTCTTCTACCTGAAGGGCGTGGCCCCGCCCGAGGTGACGATCGTCGACATTTACAAGGGGGTGATCCCCTTCGTGCTGCTGCAGGTGCTGGCGGTGCTGATGGTCTTCACCTTCCCGCAAATCGTGCTCTGGCTGCCCGGCCGGATGCTGTGAGCCGTCACCGGACTCCAACGCGCGCCGGGCTCGCCCGACGCGCTGAAACTAAGTTGCGGTCAGGTTAAGAAAAAATCGCTTTGCGCTCTATATCAAGGACTTGCGGGCGTGCTCAAGCTTGAGCAACCTGCCTTTTGGCCCTCAATCCTCCCCGTACCCCCCGGCGGTCGGCGTGATCACCGTCACCGCCTCGCCCGCCTCCAGCACCGTCTGGTCGCAGCCTTTCAACTGCTCCACCTCGCCCGAAAGCCGGCGCACCAGCGTGCGCCCCTTCTCACCCGGCCCGCCGCCCGCCACGCCCTGCGGCGCGCGGTTGCGGTGCGAGGACAGGATCGCGCAGTCCATCCGTTCCAGAAACCGGATCGTCCGCGTCGTCCCGTCGCCCGCGCGCCACTTCCCCTGCCCGCCTGAGTCCGGCCGCAGCCCGAATTCTTCCAGCAGCACCGGAAAGCGCAGTTCCAGCACCTCGGGGTCGGTCAGGCGCGAATTGGTCATGTGGACATGCACGCCCGAGGTTCCGTCGAACCCCCGCCCGTCGTTCATGCGCCCGGCGGGGGAGCCCGAACAGATCGTCTCGTAATACTGGTACTGGTCGTTGCCGAAGGTCAGGTTGTTCATCGTCCCCTGGCTGTTGGCGATCGCCTCCAGCGCGCCAAAAAGGGCGTTGGTGACGTGCTGGCTGGTCTCCACATTTCCCGCCACCACCGCGCGCGGATATTCCGGCGCCAGCATCGACCCTTTCGGCACGATGATCCGAATGGGGCGCAGGCAACCCGCGTTCATCGGGATCGGCGCCTCCACCATCACCCGGAAGACGTATAGGACAGCGGCACGCGTCACCGGCTCGGGCGCGTTGAAGTTGTTTGGCTGCGCGTCGGACGTGCCGGTAAAATCCACAGTCGCCTCGCGCGCGTCGCGATCGACGGTGATCTGGACGCGGATCATCTGGCCGGTGTCGGTCTCGTATTCGTAGCGACAATCCTCCAGCCGGCCCAGCAGGCGGCGCACCTCCTCGGCGGCGTTGTCCTGGACATGGCGCATATAGGCCTGCACGACATCCAGGCCGAATTCCCCGACCATCTTGCGCAACTCCGCCGCACCGCGCTCGTTCGCCGCGACCTGCGCCTTCAGGTCGGCGACGTTCTGGTCGGGGTTGCGGCAGGGATATTTGTGGTCGGTCAGCACCCGGCGCAACTCCTCCTCGCGCAAGCGCCCTCTCTCGACCAGCTTGAGGTTGTCGATCAGCACGCCTTCCTCGTCCACGGTCGTTGCCAGCGGCGTCATCGACCCCGGCGCGGTGCCGCCGACATCGGCGTGATGCCCGCGCGAGGCGACCCAGAAGAGCACGTTTTCCTCGGCATCGTCGAAGACCGGCGAGACGACGGTGATGTCGGGCAGATGCGTGCCGCCGTTGTAGGGCGCGTTCAGCGCATAGACGTCGCCGGGGCGGATTTCCGGGTTCAGCCGGATCACCGTTTCGACCGAGCGGTCCATCGAGCCCAGATGCACCGGCATGTGCGGGGCGTTGGCGACCAGCGCGCCGTCAGCATCGAAGACCGCGCAAGAGAAATCCAGCCGCTCCTTGATGTTCACCGAATGGGCGGTGTTCTGCAGCGCCACGCCCATCTGCTCGGCGATGTTCATGAAAAGGTTGTTGAACACCTCCAGCAGGATCGGATCGGCGCGGCCGGCGCCCACCACCTGCGCCCGCTCGGCCGCCCGGTAGCGCTGCATCAGGACATGGTCGCGGGCGGTGATTTCGGCGCGCCAGCCGGGCTCGATCACGATGGTCTGGTTCGCCTCGATGATCAGCGCGGGGCCGGTGACGATGGCGCCGGGGCCGAGGCTTTCGCGCCGGAAGACGCCCGCCGCGTGCCAGTCGCCCCCGGCGAAGATTTTCGTCTTCTCGTCGGGGTCGGGTTCGGTTTCCTCGGTCGCCCGTTCAGGCTCTTCGGTGCCGGTGGGGCGGGCGTCGTGGGCCTGCAGGTCGATGGCCTCGACGGTAATTTCCTTGTCGTCGTAGATGAAGCCGAACTGCGCCTTGTGCGCGGCCTCGAAATCCGCGCGGGCCTTCTTCAGGTCGCGGTCGGCGAAAGGCACCGGCAATGCGGTGTCGGTGCCGGCGTAGCGCAGCATCAGGACCGGCAGCCATTCGGTCGCGTCATTTGGCACGCCTTGGTCGTCCAGATCGCCGGTGACCTGGGCGCGCAGGTCGTCGATCAGCGTGTCGATGGCATCGGTCGAGTTGGGCGCGAGCGGTTTCAGCAGCGCTTGCTGGCGGCTAGCCGAGACCGTCGCCAGCCCGATCCCGTAGGCCGAGAGCAACCCCGACAGCGGATGGATCAGCACCGACTCCATCCCCAGCGCATCGGCCACGAGGCAGGCGTGCTGGCCCCCCGCGCCACCGAAGGAATTGAGCAGGTAGCGGGTCACGTCATAGCCGCGCTGAACGCTGATCTTCTTGATCGCGTTAGCCATGTTCTCGACCGCTATCTTGAGGAAGCCCTCGGCGACCGCCTCGGCGCTCTTGCCCTCGCTCTCGGCGATTTCGGCGAATCTCTTTTCGACCACTGCGCGGTCCAGCCGTTGGTCCTGCCCGGGTCCGAAGATCGCCGGGAAGAGGTCGGGGTTCAGCTTGCCCAGCATGACATTGGCGTCGGTCACGGTCAGCGGCCCGCCGCGGCGGTAGCAGGCGGGGCCGGGGTCGGCGCCGGCGCTGTCGGGGCCGACGCGGAAGCGGCCGGGTTCGGCATGCAGGATCGACCCACCGCCCGCTGCCACCGTGTGAATCCGCATCATCGGCGCGCGCATGCGGACGCCCGCGACCTCGGTATCCAGCGCGCGTTCGTAGTCGCCGGCGCAATGGGCGACGTCGGTGGAGGTGCCGCCCATGTCGAAGCCGATGACCTTCTCGTGCCCCGCCAACCGCGCGGTCTGTACCATGCCGACGACGCCGCCGGCGGGGCCCGACAAGATCGCGTCCTTGCCCTGGAACGCCTCGGCCGCGGTCATGCCGCCCGAGGACATCATGAATTGCAGCGTCGGGCCGTCCTGCCCCGCCGGGGTCGCCCCCAGCGCGTCAGCGACGCGGGCCACGTAGCGGCGCAGGATGGGCGAGAGGTAGGCATCGACCACCGTGGTGTCGCCGCGCCCGACCAGCTTGATCAGCGGGCTGACCTCATGGCTGACCGAGACCTGGCCGAAGCCCCTGCCGCGCACCAGATCGGCCAGCGCCGCCTCGTGCGCGGGGTTCTTCCAGGAATGCATCAGGGCGATGGCGACAGCGTTGATGCCGTCGGCCTGCGCCTGCTCCAGTTCCGCGCGCAGGGGGGCGAGGTCGAGGTCGCACTCGACCGCGCCGTCGGCGCGCAGGCGTTCGTCCACCTCGACCACGCGGTCGTAGAGCTGTTCGGGCAGGGTGATTTCCTTGGCGAAGATGTCGGGCCGGGCCTGATAGGCGATGCGCAGCGCGTCGCGGAAGCCGCGGGTGATCAGCAGCAGGACCCGGTCGCCCTTGCGCTCCAGCAGCGCGTTGGTGGCCACCGTCGTGCCCATCTTCACCGTGCCGATGCGGTCGGGGTCGATCTGCCCGCCCAACAGGCGGCGGATGCCTTCTATCGCGGCGTCGTCATAGGCGCCGGGGTTTTCGGAGAGCAGCTTCAGGGGGTGCAGCGCGCCCGCGGGATCGCGGCCCACCACGTCGGTGAAGGTGCCGCCGCGGTCGATCCAGAAGTCCCAGCGCCCCGCGGTCTGACCGCCACCCTGCCCGTTCCCGTCCATCACTGCCCCCCTATTGTCTTGCCTGTCTTGAAATTCGGCGGGCCATTGTCAACGCTGTTTGACGCCGATTTTGGCCCCGTGGCGGCGCGTTGGCGGGGTTCAAACGCGCTGGTCCGCTAGCGGACCAGAGATCAATACGCTGACATTGAACATTATTCCTCGTGATCGCAACCTTTTCTTAACCGTTCGCCGCAGGCGTTTCAGAACAGCGCCCGCGGCAGCCAGGTCGCGATGGGGGGCGCCAGCCAGATGATCAGGATCGCCACGACCTGCAGCAGGATGAAGGGGATCACGCCCCGGTAGATCATGCCCGTCGTCACGCTTTTGGGTGCCGCGCCGCGCAGGTAGAAGAGCGAGAAGCCGAAGGGCGGCGTCAGGAACGAAGTCTGCAGGTTCACCGCGATCAGGACCGCCAGCCAGATCGGGTCATGCCCCATCAGGATCAGTGGCGGGATCAGCAAGGGCAGCAGGATCACCGAGATCTCGACGAAATCGAGGAAGAAGCCGAGGACGAAGACGAAGGCCATGGCGAAGATCAGCGCGCCGGTCGGGCCGCCGGGCAGCCCGTCGAGGATCGCGGCGACGCGATGCTCGCCCCCCAGCCCGACGAAGACCAGGCTGAAATACGACGCCATCAGGATCGTGGCGAAGATCATCGCGGTGACGATCATGGTCTGTTTCAGCGCCGGGATCATCAGCCGCTGGCGGCCAAGCGCGAAAAGCGCGAAGGCGACCGCGATCATCCCCCAGAGGCCCATCGCGCCGTAAATCGCGCCCAGCGTGAACTCGAAGGTTCCCGCATCGCTGCGTTGTAGGCGCACGGGCAGGACGCCGGCCGCGACGGCCAGCGCCAGCAGCGCCGCCGCGCCCGACAGGATCAGCCAGCGCGGCGCACCCTGCCGGTAGCCGGCCAGCAGGATCGCGCCGATGGCGCCGACGCTGGCGGCCTCGTTCGGCGAGGCGATGCCGCCGAGGATCGCGCCCAGCACGGCAACGATCAGGATCACCGGCGGCAGGATCGCGCCGAGGATCTGCGGGGTCGAGACCGCTTCGACCCGTTCGCGCATGGCGGGGGCGTCATCCGGGCGCAGGAAGGCGCGCGCGAGGATGTAGCCGATATAGATCGCGACCAGCAGGAACCCCGGCATCAGCGCCGCGGCAAAGGTCTGGCCGACCGAGATCGTCTCGATCGAGAAGCGGCCTTGGGCATATTGCGCCTGCTGGAAGGCCGAGGACATGACCTCGGCCAGGATGATCAGGAGCGTCGAGGGCGGGATGATCTGGCCCAGCGTGCCTGCGGTGCAGACCGCGCCGGCGGCGAGTTTCGGGTCGTAGCCGTTGCGCAGCATCGCCGGCAGCGCGATCAGCCCCATCGCCACCACGGTCGCGCCGACGATGCCGGTGGAGGCCGCCAAGAGCGCGCCGACCAGCATGACCGAAACGCCGAGGCCGCCGCGCAGCTGGCCGAAAAGCCGGCCCATCGTCTCCAGCAGTTCCTCGGCGATGCGGGACTTTTCCAGCACGACGCCCATCAGCACGAAAAGGGGGATCGCGGTCAGCACCGGGTTGGTCATAATCCCGAAGAAGCGCTGACCGAGCGCGCCCATCAGGTTGATCGGAAACGCATCCAGCCACCAGCCGAAAAGCGCGAAGGCGGTGGCGACGCCGGCAATGGTGAAGGCCACGGGATAGCCCATCAGGATGAAGACGATGAGCGCGGCGAACATCAGCAGATCAAGCGGCATCGACACCCTCGCGCAGGCGGATCAGATCGCGGATCAGCGCCGAGACCCCTTGGATCAAGAGAAGCACGCAGAAGGCCGGGACCAGCGATTTCAGCAGGAACGCGGCCGGGATACCGCCGACCGAAATGGGGCCTTCGAGGATCGCCCAGGACCGCCGCACCATCGGCCAGGACCAGTAGAGCAGCATGATCAGCGCCGGGCCGAGCAGCGCCAGATGGCCGAAGATGTCGACCAGTGCCTGCCCGCGCGGCGAGAGTTTCGCGTGGAAGATGTCGACCCGCACATGCCCCTGCGCCCAGAGCGTGTAGCCCGCGCCCAGCATGAAGATCATCGCGTGCAGGTAGAGCACGCCCTCGCCCCAGAAGATCGAGGCGACGCCGAAGACGTAGCGCATCAGCACCAGCACGAATTGCAGCAGCACCATCGCCAGCGCGAGCCACATCACCACCGCGCCGGCCGCGCGGTTGATCCAGTCGAGGCTGTCGGCAAGGCGTGCCACGGGAGCGACTCCGGTTGCGGGAAGAAGGCGGCAGGCGCGCAGGCGCGCGCCTGCCGGGCGGATCAGCTTTCGCCGCCGTAGGTGTAGTCGAGCCCGCGCGCGGCAAGTTGCGCGGCCTCGGCATGGGCCATGTATTCGACCATCAGGTTGCGGTAGTCGAGGAAGCTTTCGGTGATGCGGACGACCAGCTCGTCGCTGTCGTCCAGCATCTCGTCCAGCACCTCGCCCATGGCGTTGCCCATGGCGATCACGATCTCCTCGGGCCACTGGCGCACCTCGGTGCCGCTGGCGATCAGTTCGCGCAGGGCCATCGCGTGGCGGGTGTTGTATTCGGTCAACACCGGGTTGTAGAGGCTTTCGGCGGCGTACTGGACGGCCTGCTTGAGGTCGTCGTCGAGCGCGTTCCAGGCATCGAGGTTGATCGCGCATTCCTCGGCCGAGGAGGGCTCGCCCACGCCGTTGTCGTAGTAATAGGGCGCGACCTGCTGGAAGCCGAGGGCCGAATCCGACCATGGCCCGATGAATTCGCCCGCATCGAGCGCGCCCGATTGCAGCGCCTGGAACATCGCCGGGCCGGGCATCGCCTCGACCGCGACGCCGAGTTTCGACATCACCTCGGAATTGAGGCCGGTGGTGCGGTAGCGCAATCCGCGCAGGTCGTCGACGCTGGTGATTTCATTGCGGAACCAGCCGGCCCATTGCGGGCCGGAGTTGCCGCAGAGAAAGGGCTTCAGGTTGAAGCGGGCGTACATCTCATCGTAGAGTTCCTGCCCGCCGCCATGCAGCATCCAGCCGTGCTGCTCGATCGCGTTGAGGCCGAGGGGCTGCGAGCCGAAGAGAAGGATGCCCTTGGATTTCGATCCCCAGTAGGCGGGCACGGCGTGGTAGATGTCGGCGGTGCCCTCGCCCACTGCGTCGAAGACGCCGGGGCCCGGCACGATCTCGCCGGCGGCGAAAAGCTCCACTTCGAGCCGGCCGCCGGAAAGCGTGGTGATCCGGTCGGCCAGCATCTGCGCGGCCACCCCCGGCCCGGGCAGGTTGCGCGGCCAGGCCGAGACCAGGCGCCAGCGCGTCACGTCCTGCGCGATGGCTGGCGCGGCAAGGCCGGTAGCGGCGGCGCCGAGGGTTGCGGCGCTCAGAAAGGCACGTCTTTTCATGTCAGTCTCCCCTGTTTGGTTGGTCGGTCAGTCTTTCAGTATCGCCGGCAAATTGAGCCCGTGTTCGCGCGCACATTCAATGGCGATGTCGTATCCCGCATCGGCATGGCGCATCACGCCGGTCGCCGGGTCGTTCCAGAGCACGTTGGCAAGGCGCCGGTCGGCATCCTCGGTCCCGTCGCAGCAGATGACCATCCCCGAATGTTGCGAAAAGCCCATGCCGACGCCGCCGCCGTGGTGCAGGCTGACCCAGGTGGCGCCGGATGCGCAATTGAGCAGCGCATTGAGCAAGGGCCAGTCGGAAACCGCGTCCGATCCGTCCTTCATCGCCTCGGTTTCCCGGTTGGGGCTGGCGACGGAGCCCGAATCGAGGTGGTCGCGGCCGATGACGACCGGCGCCTTCAACTCGCCCGTGCGCACCATCTCGTTGATGGCAAGGCCCGCCTTGTGCCGGTCGCCGAGGCCGATCCACATGATCCGCGCCGGCAGGCCCTGAAAGGCGATGCGCTCGCGCGCCATGTCGAGCCAGCGGTGCAGATGGTCGTTGTCGGGGAACAGTTCCTTCATCTTCGCGTCGGTCTTGTAGATATCCTCCGGGTCGCCCGACAGCGCCGCCCAGCGGAACGGGCCGACGCCGCGGCAGAAGAGCGGGCGGATATAGGCGGGGACGAAGCCGGGGAAGGCGAAGGCGTTCTCCAGCCCCTCTTCCTTCGCGACCTGGCGGATGTTGTTGCCGTAGTCCAGCGTCGGTACGCCGGCGTTCCAGAAATCGACCATCGCCGCGACATGGGTCTTCATGCTGGCGCGCGCGGCTTTCTCGACGGCCTTGGGGTCGCTTTCCTGCTTCGCGCGCCATTCGCCGACCGTCCAGCCGATCGGCAGGTAGCCGTGGATCGGATCGTGGGCCGAGGTCTGGTCGGTGACCATGTCGGGGCGCGGGCCGCCGGCCTGCATGCGCCTGTAGAGTTCGGGGAAGACCTCGGCGGCGTTGCCGATCAGCGCCACCGACTTCGCCTCGCCGGCCTTGGTCCAGCGGTCGATCATCGCCAGCGCGTCGTCGAGGCTGTCGGCCTTTTCGTCGCAATAGCGGGTGCGGATGCGGAAATCGGCGCGGGTTTCGTCGCATTCGACGGCCAGACAGCAGGCGCCGGCCATGACGGCGGCCAGCGGCTGCGCGCCGCCCATGCCGCCCAGTCCCGCGGTCAGGATCCAGCGGCCCTTCAGATCGCCGCCGAAATGCTGGCGGCCGGCTTCTGCGAAGGTCTCGTAGGTTCCCTGCACAATGCCTTGGGTTCCAATGTAGATCCACGAGCCGGCGGTCATCTGACCGTACATGGCAAGGCCCTTGCGGTCCAGTTCGTTGAAATGCTCCCACGTCGCCCAGTGCGGCACGAGGTTCGAATTGGCGATCAGCACGCGCGGCGCGTCCTTGTGGGTGCGGAAGACGCCCACGGGCTTGCCGGATTGCACCAGAAGCGTCTGATCCTCCTCCAGGTTCTTCAACTCGGCCACGATGCGGTCAAAATCCTGCCAGGTGCGGGCGGCGCGGCCGATGCCGCCATAGACGACCAGTTCGTGCGGGTTTTCCGCGACATCCGGGTGCAGGTTGTTCATCAGCATCCGCAAGGGCGCCTCGGTCAGCCAGCTTTTCGCGTTCAACTCGGTGCCGGTGGGCGGGAAGACATCGCGCAGGTTGTGGCGGGGATTGGTCATGTCAGGACCTCAGGCTGGGGGCCAGGTCGGCCAGGCGGGAAAGGATGGCGGAGAGGACCGGCCGCAGGCGCGCGGCCTTCGTGTCGGAAAGGGCGAAGGGCGGGGACTCGGTTTCCAGATGCGTGATTTGTGCCAGTTCCATCTGGATCGCGTGCAGCCCCTCGGCCGGGCGGCCATAGTGGCGGGTGGTCCAGCCGCCCTTGAAACGCCCGTTGAGGATGTGGCTGTAACCATCTGACTTTGAACAGATTTCGACGGTTGTCGACTCAAGATCGGGTGCGCAAGTCACGCCACCGGCGGTGCCCACGTTGAAATCCGGCAGGATGCCGTCGAACAGAAACGGGATATGCGAGCGGATGGAGTGGCAATCGTAGAGGATGGCGACGCCGTGGCGGGCGCGCACGCGGTCGAGCTCCGCCGCCAGCGCGGCGTGATAGGGTGCATGGAAACCGGCGGTGCGGGCGGCGACCTCGGCGGGCGTCGGCGGTTCGGTCCAGATCGCTTCCCCGTCGAAATCGGTGGTCGGCACCAGCCCCGTCGTGTTCTGCCCAGGGTATAGACTCTCATCGTCGGGGGCGCGGTTGGCGTCGATCACGTAGCGGTGGAAGGTCGCGCGCACGGTCGTAGCATCGGGCAACAACCCCTCGTAAAGGCGATGAATATGCCAGTCGGTATCGGCCAGGACCTGCCCGCGGGGGTTGAGCCGAGCGTGGATCTCTGGCGGCAGCCAGGTGCCGGTATGGGGCAGGCCCAGCACCACCGGGCTGTCGCCACCGGTTACTTCGACGGGCGTCATAGCGCGAACTCCAGATCGGCGGCGCGGACTAGGCTTGCGTTGCGCACCAGTTCCGCCGCCGCCTCGATCTCGGGCGCCAGGTAGCGGTCCTGATCCAGCGCCGGGGCCTTGGCGCGCAGCGCGCCGATGGCGGCCTGCAGGCGCGGTGCGGTGGTCAGCGGCGCGCGGAAGTCGATGCCTTGCGCGGCGCAGAGCGCCTCCACCCCCAGGATCACCGACAGATTGGCGTTCATCCGCTGCAGGCGCCGCGCGCCGTGGGCAGCCATGCTGACATGGTCCTCCTGATTGGCCGAGGTCGGCGTCGAGTCGGTCGAACAGGGATGCGCCAGATGCTTGTTCTCGCTCATCAGCGCCGCCGTCGTCACCTCGGCGATCATGTAGCCCGAATTCAGCCCCGGATCGGGGGTCAGGAAGGGCGGCAGGTCGTGGCTGAGCGTGGGGTCGACCATCAGCGCGACGCGGCGCTGCGCGATGGCGCCGATTTCGGCTAGGGCCAGGGCGATGATATCGGCCGCAAATGCAACGGGTTCGGCGTGGAAGTTGCCACCGGACAGGATGCCGGCGCCAACGACCAGCGGGTTGTCGGTGACGGCGTTCGCCTCGGTCTCCAGCGTCGTCGCGGCGAAGCGCAAGAGGTCCACCGCGGCCCCGGCGACCTGCGGCTGGCAGCGGATGCAATAGGGGTCCTGCACGCGCGCGTCGCCCTCGCGGTGGCTTTCGCGGATCGCGGACCCGGCCATCAGCGCGCGCATCGCCTCCGCGACCTCGATCTGGCCGCGATGGCCGCGCAGGCTGTGGATTTCAGGTTCCAGCGGCGCGGTCGAGCCCATGATCGCGTCGGTCGACAGGCACGAGGTGACGAGCGCGGCCTGCGCGTTGCGCCACCCATCGAAAAGGCCGACCAGCGCCAGCGCGGTCGAGAATTGCGTGCCGTTGATCAGCCCCAGCCCCTCTTTCGGGCCGAGCGTAAGGGGGGTGAGGCCGGCGGCCGCCAGCGCCTTGGCGCCGGCCAAGCGGCGGCCGTCGAAGATCGCCTCGCCCGCGCCGATCATCACCGCGGTCATATGCGCAAGCGGCGCGAGGTCGCCCGAGGCGCCGACCGACCCCTGGGCCGGCACGACCGGCGTCACGCCCTGCGCCAGCATCCCCTCGATCGAGGCGATCACGTCCCAGCGCGCCCCCGAAGCGCCGCGGCCGAGGCTGAGGAGTTTCAGCGCCATCATCAGCCGGGTGGTGCCTTCGTCCAGCGCCTCGCCCACGCCGCAGCAATGGCTGAGGATGAGGTTGCGCTGCAGCGTCGCCGTGTCCTTGGGCGCGATCTTGACCGAGGCGAGCTTGCCGAAGCCGGTGTTGACGCCGTAGACCGCCTCCCCCCCCTCGGCCGCGTCGCGCACGCGGGTGGAGGCGGCCTCGACCCCGGCCCGGGCGGCGGGGTCCAGATGGGCGGGCAACCCCTCGCGCCACAGGCGTTCGAGCGTGTCCAGCGATGTCGCGCCGGGGGTGAGGGTCAGCATGCGCGGCCTCCGAAGATGCGGGAGTGAAGGGGGTTGAAGCCGGTGCGGTAGGCCAGTTCCGCCGGTGTCTCCACGTCCCAGACGGCCAGATCGGCGCGCTGGCCCGGCGTGATCCGCCCGCAATCATCCAGACCCAGTGCGCGCGCGGCGTGGACGGTGACGCCGCGCAAAGCCTCCTCAGGTGTCAGGCGGAAGAGCGTGCAAGCCATGTTCATCACCAGCAGAAGCGAGGTCAGGGGCGATGAGCCGGGGTTGCAGTCGGTGGCCAGCGCCATCGGCACGCCGTGGTCGCGGAAGGCGGCAACCGGCGGCAGTTTCGTCTCGCGGATGAAGTAGAAGGCGCCGGGCAGCAGGACGGCGACGGTGCCGGCGGCGGCCATGGCGCGGGCGTCGTCGTCGGTTGCGTATTCGACGTGATCGGCCGAAAGAGCGTTGAAGCGCGCCGCCAGCGCCGTGCCACCCTGATGCGACAGCTGTTCGGCGTGCAGCTTCACGGGCAGACCCAGCGCGCGCGCCTCGGTGAAGACGCGCGCGATCTGCTCGGGCGAAAAGGCGATGTTCTCGCAAAACCCGTCGACGGCATCGGCCAGCCCTTCGGCATGGGCGGCGCGCAGGGCGGGCAGGCAGACCTGATCGAGATAGTCGTCGGCGCGGCCGGCATAGTCGGCGGGCAGCGCATGCGCGCCGAGGAAACTGGTGCGCACGCGGACCGGGCGCATCCGTTCCAGCCGTCGGGCGACGCGCAGCATGCGCAACTCGGTCTCGACATCCAGCCCGTAGCCCGACTTCACCTCGACCATCGCCACGCCCTCGGCCAGAAGCGCGTCCAGTCGCGGCAGGGCCAGGGCCAGCAGTTCGTCCTCGCTCGCCGCGCGGGTGGCGGAGACGGTCGAGACGATGCCGCCGCCGGCGCGCGCAATCTCCTCGTAGCTGGCTCCTTCGAGGCGCATCTCGAACTCGGCGGCGCGGTGGCCGCCGTGGACCAGATGCGTGTGGCAGTCGATCAAAGCGGGCGTGACCAGCCGCCCTTCCAGATCGGTGCGCTCGGCCGCCCGGTAGGCCTCGGGCAGGTCGGCTTCGGCGCCCGCCCAGACGATCCGGTCGCCGCCGATGACCAGCGCGGCGCGGCCCGTCTCCGGCGTCCCTGCCCCGGCCAGGCGGGCGTTCGTCAGGATGTGGTGTTGCGAATTCACCTTGATTCCCCCTTCATCTTGGATAATTATGTCTATACTTATTATCGAGTCAATGGGGGAGACGCATGCAGACGATCTGGGCCGAACAGGCGCTTCTGGCAAAGGGTTGGGCGCAAGACGTGACGCTGGAGATCGCGGGCGACCGGATCGCCGGGATCGAGCCGGGCACCCTGCCCCAGCCCGGCGCGCAGCGCGTCGGCGCCCTGCTGCCGGCGCCCGCCAACCTGCACAGCCATGCGTTTCAGCGGGCGATGGCCGGCCTGACCGAACGCCGCGGCCCCGACCCGCGCGACACGTTCTGGACCTGGCGGCAGCTAATGTTCCGCTTCCTCGACCGCCTGACGCCCGAGGACGTGCAGGCCATCGCCGCCTTCGTGCAGATGGAGATGATGGAGGCGGGCTATGCCTGCAACGTGGAGTTCCACTACCTGCACCACGCCCCCGGCGGCACGCCCTATGCCCGGCTGGCGGAGATGTCCGAACGCATCGCCGCCGCGACGCAGGAGACCGGAATCGGGCTGACGCTGCTGCCCGTCCTCTATGAATTCGGGGGCTGCGACCGCCGGCCGCTGGGGCCAGGGCAGATCCGCTTCGGCAATGACCCCTCGCGGTTCGCGGCGCTGGTCGAACAGGCGGAAGCGGCGCTGACCCCCCTGCCCGCCGATACGCGCCTCGGCGTCGCGCCGCACAGCCTGCGCGCCGTCTCGCCCGAGGGGTTGGCGGCCTGCATGGACCTGCGCCCCGGCGCACCGCTGCACATGCATCTGGCCGAACAGGTGGCCGAGGTCGAGGAGGTGCAGGCCGCCCGAAGCGCCCGCCCGACCGAATGGCTGCTGGCCAACGCGGCCGTGGACCCAAACTGGTGCCTGATCCACTGCACGCAGATGGAACGCGCCGAGACGCTGGCGCTGGCGGCGACCGGCGCCGTCGCCGGTCTCTGCCCGATCACCGAATCGAGCCTCGGCGACGGCATCTTCGACGGCGTCGCCTGGACTGGCGCGGGCGGGGCGTTCGGCGTGGGGTCGGACAGCAACATCCGCATCGCGCTTTCCGAGGAATTGCGCACGCTGGACTATTCGCAACGGTTGCGGGACCGGTCGCGCGCGGCGCTGGCCACCACCGAGATGTCGACCGGCCGCGTGCTGCTGGACGGCGTCGCGCGCGGCGGCGCGCAAGCCGCCGGCCGCGACGCCGGCGTGCTGGCCGAGGGGAAGCTGGCGGATCTGCTGGCGCTCGACAGCACCCATGTCGATCTGGAGGGGCGGACCGGCGACACGCTGCTCGATGCGTGGATCTTTGCCGGCGACGACCGCGCGGTCAGCGATGTCTGGGCCGCCGGCCGGCACAGGGTGCGGGACGGTCGGCATGTCGCGCGCGAGCGTATTGAACGCGCCTACCGCGCGACGCTGCGGCGGTTGCGGGCGCTCTGATGGACCGGACGGTGACCTGGCAGGCGATCCGCGCCGAGGCTTTGCGGCGGATCCGCGCCGGCACCTGGCCCCCCGGCGCGCGCATCCCCGACGAGGCGGAACTGGCCACCGAACTGGGCTGCGCCCGCGCCACCGTGAACCGCGCCCTGCGTGACCTGGCCGAGGCCGGCCTCTTGGAGCGCAAGCGCAAGGGCGGCACGCGCGTGCCGGTCACGCCGGTGCGCAAGGCCACGTTCGACATCGCCATCATCCGCCAGAATGTCGAGGAACGCGGGCAGCGCCATGGCTACCGGCTGATCGATGACGCGCCGCGCCCGCCGCCGCCCGAGGTCTGCGCAACGCTCGACTGGCCGGCAGGCCCGCCGATGCGCCACGTGATCGCGCTGCACCTGGCCGACGACCGCCCCTTCTGCCTGGAGGATCGCTGGCTCAACCCGGCGGTCGCGCCGCCCGTGCAGGCCGAATTCACGAGCGTCAGCGCCAACGAATGGCTCGTGCGGAACGTGCCCTATTCGGACGGGACCATCGGGTTTACCGCCCGGCCCGCCGATACGCAGGCGGCGCGCTGGCTGGACTGCGCCGAAGGCGACGCGCTGCTGGCCATCGAACGCACCACCCGGACCGAGGCCGCGCCGATCACCTTCGTCCGGCTGACCTACGCGCCCGGCCACCGTGTGGACGCGACGCTCTGACATCGCGGCCCGAGGCGGGGGTACGCGCAGTGCGCATTGCGCCGCAACCTCATGAAGTCATTTGTAAATCGTGTAAATCGCAACGGTTTTTTAACTTCCGGCCTGCAGGTGCGGTCCGAAAGTTTCATTGCGGTTAACGAGGCCGAATAATCCTTTCGGATCAATACCCTGCCAAAGCGTCCAACCTTGGACGCCTGCCCTGCCAAGGGGGCGGGCGGCTCAGGACCCCATCGGCGTCCAGGGCCAGGGCTTGATGTCGCTGGCCGCCGACTGGAAGCGCGCGGCCTTGGCGATCCAGGCGCCGACCATGCAGCCGAAATCGGCCAGTTCCTCGTTCGGCTTGCCGCGGTTGGTCAGCATGATCAGGATCTGCAGCACCGCCACGACCACCAGGATCGTCTGCGCCAGGCTGATCATCGCGGCGATGACGATGATCCACAGGATGCGGGGCCAGACCTCGCGCGGCATCGGGTCGTCGTCGCGCTGGGGTCCGGGTGTGTCGTCTTCCATGCGGCTCATCGCGGCCCCTCCGTCGGTTGTCAGTCGGTTGCCAGTCGGTTGCGGGCCCAGACTGCGCGCAGATGCCGCGTCTGGCAAGCGTTCAGGTCAGCGTTCAGGCGGGTTCGAACGCGATGGCGCGGCGCAGGAAGATCGTCGCGCGGTGGCCCACGGCGATCGGATCGCCGGTGGTCAGAAAGCGGCTTTCCGCGCCCGTGCCCAGCATGTCGGGATGGCGGCGCAGATAATCCTCGAGGCTTGCCGCGACGATGTCGGGTTGCGAATAGACCGCGACCTCGGCGCCAATTGCGGCGCGGAAGACGGGCTCCAGCAGGGGATAATGCGTGCAGCCCAGCACCGCCGCGTCGGGGCGCGGCATCCGGCGCTTCAGCGCGGCGACATGGGAATGGACCAGCGCCTCGGCCAGCAACATGTCGGCTTCCTCGATCGCGTCGACGACACCGCCGCAGGGCTGCGCCTCGACATCTACCCCGATGGCGCGGAACGCGAGTTCGCGCTGGAAGGCGCGGCTTTGTACCGTGGCGGGGGTCGCGAAAAGCGCGACATGCTTCACCGCTACCTCGCGCGGGGGGGAGTTGTCGCCCCATTGGCGTTCGGTCAGCGCCTCGATCAGCGGGACGAAGACGCCGAGGACGCGTTTTTCCGCCGGCACCCAGGTCTCCTGCATACGTCTCAGCGCGGCGGCGGAGGCAGTGTTGCAGGCCAGGATGACCAGATCGCAGCCCTCGGCCCACAGGCGTTCCACCCCGGCGCAGGTCAGCGCGAAGATCTCGTCGGCCTCGCGCACCCCATAGGGGGTGTGGGCGTTGTCGCCGAGATAGACGAAGGGCACGTCGGGCAGACGCTTTTCCAGCGCGGCCAGCACCGTCAGCCCGCCCAGCCCCGAATCGAACACGCCCACCGCCATGCGCCCGCCCTCCGCCGCGTTGTCGCGGCCAGTCTTAGGCAGGAGCGGGCACAAAATCCATTTGTTTTCGCGGCTCTGGCATCATTCCGCCGCCATCGGCACGGGCGCGCCGCCCTGCGCGATGGCGCGCAGCAACTCGGCGCGCCGATGCGCGGCGGCCTTGGCGTTGGCCTCCTTCACCGGGCCGAAGCCGCGGATCTGCAAGGGCAGCAGCGACAGTTCCAGCACCAGATCGCGCGTTTGCGGCGTGACCTTGGGCAACAGATCCGCCATGTCGGATTCGTACTCGCGGATCAGCGCGCGTTCCATCTTTCGCTCCGCGCTGTAGCCGAACGGGTCGAGCGGCGTGCCGCGCAGCACCTTCATCGGCGCGAGAAGCCGGAAGGCGCGCCCCATGGCGGGGCCGAAGCGGCGCTTGCGGGGGCGCCCGTCCGCGCCGGGGCGCGACAGGATCGGGGGGGCGAGGTGATATTCGACGGAGAAGCCGCCGTCGAAAGTCTCGCGCGCCTTGTCGAGGGTCGAGAGGTGCAGGCGCGCGACCTCGTACTCGTCCTTGTAGGCCAGCAGCTTGTGATAGCCGCGCGCGACCGCATCGCGCAGGCCCGCGTCGTCGATCCCGTCCAGCATGCGCCGGTAGCGCCGGGCCAGCCGCTTGCCCTGATAGGCGACGAGGTGCCGGGCGCGAAACTCGACCGGGTCGACGGCGGTAGCCGGTGTGGCCTGGGGACGTAGCAGCGCCTCGGCCGCGTCGGGCTGCACGACGGCCCAGCGCCCGATCTCGAACGCGCGGAGGTTGGGTTCCACCGCCGCGCCGTTGATCTCGATCGCCTGGCGAATGGCGGCCAGCCCGACCGGGATCAGGCCCATCTGCCAGGCGGCGCCGAAGACGATCATGTTGGAAAAGATCGAATCGCCCAGTGCCACGCGCGCCAGTTCCGAGGCATCGAAGAGTGCCAGACGATCCTGAAGTCGCGCCTCAAGGGAAAGCCGCAGGCCCTTGATCGGCAGGCGGAATTCTGTGTCGCGCGTGAAGCTGCCGGTGATGATTTCATGCGCGTTGACGGCGGCGCCGGTGCGCCCGGTGCGCATCAGGCCCAGCGTGCGCGCGCCGCCGGTGACGACCAGATCGCCGCCGATCACCGCATCGGCCTCGCCCACGGCGACGCGCACGGCGCTGATATCCTCGGGGCGGTTGGCGATGCGGCAATGGATGTGGACGGCGCCGCCCTTCTGCGCGAGGCCCGCCATTTCCATCATCGCAGCCCCCTTGCCGTCGATATGCGCGGCCTGCGCCAGCACCGCGCCGATGGTGACGACGCCGGTGCCGCCGACGCCGGTGATGACCACATTGTGCGTGCCGTCGATGGCCGGCAGCGTGGGTTCGGGCAGGTCCGGCAGGTCCAACGTCTGGGTCGCGGCCTTTTTTACCTTGGCGCCCTTCAGCGTCACGAAGGAGGGGCAGAACCCCTTGAGGCAGGAGAAGTCCTTGTTGCAGGACGACTGGTCGATGGCGCGCTTGCGGCCCAGTTCGGTCTCCACCGGCACGATCGAGACGCAGTTCGACTGCACGCCGCAATCGCCGCAGCCTTCGCAGACATCGGTGTTGATGAAGACGCGCTGGTCGGGGTCGGGGAAGGTGCCGCGCTTGCGGCGGCGGCGCTTTTCGGCGGCGCAGGTCTGGGCGTAGACGATGGCCGAGACGCCGTCGATTTCGGCGAAGCGGCGCTGCACGGCCATCAGGTCGGCGCGTTCGTGGGTCTCGATCCCGGCGGGAAACTCGGAAAAGTCCGGTGTTTCCTTTTCGTCGTGCACCACGGCGAGGTGCTTGATTCCCATGGCTTTCAGTTCGTGCGCGATGCGTGCGGCGGTCAGCCCGCCCTCGTTCTTCTGGCCGCCGGTCATGGCGACGGCGTCGTTGAAGAGGATCTTGTAGGTGATGTTGGTGCCAGCCGCGACGGCGGCGCGGATCGCCTGGATGCCGGAATGGTTGTAGGTCCCGTCGCCCAGGTTCTGGAAGACGTGCTTGCGGGTCGAAAACGGCGCCTCGCCGATCCAGTTCGCGCCCTCGCCGCCCATATGGGTGAAGCCCAGGGTTTCGCGGTCCATCCATTGCGCCATGTAGTGGCAGCCGATCCCGGCATAGGCGCGGCTGCCCTCGGGCACGCGGGTCGAGGTGTTGTGCGGGCAGCCCGAGCAGAAATAGGGCAACCGCGCGGCCAGTTCCGGCGCGTTGTCGGCGCGCTGCGCCTCGCGGATGCGGGCAAGGCCTTCGCGCAGCGCGTCGGTTTCGCGCCCCTCCTCGATCAGGATCTGGGCCAGCTTTTCGGCGATCATCACGGGGTCGAGGGCGTAGCGCGTCGGGAAAAGCTCGACCCTTTGGCCGTTCTCGCGCGCGCTGCCCTTGTGCCAGCCATAGACACGGCGGCCCTGGCGGTCGTCGAACAGCGCCTCCTTGATCTGGACCTCGATCAGCTTGCGCTTTTCCTCGACCACGATGATCAGGTCGAGGCCGTCGGCGAATTCCAGGAAGCTTTGCGTGTCCAGCGGCCAAGTCTGCCCGATCTTGTAAGTGGCGATCCCCAGGTTTTCCGCCTGCGCCTGGTCTATGCCCAGAAGGCCCAGCGCGTGAACCAGATCCAGCCAGTTCTTGCCCGCTGCGACCAGACCGATCTTTGCGCCGGGCCGCCCCCAGACGCGCTTGTCGATCCGGTTGGCGCGCGCGAAGGCTTCGGCGGCGAAGCGCTTGTGGTCGATGATCCGCGCTTCCTGCGCGTGCGGCGTATCCTGAAGCCGGATGTTCAGCCCGCCCTCGGGCAGGGGAAAGTCGGGGGTCACGAACTGCAGGCGGTGCGGGTTTCCGTCCACCACCGCCGTCGCCTCGATCGTGTCCTTCATCGTCTTCAGGCCGACCCAGAGCCCGGCAAACCGGCTGAGCGCGTAGCCGTAGTGGCCGAAATCCAGCACCTCCTGTACGCCGGCGGGTGACAGGACGGGGATGTAGGCATCGACCATCGCCCAGTCGGACTGATGCAGCACGGTCGAGGATTCGCCGGTATGGTCGTCACCCATCGCCATCAGGACGCCGCCATTGGGCGAGGTGCCGGCCATGTTGGCGTGGCGCATCACGTCGCCGGAGCGGTCCACCCCCGGCCCCTTGCCGTACCAGAGCGCGAAGACCCCGTCATAGACCCCCTCGCCGCGCAACTCGGCCTGTTGGGCGCCCCAGATGGCGGTGGCGGCGAGATCCTCGTTCAGTCCCTCCTGAAAACGGACGTTCGCGGCGTCGAGATGCTTGCGCGCGCGGCTCATCTGCTGGTCGACCGCGCCAAGGGGCGAGCCGCGGTAGCCGGTGACGTAGCCTGCGGTGTTCAGCCCCTCCGCCCGGTCGCGCGCGGCCTGCGCCAGCATCAACCGGACCAGCGCCTGTGTGCCGTTGAGAAGAACCGGCGAACTTTCCAGGTCGAAGCGGTCCTCGAGGGTGAAGTGCGATTTTCCCATGATCCCGTCCTCCCAGGCGGCCGCGTTCCAGTCTGCGCCGGCACTATGGGTCAAAAACACTGACCCTTAAAGCGCTTTTCGGTCAATCGGCGCTTTCGTGACCAACGCTTCTGACCTAGAAGAAAGCACAACCGACACGTGCTTCAACCGCAATGATGTGACGCCATGGATTGGGACAAGCTTAGGATCTTCCACGCGGTCGCCGAAGCCGGCAGCCTGACGCATGCCGGCGACTCGCTGGCCTTGAGCCAGTCAGCGGTCAGCCGGCAGATCCGCGCGCTGGAGGAGTCGCTGGATACCACCCTCTTTCGTCGCCACGCGCGCGGCTTGATCCTGACCGAGCAGGGCGAACTTCTGTTCGATGCGACGAGTTCGATGTCCAAGCGCCTGGAAGCCGCCGCGGCGCGCATCCGCGACAGCGAAGAAGAGGTTTTCGGCGAGTTGCGGGTGACCACTACCACCGCGTTCGGCACCCTGTGGCTGGCCCCGCGGCTACCCGCGCTTTATGCCCGCCACCCCGAGTTGAAGATCGACCTGATGCTGGAGGAGCGCGTCCTGGACCTGCCCATGCGCGAGGCCGATGTCGCCATCCGCATGAAGGAGCCGAGCCAGGCCGACCTGATCCGCAAGCGGCTGATGAGCGTGCGCATGCGGCTTTACGCGACGCCGGAATACCTGCGTGCGAACGGCACCCCGGATTCGCTGGTCGACATGGTGAATTTCCGGCTGATCAGCCAGAACCCCGGCGCGGCGCAGGTGATGGCGGGGGCGCAACTCACCCGCGAACTGATGATGCTGCCGATCCGGTCCACCTTCACCGTCAACAATTACTTCGGCGTGCTGCAGGCGGTGTTGGCGAACCTGGGAATCGGGCTGCTGCCCGACTACCTGACCGAGGATTTTCCCAATCTCGTTCGCGTCCTGCCCGAGGTCGAGAGCGCGGAAGTGCCGGTCTTCCTGGCCTATCCCGAGGAGTTGCGGCACTCCAAACGGGTCACGGCGTTTCGCGATTTCGTGCTGGAGGAAGTGATCGCCTATCGCCGCCATCGCAGCATCGATCAGGCGCGGTAAGGCTGCCTCGCCTCGGAGTCGCCAGACGTTTGCCATGCGTGCATCCAGAAGAAATCACTCAACCCAAGGTGAGGCATGCGTGCAACGCAATCCGGGCATGTTGCAACTGCAGCGATGAAAATCTTGCGCATGTTCAGTGATTCGATGTAGCAAAGTGGCTGAGATATTCGGATCTTCCGATATCTCTACCTCCCTGTTGGACTTGGGCCGAGCTTCTGCTCGGCCTTTTTTTTGGCGTCGTTCGTCCGGTCGCGCCTGGCCCCATCGCCCGCATGCGGCGGGAACGCGGCGACAGGGCCTTCCGTCGCCGGCCGGATTGCCCTAAGACGCCCGCAAGCGTTCAGGGGACCTGCCAGCCGCCATGACCGAACCGAAGATCACGCCGGAACTTGTCGCCGCCCACGGGCTCAAGCCCGATGAATATGACCGCATCCTGCAGATCATCGGGCGCGAGCCCAGTTTCACCGAACTCGGCATCTTTTCCGCGATGTGGAACGAGCATTGTTCCTACAAGTCGTCGAAGAAATGGCTGCGGACTCTGTATACCGAGGGGCCGCAGGTGATCTGCGGTCCGGGCGAGAATGCGGGCTTGGTGGATATCGGCGACGGTCTGGCCCTTGTCTTCAAGATGGAAAGCCACAACCACCCCAGCTATATCGAGCCGCATCAGGGCGCGGCGACGGGTGTGGGCGGCATCCTGCGCGATGTCTTCACGATGGGCGCGCGCCCGATTGCGGCGATGAATGCGCTTTCCTTCGGCGCGCCGGACCATCCGCGCACCGCGCATCTGGTCAAGGGCGTGGTCGAGGGGATCGGCCAGTACGGTAACTGCTTCGGCGTGCCGAACGTGGGCGGCGAGGTGCGCTTTCATTCCGCCTACAACGGCAACTGCCTGGTCAACGCCTTCGCCGCGGGCTTGGCCGATGCCGACAAGATCTTCTATTCCGCAGCCTCGGGCGTCGGAATGCCGGTCGTCTATCTCGGCGCCAAGACCGGGCGCGACGGGGTGGGCGGGGCGACCATGGCCTCGGCCGAGTTCGGCGCGGATGCGGAGGAAAAGCGCCCGACCGTGCAGGTCGGCGACCCGTTCACCGAAAAGCGCCTGCTCGAGGCCTGCCTCGAACTCATGGCCTCGGGCGCGGTGATCTCGATCCAGGACATGGGGGCGGCGGGGCTGACCTGCTCTGCGGTCGAGATGGGCGACAAGGGCAAGTTGGGCATCCGGCTCGACCTTGACCGGGTGCCCTGCCGCGAAGAGGCGATGACCGCCTACGAGATGATGCTGTCGGAATCCCAGGAACGCATGTTGATGGTCCTGCGCCCCGAAAAGGAGGACGAGGCGCGCGCGATCTTCGAGAAGTGGGATCTGGATTTCGCCATCGTCGGCGAGACGATCCCCGAGGATCGCTTCCTGATCGTCCACGGCAACGAGACGAAGGCCGACCTGCCGCTGTCGAAGCTGTCCTCGGAAGCGCCCGAATACGACCGCCCGTGGGAGGAGACCCCTGCCCCGCCGGAACTGGGCGATCTGGTCCGCGTCGATCCGATCGACGGGCTGAAGGCGCTGATCGGCAGTCCGAACCACGCCTGCAAGGAATGGGTCTGGCAGCAATACGATCACATGGTCATGGGCGACACCGTGCGCGTGCCGGGCCTGGGTGCCGGGATCGTGCGCGTCCACGGCACCGAGAAGGCGATCGCCTTCACCTCGGACGTGACGCCGCGCTACGTGCGCGCCAATCCCTACGAGGGCGGCAAGCAGGCCGTGGCCGAGGCCTATCGCAACCTGACCGCCGCCGGGGCGCGCCCGCTTGCGTCCACCGACAACCTGAATTTCGGCAACCCCGAGAAGCCTGAGATCATGGGCCAGTTCGTCGGCGCGATCCGCGGCATCGGCGAGGCGTGCCGGGTGCTGGACATGCCGATCGTGTCGGGCAATGTCTCGCTTTACAACGAAACCGATGGGCGCGCGATCCTGCCGACGCCGACGATCGGCGCCGTCGGCCTGATCGAGAACCTGTCCGAGATCATTCCCACCGGACCCGAGGCCGGCGACTGGGCGCTGGTCATCGGCGAAACCCGCGGCCACCTGGGCCAGTCCGCGCTGCTCTACGAGGTCTTCGGGCGCGAGGAAGGCGACGCGCCCCCGGTCGATCTGGAGGCCGAGCGACGGCATGGCGAATTCCTGCGCGACAGCCGCGCGCTGATCAAGGCGGCGACCGACCTGTCGGATGGCGGGCTGGCGCTGGCTGCCTTCGAGATGGCCGAGGCCGCGGGTCTGGGCGTTTCGCTCGACCCCGGCGAAATGGCCGCGCTCTTCGGCGAGGATCAGGCGCGGTATCTGGTGGCCTGCAGCTTCGATCAGGCCGAAGCGCTGATGACCGCGGCCGCGCGCGCCGGGGTTCAGTTGGCCGCCGTCGGCCGCTTCGGCGGCGACAGCGTCCGGCTGGGCACCAGCGAGGCGCCGCTGGCCGATCTGTCGGCCCTCTACCGCAGCGCGTTCGCGCGCGCCATCGGCGACGCTTGATTGCGCCCGCGGGCACGACTACCTTTTCGCCAGAACATCGAGGAAGACCAATGGCCATCACGGCAGAAGAACTGGAAACGCTGTTGCGCGACAGTTTTCCGAACGGGCAGGTCACGATCACCGACCTGGCCGGCGACGGCAATCACTACGCCGCCGAGATCATCGACGAGAGTTTCCGGGGCCTGAACCGCGTCCAGCAGCAACGCGCCGTCTACGCCGCGCTGAAGGGCAAGATGGATGGCAGCCAAGGCGAGCTGCACGCGCTGGCATTGACCACGAAGGCGCCCGAATGACAGGTACTCCTGGATGATAATCTACCTGATCCTCGGCGGGATCGTGGTGCTTGGCATCTTCCTCATGCTGGGCCGCGCGAAGGTCGAGGAGAAGGACGACGACGACGATGACGACGACACCCCCGGCGGTCCGCGGCGCATCCGCGTTCCCGTCCGGTCAACGAACAGAGGTAAGCGATGAGCGTGACCGACCAGATCCGCGAAACGATCGAGAAGAACGACGTGGTGCTTTACATGAAGGGCACCAAGACCATGCCGCAATGCGGCTTTTCCAGCCGAGTAGCCGGTGTCCTTAACTTCATGGGCGTGGAATTCGCCGATGTGAACGTGCTGGCCGATGAGGGCGTGCGCCAGGGGATCAAGGAATTCTCGGACTGGCCGACGATCCCGCAGCTTTACGTCAAGGGCGAATTCGTCGGCGGCTGCGACATCATCACCGAGATGACGCTGTCGGGCGAACTCGACCAGTTGTTCGAGGCCAAGGGCGTCTCCTACGACAAGGACGCCGCCGACAAGATCCGCGAAGCGAACGCCTGATCCGCGCACGGTAGGCATCCTGAAGGCAGTCACCCCAGGATTGGATATCTTCGCTCGCAACCCTATTTGCGGGCGTTGAAGGCGTCTCAACTGCAATGCGATGCGATCCGGTAGTCCCTGCAACCGGGACACCGGCATGATGGGCGGGACACGCGAATGAAGATCACTCAGGTGCGCAACGCGACACTGCGGCTTGACTATGGCGGCAGCCGTTTCCTGATCGACCCGATGCTGGGCGATCAGGGCGCCTATCCGCCCTTCGCCGGCACGCCGAACGACGACCTGCGCAACCCGCTGGTGCCGCTGCCCCTGCCGCTGCAGGACATTCTGGATGTCGACGCGGTGATCGTGACGCATCTGCACGCCGACCATTGGGATACCGCCGCGGTGGAGAGCGTGCCGAGGGATCTGCCGCTTTTCGCGCAGAACGCCGAGGATGCTGCGAAGATCGGCGCCGCCGGCTTCAGCGATGTGCGCGTCCTGGGCGCCGACACCCGCCTGGAGGGGGTCGAGCTGATCAAGACCGCTGGGCAGCATGGCACCGACGCCGCGATCAATCGGCTCGGCGACCGGCTGGGGCAGGTCTGCGGAATCGTCTTCCGCCATCCGGATGAAAGAACGCTCTATCTGGCCGGCGACACGATCTGGAACGACCATGTGCAAACGGCGCTGACCCAGCACCGTCCGGATATCGTGATCGTCAATGCCGGTGCGGCGACGATCAATGGCGTGGGCCGGATCATCATGGGAAGCGACGATGTGCTGGCGGTGCATCACGCGGCGCCCGAGGCGCGGATCGTCGCCAGCCACATGGAGGCGCTGAACCACTGTGTCCTTTCCCGCGCCGATCTGCGCTCCTTCGCCGAGGGCAACGGTTTTTCGGACCACCTGGACATCCCCGCCGACGGCGAGACCCTGACGTTCTGACCCCTGCGCGGCGCGCGACGTCCGCGCATTCGGCGGCAGGCTGGACTTGAATCGCACAAAACAAAGGCACGTTGGTCAAAACGCCGGCGCATGGCCCGCGAAACAGCCTGAAAATAAGGCAGCGGGACGCGGATCGTATTGAAGGGGCAGCACGGTCCTGCCTTTCTGGCGCGAAAAGGAAACCGCGCCATGAACGCCCTCGCACCGGATACAGCCAGACACCAGCGCAGCCACGGCGCCGCGCATGTCGCGATGGCACGCCTGGCCGGTCGCACCCGCCTTTCCAGGCTGGCGCAGCGCGGCTCGGCCCGGGCGATCCTGCTAGACAGCGCTGATCGGCCGGAGGTGGTTTTCCTCAACACCTCGGGCGGGCTCACCGGGGGCGACCGGCTCGAGTTGTCGCTCGACCTCGGCGCCGGGTGCCAGGCGGTGGCGACGACTCAGACGGCGGAACGCGCCTATCGCGCGGCGGAGGGCGAGGCGCGCGTGCGCATTCAGCATGCGGTGCATGCCGGGGCGCATCTGGATTGGTTGCCGCAGGAAACGATCCTTTACGAATCGAGTGCCCTGTCGCGGCGCAGCGAGATCGCGCTGCACGCCGACGCCTCCTGCCTGGTGCTTGAGGCGGTCGTCCTGGGCCGCGCGGCGATGGGCGAGCATCCGCGCGAACTGCGTTTCGGCGATCACCGCACGATCACGCGCGACGGGCGCCCCGTCCTGATCGAGCCGCTGCTGCTGGACCGCGACGCGATCGCCGGCGGCCCCGCCGTCCTTGGCGGGGCACGTGCCTTTGCCATCCTCGCGCTCGTGCAAGCGGGTGCCGAAGACGCGGTTGCGGCGGCGCGCGATGCCCTGGGCGAACCCGGCGTGTCGGGCGCAGCCTCGGGCTTTGACGGCAAGCTGGTGGTGCGGCTGATGGCCGGGGATGGCTGGCCGCTCAAGCGCCAGATCGTCCGCCTGCTGCGCCGCCTGCGACCCCTTCCCCTGCCCCGCGTCTGGCAGATGGCCGGGGGCACCGCATGAACCTGACCCCGCGCGAACGCGAAAAGCTGCTGGTCAGCCTGGCCGCGATGGTCGCGCGCGGCCGGCTCGACCGCGGCGTGAAGCTCAACCACCCCGAAGCCGTGGCCCTGATCACCGATTTCGTGGTCGAGGGCGCGCGCGACGGGCGCAGCGTCGCCGACCTGATGGAGGCCGGCGCGCATGTGATCGTAGCCGACCAGTGCCTGCCCGGCATCCCCGAAATGATCCCCGCGGTCCAGGTCGAGGCCACGTTTCCTGATGGCACCAAGCTGGTGACCGTCCATCACCCCATCCGCTGAGAGGTTTTCATGCGCGCGCGTCGATCTGCTCTTCCACTTCTGCTGCTGCCGGTCCTGCTGCTTCCCGCAACCGCCGCGGCGCATCCGCATCATGACCACGCCGGGGGCTTCCTTGACGGGGTGGCGCACCCGCTTCTCGGCCTCGATCACCTGCTCGCGATGGTCGCCGTCGGCCTTTGGGCGGCGCTGACCGGCGGGCGGGCGCTCTGGGCTCTTCCGCTGGCGTTTCTGGCGGCGATGGCGGTTGCCGGGCTGGCCGGCACCGGCGGCGCCGCGTTCGCGCTGGTCGAACACGCGATCCTCGCCTCGGTGATCGTCCTCGCCGCGGCGGTGGCGCTGTCGCTGCGCGTCTCCCTGGCCTGGGCCGTGCCGCTGGTCGCGCTCTTCGGCACCGCGCATGGCTGGGCCCACGGGGTCGAGGGGTCCGGCGGGCTGGATTACGCCGCGGGTTTCCTGATCGCCACCGCCGCGCTCCACACGCTCGGGGTCGCGCTGGGGCGGCTGGGACCTGTCGCCCTGCGGCTGGCGGGCGGCGCAGTGGCGCTTGGCGGCGTCGCCCTTGCGGTCACCTGAGAAAGGCACCCCGATGATCCCCGGAGAGATGTTCTTCACCGACACCGAGATCGAACTCAACGCCGGTCGGCCCGTCACCGTCCTGGAAGTCGCCAATACCGGCGACCGGCCGGTGCAGGTGGGCTCGCACTACCACTTCGCCGAGGCCAACCCGGGACTGCGGTTCGACCGGGCCGCCGCGCGCGGCCAGCGGCTGGACATCCCCGCCGGCACCGCCGTGCGGTTCGAACCCGGCCAGACGCGCGAGGTTCGGCTGATCCCCTACGCGGGGGAACGCCACGTCTACGGGTTTTCCGGCGCTATCATGGGCGCGCTTTAGGGTATAGCGAGGGCGCTTAACCTGACCAGGAGTCGTTCCATGATGCTTACCCCCGCCGCGATGCAGCTTGCCAACACCTATACCCGGATGCTGGTCGAATCACAGATGATCATCACCATGCGCATGATGGGGATGGTCGGCGCCTGGCGCGTCTCGCCCACCGAGAACAAGCGCATGGTGCAAGAGAAGATGAGCGCCTTCATGAAGGGAGCCGCCGCCGCCGGTGCGGTCGCAATGCGCGGCGCCGACGCGGTCGCCATCGTCACGGCGGCGACCGCGCCCTACAGCCGCGCGACCCGCGCCAACACCCGCCGCCTGCGCGGTGGCCATCCGCTTCTGCCAAAGTAAGGACCAGCGATGCCCGTCCGTATCCCGCGCGCCGATTACGCCGACATGTACGGCCCCAGCACCGGCGACCGCGTGCGGCTGGGCGACACCGACCTGATCGTCGAGGTCGAGCGTGACCTGACCACCTACGGCGAAGAGGTGAAGTTCGGCGGCGGCAAGGTGATCCGTGACGGCATGGGCCAGTCGCAGGTCACCCGCGCCGGGGGCGCGGTGGACACGGTCATCACCAACGCGCTGATCGTCGACTGGACCGGGATCTACAAGGCGGATCTGGGCCTGCGCGACGGGCGGATCCACGCTATCGGCAAGGCCGGCAACCCCGACACCCAGGCCGGGGTCGACATCATCATCGGTCCGGGCACCGAGGTGATCGCGGGTGAGGGAAAGATCCTGACCGCCGGCGGGTTCGATGCGCATATCCACTTCATCTGCCCTCAGCAGATCGAGGATGCGCTGCATTCCGGCATCACCACCATGCTGGGTGGCGGCACCGGCCCGGCGCACGGCACGCTCGCCACCACCGCCACGCCCGGCCCGTGGCACACCGGGCGCATGCTGCAAAGCTTCGAGGCGCTGCCGATGAACCTGGGCCTCTCCGGCAAGGGCAATGCCAGCCTGCCCGACGCCCTGCACGAACAGATCCGCGCCGGCGCCTGCGCGCTGAAACTGCACGAGGATTGGGGCACCACCCCCGCCGCCATCGACTGCTGCCTGTCGGTGGCCGAGGAAACCGACGTGCAGGTGATGATCCACACCGACACGCTCAACGAATCCGGCTTTGTCGAGGATACGATCCGCGCCATTGGCGGCCGCACCATCCACGCCTTCCACACCGAAGGCGCCGGCGGCGGCCATGCGCCCGACATCATCAAGGTCTGCGGGCTGGCCAACATCCTGCCGTCCTCGACCAACCCGACCATGCCCTACACCGTCAACACGATCGAGGAACATCTCGACATGCTGATGGTCTGCCACCACCTCAGCCGTAAGGTGCCCGAGGATGTGGCCTTTGCCGAATCGCGCATCCGGCGCGAAACCATCGCGGCCGAGGATATCCTGCACGACATGGGCGCCTTCAGCGTCCTGTCGTCGGACAGCCAGGCGATGGGGCGGGTGGGCGAGGTGATCATCCGCACCTGGCAGACCGCGCACAAGATGAAGCGCCAGCGCGGCCCCCTGCCCGAAGAGCAGGGCGCGAACGACAACGCCCGCGTCCGGCGCTACATCGCCAAATACACGATCAACCCGGCCATCGTGCACGGCATGAGCCGCCATATCGGCAGTATCGAGGTTGGCAAGCGCGCGGACCTCGTGCTCTGGTCCCCCGCCTTCTTCGGCGCCAAGCCCGAGATGGTGCTGCTCGGCGGCTCCATCGTTCTGGCGCAGATGGGCGATCCGAACGCCTCGATCCCCGTTCAGCCCATCTATTCCCGCCCGATGTTCGCCGCCCACGGTCGCGCGCTGGAGGCGAGCGCCGTCACCTTCGTCAGCCAGGCGGCCCACGCGGCTCGCGTCGGCGCGGACCTCGGCCTGCGCAAGACCCTTCTGCCGGTCGAAGGGTGCCGCGGCCTGACCAAGGCCGACATGCGCCTGAACGACACCCTGCCCTTAATCGAGGTCGACCCCGAAACCTATGCCGTCCGCGCCAATGGCGAGCTTCTGACCTGCGAACCCGCGCAGGAGCTGCCGCTGGCGCAGCGCTATTTCCTCTATTGAGCCCGCCATGATCGCACACCTGCCCGCCTTTCGCGCAGTGTCGCTGGATTGCGCCCATGCAATGCGCAGCCAAGCCATGTCTATGCCGCAACGCAGCATTGCCCGGCCCGCACTGGATATGGCAGCCCCGATGCCCCATATTGTTCGCCAAGGGAGGAAACCGCCTATCGAAAGGGTTTCCTATGGCTTACTTTCCGAACCTCAACACGGAAGAACTGACGCCGCGCCTGCGCGCGCAAGCCGACCGCTTCTTCGCCACGCTGGGCCAGGGCTTCAATTCGTATATCGAGCGCCGCTCGCGCCGGGCGCAGATCGAATATCTCGACAGCCTCAGCGACGCCGAATTGGCCAAGCGCGGCATCACCCGCGACCAGATCGTCCAGCACGTCTTCCGCGACCTGATGTTCTGCTGAACGGCCGGACGGGACCGGGCGGGCAGGTCATGCTCCGGGCGGAAACGCGCCATGACTGACCTGCCCCCCGCCCGCCAGATCCTCCGCGCCGGGAACGGCCGGGCCGCCACCGAGACGGTCGCCCTCGACTACGAGGCGCGCTTTCTGCGTCGCAAACGGCTGCGCCTGCCGTCGGGCGACAGCTTTCTGGTCGACTTGGCCGAAACCGTCAGCTTGGACCACGGCGACGCCCTGCTGCTGGACGACGGCCGCGTGATCGCCGTCGAAGCCGCGCCCGAACCGGTGCTGGTGATAACCGGCGACCTGCCGCGCCTCGCCTGGCATATCGGCAACCGCCACACGCCCTGCCAGATCGCCCCCGACCGGCTGGTAATCCGCGCCGACCACGTGCTCGAGGCGATGCTGCGCCATCTCGGCGCCGACCTCGCCCCCACCCACCTGCCCTTCACGCCCGAGGGCGGCGCCTATGGCCACGGCCGCACGATGGGCCACGACCACGGCCATGCGCACGCCCACAGCCACGCCCATTCTCACGCGCACAGCCACGCCGACGCCCACAGCCACGCGGACGCGCACGCCGCCTCATCCAGCCCCCGGGAATGACCGCTCCGCTAACCCCCCTGCTGGCGCTGACCCAATGGCTCTCGCCCGCCTTCCCCACCGGGGCCTTCGCCTATTCCCACGGGCTGGAGCAGGTGGTCGCCGACGGCACCGTGCACGACCCCGCGACGCTTCAGGACTGGCTGCGTGGCATCCTTTTGCACGGCGCCGGGCGGCAGGACGGCGCGCTTCTGATCCGCGCGCTCGCGCCCGCAACCTCGCTCGACGCGCTCGACGCGCTCGACGCGATGGCGCGCGCCCTCGCCCCTTCGGCCGAACGGCTGGCCGAGACCGTGGAACTGGGCACCGCCTTCGCGCGCTCGGTCGCGGCGACAACCGGTCGCGCCATGCCACCCCGCGCCCTGCCCGTCGCCGTGGGCGAGGCCGCGCGCCCGCTTGGCCTGCCCGCCGCGCAGGTCGCGGCCCTCTACCTGCAGGCCTTCGCCGGCAACCTCGTCACCATCGCCACCCGGCATGTCCCCTTGGGCCAGTCCGCCGGGCAGCGCGTACTGGCGCAGCTTCTGCCCCCCATCCAGTCGCTAGCGCAGGACCTCTCGTCCACGGAAGCACCGGAGATCTCGGCCTCGGCGCTGGCCGCCGATCTCGCCGCCATGACCCACGAAACCAAGGACGTGAGGCTTTTTCGCACATGAGCATGAACGGCCCCCTGCGCGTCGGCATCGGCGGCCCCGTCGGCGTCGGCAAGACCACGCTGACCGAACACCTCGCGCGCGCGTTGGCCCCGCGCTGCTCGATGGCGGTGATCACCAACGACATCTACACGCGCGAGGATGCCGAATACCTGATGCGCGCGCAGGTGCTGCCCCAGGACCGCATCCGCGGGGTCGAGACCGGCGGTTGCCCGCATACCGCGATCCGCGAGGATGCCTCGATCAACCTCGCCGCGCTGGCGGAACTGTCCGTGACCTTCCCGGGGCTCGACCTGGTGCTGATCGAATCCGGCGGCGACAATCTGGCCGCGACCTTCTCGCCGGAACTGGCCGACCTCACGATCTACGTCATCGACACCGCCGCCGGGCAGGACATCCCGCGCAAGAAGGGGCCGGGGTTGACCCGGTCGGACCTGCTGGTGGTCAACAAGACCGATCTGGCCCCGCATGTCGGCGTGGACCTCGCGCAACTCGAATCCGACACCGCCGCGGCGCGGGGCGACCGCCCCTACGTCATGGCCCGCCTCAGGCAGGGCGAAGGCGTGCCGCAGATCGTCGACTTTCTGGTAGCCGAGGGCGGTCTGACCCTCTCCTGAAAACCCACCCCGCGCCTAGGGCAGCAGCAGCGCAAATGCCACGACCCCGGCCACCAGCAGCGCGCCCGCCATGGGCCATCGGCTCAGCACCGCGTCGATCCGGGCGGCGCGGACCAGCAAGCGCAGGCCCCCGCGTCGCGCTCCGAAGGGCGGTGTCGGTTCGATGTCGGGCAGCCGCCACCCTACCGCGCGCGCCGGCAGCAGGTGCAGCAGATCGCCAGGCGGTTGCGTCGGGACCGGCCGGCGGCAGAGCACGGCCAGCACTCCCAGCCCCAGCAGCATCGGCCACAGCGCCTCGACCACCGCGCCGGACCGCAGCGCATATCCCACCGGCAAGTCCGTCGCCCCCGACCAAAGCGCCCAGGGCACCAGCACCGCGGCCAGCCCCAGCGCCCCCGCCCCCGCGATCAGCGCGCCCCATGGCTGGCCCTGCGCCCTCTTGTCGTCGCGCGCCAGCAGCCAGAGGAACCAGCCCAGCACCAGCGTCGTCGTCACCCCGCTCAGCGTCACGGCCAGCGCCAGCGCCGGCGCCAGCCCGCTCTTGGCCGCGGCCTTCGCCAGCCCGCCGCCGGTCAGCGGCAGCCCGGCGACCGACAGCGCGATCAGCCCCGCCAGCGCCAGCGTCGCCGCGCGCCGCCGCCCGGTCGCCGCCATTGCCACGCCGACCAGCAGGAACAACGCGCCCTTGGCCAGACCGTGGTGCAGCGCGTAGAAGGCCACCGATTGCCCCGCCCCCACCAGCGCCAGGATCAGGCCCATCTGGCTGACCGTGGAATAGGCGAGTACCGCCTTGGGATTGGCCTGCGTCAGCCCCCACAGCGCCGCGCCGAAGGCCCCGGCAAATCCCAGGCCCACCAGCAGACCGCCCCAACCGCCGCCCGGTGGCAGGAACAGCAGCATGCCGATCAGCCCCGCGTTGACGATCGCGCCCGACAGCACCGCCGATCCGGGCACCGGCGCCACCGGATGCGCCAGCGGCAGCCAGACATGCAGCGGCACCATGCCCGCCTTGATGCCGAACCCGGTGACCAGCAGCGCCAGCCCGATCCCGCCCAGTGGCGCGTCGCTCAGCGCCTCGCGCACCGCCGGGATCTGCAGGCTGTCGCCCGCCTGCGCCCCGATCAGCAGCCCCGCCAGCAGCGCCGCCTCGCCCAGCACCGCCAGCACGATATAGACCCGCCCCGCCGCCAGCGCGGCTTCGGTCCGCTCGTGCACCACGAGCACCCAGGCACAGAGCGACACGGCGGCGAAGGCCACGTAGAAGGTCACGACATCCGCCGCCAGGAACACCCCCAGGTTGCCGGCCAGCGTCACGCACCAGAAGCCCGCCAGGATCCCGGAGCGCACGCCGCGTTCCAGCGTCAGCGCCGCCTGCCAGCCCGCCGCCGTCCAGACCGCCGCGGTCATGCCCAGAAACAGCGCCCCGCCGGGCACCGCCGCCAGTTCGACGCCCAGCAACAGGTCGGGCATCCCGGTCGTCCCCGGCGCCCCCAGCACCGCAAAGCCCAGCGCCGGCAGCGGCGCCAAGGGCAGCACCCGCACCGCCAGCGCGCGCCAGGCCGGCACAAGCGGCACCAGCCCCAGCAGCAGCGGCCAGGCCAGCACCAGAAACGGCCAGGGCGAGCCGGTTATGATCGCGCTCATGGCAGATACCCCCGCGTGATGATCAATTCGGCCCAGCGCAGCGGGCTGACGGCGCTGGCCGCCAGCGCCCCCACGCCCAGCGACGCCGCCGCGGTCACCACCGCGGGCGCGACCAGCACCGGCGCGCGCTCGTCCCCCGTCGCGTCCCCGGCGGCCGGCAGGAACCACAGCCGGTAGAGCAGCGGCAGGAAATAGGCCGCGTTCAGAAGCGTCGATGCCGCAAGCACACCCAGCACCCAGGGCGCGCCGGCCTCCAGCGCGCCGAGGCCCAGATAGACCTTGCTGACGAACCCCGCCATCGGCGGCAGCCCGATCATGCCCAGCGCGCCCAGCGAAAAGCAGGCCGAGGTCCAAGGCATCCGCGCGCCGAGGCCGTTCAACCCCTCGATCCGCTTCACCCCGGCGCGCTCGTCATAGATGCCGGCGCAGAAGAACAGCGTGATCTTCATCAACCCCTGATGCACCAGATGCACCAGCGCGCCAATCATCGCATAGGGCCCAGCCAGCGCCGCGCCCAGCACGATGTAGCTGACCTGGCTGACGGTGGAAAACGCCAGCCGCTTCTTGATCTCGTCCTGCTGCAGCGCGCGGATCGACCCCCAGACGATGGTCAGCGACGCCAGCGCCGCCAGCGGCACGCCGACCCCCAGCGCCGCCACCGTCTGCGGCCCGAAGACGTCGTAGATCACGCGGATGACGCCGAAGGCGCCAGCCTTGACCACCGCCACCGCGTGCAGCAGCGCCGAGACCGGCGCGGGTGCGGCCATCGCCGCCGGCAGCCAGCCGTGCAGCGGCACCAGCGCGGCCTTGACCCCGACGCCCAGGATGAACAGCGCAAAGATCGCGCGCAGTTCCCAGGGGTCCAGCCCGCTCAGGTCCGGCGGCTCGGTGAACAGGACAGGGCCGGTCGCGCTTTCCAGCCAGATGATCGCCCAGAGCAGCGCCGCACTCCCCGGCAGGGCGAACAGCAGATAGCTGCGCGCGGCCCTCAGCGACGCCCCGTCCTGCTTGTGCGCGACCAGGGGCCATGTGCTCAGCGTCAAGAGCTCGAAAAACAGGAAGAACGAGATCAGCGAACCCGACATCGCCAGCCCCGTCGTCGCCGCCACGCACAGGCTGAAAAAGCCGAAGAACCGCGACTGGTGCGCCTTGGTGCCGAAATAGGCGATCGCATAGACCGTGGTCAGCAGCCACAGCGTGCCGGATAGCGAAACGAACAACAGCGCGATCGCGTCCACCCGCAAGAGCAGCACCAGCCCCGGCGCCAGCGGCAGCGACGCCTCGTAGACCGCGCCGCCCGCCACCGCGACCAGCATGGCGACGATCAGCCCCAGCTTCAGCACCGCGCCGCCCAGGTTCAGCGCGTTGCGCAGCACGCGGCTCGCCTCGGGCAGAAAGAAGGTGATCGCGGCGGTGATCAGCGATGTCGCCAGGATCAGGACCGGCAGCAGCGCGCTCACGGCCCCTCCTCGGCGGCCTCGGGGCGACCGATCTGCAGAAAGTCGAAGGGCGCGGCCGACAGGATCCCCAGCAGGATCGCCAGCCCCGCCAGCACCAGCGGCACCGCCTGCCGCGCGCGCGCGACCGTCTGCACGCCCTCGCCCCCCTCGCGCGCGAAAAGCGCGGCCATCGGGCGATAGAGGTACCCCGCCGTCAGCAGCCCGCCCAGCGTCATCACCAGCGCCCAGATCCACTGCCCCGCCGCGAAGGACGAGGTCATCAGCAGGTATTTCGCCGTGAACCCGCCCGACGGCGGCAGGCTGATCAGCGTGACGCTGGCCAGCGCGAAGGCGAAGGCGGTCATCGGCATGACCCGCGCCAGCCCGCGCAACGCGCCCAGCCGGTCGCTGCCGGCGGCGGCCATGAACAGCCCGGCGGCCAGGAACATCGCGGCCTTGGCCAGCCCGTGGCTGAGCGCCTGAAAGATCGCGCCGGTCCAGGCGCCCGCCGTCCAGGGTTGCGCCCCCGCCGCGCCCCCGGCCAGCGGAAAGACCAGGAACAGGTAGCCCAGCTGCGCCACCGTCGAATAGGCGACGATCAGCTTCAGCCGCGCCTGCACCAGCGCCCGCAGGCTGCCCCACAGGATCGCCGCCGCCCCCAGCACGCCCAGCAGCAGAAGCGCCCGGTCCGTGCCCAGGTCCGGCATCGCCTCGAACCAGAGCCGCAGCAGGATCACGAAGGACGCCTTCGGCACCAGCGCCGACAACAGGGCCGAGGCCGGCGCCGGCGCGCTGGCATGCGCCGGCGGCAGCCAGACGTGAAACGGGAAGAGCGCGGTCTTGACCAGCAGCCCCGCGGTCATCAGCGCCAGTGCCAGCCCGTCCGGCGCGGCCGCATCGCGCGCGGCGACCAGGTCGATGTCCAGCGTGCCATGCGCGCCGTAGATCAGCACCACGCCGGCCAGATACAGCAGCGACCCGGCCAGCGCGAAGATCAGATAGCGCATCGCCGCGGCAATCGCCTCGGCCCGCCCGCCGATCGCGACCAGCGCGACCGCCGCCAGCGTCAGCAACTCGATCCCGACATAGAGGTTGAAAAGATCGCGCGACAGGAAAACCGCGTTCAGCGCCCCCCAGAGCAGAAGCATCAGAGGCCAGAAGCCGAAGGCGGCGCGCGGCCCGGCGCCCTGCGGCGTCATCTCGTCCCGCGCGGCGGCGGCGACGCCGGCCATGACCAGCGCCGTCAACAGCACGAAGGCGGCGCCCAGCCCGTCGGCGGCCAGCGCGATGCCCAGCGGCGGCGACCAGCCGCCCAGCGCCAGCCGCACCACCCCGCCCGAATGCACCGCAACGGCCAGCCCGACCGCCGCCACCAGCGTCAGCGCAACCACGCCCGCCAAGACCGCCGCCACCGCGCGGCGCGGCAGCGCGACGGCGGCCAGCGCGCCCAGCAGCGGCAGGACCAGGCAGGCCAGCAGCGCGCTCACGGCGCGTCCTCCTCCTCGGGCAGGGTGGCGCGGCCGGCGGCGCGCACCTGCGCCACGACCAGCGCCACGGCCAGCGCGCTGGCTGCCAGTGCGACGACGATGCCGGTGATGATCAGCGCCTGCGGCACCGGGTCCGGCGCCGCCCCCCGCGTCGCCGCCGCCCCGAAATAGAGAAACAGGCCCGACCCGATCAGGTTGAACGCCACCACCCGCCTGAGCAGGTGCCGCGCCGCCAGCAGGCCGAAAAAGCCCAGCCCGACCAGCGCCGCGCCCGTCAAGGCATAGATCGACAAGGCCGCCATCACCCGGCCCCCTCCGCCTCGGGCGGGCCGAGGACCAGGAACGCCAGCGTGACCGCGATCGACACGGTCAACGCCACCTCGATGGTGACGATGGCGGGTTTCGCAAACCCCTCGGGCAGGGTCAGGAAGCCCCCGGCCAGCACCGCGCCCGCGATCCCCGCCAGCAGAAAGACCGCCGGCCCCAGGACCAGCGCCCCCTGCCAGAGCGGCGCGCCGATCCACGGCGGGCGGATCACCCCCGCCAGCACCGCGACCAGCCCGACCGCCGCCAGCACCGTGCCGCCCTGAAAGGCCCCGCCCGGATGGTCCGCCCCCGCCCAGACCAGCCAGACCCCGACCAGCAGGCCCACCGGCGGCAGCACGCGCCCGAAACCGGCCATCACGCCACCCGGCCGCGCATGCTGCGGCCGGCCCAGCGGTTCGCGCCAGTCGCCCTCGCGCGCCAGCATCCACACGCCGATCAGCGCCGCCAGCAGCACGATGCTTTCCAGAAGCGTGTCCCATGCGCGGAAGTTCAGCAGGACCGCGGTCACCGGATTGCCGACGCCGGCGCGCGGCAGCGCCTCGGCCAGTTCCGGGCCGGGCTCCACGGGGATCGGCATCTCGAACCAAGCCCAGCCCAGCGCCGCGGCCAGCGCGCCCCCGGCCAGGGCGGCGGACCAGGGCATGCCATGCGCCAGATCCTGCGCGGCCTCGGCGCGCCGCAGGCGGCCATGCGCCGCCAGCAGCAGCACGCCGGTCAGCCCCGCGCCGATCGCCGCCTCGGCCAGCGCCACGTTGACCGCGTCCAGCCGCACCCAGGCGACCGCGGCCAGCAGCCCGTAGACGATGAAGAAGACGACGGCGCGGAACACCCCCCGTCCCGCCACCACGGCCAGCGCCACCCCCAGGATCAGCGCGCAAAGCGCCGCGTCCAGCGCCAGACCCAGCGCCGCTGTCATGCGCCGCCCCGCCGCATCAGCGCCGCGCGCGCCACCAGCTGCGCCACCGCCCCCGCCGCCAGCAGCGCCAGCACCCAGATCAGCGCGATCCGCGCGACCTGCGCCCAGCTCTCGGCCTGAAAGGCGACCCCCAGCGCGATGAAGCCCAGGCCCAGGTTGTCGGCCTTGGTCAGTGCGTGCAGCCGGCTGAAGGTGTCGGGAAACCGGATCAGACCCACCGTGCCGGCGGCAAAGAACACAAGCCCCAGCGCCGTGAACAGCAGCGTCGCCAGATCAGCCATCGCCACGCCGCCGATCCGGGTCCCGCCGCGTCCGGCCGACCTGCGCCGCCGCGTCCGGCGTCATCGCGGAAAGCTGCATGTCGGCGGGCGGCGCCTCCTCCTCGGGGTCGCCGGCGCCGTCGGGGGTGCCGGCCTTGACGAACCCCACCGCCGCCAGCGCCGCCAGCAGCGCCAGCGCCACCGCCACGTCCAAAGCCGCCCAGTCCTGCACCGCCGCCAGCAGGATCAGCACGGCGACCCCGCCGGTGCCGACCAGCTGCGCCGCCATCATCCGGTCGGCGGGCGCCGGCCCCCGCCACACCCGCCACAGCGCGCCGGCAAGACTGGCCAGCACGCCGATCGCCACGAAGGACAGCCAGGCGGTCATGCCCCACCCTGCGGCCGGTCCCGCCGGTGGCCGATGATCGCGGCGATCTCGCGCGCCTCGCGCGGGATGGAGGCGTCGAAACGCCCGCCGCGGTCCAGCACATGCACCAGCAGCCGGTCGCCGTCACAGCCCGCGGCCAGCGTGCCGGGCATCAGCGACAACTCGCCCCCCAGCGCCACGCGCGCGCCGCCCGGCAAGCCGCCGGACGGCTCGGGCGGGACGTCGATCCAGCCGGGGTCCAGCGGCATCTTCCGCGCGAACGCGCGGCGCGCGACATCGACCCCGCCGGTGACCGACCCGGCGAGGAACCGCGGCAGGTGCAGCGCCAGCCGCCACAGGATCAGCGGATGGCGCGCCGGCAGCAGCCGCAGGCTCAGCGCGACGGCGGCGGGCACGGCCACCAGGCCCAGCGCCAGCCCTTCGGGATCCGGGGCGCTCAGCGCCGCCCAGATCGCCCCCAGCATCGCGCCGCGGTGCGCCACCGCCCTGATCCACAGTCCGTCCATGGCCCGAGTTCACCGCAGCGCCGACCCCGACGCAACCCCGAATCGGGCGCACAGGCGCGGCCCGCGCCCCCGCTCAGCGCATCGCCAGCGGCAACCACAGGATGATCGCCGGAAAGGCCAGCACCAGCGCCAGCGCCAGCAACTGCAGCCCGACGAAGGGCAGGACCCCGGCATAGATCACCCGGATCGGCAGGTCCGTCGCGATCCCGCGCAGGTAGAACAGCGCATAGCCGAACGGCGGCGTCAGGAACGAGGTCTGCAGGTTCACCGCCAACGCGATGGCGAACCAGATCAGCACATGCTCGGTCGGCATGCCGAAATCCAGCGCCATGACCACCGGCGCGATGATCGGCACCACGACCAGCGTGATCTCCACCCATTCCAGGAAAAAGCCCAGCACGAAGATCATCGCCATGATGAAGATCAGCACCATCCACGGGTTGCGCTCGTCGATCTGGAACAGCTCGGCGATCATCGTGTCGCCACCGAGTCGCCGGAAGACGACGCTGAAGACCGTGGCGCCGATCATCACGAAGACGATCATCGCGGTGGTCTTGGTGGTATCGCGCAGGGCCAGGGTCAGCGCCTTCAGCGAAAGCCGCCGCGACAGCAGCGCCAGCAGCAACGCGCCCGCCGCCCCGATCGCCGCGGATTCGGTCGGCGTGGCGATGCCGGTGATGATCGTGCCCAGCACCGACACGATCAGCAGGATCGGCGCCAGCAGATCGCGCGTCAGCGCCCAGAGCGCGCGCCAGAACCCCGGGCTTTCCAGCGTGCGCCCCGGCGCCGGCATCTTGTGCGGCGCGAATATCGCCACCGCAATCAGGAACGCGGTGTAAAGCCCGCCCAGCATCAGCCCCGGCCCGATCGCCCCCATGAACAGATCGCCGACCGAAATGCGCAGCTGATCGCCCAGGATGATCAGCATGATCGACGGCGGGATCAAAATGCCCAGCGTCCCCGAGGCCGCGATCAGCCCGCTCGACAGGCGCAGATCGTATCCCGCCGCGCGCATCGCCGGCAGCGCCATCATCCCCAGCAGCACCACCGACGCGCCGATGATCCCGGTCGACGCCGCCATGACGATGCCGATGATCGCCACCGCAAAGGCATAGCCCCCCGGCACGTTGCGGAAAAGCGCGGCCAGCGAGGCCAGCAACCGCTCCGCCACGCCCGAGCGTTCCAGCATCAGCCCCATGAAGACGAAAAGCGGCACCGCGACCAAGAGCCAGTTGGTCAGCACGCCCGAATAGATGCGCTGCACCCCCATCGACAGGAACAGCATCGGCAGGTCCGCCGCCACCGCAAAGACGATGCCCAGCCCGGCCAGCACGAAGGCCACGGGATAGCCCGCGAAGATGCCGACCAGCAGCGCCAGCAGCATCAGGATCGGCATCACATGCGCGTCCACCGGCCGCCCCTCAGCTTGCGCCGGGGCGCGGGCGGCCCAGCAGTTCGGCCAGCGCCGCCGCCACCCGCGCCACGCCGGCCAGTGCCAGCAGGCCGAAGGCCAGCGGAATGCAGGCTTTCACGATCCAGCGGCTCTGCAACCCGCCGTGCGGCGAGCCCTCGCCGGTATTCCAGGCGGTCAGCGCGAAGAAGTAACCGTAATAGGCGATGATCAGGCAGAACGGGATCAACAGCACCAGATCGCCCAGGATGCGCAGCACCAGCTGCCCCCGCCGCGGCAGCAGCGCATAGACGAAATCGACCGCCACATGACGCTCGTCGCGCAGCGCGTAGACGCCGCCGAACAGCACCAGCGCGGCAAAGACATACCACTGAAAATCGATCAGGCTGTTCACCGTCAGCCGCGCGCCCAGCACCGGCACGCGACCCTCCCACTCGACCAGCGCGTTCACGCCCATCTTGGCGGCGGCGATGGTGATCAGGACCGAGGCCGCCAGCGGCAGCACCAGCCATCCGATCCAGCGGCCCGGCAGGCTGACCGCGTCGAGCAGACGCTCGGAAAGGCGTATCATGCGGCGGTCCCGGATGATCGGGCGGGCCGGCGGCCCGCCCGGTTGCGGTCAGTCGGCCTGCGGCAGCGCCTGCAGGGTGCTCCACTCGCCGACCGAGTCCATGTAGGCGGTCAGCGATTCCAGCGCCTCGGCGAAGATCTCGTCGCGCGCAGCCTCATCCTCCATCACCTTCTGGCTTGCCTCGCGCAGCGCCGCCAGCACCTCGTCGGGGAAGCGGCGCACCTCTACCCCGGCTTCGCGGATCGTGGCGATGGCTTCCGCCTGGGCGTTGATCTGGTCGTGCATGTTGAAGGCGATGTTGGCGAGGCACGCTTCCTCCATGATGCGCTGGTGCCGCTCGCTCAGGTCGTTCCAGACATCCATGTTGATGATGATGCTGTCCCAGCTCGACGGCTGGTGCCAGCCCGGAAAGTAGTAGTAGCTGGCGATCCGCTGAAAGCCGAAGCCGACATCCAGCTGCGGCGCCGAGAATTCGGCCGCGTCGATCCGGCCGGTTTCCAGCGACAGGTAGATCTCGCCCGCCGGCACCATCTGCACGTTGGCGCCCATCTCCGCCATCGCCAGACCGCCCAGGCCCGCGATGCGCATGGTCAGGCCCTGCAGGTCCTCGGGCGCGTTGATCTCGCGGTTGAACCAGCCGCCGGCCTCGGGCACGACCAGGTGGCAGGGCAGCACCTTGACGTTGTGCGCGTCATAGGCCTTCTGGATGATCTCCAGCCCGCCCCCCTGGAACATCCAGCCCATCGCCACCTCGGGCGTGGGCCCGAAGGGCATGGAGCCGACCAGGTTCGCCACCGGGATCGAACTGGCCCAGTAGCCGATCCAGTCGAACCCCATCTGCAACGCGCCCGAACTGACCGCGCCGAACACCTCGAACGGCGGCACGAAATCGCCGGCGCCGTGGACGTTGACGGTGATCTCGCCGTTGCTCATCAGGTTCACGCGCTCGGCCCAGCGTTGCGGGCTGGGGCCGATCGACGGCACGTTCAGGCCGAAAACGCTCTGCAGGTCCAGGGTCACGTTCTGCGCTGCGGCCGGCGCACCCGCCATCAGCGCTGCCGTCGCCACGGCAGTCAGGAAATGCCTCGTCATTCTGTCCTCCCTCCGGCGCGAACCCGTTCGCGCGCGCCTCTCCGTTTGATGCATCCGGGTTCCCACGAAAGGTAGCCCTTGGCACGACGAAAACGTTAGATATAGTCAAATCGATTTGCAAGAAACAAAAACGGGGATTCCATGAAAGGCATCGCGGGACAGGTGGCGGTGGTTTCGGGCGCCGGGCGCGGCAACGGCCGCGCCATCGCCCGCGGCCTGGCCGAGGCCGGCGCGGCGGTCGCCGTCTGCGACATCGACGCGGAAAGTGCTTCGGCGACGGCGGCGGAGATCACCGCCGCCGGCGGCACGGCGCGGGCCTGGGGGCTGGACGTGACCGACCGCGCCGCCTGCCTGCGCATTGCCGCCGCGGTCGCCGCGGACCTCGGGCCGGCCGCGATCCTGGTCAACAATGCCGGCATCATCCGGCGCAATCCGATCACCGCGCCCGAGGCCGCCGACGACTGGGACGCCACGCTCGCGGTCAACGCGACCGGCGCGATGAACCTGACCCGCGCCTTTATTTCGCAACTTCGCGAAACAGTCGGGCGCATCGTCAACCTCGGCTCGATCATGTCGGTCGCCGGCGGGCGGAACGTCGCCGCCTACGCCGCCTCGAAGGGCGCGATCCTGCAGATGACGCGGGCGCTCGCGGTCGAACTGGCCGGCGACGGCATCCGCGTCAACGCGCTGGCCCCCGGTGTCATCGACACGCCGATGACCGAAGCCACCCGCGCCGACCCGCAGGCCATCGGGCGCTTCATGGCGCATACCCCGATGGGCCGCACCGGCCGGCCCGAGGAACTGGTTGGCCCGGTCCTGTTCCTGGCCTCGGACATGTCCAGCTACGTGACCGGCGCGCTGCTGCCGGTCGACGGCGGCTACCTCGCAGCGTAAGGGAAGCGCGATGAAACGACACGAATGCGACGTTCTGGTGGTGGGCTCTGGCGCCGGGGGGCTGGCCACCGCCGTCGCCGCCGCCCACCGCCGGCTCAAGGTGCTGGTGGTCGAGAAGGAGCCGCTCTTCGGCGGCACCACGGCGCGGTCAGGCGGCTGGATGTGGATCCCCTGCAACGCCCCGGCGCAACGTGCGGGCGTGACGGACAGCAAGGACGAGGCCCGGCGCTACCTGCAGCACGAGGCCGGCGCGCATTTCGACCCGCACCGCGTCGACGCCTTCCTCGACAACGGCCCCCGCGCGGTCGAGTTCTTCGAGCGTGAAACGGCGCTGCAGTTCGACCTCGGCCCGACCTTCGCCGACTATCACCCCGACGCGCCGGGCGGCATGGACGGCGGCCGCTCCATCGTCGCGCGGCCCTTCGACGGCCGCGAACTGGGCCGCGAAATCCGCCGCCTGCGCCCCCCCCTGTCCGAGATCACCTTCCTCGGCATGATGATCGGCTCGGGCAAGGAGTTGCTCCATTTCTTCAACGTCCTGCGCTCGCCGGTCTCGGCGGGCTATGTCGCGGTGCTCTTCGCCAAGTTCCTGCGCGACCGGCTCTTCCACGGCCGCCCCATGCGGCTGATGAACGGCAATGCGCTGGTCGGGCGGCTGGCGAAATCGGCGTTCGACAAGGGCGTGCCGATCTGGACCGACGCCCCCGTGCGAGAGCTGATCCAAGACGACACCGGCCGCGTCACCGGCGCGCTTGTCCATACCGCCACCGGCCCGGTCGAGGTGCACGCCCGCCGCGGCGTGGTGCTGGCCGCCGGCGGCTTCCCGCAGGACGCGGTGCGGCGCAAGGAATTGATGCCGCACGCCCCCTCGGGGCACGAACACGCCTCGCCCGCACCGCCGGGCAATACCGGCGACGGGCTCAGGCTGGGCGAGGCCGTGGGCGCGACGGTCGACACGTCCCTGCCCCATGCCGCCGCCTGGGTGCCGATCTCGCGCCCGCGGCGGCCGGACGGGACGCTGGGCACCTTCCCGCATTTCGTGGACCGCTCGAAACCCGGCGTCATCGCCGTCACCCGTTCCGGCCGGCGTTTCGTGAACGAGGCGAATTCGTATCACGACTTCTGCCAGGCGATGGTCGCCCGCCAGCACGAGGAGGGCGGCGAGATCGCGGCCTGGTTCATCACCGACCACCGCGCCTTTCGCCGCTACGGGCTGGGCTACGCCAAGCCCGCGCCCGTGCCCTTCGGCAAACTGATCCGCGACGGCTACCTGCTGCGCGGGCGGTCACTGGCGGAACTGGCCCGGCAGTTCGGCGCCGATGCCGCGGAACTGGAGCGCACGGTGGCGCGCTTCAACAACCACGCCCGGCGCGGCGAGGACCCCGAATTCGGCAAGGGCACGACCAGCTACAACCGCTCCCTCGGCGATCCCGAGCATGAACCCAACCCCTGCCTTGCCCCGATCGAGAAGGGGCCGTTCTACGCCGTCAAGCTGGTGATCGGCGATCTGGGCACCTTTGCCGGGCTCAAGGCCGATGAAAACGCGCGCGTCCTCGACGAGGCCGGCCAGCCCATCGGCGGGCTTTACGCGGTGGGCAACGACATGGCCTCGATCATGGGCGGCAACTATCCGGGCGGCGGCATCACCCTCGGCCCGGCGATCACCTTCGGCTACATCGCCGCCCGGCATCTGGCCGGCGCGAACGAATGACCGACATCGGCGCAGCGGAAGGCGCCGACGGCAGCGGCGGGGCGCCGCGGGCGCAACGCGGTGTGCGGTCGCTGGAAACCGCGGGCACGGTGCTGCGCCGGCTGGCCCGCGCCGAGGCGCCGATGATGCTGCGCGACCTGTCCGAGGCGCTGAACATGGCCGCGTCGCAACTGCACCCCTACCTGGTCAGCCTGCGCGCCAGCGGGCTGGTCGAGCAGACCGAGCGCGGGCTCTACACGCTGGGGCCCTTCGCGCTGGAACTGGGCCTGAGCCGGCTGCGCAGCCAGAACGCCTACCGCGAGACGATCCGCCGGGTGCCCGCGCTGGTCGAGGAGTTGCAGCTGATGGTCGCGGTCACCGTCTGGGGCCTGCACGGCGCGACCATCGTCTATGTCGAGGAAAGCCCCAACCGCATTCACGCCAATGTCCAGCCCGGCGGTATCTTCCGGATGACCAACACCGCCACCGGCGCGCTCTTCGCCGCCTTCCATCCGCCCGCCCAGACCGAACCCGTCATCCGGCAGGAGATCGACGCGGCGACGCGGGCCGATGCGCCGGCCTCGGACTTCGACGAGGGCGCGCTGCGCGCCCGCATCCGCGCCGTGCGCGCGCAGGGCTACGCGACGACGCGCGACATCCCCATCCCCGGCGTCAGCGCGATCGCCGCGCCGGTCTTCGACCATACCGGCGTGATGAAGCTGGCGCTGACGGTGATCGGCCCGACCGGGCTGATCGGGCTGGAGCCGACCTCGGCTGCGGTGGCGCGCACCCTTGGTTTCGTGCGCACGCTCTCGTCCGATCTGGGCTGGGTCGGCGCGGCAAGCGATTGATGCCGGTCCCGCCGCGGACCGCCGGATTTTCCCCGCAGGGAATCCGGTCTGAATAGGGCGTTAATTCCCCGCGGGGAAATCACCGCCGGTCGGGGATGCGTCCGGACCGACGTGGGGCGACGGGGTTGGCAGGTGCGCAAGCCGCACCACCCCGCGGGGGAGTCTGAAAAGGATGTTAATTCCCCGCGGGGAAATCACCGCCGGTCGAGGATGCCCCCGGTCCCGATGAGGGGGTGACCGGATGGCGGGCGGGCCGGAATTCCCAGCGGGAGATCCACTCTGAATCGGGTGTTAATTCCCCGCGGGGAAACCACCGCCGGTCGGGGACGTACCCGGACCCGACGCGGGGGGATCGGGTGGCGGGCGGGCCTGTCGGAACTCCCCGCAGGAAATCCGGTCTGAATAGGGCGTTAATTCCCCGCGGGGAAACCACCGCCGGTCGGGGACGCGCCCGGACCCAACGCGGGGGGACCGGGTGGCGGGTGGGCGAGCCGGAATTCCCCGCGGGAAATCCGGTCTGAAGAGGGCGTTAATTTCCCGCGGGGAAATCACCGCCTGTCGGGGATGCGCCCGGACCCGACGCGGGGGGACCGGGTGGCGGGTGGGCGGGCCGAAATCTGAAAAGGGTGTTAATTCCCCGCGGGGAAATTGACTGCGACGGGCTCACCCGTTTCTACGTCAAAAATGGCGCGCAGTGCATTGATCCGAATATACTATCCGAAATCATGCCCGGCGCCGCCAGCGATCAGGCGTCGGTCGAAAGCAGTTCGCGCGGGTAGTCGGCGAAGCAGCTGGCGCCCTCCGCGCTTACCGCGAAGCTTTCGGAGACCACGAGTCCGTGGTCCGCCTGCCAGAGCGCGGGGATGGCGTGGAAAGTCATGTTTTCCTCCATCACCGTCTTGTCGCCGTCGCGCAGGGAACAGGTCAGCTCGCCCCAGGTCGGCGGGAAGCCGATGCCGACGGGGTAGCCGATGCGCGAGTCCTTCTCGATCCCGTGGCGGGAGATCACGCGCTTCCACGCCGCCGCGAGATCCTCGCAGAGCGCGCCGGGCCGCACGGCATCGAGCGCGGCTTCCAGCCCCTCGCGGATGATCTCGGTGGTGCGCACGAGTTCGGCGGGCGGGGTGCCGACATAGATGCAGCGCGACAGCGGGCAGTGATAGCGATGCCGGATGCCGCCGAGTTCGATGTAGAAAATCTCTCCCTCGCGCAGCGGCGCGTCGGTCCAGCTGAGGTGCGGGGCCGAGGCCAGCTCGCCCACCATCGCGTTGGGCGGCTTGCAGGGAAACGTGCCGCCCATGCCGGGCAGGCCGGCGGTGGTGACGCGGTAGACCTCGGCCATGACGTCGCACTGGCGCACGCCGGGGCGGGCGGTCTGGCGGGCGGCTTCCATCGCCGCGCCGGCGATCTGGCCGGCCTCGGACATGTAGCGCAGCTCGGTCTCGGACTTGACCATGCGGGCGCGGTTGACCAGCAGGAAGCCGTCGTCGAATTCGCCCTGCCCCATCCCCTCGGTCAGGATGCGGTTCCATTTGGCGGTGTAGTAGTAGTCGTCCTGCTCGGCGGCGATGCGGCCGCGGTCCAGCCCGCGTTCCTTCAGGATCCGGACCAGAAACTGCATCGGGTGCCGGTCGGGCGTGCCGACGTAGCTGTCGGGATACGGAATGACGTTTTCGGGCGCGAGGAAGGCCGTGAACTTCGCCCCCACGGCGTCCATCTTGCGCCCGAACCAGAAGGGCTCGTCGGCATCGACCGGCAGCACCACCATCTGCGGCGTGTAGAAGGACCAGCCGTCATAGCCGGTCAGCCAGAACTGGTTGGCCGGGTTCGAGACCAGCAGCACGTCGATACCGGCGTCGCGCATGAGTTTCTGCGTGCGGGCGACGCGGGCGCGGAATTCCTCGGGCGTGAAGAGAAGCGGATGGGTCATCGGGTCACCTCGGTTCTGGCCAGCCGGTCCCAGGCGCCATCGTGGCCCTGGGGCAGCTTGTGTTTCATGATCCGCTGGCTGGGGGTGCGGGGAAAACCCTCGACCAGCCGGAAGTAGCGGGGCAACTGGTAGCGCGCGAGGCGCGGTTCGAGCCAGGCGGCGAGCGTCGCGGGGTCGAGCGCGGCACCGGCGCGCGGCTGGACGTGGAGGACGGCCTCCTGCTCGCCGATCTCGGCGGCGGTGGCGGTGACGGCGCAATCGGCCACATCCGGGTGGCTAGTGACGACATGTTCGATCTCCCAGGCGGAGACGTTTTCGCCGCGGATGCGCAGCGCGTCGCTGAGCCGGCCGTGAAACCGCAAGGTGCCGCTGTCGTCCAGCGATCCGACATCGCCGGTGTGCAGGCGGCCGGCGCGCAGGGTCTTGCGCGTGGCCTCGGGGTTCTGGTGGTAGCCCGCGAAGAAGGCGCCGGGATCGCGGGTTTCGACCACGATCTCGCCGCGCGCGCCGGTCGGCAGGGCGCGGCCCTGCGCATCGCGGATGCTGACGTCGAACCAGGGCAGCGGCTTGCCCACCACCCCCGCGGTGCCGCCGTCCGACACGGTGGTGATCGAGGACATTTCGGTCATGCCGTAGCATTCGCGGATCGCGAAGCCCCAGCGGGCGCGGGCGGCCTCGAACACCTCGGCGGGGCAGCCGCCGCCCCAGAGGACGCGCAGGCGGGTCGCGCGTTCCTCGGGGCTGTCGGGCTGCTTGAGCAGGATCTGCAGGATCCCGCCGAGGTAGTGGACATGCGTCGCCCGGCTGGCCGCGACCTGCCCCCAGAACCGCCGCGCGCTGAAGGAGGCGGTCATCGCCAGCTCTACATCGACGAGCCCCGGCAGGCCGAGCATCTGCGCGCCGCCGATGTGGTAGAGTGGCTCCCACATGAACATGACGTCGCCGGGGCGCGCGTCGGTCACTTGGGCCACCCCTTCGGCGGCGATGCGCATCATGCGGTGGGTCACCGGCACGCCCTTGGCCGGCCCGGTGGTGCCCGAGGTGTACATCAGCGCGAAGCGGGCATCGGGCGCGGGCGGCGGGGTCGCGGGCGCGGCCGGGCCGTCGAGCAGCGCCTGAAGCTCGGCGCCGCGGCGCAGGAGCGGGCGCGCGCCGGCGCCGCAGGCCGCGATCGCGGGGGCGAGGTCGGGCTCGGCGATCACCAGCGCCGGGTCGGAATGATCGAGGATGTGGCGCAGGCCCGGCCCCTGCGCCTGGGCATTGACCGGCACCCAGACCATCCCGGCCCGAGCCAGCGCAAGGATCGTCAGCACCGCGTCGAGCGAGTTGCGCAGCATCACCGCGACCACGGCGCCGGGGCGCAGGCCGCGCGCGGTCAGCCCCGCCGCGAGCGCCGCGGTGCGCCGGTCGAGGTCGCCGAAGCGCAGCGCCTCGCCGTCAAAACGGGCGAAGACGCGCTCGGGCCGGTCGCAGGCGAGGGTCAGGATCGGTTCCAGGAAGCCGCCGGGCGGCGGCGTCTCTGTCGTCATTTCCGGCCGCGCTGGGCCATGAAAGCCTCCATCATCCGCGCCGGTTCGCCGGTGCCGTAGGCTTCGGCCTGGGTGCGGGCGCCGGCGTCCAGCGCCTCGCGGAAGGAGGCTTCGGTCAACTCGCGGAAGCGGCGCTTGTTCAGCCGCATCGCGACGGGCGGCTTGGCGGCGAGTTCCTCGGCCAGCGCAAGCGCCTCGGGCAGCACCTGCGCCGCCGGGACGAGCCGCGAGATCAGGCCGAGGCGGTGGCATTCCTCGCCGTCCATCAGGCGGCCGGTCAGGGTCAGCTCGATCGTGCGGGCAAGGCCGATCCGGTCCAGCATCACCCAGGGGCCGGTGGTGCTGGGAATGCCGGCGTCGATCTCGGGCTGACCCATGCGGACATCGGCATGCCCGACGCGCAGATCGCACAGCAGCACGAACTGGAAGGCCGAGCCCGCCGCGACCCCGTTCAGCGCCGCGATCGAGGGTTTGTCGAGGGCGCGCAGCGCGCCGTAAAGCTCGGCCCATTCGTCGATCCATTCGCGCGCGCGGTCGGCGTCGAAGCCATGCGCCTCGCCCAGGTCCTGCCCGGCGCCGAAGGCCCGATCGCCGGCGCCGGTCAGCACCACCGCGCGGACATCGGCGTCGGCATTGGCGTCGTGCAATGCGGCGACGAGTTCCTGGCGCATCGGCCGGTGCCAGGCGTTCATCACCTCGGGCCGGTCCAGGGTGATCAGGCGCACGGCGCCGCGGGTTTCAAGGATGATGTAGTCCGGCATGGGACCCTCCTGGATCGTTTCAGACAGGACCGCCAGCGCCCGGCCGCGCCGGGTTGCGGCCGGGCGCCGGCGGTCGCGTGGTCACCCGGTGCTCATTTACTAGGCGCCCGGTCGTTGGCGGATGTTCTCGGGCAGCCAGGTGGCGATTTCGGGAAACGCGATGAGCACGAAGACCATCAGCACCATGATCAGGAACATCGGCAGCGCCGCCCAGGAGATGAAGGTCATCTGGTGTTTCGTCATCCCCTGCAGGACGAAGAGGTTGAAGCCGATGGGCGGCGTGATCTGCGCCATTTCCACCACGACGACGATGAAGATGCCGAACCAGATCATGTCGATCCCCGCCTGCCGGATCATCGGCTCGACAATCGCCATGGTCAGCACGACCGAGGAAATCCCGTCCAGGAACATGCCGAGGATGATGTAGAAGACCAGAAGCACCATCAGCAACTGGAAGGTGGACAGATCGAGCCCGTCGATGAACTGCGCCAGCCCGCGCGGCAGTCCGGTGAACCCCATCGACAGCGACAGGAACGCCGCGCCGGCAAGGATCAGCGCGATCATCGCCGAGGTGCGGGTGGCGCCGAGCAGGCTTTCGATGAAGGTGTGCCAGCTCAGCATCCCCTGCGTCGCGGCAAGGATCAGCGCCCCGATCACCCCGAAGGCCGCCGCTTCGGTCGCGGTGGCGTAACCCAGATACATCGAGCCGATCACGACGAGGATCAGGATCATCACCGGAATGAGCGAGCGCGAATTCTTCACCTTCCACATGAAGGTTGTGCGCGGCTCTGGCGTCGGGTTGAAGTTGCGCGAGAGGGTCGCGGCGATGGCGACATAGGCCATGAACATCCCCGCCAGCACCAGGCCGGGGAAAACCCCCGCCATGAAAAGCCGGGTGATCGATTCGTTGACGGTGACGCCATAGACGATCAGCGCCAGCGACGGCGGGATCATCAGGCCCAGCGTGGCCGCGCCGGCCAGCGTGCCGATCACCATCGTCTCGGGGTAGTTGCGCTTGCGCAGTTCGGGGATGGACATCTTGCCCACGGTGGTCAGCGTCGCCGCCGAAGACCCCGAAACCGCGGCGAAGACCGTGCAGCCGACGATATTGGTATGCACCAGCCCGCCGGGCAGCCGCGCCAGCCAAGGCGAGAGGCCGCGAAACATGTCCTCGGACAGGCGTGTTCGGTAGAGGATCTCGCCCATCCAGATGAATAACGGCAGCGCGGTCAGCGTCCAGGACGACGAGGAGCGCCACATCACCGTGATCATCGCGTCCCCGGCGGGGCGCGCGGTGAACAGTTCCATCCCCACCCAGGCGACGCCGACCAGCGCCAGCCCCACCCAGACGCCGGTGCCCAGCAGCAGAAACAGCACGAAGAGAAAGATCGCGATCGGCGCGAGTTGTTCCATCCAGGAAGCCCCTTATTCGGATTGCGCCGCGTCGCCGGCGCTGCCCTCGGTGCCCGAGGTGCCGGTGAAGATCATGCGGATCAGGTTGTCCCACAGGCAGATCGCAAGCAGCGCCGAGCCGATCACCATCACGATCTGCGGGATCCAGAGGGGCGTCGCGTCCTGCCCCTGGCTGACATCGCCCAGGAGCCGCGACCAGTAGACCGCGTTCCAGGCGTTGTAAAATATGTAGCTGACCACTACCGCGCCGATCGAAAGGCACCACACCTCGCCCCATCGGCGCCAGCGGCCCAGCGCGGTCAGGGCGAGCGTGACGCGGATATGCGAGCCGGTGTTGAGCGCGTAGGCGAACGCCATGAACGAGGCGCCGGCCATCGCGTAGCCGGCGTAATCCGACGCGCCGGGAATCGTCAGGCCGGTCCAGCGCGCGATCATCTGCGCGGTGATCAGAAACAGGATCGTGATCAGGAAGGCCGCCCCGATATAGCCGCCGATCAGATAGATCGTATCGAGAATGCGTCGCACAAGGCCGAGCATTCGGGCCATGATCGCCTCCGTCGTCGTTGGGTCGGACAAAAGTGATGGGGGTCGGACAAAAGTGGTGGAGGTCGGACCAGAGTGGCGGGACGCGGCGCGCAGGCGGCCGCGTCCCGAAGCGAGTGGTCAGTCGGCGCTGCGATACGCCTCGATCACTTCACGGCCGGTCTCGCCGGCGCTTTCCAGCCATTCCTCGGTCATGGTGTCGCCGATTTCGCGCAAACCTTCCATCAGCTCGTCGCTGGCGCGCTGGACGATCATGCCGCCGTCGCGCAACCCGTCGAGGGTGAAGTTGGTGTATTCCTTCGACATCTCCAGTCCGCGTTCCTTGGCTTCCGCGGCGCAGTCGCGGATGGCGGATTGCGTGTCCTCGTCCAGACCTTCCCAGGCCTGCTTGTTGGCGAAGATGATGTTGCGCGGCAGCCAGGCGTCGACCTCGTAGAAATGCGTCAGGCTTTCCCAGACCTGGCTGTCATAGCCGGTCGCGCCCGAGGAGATGAAGCTCTCGGCCACGCCGGTGGCCAGCGCCTGGCTGAGTTCGGCGGCCTCGATCTGCACGGGGCGCATGCCGGTCAGTTCGGCCAGCCGCGCCGTGGCGGTGTTGTAGGAGCGGAAGCGGATCCCCTCCATGTCGGAGACCGAGTTGATCTCGCGCTTGAAGTAGAGCCCCTGCGGCGGCCAGGCGACCGAGTAGAGGTAGACGAGGTTCTGCGAGTCGAGCAGTTCGGCGACCGCCGGACCCGCGACTTCCCAAAGTTCCTCGTGATCATCGAACGATGTCGCCAGGAACGGGATGGAGTCGATACCGAAGAGCGGATTCTCGTTCTGGTGAGCCGAGATCAGGCGCTCGCCGATGGGCGCCTGGCCGGTCTGCACGGCGCGCTTGATGTCGTTGCCGGCGAAAAGCGAGCCGTTGGGGTGGGTGACGATCTCGATCGCGCCGTCGGTCGCATCCGCGACGCAGGAGGCGAATTCCGCGGCGTTCTCGGAATGGATATTGGTCGCCGGATAGGCCATCGGCAGGTCCCAGGTCTCGGCCGTGATGGCCGAAACGCCGACCGCAGTCAGCGCCGTGGCAGTCATGAGGGTGGTCATCGTCCGCATCATCATTCTCCCTGTCGGTTGCGGCTTGTCGTTATTGAAAGCGTGAAGGCGCATAGGGCGCAAGGTCTATGTTCGGGCGTTTCCCGGCGATCAGCTGCGCCAGAAGCTGTCCGGTGCGCGGCCCGCCGGTCAGGCCGACGTGGTGGTGCCCGAAGGCAAGGTAGGCGCCGCTGACCCCGGGCACCGGCCCGATCAGCGGGATCGAATCGGTCGGCGCCGGGCGATGGCCCATCCACTCGGTCATCTTGCGCCAGGTCAGGCCGGGAAAGGCCGCCGCGACCTGCCGCTTGAGAAACTCGACCGGCGGGCGCGAGGGCGGCGCGTCGAGGCCGCCGAACTCCACCACGCCAGCAAGGCGCAGGCGCCCCTCCATCGGCGTGGCGACGAACTTGCCCGCCGCGATCATCCCGGGCGCCTTTGGCATCGCGCTCGGCTCCCAAAGCTCGATGTGATAGCCACGCTCGCTTTCCAGCGGAACCTTGAGGCCCAGCTTCGCGGCCAGCGCGCCGGACCAGGCGCCGGTGGCGATCACCGCGGCGTCGCATTCCAGCGTTTCGGCGGTGCCGTCGCGGGCGCGCAGCCGCAGCCCGGTGACGCGGCCATCGCTGCAGGCAATATCCGTCACCTCGGCAATGCGCAGCGCGCCGCCCTGGGCCACGACGTGATCGGCCAGCGCGCGCACATAGGCGCCCGGATCGGAAATGCGGCCGTGATCGGGGACGCGCACGGCATACCCGACCGCGGGGCCGTAGACTGGATCATGCGCGCGCAGCGCCTCGCCGTCCATTTCCTCATAGGTCAGGCCGAGGTCGCGGCGGATTTCCCAGCCGAAGGCGTCGGCGTCATAGGCGGCGCGGTCGCGGTAGAGGAACATGTAGTCGGAGGGCACGACGAAACGCTCGGCCCCGGTGCCGGCCGCCAGCGCCCGATGATCGGCAAGGCTATCCCCGATGATCCCGTGCAGCGCCGTGGCGATGCGGCGGACATCGGCGGCATTGCCGTGCCGCAGGTAGCGGATCAGCCAGGGCGCGAGCCGGGGCAGATAGCCCCAGCGCAGGAACAGCGGCTGGCCGGGATCGAACAGCATCCGCGGCGCCTTGGCCAGAAGCCCTGGCACCGTGACCGGCACCACCGAACAGGCGGCCAGCACGCCGCCGTTTCCAAAGCTCGCCCCCTCGGCTGGGCCGGCGCGGTCGATCAGGATCACCTTGCGCCCGAAGCGCTGCAGCCAGAGCGCGGTGGCGACGCCGACGATCCCGGCCCCGATAATGGCAACCGTTCCGGAAGCCGCGGCCGGGCCGCCTGCGCTGTCGGCGCTCTGGTCCTGGGGCAGCGTGTCGGTCGTGCTCATGCGGCCTCTCGGGTCAGGGTGCGGCGGGAAAATCGGGCAAGGCGGTCGGTATCGACGGCAATACCCAGGCCCGGCCCCGGCGGCACCACGACCCGACCTTCGCGGATCGGAAAGGGTTGCGCAAGGATATCTTCGGCAAGGTAGTAGCGGGCCTGGTAGAATTCGCAGCCCAGCCCGATGGCGGGCGTCGCGGCGATCATTTGGGCACCGGCAAGATGGCCCAGCCCCGTCTCGAACATGTCACCGCCATAGGCGGAAAGGCCCGCCGCCGCCGCCATCTGGGCCACCGACTGTGCACGCCGCAGCCCGCCGGCCTTCATCACCTTGACCGAGACGCCGTCGCAGATGCCCTCCGCGATCGCGCGCAGCATGTCTTCGGGTCCGAAGACGCTTTCGTCGGCAAGAAGTGGCACGTCGATCGCCTCGCGCAGGCGGCGCATCAGCGCGAACTGCGATGCGGCGACCGGCTGCTCGATGAAATCGGGGCGGAAGGTTGCCACGTCGCGCAGGCAGGCGGCGGCCTCGGCCGGGCCCAGGCCCTGGTTGTAATCGACGCGTATCGCGATGTCGGCATGGTCGCGCCGCAACCGTTCCAGCCGCTCCAGGTCGAACCGGTGCCCGGCGACACCGGCCTTCAGCTTCACGATGCCGACACCATCCGCCCGCAGCCGGTCGAGCAGTGCCAGATCGGCGCCGAAGTCCGGATCGGCGAGCGAGACGGAAAGCGGAATCTCGGCCTGCGCGCAGCCGCCCAGCAAGGCCCAGACCGGCAGCCCGGCGACCCGGCCGACCAGATCCAGCAGCGCGGTTTCCAGCGCCGCCTTTGCCTCGGTGCAATGCGCCACGACGCGCGCGGCGGCTTCCATCATGCCAGCGGCTTCGACAAGCGGCCGGTGCAGCGCGAGGGGGCAGATATAGCGGTCGAGCGCGGCCAGGCTGGCTTCGGGCGAGCCGGTGAAGACCGACCAGCAGGCCGCCTCGCCATAGCCCTGGGTGCCGTCTTCCGCGGTCAGGCGCAGCACGACAACCTCGACCGTGCCGGCGACGCTTCCGATCCCGTGGTCGCGGCGCGACACCACCGGCAATTCCAGGTGCCATAGATCGAACCCGACGATCCGCTGGGAAAGGTCGGCGGTCATGCGGTCGACCCGTTCACAGGTGGGGCGGCGCGCAGCGGCAAGGGCCCGAACGGATCCCCGCAAGCCCTGCGCGCCGGCATAACGGCTAGCGCGGCACGACGCCGAAACCTGGCGATGACTTCGGCCGCTTCCCTGATCTCGCCACCCGCTGACACTTTGCATGCTCCATTGTACACAGCCCCGTGTTCAACACAGCTTGCAAACTCTGTGGGGGTGAGTCAAGTTGCCGCGGCGGGAAGTGCTGCGGACCGGAAAACCGGTGGCAAGACCGCGCGCCGGGCGGAAATCACGGCGGCGGCCGAGAGAAATCGGCGATGACGAAGGGGCGGGCATGAAGGTTGGCGGCGGCAAGGCGGTCTACGGGGCGGCGGTGGGCATCCTGATGCTCGAGGCGCGCTTTCCGCGCATCCCCGGCGACATGGGCAACGCGCTCAGCTGGCCCTTTCCCGTCCTCTACCGCGTGGTGCGCAACGCCAGCCCCGACCTGGTGGTGCGCCGCCGGGCCGAGGGGATGCTCGACGCCTTCATCGACGCCGCGCGCGACCTGGTCGCGGAAGGCGCCGACGGCATCACCACCAACTGCGGCTTCCTGTCGATCTTCCAGGACGAGATCGCGGCGGCGGTGCCGGTGCCGGTGGCGACCTCGTCGCTGATGCAGGTGGCGACGGTGAACAGTCTGCTTGCGCCGGGGCGTCGGGCGGGGATCCTGACGATATCGGCCTCCACCCTGACGCCGCTGCATCTGGAGCGTGCGGGCGTGCCGGCGGACACACCGATCGGCACCACCGAGGGCGGGCGCGAATTCACCCGCGTGATCATCGGCAACGAGCCGGAACTCGACGTGGCGGCGGCGCGCGAGGACAACGTTTCCGCCGCGCTGGCGCTGCAGCGCGCGCATCCGGAACTGGGCGCGCTGGTGCTGGAATGCACGAACATGGTGCCCTATGCGGCCGATATCCGGGCCGCCACCGGCCTGCCGGTCTTTTCGATCGCAAGCTTCGTCACCTGGTTCCACTCGGCCCTGGTGCCGCCGCGTTTTGCCGATCCGACGCCGTCCTTCCCGGCGCTGCGCGGCTGAACCGGGCGACGACCGGCAGCGGGGAGCGAAAGCCGCGCGGAGGGGGCCGGGCCGCCGTCCCGCGCCCTCTACATTGAGGGGGAAGGCAGGTGGGTGCCGAGGTTCAGTTTCCGCGTCCAGCGGGGCGACAGTCGTGAAAGTGGGGTGCGATGAACAGGTTCCGAGGTCTTTCGACGGGTGAACCGGGCGCCGCGCTGGCGATCGTCCTTGCCGTCATGGCCGCGGCGCTGAACGCGCTGGATGCGGTGCTGGTCCGGCTTGTGTCCGAGACCATGCATCCCTTCGCCATCGGCTTCTTCCGCAGCGCCTTCGGGCTTCTGTTCGTGGCGCCGTGGATGGTCTCGCTGCCGCGGCTGGCCCGGTCGAGTTATCGCTGGACGCATGTGGTGCGGGCCGGGATCAAGCTGGGCGCGCTGGTCGCGTTCTATGCCGCCTTCGCGCGCGCCAACCTGGCCGATGCCACCGCGATCATGTTCACCGCGCCGCTGTTCCTGACGCTGGGCGCCTGGATGGTGCTGCGCGAACGGCTCGACCTCTTGCGCATCATCGCGATCCTCGCCGGCTTCTGCGGCGCGCTGATCATCATCCGGCCAGGACAGGGCGATCCGTCGCCGGCGCTGCTGTTCGCGCTGGGCGGGGCGGCGCTGATCGCGGTGTCGCAACTGATGCTCAAGGTGATGTCGCGGCGCGACGATACCCGCACGCTGGTCGCCTGGAACCTGGTGGTGACGGTGCCGCTGGCGGTGTTGCCGGCGCTCTATTTCTGGGCAACGCCGAGCTGGGACATCCTGGCGCTGCTGGCCCTGCAGGGCGGGCTGGGGGCGCTGAACATGGCGATGCTGACCCGCGCGTTTTCGCTGACCGAGGCCTCTCGGCTGGCGCCGATCGACTTTTTGCGCCTGCCGGTGGTGGCCCTGCTGGCCTTCGTGGCCTTTGGCGAGGTTGCCGGCATCAACACCTGGATCGGCGCCGCGGTGATCCTGGGCGGGACGCTTCTGCTGACGGTCGGCGGGGTCCGCCTGCGGTGGCTGACCGGCATGTGGCGCTAGCGCGTTGCGTCCGGTCCACAATTCTGCATACATTCCTGGGCACAGGCGGCCGGGTACGGAAAACGACAGGAACGACGGAAGGTGATGGGCACGATGAAAACGGATGTGGTTGTCATCGGGGCGGGGCTGATCGGCGCCCATACCGCGGTCCAGCTGGCCGATCGCGGCTTCGGCGTGGTGCTGGTCGATCCCGATCCGCCGGGCGGCGAACAGGCCGCCAGCTACGGCAACGCGGCGTGGCTCTCGTCGCATTCCGTCCTGCCGCCCGCCGCGCCCGGCGTCTGGAAGCAGGTGCCGCGGTGGCTGATGGACCCGCTGGGACCGCTGAGCCTGCGTCCGACCTATCTGCCACGGGTTGCGCCGTGGCTCTGGCGCTACCTTGCCTCGGCCTCGACCGAGGCAAAGCTGAGGACAATCGCCGCGCATCTGCGCGCGCTGCTGGTCGGCGCCCCCGCGCTGCATGCCGAAATCGCCGCCCGCGCGGGCCTGTCGCACCTCATCGACGCGGAATGCGGGCTGATGCATGTCTACCCCGATCGCGCCGCCTATGCCGCTGATGCGATGGCCTGGGACATCCGGCGCGACCTCGGCATCGCGTTCGAGGAGGTCGAGGGCGAGGAACTGGCCCGCCGCCAGCCCGATCTTGCGCCGGAATACCGCTTCGCCATCCACGTTCCCGAAGGCGGGCAGTGCCGCGACCCCGGCGCCTATTGCGCCGGTCTGGTTGCGCATGCCGAAACGCTGGGCGCGCGGCGCATCATCGCCCGCGCCACCGGGTTTCGCGAAAGCGGCGGCAAGCTGACCGCGGTGGAGACGACGCAGGGCGAGATTGCCTGCAGCGCCGCGGTGATCGCCGCGGGTGCGCATTCCCGCGCGCTGGCGATCAAGGCCGGCGACCGCGTGCCGCTGGAAAGCGAGCGCGGCTATCACGTCACCATCGCCGGCGGCGACAACCTGCCCGGCCCGACGACCGGCGTCATGATCAGCGACCGGAAGGTGGTGATCAGCCGGCTGCAGCACGGCGTCCGTTGCGCGGGACAGGTCGAGATCGCAGGCCTCGACGCCGCCCCCAACTGGCGCCGCGCCGAGGTCCTGCGCACGCATCTCGCCAAGGTTTTTCCCGGCCTCGACACTGCCGAGGGGCGCGTCTGGATGGGGCACCGGCCCAGCACGCCCGATGGACTGCCGGTGATCGGCAGGGCATCAAGGCTTTCGGGCGTCGTCCAGTCCTTCGGGCATGGCCATGTCGGGCTTGTGTCGTCGGCGCGCACGGGGCGGTTGAACGCGCAGCTTGTCGCCGGCGAGGAACCCGAGATCGACCTTGCCCCGTTCAGCCCGGCGCGCTTCGCCTGATCCAGCCGCAGTCAGGGGGATTGCGGCGGTTCGGCTACCGTCCCTCCCCGATCAGGCTGTCTGGAACAGCCAGGCACCGCGCCCCAGCGCCGGCGCGAAGGGCAGAACGAGCGTGTCACCGACCGCTTTCGCCTCGGGCCGCGCGCGCAGGAAGGACAGGTCCGCCACGGTGACGCGCAGCCCGACGAAACAGGACCGCCCGGGGTCCACCGCCTGCCCGATCAGCTCGGTTGCTGCGTCCTCGGGCAGAAACTCGACCGCGCCGCGATCAAGCGCGATGCGCAGTCCCGCCTCGGTTTCCTCGGGCGCGCGGCCCAGCAGCCGGGCGAAACGCGCGGCGGCCTCCTGCGGGTCCGGCGCCGAGACGAGGATCGCCTGAAGCGCCTGCGCGCCGTTGGCGTGCCGGGTCCAGCGCGGCTGCCACATGGCGGCCTCATCGTGATGGGTCAGGACCTGGACGCGGCCTTCGGGCATGGATCCCGCCGCCATGCGCGCGACGGTGAAGGCGGCGGTCCGATGCCCGACGACCGTTTCCACCGCGCGCGAGAAATGAACGAGCGGGCGCATCTCGACCCCCGCTTCCGTCAGTTCCCGGTGGCGGGCAGCGGCATCCGCGACCCCGAAGGCGCAGAGATGCAGGCCCGCGCGACGGCCAAGCGCGGCGCTGAATTCCCGTCCGATCGGCGTGTCGGCGGTGTGGACCAGGAACTCCAGATACCCCGCCGGCAGCATGACACAGACATTCCCGGTCCCGGTCAGGCGTTCCGCCCCGGTTTCGGGGTCCGGCTGCACCTGCGCCGAGAACGGCGTGACGGTGAAGCCAAGCTCCTCCAGCGCGCGCCGGGCGGCGTCGGCATCGGCGACGAAATGGCCGCTGTGGTCCAGGGTGACTTCGCGATCCGCGGGTTGGTTGGCTGATTTCATGACCCGTGTTCCTGACTTCCCTGCGCGGCCCGGACAAGAGGGCGCGAAAACCGTTGCAATGCACTCTTTAATGTATAGCATGATGTATACAAACAAGCCCGTGCTCAAACCGGCACAGAATGGATCCCGACGGGCGCCGCATCAAGGATGCGTCTGGTGCCCGTCACAACTGACAGAGAGGTTGACCATGACCCTTGGACACAGCATTCGCACCGCCCTGGCGGGTGCCGCCCTTGTGGCGTCGGGCGCGGTGGGCGCCGCGGCGCAGGACTTTCCCGCCCGCGACCTGACCCACATCATGCCCTGGAGCGCCGGCGGCGGCACCGATTCCGTCATGCGCACCTTCCTGCAGTATGTCGAGGAGCCGCTGGGCGTCGGCATCCGCACGCAGAACATCACCGGCGCGCAGTCGGGCGTCGGCGTGCTGCGGCTGATGCGCGCGCGCCCCGACGGCTACACCATCGGCACCCTGACCTGGGACAGCATGATCACCGTTCCCTACCGCGACCTGGTGCCGGGCTACGATACCGCCGACCTCAGCTACCTCGCCATGGTGACGCTCTATCCCACGGTGCTGGCCGTCAATGCCGACACCGGATGGGAATCCCTGGACGACTTCATCGCCGCCGCCGAGGAACGGCCGGGCGAGGTGACGGTGTCGAACTCGGGCATCGCCGGGATCTGGCATCTTCACGCCCTCGACATGGCGGACCAACTGGGGATCGAGGTCAATCACATCCCCTTCCCCCACGGCTCGGCCGAACAGCGCGAGGCGCTGCTGTCGGGCGAGAACGACGCCGGCAGCCTGAGCTACGCCACCGTGGCCACCGCGCATGAAGCCGGCCAGGTCAACGTGCTGGCCGTCATGGGCGAGGAGCGTGACGCGAACCTGCCCGACGTGCCGACCTTCAAGGAACTGGGCTATGACGTGGCCTGGGGCGGCATGCGGGTTCTGGCGGTTCCCGCCGAGACGCCGGAGGACATCCAGCAGACGCTGATCACCGCGATGAAGGCGGGCTTCGACGACCCCGAATTCCAGCAGCGCGCGGAAGAAACCGGCATGAATGCCTACTGGATGGACGGTCCGGCGGCGAAGGAATATGTCGAACGGATGCAGGAACGCGCGACGCAGATGCTTGACCGGCTGACCGAGGAAGGCCTTATCGGCGACTGATCCGTCGCACGGCGACACTTGCCCGAAGTTCCATCGCGACCCGGTTGTCCGCAGCAGCCGGGTCGCTTCGCAGATCAAGAAGCCAGGGGAAGAACCGCCAGTGACCCTCAACCGCCAGGTCATTTTCGCCCTTTTCATCCTCGCGCTCGATGCCGCCTATCTGCATCAGGCCTTGTCGCTGACCTTCCCCTTCGCGCGGGGCGAACCCGGCCCGGCCTTCATGCCGCTGATCCTGGTCGTGGTACTCGCAATCGGCGCGCTCGGCGTGTTGGTCCAGGAATTGCGCGGCACCCCCGACCCCGATGACGAGGTCGGCGGAACCTTCGCGCTGCGCACGCTGGCCCTGATCGCGCTGACCGCAGGCTTCGTCTGGGCGTTCGAGCCGCTTGGCTACTGGATCGCGACGGCGGGCTACACCTTCGCCGTCGCCTGGCTGTTCGAGCAGGACCGCCTGGGCGGCGTCCGCGCGGTGCTGACCTCGGCCCTGATCGCGGCCGGGATCACCGTGTCGGGCTGGCTCTTCTTCGCCTACCTGTTCGAGCTTTTCCTGCCGGCGGGCCGGTTCTGATGTCCGGGGAAATTCTTCAGGGCTTCGGCGCGCTCACCGATCCGGTGACCTTTTTCTACCTGGTGGGCGGGTTCCTTATGGGGCTGCTCTTTGGGGCCATCCCCGGACTGACCGCGACGCTGGCCATCGCGCTTCTGTTGCCCTTCACCTTCGCGATGGAGCTGACCAACGCGCTGGTCATGGTCATGGCGATTTTCATGTCCGGCATCTACGCGGGCAGCGTGACGGGCATCACCGTCAACATTCCCGGCGCGGCCGGCGGCGCCATCACCACGATGGAAGGCTACCCGCTGACCAAGCGCGGCGAAGGCGCGAAGGCGCTGAGCCTCGATGCGCTGGCGTCCTCCATCGGCGGCGTCCTCGGCGCGCTGGTGCTGATGTTCGTCGCCATCCCGATGAGCCAGTTCGCGCTTCTCTTTCGCACCCCCGACAAGTTCGCGCTGGTCTTCATGGCAGTGGTGACCGTGGTCATCGTCGCCAAGGGCTCGATCTGGAAAAGCCTCGTCGCGGTGACCCTGGGCCTGATGATCTCGACCGTGGGCTTCGACAACATGGTGGCGCAGGGCCGCTTCGATTTCGGCAGTCACAACCTGATCGAGGGCGTGCTGCTGCTGCCGGCGGTCATCGGCCTCTTCGCCGTCTGCGAGCTGTTCCTGCAGGGCGGCTCCCCGCCCCGGGGCGCGCTCGATGCGCCGAATTTCAAGGTGCGCCACCGCGACTTCCTGCCGAAATGGGCGGACATCCGAGAGATCGGCTGGTGGACCTACGTCAAGAGTTCGATCATCGGCGTGCTGATCGGCATGCTTCCCGGCGGCGGGGCCTCGATGGCGTCCTTCGTCGCCTATGCCGAGGCAAAGCGTGTGTCGAAGAAACGCGAGGAATACGGCAACGGCTCGCACGAGGGGCTCTCGGCCGCAGAATCCGCCAACAACGCCATGTGCGGTGGCGCGGTCGTGCCGCTCCTGACCCTCGGCATTCCGGGCGACGCGGTCACGGCGATCATCTTCGGCGTGCTTCTGATCCACGGGCTGGTGCCCGGACCGGGCCTCCTGACTAACGAGATGGCGACGATCGCGCCCATGTTTGCCGCGCTGATGGTGGCGGCGGTCTTCGTCTTCCTCTCGGTGCTGGTCTTCGGGCCCTATTACATCCGGCTGGCCCGGATGAACCGCGCGGTGCTCTATTCCTTCATCGCCATGGTGGCCATGGTGGGGACCTATGCCTCCACCTTTTCGGTCTTTCAGATGTGGGTGGCGCTGGGGATCGGGATCTTCGCGTATCTGCTCCGGCTGATGTCCTATCCGCTGGTGCCGATGCTCATGGGCTTCATCCTCGGGCCGTATCTGGAGCTTTACATGCGCCGCGCGCTGATCACCTCGCAGGGCGACGTGATGATCTTCTTCCAGAGCCCGATCAGCCTCGGGCTTTACGCGATGATGTTCCTGTTCATCTACTTCCTGCGGATCCGCGCGCCGAAGGTCGGCTGAGGCGGCCCACCCGACGGCGGGAGCGATCTACAAACCGCGATGCGCCTGGAATCCGGGTAAAGATCAGGTTAACAGAAAAATCTTTATGCCGTTCTTTCAGTGACTTGATCGGGGTGTGCAACTTGCACACCCCTCCATTCCTCACCGTTTCGGCGCGGAAAGCCCCGGCTGATCCCTCTCGGCCCCGGCCTCAGCCCATCCAGCGGCGCACCGGCGCGTTGGCCTCCTCCAGCGGCTGGCTGACGATATCGACCAGCGTCGGGCCGTCGTGCGCCACCGCCGCGCGCAGCACGCCCTCCAGCGCCTCGGGGTCCTCCACCCGCCAGGATTTCACGCCATAGGCCGCCGCGACCGCCGCCTGATCGACCCGGTCGAAATCGACGTTGTAATAGCGCGACCCCTTGTCGGCCATCTGGCTTGCCTTGATCCAGCCGTAGCTGGAGTTCGAGAAGACGATGAAGGTGATCGGCGCGCGCGACCGACAGACCGTTTCCAGCTCGCCCACGGTGAACCCGAAGGACCCGTCGCCCATCAGCGCAACCGTCTTGCTGCCCGGCCGCCCGTACCACGCGCCCAGCGACGCCGCCAGCGCGTAGCCAAGCGCCCCATGCGCACGGTTGGTGATGAAGTACCGCCCGGCGAGTTGCTGGCTGTAATACGCCGAATAGTAGGGGCACGACGTCCCGGGATCGGACACCACGGTCGCATCGGGGGGCAGAACCTTCATCAGGTCCGAAATCACGCGCTCCGGTCGGATCGGCCGCTCCGTCCCTGCCGCGATCCGGTCGAAGATCTCGAACTTGCGGCGCTTGATGTCCGCGACGGCCGCCGCCCCCCCGAAGGTGGCGCCCCCCTGTCCCCGCCGGTCGAGTTCCGCGTTCACCATCTCCAGCGACATCCGCAGGTCGCCCACCACGCCGACCTCCGTCGGCAGGTTGGCCCCGATCACCAACGGGTCGACGTCGAAATGCACGATCCGCGTGCCGACACTCGGCGCCTCCCAGCGCGAGGTCGTGGTCGACCCGGCGCGGCACCCCATGAACACGATCAGGTCGGCCACTTCCATCAGCTCCCAGGTCTGATCGGTGCCGCCGTTCGAACCCACCACGCCCAGCGAATTGGGGTGAACGTCCGCCAGCGACCCCTGCCCCGAAATCGACGTCGCCACCGCGATGTCGAGCCGCGTGGCAATACGCTCGAGCTCGTCCATGGCACCCGCCACGACAACGCCGCCGCCGCAGACGATCAGCGGGTTCCGGGCCGACAGGATGGCATCGATCGCCGCCTCGATCGCGCCCGCGTCCGGGCCGGTCGGATAGGCCGGATAGCTGGCAAGCTTCGGGTCGGCCCAGATGTCGGTGGGTTCGACCGGATGGTACTGGATGTCATAGGGCAAGCCCAGATGCGCAGCGCCGGGCCGCCCGGTGGTCATCGCGCGGAAGGCGGCGCGCACCATCCGCGGAATGTGATCGGCGTGCCGGATCACCGTGTTCCACTTAGTCAGCGGGCGCATCAGCGCCTCCTGATCGACCTCTGTCAGCGGGTACTTCCCATAGGTCCCGACCGAGATGTCGGTGGTGATGGCAAGCATCGCATAGGAACTTTCGGAAGCCTCGATCAGGCCCGGCAGGATATAGGTCGCCCCACCGCCGGACGGGCCCTCGCAAATCCCGGGCCGGCCGGTCACGCGCGAATAGCCATCCGCCATGTAGGCGGCGCTACGTTCGTCGCGGGTCAGGATATGGTCGATGTCGTGGTCGAGCAGATGCATGGCATCGTAAAAGGGAAGCGTCGTGTCGCCGCACAAGCCGAAGATGTGCTTCACCCCATGCGCTTCCAGCATGCGCACCATGGCTTCGGCGCCGTTGAGCCTGTTTTCCAAGAAGAACCCTCCTCTCGGCTATCCCGAACCGATCAGGAAAGCCGTGGCAAAAAACTGTATCCGTGGTTGTATACATACATGCAGGCAGTTTCGCAATGATCGAAGGCCCGCCCTACAGGGTCAGGCCGCCGTTCACGTGCAGGTTCTGGCCAGTGATGTAGCCCGCGCCCTCCGACAGCAGGAACGCCCCCGCCGCGGCGACTTCTTCGGGGCGGCCGATGCGCGCCATCGGGATCGTGTCCGTCACCTTGGTCCACTGCTCCGGCGTCAGCGAGGAGGGCGTTCCGGCCTCCTTGGCGATGAAGCCGGGGACCAGCGCGTTCACCGTGATCCCCCGCGGCGCAAGATTGGCGGCGAAGAGGCGCACCTGGGCCTCCAGCGCCGCTTTCGCCGGGGCGGTGGGGGCATAGCTGTGGGTCTTGGTCCGGTGCGCCCCGAAGGCGCTGACACACAGGATGCGGCCGCGCCGATCCGGCAATTTCCGCGAGGCAAGCGCCGCCAGGGTCTGAAAGGCCATCGGCATCGCATCGAGCGCGGTGCGCAGCGCCTTCGCGTCGGCGGTGTCGAGCGTCCCGAGTTTCGCGTAACCGGCGGCGAAGGTGAAGGTGGTAAACCCGCCGGCGGGCAGCTGGTCCAGCCAGTCTGAAACCCGTTCTGCCAGATGCGGCTCCTCGGTCAGGCCCAGGCAGGTGTCGACCCTTGCCCCCTTCGCCTCGCAGTCCGCGGCGACACCGCGCAGGCGATCGGCGTTCTGGCCGGTGTGCAGCAGCAACTCCATTCCCGGCGCAGCCAGAATCCGCGCAAGCGCGGCGCCGATACCGGAGCCCGATCCGATGATGATGTGACGTTCCATGCTACGCGCTCCTTCGACTGTGCCGCCTTGCACGCCGGCGTCAGGCCGACGACAGCGTGTAGACGTGCCCGTACGCCGCCTTGATCGCCACGAGGATGTCGTCGTTCCGATGCAGGATATGTTCGCGCATCACCTCAATGGCGGCGTTCTTGTCGCGCGCGCACATGTGGTCGAGGATGTCACGATGCTCCGATTGTGTGCGCTCGCGTCGGCCCTCCATGGCGATCCAGCGGACCAGATGGATACGGTCGTTGAGGTTGGAGAGTGTCTGCCGCAACACCTCGTTGCGGGCGAGTGCGGCGATGGTGTCATGGAACCGAAGATCCAGTTCGATCAGCCGGTCGACTGAGGCGTCGGGCGACTCCGCCATGCTTTCGCTGAGGAATTCGGACAGCGCCTCGAGTTCCGCATCTTCGGCGCGTTCGCAGGCGAGGCGGACGGTCGCGCACTCGATCTCGAGCCGCGCCTCGAACAGATCGAAAACCACCTTCGGTTCGAGCCCGGGCACCGAGAGTCCCCGACCCCGGTCGACCAGCAGCCCCTCGGCGACAAGCCGGTGCAGCGCCTCGCGCAGCGGCGTGCGGCTGATGTTCAACTCGCTGGCAAGCGCGACCTCGTTGATCTTCTGGTTCGGCAGGAACCGCGACCGCAGGATCCGCTCGCGAAGCTGCGCATAGGCCCGTTGTGACGATGACGGGCCGGGCTTTGCCTGCGCGGATCTAAGTTCGTTGGACATGGCCCGACCCTTTCACCAATGTTCTGCTTTTCGAATTGCGGGCACCGGCGCCACCTTCATGCGACATGGGCATCGGGTGGCTGTGCGAGAATACCGGTCAAGGTCCGAACATCCGGCGCTGAATAAAGATCGGTCGCGGCGTCTGCGAGTGCCTCTCGGCGCATGTCCGAACAGACGGCGGATGTCACCTCGTCGAATTTCGCATCCAGCTCTTCCTGCGTCATCGGGACTTCGGGATAGCCGCGCGCGACATCCGACCTTGCCACGAGCGTGCGCCCGTCGGTCAGGGTCAGCGTGATTTCGCCCATGTAGGAATCCGGAAAGGCCGCGTCGAACTCGCCGGTGTCGCGGATCACCTCGGTGCTGACTGCAAGGCGGGCAACCTCGGGCTCGCTTTCGCGGCGATCGATGAAGAGATCGAGGAAAGAAAGCCGCCCCATGGCCGCGCGCACCGGCAGGATGTACTGCGCCGAATGACCCTTGAGCGGGTTGTCGTCGACGCAATGCGCACCCGCAGCGGCAAAGCGAAGGGAGATCTTCGCGATCTGGGATGAGTTCAGCGCGTATTCTTCCAGCAGCCCGACAAGCGCGTCGAGGGCCGGGTGCAGGAAGGACACCGAGGAATAGGGCTTGATCGCCAGTTCCATCACCCCGTCCCAGGTCTGGCCCAGACCGTCGACCAGTTTGCCGGCATCGGCAACGCCGCTATAGGCGTCGAGCACGACGTGGCCACCATCGAAGATGCGATCGGGCGCACCGAATCCCCGTTGGGCCAGCAATGCCGCCATGACCCCGTTCCGCGCGGCAAGCCCCATCTGGAACGGCCGCGCGTCCTCGCGCGGATCGTCCTGCCAGGCCAGCAGCCCCGAGGTCTGCAGCCCAGCCAGTCCCAGGGCGCGCACGGTCTGTTCGGTATCCAGACCCAGCAGGTATGCCGAAGCCGCGGCGGCGCCGAAGCTGCCGGCGATGGCCGAGGGGTGAAACCCGCGCTCGTAAAGCGCGCGGGGGTTCATCGCCATGGAAACGCGATAGGTGATCTCGCAGCCAAGCGCCACGGCGGCCAACGCCTCGGCACCGCTGCGGGATTCGGTTTCCGAGAGGGCGAGCGCGGTGGGGATCATCACGGCGATCGGATGGAGGATCGCCTCCGGGTGGTGCGGCTCGAAATCGGCGGCATAGCCCAGTGTCCCGTTGGCCAGCACCGCGTTGACCGGGTCCACCTTGCGGCCGCGCCCGATCAGCGTTGCGCGACCGGCGCCTGCGAACTCTTCAGCGAAATCTCCGATCCCTTGCGCGGCGGTGACGCTGGGATGGGTCGCCGCGCACAAGACCCCGATGCCGTCGGTCGCCAGCGTGCGGGTATAGGCCATGACCTCCTCGGGCAGCGAGTGCGGCCCGAAACCGGAAATGAAGGCGGCGAGGCGGCGCGTGATCGGAGCGCGGTCGCTCATCAATTGTTCCTCAACAACTTTTCGTCTTGCACCGATAAATGTATACATGTCAGAATACATAAGCAACACGATCATGAGGGGCGCGGAAAGATGGCGAAAGCGATGCGGATCGTACTCGGCGGGTTCGGAAATGTCGGCCAGCAGATCGCGCACAAGCTGACGACCAACGCCAACGAGACGATCGAGATCGTGGCCATCGCCGCGCGCGACAAGGTCAAGGCGGAGCGGGCGGCGACGGGCTTCAATCTGGATGTCCCGATCATCTCGGCCGACGAGGCTCCGGGCTTCGACGCGATCCTGGTGGAATGCGCGACCTATGACGGATTTCGCGCGGTGGTCGAGCCGACACTGCGCGCGGGTGGCAAAGTGGTCGCCGTCAGCATCGGGGCGCTTGCGGTCAACATGGACCTGATCGACATCGCCGAAGCCAGCGGCGCCACGCTTCACCTGGCGGGTGGAACGCTGCCGGGCCTGGACATCATTCGCGCCGCCGCCGAAGACGAGATCCGCTCGGTCGTGCTCACCTCGCACATCAACCCCGCCTCCTTCGAGCACGAGCCGTATATCCGTGAGCAAGGGATCGACCTCGCCGCGGCCGCCAGCGGCCCGGTCACGGTGCTGGAGGGAAGCGCGCGGGAGGCGGCAGGGCATTTCCCGCGCCATTTCAACGTCGCGGTCACGCTGGCCCTGGCCGGCATCGGTCTGGACCGGACCCAGGTGCGGATACGCGCCGACGGCACCCTGCCCGGGGCCCGCCACACGCTGAGCGTCGAGGCCAGCTCCGTCTCGCTCGAGATGACCTCGCAGAACTATCCGTCGCCGCAGAACAACCGCACCAGCATGGTGGTGGCGCTGAGCATTCTCGCCGCGCTGCGCCGCGAAGGCGCCACCCTGCGGATCGGCAGCTGAGCCCGTGCGACTTTCCGATCATGACAAGGCCCTGCTGGCCGGCGACCAGGGCCGGGCGGCGCAGTTGGCGATGGAGGCGCTGGTCCAACTCGGCGAAGCCTATGATGCGCCCGACATGGTCGATATCGGCTATGCGCATGTGCATGCCGGCATGGCGCTCTACAAGGGCGATGTGGAGCTGATCGAGGCGACAGCCGAACAGGGCGCGCGCATGGTCGTGCCGGTCTCCACCAACATCGCCAATGCCGACATGGGCGACTGGCACAGCACCGGCGCGCCCGACAGCCTGGGGCAGTTGCAGAAGCGGGCCGAGGCCGCCCACCGCGCCATGGGCAGCGCGACCTCCTTCACCTGCACGCCGTACTGGGCAGGACACTGGCCCACCTGGAACATGCACATCGCCTCGATCGAAAGCGGCGTGACCGTGTTTGCCAATTCCGTCCTCGGTGCGCGCGCCAACCGGGACGGGTTCTTTGCCGTCTATGCCGGGATGACCGGGCGGTATCCGCGCTTCGGGCTGCACCTGAACGCGAACCGCCAAGCCACCCATCGGGTGCGGGTGACGGCCCCGCCGCGGGGAACGGCCGACTTCACCGCGCTCGGCTATGCCATCGGCACCGCCGTACGCAACGGCGTGCCGCTGATCACCGGGCTGCCGTTCCGGCCCGGCCTCGATGACCTGGATGCCCTGGGGGTCGGAATGGCGACATCGGGCGGTGTCGCGATGTTCATCCTGCCCGGCGTGACCCCGCCCTACGACAGCGACGCGGACGCGGCCGGCCTGCCCGAGGTCGCCATCGCCGAGGCCGACCTTCAGCAGGTGTTCGACGGGTTCTGCACCGGCGACGAGACCGGGTTCGACCTGGTGCATCTGGGTTGCCCGCATGCGTCCTTCGAGGAAATGAAGCATTATGCCGCGCTCTTCGCGGGACGCAGGATCGCCGAAGGCGTCGAGGTCTGGGTCACCACCAACCGGGTCGTGCGGCAGATGGCGCGCGATGCGGGGCTGCTGGCGCCGCTGCTGGCCGCCGGCGCGAAGGTCGTTTCGGACACCTGCCCGATCTCGTGCCACTTCGCCCGCACCTGCTCGCCCGATGCGTCGCTCGGCGTGACGCCCCCGAAGATCCGCACGATCCTTGTCGATTCCGCCAAGCAGGCCCACTACGTGCGCGACATGATCCAGTGTCCCACGCTTTTCACCTCCAGTGAACGCGCGGTGGAATCCGCGATTTCCGGGCGGTTCGTGCCAAGGGCGCGGCAGAATGACTGAAACCGGCTGGAAAGCGCGCGGCGTGGTCAAGGGCATGGCGGAGGGGCCTGCGCTGATCTCGCAAACGGCGCTTTCCTTTCTGGGCGACCTCGACATCCGGTCCGGTCGGGTTGTCGGCCGGTCCAGCGATCTCTGCGGCGAGGTCGTCACGGGCCGCGTTCTGGTGCTGCCGGAAACCCGTGGCTCGGCCGGCGCCTGGCGCTTTCTCTATCAACTCAAGGTCCATGAAACGCATCCCGCCGCGCTGGTCCTGCGCGAATTGCCGGACCCATCCGTCACGCAGGGCGCCTTTCTTGCGGAAGTGCCCATTGTCGTGGTCGCGGATACGGGGTTCTGGCAGGCTGTGACACCCGGCGATCGGCTTCGGGTCGACGCCGTGGCGGGTCGGGTCACTCGCGTCTGATCGTCGCTCCGCTGGTTCGGACTGCACTCTTCTGATGAACCCGTGCTGTCCGGCAGATGCGATCCGGTCTTGGGCCCCCTGCCCGGCTCCGCCGTGTGCCACACCGAGTCGACACCGCCTGTCGCTAATGGCGGCCCGGAATCGGCTTGATCCGCGCGCCGAAATCACCAACCCTCCAAGCCGGAGGGCCGTTCATGTCGCAAAATCTTCGCCTGCCCGAGATCCTGTCCATGGCCCGGCGCGACGGGCGGGTCAGCGTCGATGAACTGGCCGCGCATTTCGACGTCACGCCGCAGACCATCCGCCGCGACCTGACCGAGCTTGCCGACAGCGGCAAGCTGGAGCGCGTTCACGGCGGCGCGCTGCTGCCCTCGACCGTGGCCAACATCGGCTACGAGGATCGCCGCGGGCTGAACGATGCCGCCAAGGCCGCGATCGCGGCGCGCTGCGCGCAGGACATCCCGAACGGTTGCTCGGTCTTCCTCAACATCGGGACCAGCACCGAGGCCGTTGCCCGCGCGCTGCTGAAGCACCGCGACATCATGGTGCTGACCAACAACATGAACGTCGCCAACATCATGGTCGACAACCCCGATTGCGACGTGATCGTGGTGGGCGGATTGCTGCGCCGCGCCGATGGCGGGCTGGTCGGCACCATCGCCATGCAGGCGATCCGGGCCTTCAAGTTCGACCTGGCCGTGATCGGCTGCTCGGCGCTTGACGAGGATGGCGACATGCTGGATTTCGACATCCAGGAAGTCGGGGTCAGCCAGACGGTCATCGACTGCGCGCGCAAGACCTATCTGGTCGCCGATCATTCCAAGTACCAGCGTCGCGCCCCGGCGCGCATCGCCTCCCTGCGCCAGATCGACGCCTTCTACACCGACCATCCGCCCCCGCGCAGCGTCATCGCCGCCTGCGGCGAGTGGGGCACGAGGCTTTGCGTCGTGGGCTGAAGCCGACCAGGTACCGCGTGCCGTGCGTCACGGGATTCTGCCCCCTGCCGATATCGACCTGCAACCGGCACAATACGGGCGGAACGCTACGCAGAAGGCGGCGGCATGACGGCTTCAGCCGGGCGGATTTGGCTGTCGGCCGAAAGTTTCAATGCGGTTAATTTACGAAATTTTCGAATCTGATATGAATTGGTTACGCGAAGGTCCAAGCTTGGACCCTGTCGCAATCCGCCCCCCCTTTTCACGCCCTGCGCCCTAAGGAACCGGCAGCCGCCGGCTTGAACATCTGGCCGTACTGGCGCCGAAGCTCGGCCTTCTGCACCTTCCCCATCGCGTTGCGCGGCAGTTCCGGCACGATCTCAAATCCCTTCGGTCGCTTGAACCCGGCCAGACGCTGGCGCAGATCCGCCTCGATCATGTTCAGATCGGGGGTCGCGCCGGCCTGGGGGACGAGAACCGCCAGCACCGCCTCGCCGAAATCCGGATGCGGCACACCGATCACCGCGGATTCCAGCACGCCGGGCTGGGCGTCCAGGACATCCTCGATCTCGCGCGGGTAGACGTTGAAACCGCCGGTGATGATCAGATCCTTCTGCCGCCCGACGATCTCAAGGTAGCCGTCCGGCTGGAACCGGCCCAGGTCACCCGTGATGAAGAAACCATTCTCGCGCAACTCCTCCGCCGTCTTCTCGGGCATGCGCCAGTAGCCGCGGAAGACGTTGGGGCCGCGAACCTCGATCATTCCGGTCTCGCCCGCCGGGACCTCGGCGCCCGTTGCGGGATCGGTCAGGCGCACCTCGATCCCCGGCAGCGGAAAGCCGACCGTGCCGGCGCGGCGCTCGCCCTCATAGGGGTTCGACGTGATCATGTTGGTTTCGGTCATGCCGTAGCGTTCGAGGATGCGATGCCCGGTGCGCGCTTCCCAGGCGGTGTGCGTCTCGGCCAGAAGCGGCGCCGAGCCCGAGACGAAGAGCCGGACATGCTCGACCATCTTCCGCGTCAGCCGCGGATCCTCCAGCAGGCGCGTGTAGAAGGTCGGCACCCCCATCATCGCGGTGGCGCGCGGCAGTTCCTCGAAGACCTGATCGGCGTCGAACTTCGGAAGGAAGATCATCGACCCGCCGACCAGCAGCGTGACATTGGTCGCGACAAACAGGCCATGCGTGTGAAAGACCGGCAGGGCGTGCAGCAGCACGTCCGAATCGCTGAAGCGCCATTCCTGAACCAGGACCTCGGCGTTGGACAGAAGGTTTCGCTGGCTCAGCATCGCGCCCTTCGACCGGCCCGTCGTGCCCGACGTATAAAGGATCGCCGCCAGATCGTCCGGATCGCGGGCGACCGGCGCAAATGTGTCGGGCTGAGCCGCCGCCAGCGCATCGAAGCTTCCCGACCCGTCCGACGACAGCGTTTCAAGGCGCGTGCCGCAATCCGCCACGATCGGCGCGAGCGCCGGCGCATGTGCGGGTTCGGCGATCATCAACCCTGCCTCGGAATCCTGCAGGAAATAGGCGACTTCATCGGGCGTATAGGCGGTATTGAGCGGCAGGAAGACCACACCCGCCGCCAACGCCCCGCCATAGATGGCAAGTGTGCCGGGGCATTTCGCCGCCTGCACCACGACCCGGTCGCCGGGTTCCAGCCCCGCGGCGCGCAGCGCGCCGGCCGCGCGAGCGCACATCGCGAAGAACTCGAACCCCGAGAGCGATGCGCCGTCACTCAGATGCAGCAGCGGATCGGCGCGCGTGCGCAGCGGGGCGATCAGGGCTTCATGCAGCGGGTTTGTCATGTCTGGCGATCTCCTTCCGGGCGGTCGCGGGTTCGGACTGGGCGATTTCGGCGGCACGGGCCAGCGCCCGCACCCCCCGCGTCGCCGCAACCGTGCCCCGCTGCGCATAGTCCTCGTGGTTCTGCTCGACGGCGTCGAGGGCATAGTCATAATTGACCATCGCGCCAAGTGCCTGTTTCAGACCGCGCGGCGAACGATCGGCATTGGCGTGGACATCGTAGACCTGCGCGCCGTTGCCAAGATGGAACCGCGCCACCGGGTCCAGCGGGCGTCCGCCCTCGCGTTTCGCCTCGACCAGGAAATACGCGGCCAGCCGGCGCAGCGACAGCACTTCGGCATCGCCGAGGTTCTTACCCGTAGCGGCTGTTTTCAGCAACGCGGCGGGCACGGCGTCCCCCGCCTCGGCGCGCCTTGAAAGCCAGCGTGCAAACCCGGGGATTGGCGACAGCGTCACGAAATGGCGAAGGTGCGGAAATTCGCTGCGCAGCAGTTCGACGACCTGCTTGATCAGCGAGTTGCCGAAGCTGATGCCGCGCAGCCCCTCCTGACAGTTCGAGATCGAATAGAACGTGGCGGTATCGGCCGCCGCCGGGTCGAGGATGCTGCGCTCGGGATCGAGCAGGGCGTGAACCGAGCCGGGTACCTTGCGCACCAGCGCCACCTCGACAAAGATTAATGGCTCGTCCGGCATCGCCGGATGGAAGAAGGCGAAGCAGCGCCGGTCGGGCGGATCGATGCGGGCGCGCAGCGCACGCCAGTCACCGATTTCGTGCACGGCTTCGTACTCGATGATCTTTTCCAGCAGCCGGGCGGGCGTGTCCCAGGTGATCTGTCGCAACACAAGAAAGCCACGATTGAACCAGGATGCGAAGAGATGCGTGAAATCGAGGTCGACCCGGCTCAGCGCCGGTTCCTCGGACACGAAATCCAGCAGATCGCGCCGCATCCGAACCAGATCAGCCGTTGCGCCGGGCGCGTGGTTGAGCCGGCGAAAAAGCTCCTGACGGGCGGGTTCGGCGGCACGTACGAGCCGGGACAGCCTGTCCGCGTCTCGCGCTTCGGCATAGGCGGCAGAAGCCTCCGCCACCGCGGCGGGATCAAGGTCGAAGCGTTCTGCAAGCAACTGGAAGAAGGCACGGCGACCGGCGGCGTCCATGCCGTCATAGCGCGCCAGGATCTCCCGAGCGAGTCGCATGGCCGAAACTTCGCCGCGGCCCGAAAGCAGCGCGCGGCACAGATCTTCGATCGGCTTGTCGCTGGCAGGCCGGAACGGAATGAACTGCCGATCAACCAGTTGTGCCAGCAGATCGCCCAGAAAGCCTGTCCGTGCCATCGCTTCACCTCTCCTCGCTCAGATTACCGGCCCCATGACCAACTCGGGCAGCCAGGTGGCGATAGCCGGAAAGAAACACAGGATGATGATGGCAAGCACCATGCAGCCGACATAGGGCATGGACCCCTTCAGGATTGTCTTGAGCTTGATATCCGGCGCGATGGAGTTGATCACATAGAGGTTGAGCCCCACGGGCGGCGAGATCAGGCCGATCTCCATGTTGATCGTCAGCACGACCGCGAACCAGTAGGGATCGAAATCGGCAGCCAGCACGATTGGCAACAGGATGGGCGTCGCCATCAGGATAACCGCCACAGGCGGCAAGAAGAAGCCCGCGATGAGCAGGAAGACGTTGATCGCCCCCATCAGCACCCAGCGGTTCACGTCCAGCCCCGAAATCCACATGGCAATGGACTGCGTGATGAAAAGCGAGGAAAGCATGTAGCTGAAGACCCCCGCCGCGCCGATGATGAAAAGGATCATCACGCTTTCGCGCGTCGAGTCGCGCAGCACAACCCAAAGCGATGCCGGCGACCACATCCGGTAGATGACGATCGCCATCAACAGGCACAGCAGGGCGCCCACCGCGGCGGTTTCGGACGGCGTGGCGATGCCTCCATACATGGCGTAAAGGACACCCAGGATCACCAACAGGAACGGAATCACCCGCGGCAGGATCTCCAGCTTCTCGCGCAGGCTGTAGCGTCTGTCCGACATGACCGAGAGGCCGGTGTTGCGCCAGGTCGACCAGACCGACCACGCCATGAACAGCCCCACCAGCATCAACCCCGGAACGACGCCCGCCAGAAACAGCCGCCCGATCGAGGTTTCGGTGGCGATGCCGTAGACGATCATCGTCACCGACGGCGGGATCAGGATGCCCAGCGTCCCGCCCGCGGCGATGGAGCCTGCCGCCACCTCGTCAGGATAGCCGCGCTTGCGCATCTCGGGGATGCCCATCTTGCCGATGGCCGCGCAAGTCGCGGGGCTGGAGCCTGACATCGCCGAGAAAAGCGCGCAGGCGCCCAGGTTCGACATGACCAGCCCTCCGGGAACCCGGGTAAGCCAGCGCTCCAGCGCCTCGTAGAGGTCGGCGCCCGCGCGGGTCGAGGAAATCGCCGACCCCATGATGATGAACATCGGGATCGACAGCAGCGCGAAGGAGTTGAGCTTGCCGAAAAACATCTCGGGCATGAGTTCGAGCGAGCGCATGCCGTCGAACACCACCAGGAACCCGCCCGAAACGATTAGCAGGCCGGTTGCGACCGAAACGCCCGAGAACAGCACGAAGACCGTGACGATCGCGACGAACGCGCCCAGGGTGAGTGGGTCCATCAGGCGTCCTCCAACCCGAATGCACGATCACGGCCGGTCAGCAGGGCCACGAGGTCAGCGAAGAGTTGCAGGATGAAAAGCGCGAAGCCAAGCGGCAGCGCCAGATACGGCACCCAGAGCCGTGGCCCCCACACGGTCGCCGAGCGCCAGCCACGGGAATAGGCGGTCATCCAGTTCTCGAAAGCGTACCAGGCCATCACACCCAGGACGACAACCCCGGCGACCAGTACGAAGACGGCAAGCACCTTGCGCGGCAGGGGTCGCATGTAGAGCGGAAGCAGATCCACGTTCACATGGCCGCGAAGCTTCTGCACATAGGGCAGGCCGAGCATGGTCGCGGCGATCATCAGGTAGATGACGGTTTCGGTCTGCCAGATCGTGGATTGGCGCAGCATGAAGCGCACGAAGATCATCTGGCAGGTGATCAGCACCGAGGCGAGGATCATCGTCGCCGCGATCCAGCCGCACAGGGTCGATACCCCCCCCACGACACGAAGGAAGAGATCGACACCGCGGCCGCCTGCGGCGGCGGAGGGGCGTTGCGTCATGGCTGGCCTCCGGAGCGACGACCGGGCCGCGCAGGCCCGGCGCCACGATCAGGTGACGGTCACTCGACCTCGAAGGCGAGGTCGAGCAGGCGCTGCCCGTCTGGCACATCCTCAAGGAAGCTCGCGTAGGAGGATTGCATCGCCAGTTCGCGCCAGGCCTCGAAGTCCTCGGCGGTCATCTCGGCAATCTCTACGCCATTGTTTCGATAGACCTCGACCGCGTTGACGTCATCGGCCTTGGCCTGCTCAAGATACCATTCCTCGGCCTCGGCGGCGGCGTCGCGAAGTGCCTGCTGCTGTTCCTCGCTCAGCCCCTCGAATGTCGACTTGTTCATCAGAAGCGGCTGATACATGAACCAGAGCGCGACATCGCCCGCCGGGGTGAAGCAGTCCACCTGCTCGTAAAGCCGGAACGAGACGAACGACGAGGAAGATGTGTTGATGGCGTCCAGGACCCCGGTCTGCATTCCGTTGTAGACCTCGGACGAGGCCATTGACGAGATCGAGGCGCCGGCCGCGGCCAGCATCTGCTCGAACGCGCGGCCCGCGGCGCGGACCGTCCGGCCCGACATATGCTCGGGCCGGGTGACGCAGTCGCCCTTGGAGGCGAAGCCGCCGGCCAGATAGCCGTGCACGAGGACCATCACGTCATCCTCGGCCATGATGTCTTCCAGCGCCTCCATAAACGGTGATTGGTTCAGGCGCGCAGCATGGTCGTGGTTGCGAACAAGACCGGGCATGAGCGTGAGGTTGTATTCCGGTCGCTGTCCGCCGGCATAGGACAGCGGATAGACCGTCATGTCGAGTTGCCCACGGCTGAGAGGTACGTACTGCTCTGTCGCGGAGAAGAGCGAGGCCGAAGGAAAGATGCGGATTTCGAGCCCGACATCGGCTTCGGCCACCTTCTCGGCCACCATCTCGGCGACCTTGTGGCGGACATCGGCCGTGGACCACTGGTGCGACAGCCGCAGTTGCTGCGCTTCGGCGGCACTCAGGCCCAGGGCGAGTGCAAGCGCGGCCGTAGCCGCCGGATAACAAGCGATCTTCATTCTGTTCCTCCCTGATCTGCAAATCTTGCGACCTTGGTCGATCTGCACCTCCCGCCACGCCCAGATGGGCTGACGCTCCGAGGGAACTCCATCTGAAATGCAGAGTCAATTATTTTGTATACAAGTTCGGCGTTGTGAAAAACAATGCTGCACGCTAGGCTGATTGCATGAACACCCGACGCGCGGACAGGCGGGCCGATGGCGTCCGCCATGAACTCGAACAGCTGATCCTGACCGGCGACCTTGCGGATGGCGACCGGCTGGACGAGGTCAGCCTTGCCGAACGGTTCGGCTGTTCACGCACGCCCCTGCGCGAGGCTTTCCAGGCACTCGCCGCCTCGGGATTGGTGCAACTCATCCCGCATCGTGGCGCCTTCGTCCGGCACCCGGCCTTCGAGGAACTGGTCGAGATGTTCGAGGTGATGGCCGAACTGGAGGCGCTGTGCGGGCGACTGGCGACACGTCGGATCACACGCCCGCTTCTTGCGGCGCTGCACGAGACGGTCATCGCCTGCGAGGCGGCAGTCCACGACGCCGACAGCGACCGCTACTACGCAGAGAACGAACGCTTTCACATGCTGCTTTACCAGGCCGGTGGCAACCGCTTCCTGGCCGACGAGGCCGCTCGTCTGCATCGTCGGTTGAAGCCCTTTCGCAGGATGCAGCTACAGGTGCGTGGACGCATGGCGCAATCGCTGGACGAGCACCGCCAGGTTTTGGCAGCTCTGGAACGTGGCGAGAGCGAAGCTGCGGCGGATGCCTTGCGGAATCACGTCGCGGTCCAGGGCAGCAAGTTCAACGATCTCATGGCAAGCTACCGCCGTTCCCCTCTGGTACCGGCCGCCATGGGACGTTCCTAACATACGGCGCTGGCAACCGGTCAGGCACGCTCGTCGATCTGATCCGCCAGGGCCTCGGCGCGGGCGGCGAGTTCGGCCATCGTTTCGGCGACCTCCTGCGGGACGACGGGAACCTCGACCCGGTTCTGCGCAGGACGCGGGGCGCTGCGCAACTTGGAATTCTCGGCACGCAGCCTTTCGATTTCTTCCTCGGCCGCGCGCAGGCGGTCCTCGTAACCCGCGGTCTTGTCGGCCAGCATGAGGCCGGACATCAACAGCATGCGCGCTTCCGGCAGGCGACCGATCTGGCCGATCAGGGCTTGAGCCTCGGCATCGAGCATGCCAGCGGCGGCGTGCAGGAACTGTTCCTCGCCAGCCTGGCAGGCCACTTCGAAGGTCTTGCCGCCGATCGTGATCTTCTCTTCGGGCATCGCGTCCTCCTCAGCCGGCGGTGCGGCCGTCAGCCGCGACAAACGGTTTCAGTTCGCTCAGGATCTCTTCCATCTCGGCCATTTCGGCGCGGCGTTCTGCCTGCAGCGCTTCCAGATCGGCGGAAATCGAACGGTTGATCAGCTGGTGATCCGGAAAGTTCTCGACATAGGCTTCGCGCAACGCCGCGTGAGCCTCCATCAACCGGGTGTTGGCCTTCTTCAGGCGCAGCATCTCCAGGCTTTGCAGGTCCAGCTGTTCCGTCAGCCGTGCCAGGCGTCGCTCCAGTTGACCCACCTGTCCGTCCTGCCGTTGCCGCGAGGCAGCCAGCCGTTCCGAAAGCTGCACATTTGTCGCGCGCTCCTTCTCAAGCGCCGACCTGAGCTGTGCAATGGTCGCTTCAGTGGCGGGATCCGGTTTTGCGGACACCTGTGCCGCGGCCGGACCCGGCCCGGCCTCGATCCGGCGGGCGATACGGTCCAGCGCAGCGGTAATGCGACGCTCATAGGCGGCAAGGTCGCTCATCTCGATCCTCCGTTTCGCAAGCACTCCGGCCAGGGCCGCGAATCAACCCGCAATTGCTGTCGGCCTCGGTTGACGCGCAGATTAGGCCGATTGCGCCGCCATTCCAACCAAGGGCTTGCAGCACGCGCTTGAACTTGCTCTTGAGCCTGCTAAGACGCGCTCAACCCCCTTTACGAGAGGACGTCGCCTTGGACATCGACACCCTGCGCACCCGGCACCCCGATCACTGGCAGAAAGCCTGCGCGATCCGTGTGCTTGCACTGGATGCCGTTGCCGCGGCGAATTCAGGCCATTCCGGCATGCCGATGGGCATGGCCGACGTGGCGACCGTCCTGTTCGAAAAACACCTGAAGTTCGACCCCAGCGCCCCCGACTGGCCGGACCGCGACCGTTTCATCCTGTCGGCGGGTCACGGGTCGATGCTGCTCTACGCGCTGCTGCATCTGACGGGCTATCAGGACATGACGCTCGATCAGATCAGGAACTTCCGCCAGTGGGGTGCGAACACCGCAGGGCACCCGGAATACGGCCACGCCAAGGGGATCGAGACGACGACCGGCCCGCTGGGCCAGGGGCTTGGCAATGCCGTGGGTTTCGCGATTGGCGAGGAGTCGCTGCGCGCGCGCTGGGGGGCGAAGATCCAGGACCATCACACCTGGGTCATCGCCGGCGACGGATGTCTCATGGAGGGCATCAGCCACGAAGCAATCGGTCTGGCAGGCAAACAGAAGCTGTCGAAGCTGGTCCTTCTGTGGGACAACAATGACATCACCATCGACGGCAAGGTCTCCATCGCCTGTATCACCGACCAGAAGGCGCGCTTTGCGGCCTCCGGTTGGGACGTGTTCGAATGCGACGGCCACGACCCCGACGACATCGACCGCGCGCTGACTGACGCCAAGACCAGCCCGGGCCCGGCGATGGTGGCCTGCCGCACGCATATCGCGCTTGGATCCAGTGCACAGGACACCGCCAAAGGTCACGGCGCCCTGACCGATGCCCAATTGATCGCGGACACGCGCAAGGCCTATGGCTGGGACCACGGCCCGTTCGAGATCCCTGACGAGATCAGGAAGGCCTGGAAAACGATTGGCGCCCGTGGTGGCGCGCCGCGCGAGGCATGGGAAAGACGCCTGGCGGAGCTATCGGCCGCCAAGCAAACCGAATTCGCCCGGATCTTTGCGCGCGAACTTCCCAAGCGCCTGCCCGCGACGATCCGCAAGGTGAAGAAGGAGGCCATCGAAAGCCGCCCGAAACTGGCCACCCGCGCGGCATCGGAGGCGGTGCTGAAAGCGATCAATCCGGTCGTGACCGAAGCCTTTTCCGGCTCGGCCGACCTGAGCGGGTCGAACAATACCAAAACCCCGGACCTGGGCATCTTCGAACCGGGAAACCGCAAGGGCCGCTACCTGCACTACGGTATACGTGAGCATGGCATGGCGGCGGCGATGAATGGCATGGCGCTTCATGGCGGCATCCGCCCCTATGCCGGCACCTTCATGGCCTTCACCGACTATGCGCGCCCCTCGATGCGGCTATCGGCGCTGATGGGTGTGCCGGTGATCTATGTCATGACGCACGACTCGATCGGCCTGGGCGAAGACGGGCCGACGCATCAACCGGTGGAGCATCTGGCGATCAGTCGCGCGACGCCAAACACCCTGGTCATCCGCCCGGCCGACCTGGTCGAAACCGCCGAAGCCTGGGAAATCGCACTGGATCAGACAACCACCCCCACAGTTCTTTCGCTGACCCGCCAAGGCGTCGAGGCGGTACGGACGAAGCACAGCACCAGCAACCTGACCGCCCAGGGCGCCTATGTCCTGGCCGAGGCCGAAGGCAAACGTCAGGTCATTCTGATCGCCACCGGCTCCGAGGTGAGCGTGGCCATGGCAGCGCGCGAAAAGCTGCAGACGCAAGGCATCGGCGTACGCGTCGTCTCCATGCCATGCATGGAACTGTTCGCCGCCCAGCCCGAGGCCTATCGGCGCCGCGTCCTGCCTGCGGGTCCTGTGCGCGTGGGCGTCGAAGCCGCGGTACGCGCGGGCGGCTGGGATCGGTGGCTGCTGGGCGAGCGCGCGAAGAAATCCGATTTCGTCGGGATGGAGGGCTTCGGCGCCTCGGCCCCGGCAGAAGTCCTCTACCGCCAGTTCGGCATCACGCCCGAGGCCGTTGCCGAGCGCGCGCAAGCCCTGCTCTGACCCGAATGACCATCCTGAAGGGAACCGCCGATGAAACCAAAGAAGTTCCTCGCCGCCTCCCTCGTCGCCCTTCTGGCTCTGCCCGCATCGGGGCAGGAGCGCAGCTTCGGGCTGGGATTGATCACCCCGCCGGTACATGTCTGGAACCAGGAGGTCGCGGCCATGGGCGAGACGCTGGCCAGTCGCTCTGACGGACGCTTCTCGGTCACCGCCTATCCCTCGGGCCAGTTGGGAAATGAAGCGACGATGCTGCAGCAGCTGCAGACGGGCGCCTTGGACATGGCCTGGCTGACCACGGCCGAGATCACGTTCCGCGTGCCGGCCATGGCGGCCCTGCACGCGCCTTTCCTGGTCGAAAACATCGCCGATGCCGCGCGCGTCCTGCGCTCGGACGAGGCGCGCGAGATCCTCGAACTTCTGCCGCGCGCCACCGGCACCATGGGGCTTTGCTACGCGATGACCGGCATGCGTCAACTGGTGACCCGCCAGCCCGTCGCATCGGCGGCGGATCTGAGCGGGCTGCGCTTTCGCATCACCCCCGCGCCGCCCATCCGTTCGTTCTTCGAGATGTTCGGCGCCGCACCGGCGCCGATGCCCTTGACACAGGTCTATGATGCGCTCGCCAACGCCCAGATCGACGCCATCGACATGGATTACGAGTCGATCATCAACTTCCGCTACTTCGAGCATGCGCCGCACCTGATGGAGACGAACCACCACATGTTCGGCATGGTCGCGCTCGTCTCGGCACGGGTCTGGGCCGGCCTGCCCGAGGATGATCGTGAACTCATCCGCGAGGCGACGCAGGAGCATTGTGACCGCACCATCGACCGCTTCGTCGCCGAAGAGGACGGCAAACTCGCACGACTGAGCGAGACCCCCGGCATCCACATCACCGAGGACGTCGGCCCCGATTTCTTCGGCGATGTCGTTGCGCGGTGGGATGCGGAATGGGGTGCGCAGACGCCCTATGTCGCGCGGTTGCGCGAACTGGTCGCGTCGTTCTGAGGGCTTGGGGCACGAGGGGCGGCCAATGACCCTCGTCCACCTCCTGCGGGGCATCTCGGACATTCTCACCGTGGTCGAGCGATGGCTCCTGACGGTGCTGATCGCGGGGGTCGCCGGGTTCGTTTTGATCAACGTGAGCTTTCGCGCCTTCGGTGTGACGCTCGCCTGGGCGGACGAATCCGCGATCCTTTCGATGACGCTCGCCACCTTCGTCGGCGCCTCGTTGATGCTGCGGGCGCGTTCGGATCCGGCAATGCGCGTGCTGCACGAGGTTGCGACGCCGCTTCTGCTGCGCGCACTGCGTGTCGCCGCGTCGGCGATGGCGGTCACCTTCGCGGTGCTGCTGGCCTGGCTCTGCTGGCGGTGGTTCGATCTGCCGGGTCTCTCGTCGGCGGGCTACGACATCGGGGAATTCGAGCTGAGGCATTTCAACTTCCTCTATACCGAGGTGACGCCCGTCCTGGGACTGCCCTACTGGTGGTTCTACCTGATCATGCCGTGGTTCGCGCTGACACTGATCGTGCATGCGCTCACCAATCTGGTCGAGGATCTGGGCTTGATCGACCGCCGTGCGTCAGACCTAAATTCCGGGGGCGAGGGATAGGGGGATGACGGTCGCAGCGTTCCTCGTTCTGTTGATGATCGGCCTGCCGATCGCGCTGGTCCTCTGCCTTGCCGCCCTGGTCTTCATCTTCGAGACCGGCAATCCCCTGCTGCTCGACAGCTATCCGCTGAAGATGTTCACCTCGCTCGACAACTTCGGCCTGCTGGCGATCCCGGTCTTCATCCTCGTGGGTGAACTGATGAACGGCGCAGGGGTCACGGCGCGGCTGGTCCGGCTGGCAGCCGTCTTCGTCGGCGCGTTGCGCGGGGGGCTTGCCTATATCAACGTCATCGCGAACATGATGGTTGCGTCGATCCTCGGCTCGGCAACCGCGCAGATCGCGATGATGAGCCGCGTCATGGTCCCCGAGATGGAACGCGCGGGTTACGAGCGCGCCTTCGCCGCGGGCCTTACGGCCTTTGGCGGCCTGCTCGGGCCGATCATCCCCCCGTCGATCGTCTTCGTGGTCTATGCGGTGCTGGCACAGGTCGCTGTGCGGGACATGCTGATCGCGGGCATCCTGCCGGGATTGATGCTGAGCGGGTTCTTCCTGCTGACGCTCGCAGCACTCGGCTGGCGCCATGCCTATCCGCAGGGCGAGCGGCTGGACTGGCCGTCCCGGTGGCGCGCGGCGCGCGCGGCGCTGCCGATGCTGGCGATCCCGACGGTGATCATCGGCACGATCCTGGGCGGTTTCGGCTCGCCGACCGAGGCGGCGGCGTTGGGGGCGGTGACAGCGGCGCTGATCGGATTTCTCTACACGCGAACGCTGCGATTGCGCGATCTGCCGGCGATCCTCCTGCGAACGGGTTTGAACACCGCGCTCGTCCTCTTCCTGGTCGCGGCGGCGGGCGTCTTTTCCTGGGTCCTGATCTACGGACAGGTGCCGCAAACCGCGGCAACATGGATCCAGTCGGTGGCGACAACGCCCTGGGCCTTCATGCTGCTGGTATTGCTTCTGTTGCTCCTTGTCGGGACGGTGATCGATGGCATCCCGGGTCTGATCATGGTGGTGCCGATCCTGCTGCCCATCGCGACCGAGGTCTACGGCATCAACCCGCTGCATTTCGGTGTGGTCGTCTCGATCAACCTGATCCTCGGACTGCTGACGCCACCGGTGGGGATCGGACTGTACGTTGCCGCCTCGGTCAGCGACACCGGCGCGCTTCAGATCTTCCGCGCCACCCTGCCCTTCTTCGCCGTGGCCTGCGTGGCCCTGGTGATCCTCGCGCTGGTTCCATGGCTGAGTCTGGCCCTGCTCTAGGCTCTCTCGGCCTCGCGGGCAATCCAGGCGCGCACGGCAGCGGGGTCGTTTGCGCGCAAATCGGCGACGCTCTCGCCCTCGCCCACCTTGACCGCGATCCCGCCAAGCGCACGCGCCGCCCGCATTGCGTCTTCGTCGGTGGTGTCGTCGCCCAGCATGATCGGCCGCCGCCCGGCGAAGGGTTCCAGCGACGCCAGACGGCGCAAGGCCGCGCCCTTGTCCGCGCCCTGGGGTTTCAGTTCCACGATCATCTTGCCGGATTGAACACTGTAGCCGGGCGCCAGGTCCAGCGCGGCTTTCGCCGCCTCAAGGCAGGCGACTTCGGCCTCGGGCGCGGCGCGGTAATGGATCGCGACGACAGGGCCCTTCACTTCGATCCGCACGCCAGGAATGACTGCAAGCGGCAGCAACGCATCCATGAAGGAACCGGACGGAGCGGAGGCGGCAGGAGGGATGGTCGCGCCAGGCGGCAACACCTCCAGCCCGTGCCCGCCGACGCGCCAAAGACTGTCGGGCGTGCGCCGCGCCAGGTCGCGCAGATCCCGTCCCGATAGCACCGCCAGCGCCCCGCCCAGGCGCGCGGCCAGCGCCGTCAGCGCGGCAAGCGTGGTGGCAGACAACATGATCGCGTCGGGGTCCGGACCGATCTCGGCAAGCGTGCCGTCGAAATCGAGATAGAGCGCGTCGCGCGCCGTCAGCCGCAAGGCGTCCAGGTCGCTCACGTCTCATCCCGTCCCATTCCTTCAAGGGCCGACAGGAAATTCTGCCGCCAGGCGACGACGTCGTGGTCCCGCACCTCCTGCATCAGACTTGTCCATCGTTCCGTGCGTTCCTCTCGCGACATCTCCAGCGCCCGTCGGATCGCATCGGCCATGCCATCGACATCGTGGGGGTTCACCAGGATCGCGGCCTGCATCCGTTCGGCGGCACCGGCGAACTCCGACAGGATCAGCACGCCCGGATCCTGCGGGTCCTGCGCGGCGATGTATTCCTTGGCGACAAGGTTCATCCCGTCGTGCAGCGGTGTCACCAGCCCGACGCGCGCCAGCCGGAACAGCCCCGCAAGAACCTCGCGCGAGTAGCTGCGCGCAATGTAGCGGATCGGCGTCCAGTAAAGGTCGGAATGATCGCCGTTCACCCGCCCGGTCAGGCGGTCGAGCTCTTCACGCAGATCCCGATAGGCCTCGACCGTCTCGCGCGAAGGGGGGGCGATCTGCAACAGGTTGACCCGTCCGCATAGCCGCTCGTCCTCATCCAGAAGCCGGCCAAAGGCCTGAAGCCGCTGAGGCAACCCCTTGGAATAGTCCATGCGGTCGACGCCGATGACCAGCGAACGACTCTCGATCATCCGACCCAGTTGATTTGACGCGGTGCGCGCCTCCTCGCTCTCGGCCATGGACGCGACCTCGTCGGGGTCGATACCGATGGGGAAGGCCTGCGCGCGGATCAGATGGTCGAAGACCTTGATGCGCCCATCGTCGAGACGTTCGGCGCCATGCTCCTCGACCATGTACCGGGTGAAGTTGCCGACATCCCGCTCGGTCTGGAAGCCCAGCAGATCGAATGCCGCCATGCCGCGCGCCAGGCGCTGGTGGTGGGGCAAGGCGGCGAAGATCTCGGCAGGCGGAAAGGGAATGTGCAGGAAAAACCCAATCCTGCCACGCCATCCATTGTCGCGCAGGGCATCGCCCAGCAACAGAAAATGATAGTCGTGGACCCAGACAACATCCGCCGGGCGCAACAGCTGAAGAAGCAGACGGCCGAACCGGCGGTTCACCGCGGCGTAGGTGTCAAAGGCGGCATCGTCGAAAACGGCGAGATCGACGCGGTAGTGAAAGACCGGCCAGAGCGCGCGGTTGGCGAAGTCGAGGTAATAGCCCTGATGTTCAGCCGCCGTCAGGTCGGCCAATGCGAAATCGATGTTGCCCTCGACCGCGAGGCGGATGCCGCGGGTTTCTCTCGGGACGATCTCGCCCGACCATCCAAACCAGACGCCGCCGCGCTCGGCCAGAGCATCTCCCAAGGCCACGGCCAAACCGCCCGCGCGTTCCTCGCCGGGGTTCGCGGTTCGGTTCGACGCGACGATCAGTCGGCTCATTCGCGATCCTTCCAAGGGTTGCCGTTCCAACGACGTGACGCGCCGGTGGTTCCGTGTCCAGGTTCGCGTTGCGCTTCAGACCGGCGTCGAAACAGGGTGGATCGTGACACAGCCCGGACCGGATTTCCACGGGGGCTGGTCGATCAACCCCCCCTGATCAAGCCTACCGTCGACTGCCAATCGCGCGCGCCGGCAAGCACGGCACCGTAGACCGCCCTCCCGAGCGCCACGCCGCAGTCGGTATGGAGGCCCGCGTAATCGTCGACGCCTTCGGGTGCGGCAATCGCGATGCAGTCGGTACCGGTTCCCGTCGCCAGCCCGGTCGGCAGATGTACCTGGGCGTCAAGGATCGCGGCGGTACGCGCCTCGGTCACGATGCTCAGCGCCTCCAGCATCCCCGCGCGCGACAGCGGGTGATCGACGCGCACCCCCACGTTGACCGTGCCGTAATGCGCCCCAAGGTCCAGGTCCCAGTTTCGGCCGGTTCGATCGGTACGCGTGCCGACCCGTTCGGCATTCGATAGTCCCACGGTCGCGACGGCGCAGGCCGCGACCGTGCCTTCACGCGCGTCATGCCGGACAAAGGCATCCAGCCGGCGCGAGGTCAGCAGGCAGGGCGCATCGGGCTTTCCCAAACGGGCGGTTTCCGCGTCGAGCCACGCCTTGACGTTCAGATCGGGCGGCAAGTCGGCGTTGCGGATCTCTCGCCAGATCAGATGGCGTCCGCGCACGAATCCGGGGCGGTTGACGGTCCAGCTGAGCACCGTCATCTCAACGCCCAGATCGAAGGACAGCCAGGGCCGATCGAGCACGATCATCGGATCAGCCCCAGCGGCTGAAAGACCGGCCCCTCGGGTCCCGAGGCGAAATGCGCGGTGATGTGAAAGACCCGCGCCAGCAGGTCGGGCGACATCACCGCGTCCGGCGCGCCATCGGCGGCGATACGGCCACGGTCCAGCACGACGACACGCGTGCAATGCCGCACCGCCAGACCCAGATCGTGGAGCGACGCCACGACCGCCCTGCCCTCGCGCGCGGTCTGGGCGAACAGTTCCATCAGGCCGATCTGGCTGCCCGGGTCCAGGCCCGCCGTCGGTTCGTCGGCCATCAGAAGCGGCGTGTCCTGCGCCAGCGCGCGCGCGATCAGAACCCGCGCCTGTTCGCCGCCGGAAAGTTGCGTGGCGATGCGCGTGCGAAAGCCGTCCAGTCCCATGCGCGTGATGGCAGCGTCGATTGCGACCCGATCCTCGGCGCCGGGACACTGGCCCGGCGCCAGATGCGGGGCGCGGCCCAGGGTGATCACCGTCTCCACGTCCATCGGCCAGGCGATTTCGCGCGCCTGGGGCAGCCAGGCGACGGCGCGGGCGCGGGCGCGGCGGTCAAGGGCAGCAAGGTTCGACTGCCCGCGTGACTGCATCAAGCCGAGCGCGGCGCGCATCAGCGTGGTCTTGCCGGCGCCGTTGGGACCCAGAAGCCCGACGAACTCGCCCGCCGCGACCGAAAGCGAGATGTCGTGCAGGACGTCACAGGGGCCCCGTGCCGCGTAGAGATTCGAAAGCGTCAGCAACGCCATCACAACCCCTCGCGTCGGGTGCGGTAGATGAGATGCAGGAAAAGCGGCGCCCCGACCAGCGCGGTCAGCACGCCCAGCTTCAGGTCGCGCTCGGGCAGGATCAGCCGCACCGCGATATCCGCCGCCAGCAGCATCGCCGCCCCACCCAGTGCCGAGGCCGCCAGCAGGCGCGACGGCCGCGCCCCGACCACCGGGCGCAGGATATGCGGCACCACAAGGCCGATGAAGCCGATGGCCCCGGAAATCGCCGTGCCCGCCCCGACCACGCAGGCCGTCCCGCCGATCAGCACCAGGCGCATCCGCGTCAGCGACACGCCCAGCGTCGCCGCCGCATCCTCGCCCAGCGTCAGCGCATCCAAGCCGCGCCCCAGCGTCGCGAGCAGCGCCCCGCCCACCACCATGAACGGCAGCGCGAGCCAGACATGGGTCATCGACCGGTCGGCCAGCGAGCCCATCATCCAGAACACGATCTCGGCAGCGGCGAAGGGGTTGGGCGACAGGTTCAGGACCAGCGCGGTCAACGCCCCCGCCATGGCAGAGACCGCGATGCCGGCCAGGATCAGCGTGATCGACCCGCCGCTGCGCCCCGCCAGCAGCAGGATCAAGCCCACCGCAACCACCGCCCCCGCCATCGCCGCCAGAGGCAGCGCCAGCACAAAGGCTGCGGCGACGCCGGTCTGCAGCGCCAGCACCGCCCCCAGCGCGGCCGAGCCCGAAATGCCTATCAGCCCCGGCTCGGCCAGCGGGTTTCGCAGATAGCCCTGCATCGCCGCCCCGGCCAGCCCCAGCGAGGCCCCGATCATCGCCGCCAGAAGCGCCCGCGGCAGGCGGATCTCGCGCATCACCAGCGTCTCGGCAACCCCCTCGCCCCGGATCAGCGCGGCCAGCGCGCGCGCCGGCACAATCCCGGCCGGGCCAACCAGAAGCGAGGCGGCGAAAAGCCCTGCCACCAGTAGCGCCAGCACGCCCAGCAGCAGGGGAAAGCGCATCAGCGCACCTCTGCCCGGAGCGCGACAAGGCGGGCCAGCGCGCGCAGCACGTTCGGCGTGCCGCAGACCCAATCGGCGTCGGACACGCCGCCTACGCGTCGCTCGCGCAACGCAATCATCGCGGGATGATCCAGCACCGCCTCGGCCCGACTTTCGCCCGGATAGCGCTGACCCGAGATCACCAGATCGGGTGCCAGCATCACGATCCGTTCCATCGGCAGCGTGCCACCGCCGCGCAAGCCTTCCTCGGCTGCGATGTTGATGAACCCGGCCAGGTTCAGCAATTCGTTGGCCAAAGTGCCCCCACCGGAGGTGTAGTTGTTGGCGTAATGCAGTACCGCGCGTGGGCGCAGGTCCGTCTCGGACGTCAGCGCTGCCAGCCCCTCGTTGAAATCGTCGATCAGGGCCTCGGCGGCACGCTCGCGGCCCAGCCAGGCACCCATCTGCGAGATCGTTTCGGGAATGTCCTGCAACCGATCGGCAAGCGGCAGTTCGCGCACCTCGACCCCCAGTCGCCGCAGCAACCCCACGGTGTAGCGCGAAGTGTAGGGCCCCGCCAGCACCAGGTCGGGCGCCATGGCATGCACTTCCTCGGCCTGGCCGTAGTTCAGGCGAAAGCGCGCGGCCTCGGCGGCCTGCGGCGAAACCCGGGGGTCGGCGGCAATGTGGCTTACCGAAACGAGCTGCCCCGGCGCGGCCAGCATGATCGCAAGCTGGTCGGTGCACAGATTGATCGAGACCACCCTTTCGGGTGGCCCCGCGGACGAGGCCGTGGCGCCGCAAAGCACCACGGCCAGCGCCGCCAGATCAGAAGCGCGCGGCAACGCCAAGGTAGAACGACCGACCGGGCGTCGCGTAGCCCGGCACCAGTTGATACTGCTGGTCGAACAGGTTCTCGACCCGCAGGTACATATCGGCGCTGTCGGTCACCGCGTAGCGCAGGCTTCCGCTCACGACGGTATAGTCGTCGAAGGCCGCGCCGAACTCCGCCGCGCGCCCCGAGACGCGCTGCAGATCGACCGCCCCGCGCCAGCGGTCGGCCAGTACCGCATCCAGCCCAAGCGCAAGGTCATGGCGCGGCACCCGCGTCAGCCTACCGCCCGACGGCAGGCGCGCATCGGTATAGGTATAGGCGCCGGTCACGGTCAGGCGGTCGCCCACCGGCAGGCTGCCCGACAGCTCCAGCCCATGGCGACGCGAGGTTCCGGGCACGTTGTTGAGCGTGTTGGGAACAGCGAGCCCGTCGTAGGTGATCAGGTTAGAAGTATTCAGCCAGAAGAGCGTGGCGCTGACCTCGCCGCCCCCAGCAAAGCGATGATCGAGACCGATCTCGGCGCTGTCGCTCGTCTCGGGCTGCAGGGCCGGGTTGCCGACGAAGAAACCGTAATCGCCAAAGCGTTCATCCAGCGATGGCGCGCGGAAGCCGCGGGCGAGCGCACCACGCAACGTGGTGCCCGGTGCGACCTGCCATGCCGCGGTCAGCCGGCCGGTCCTGAACGACCCGAAGGCCGAATTCCGGTCGACCCGCGCCGTCGCGCCCAGATCCAGTTGCGCGGTCGGTGCCCAAAGAAGTTGAGCAAATGCGCCGCTAGTCCGGGTGCTCTCGGTCCCGGCGGGGATCGTGTCGGCGGTCGCGCGCTCCTGCGTCGTGTCGGCGCCCCAGATCAAGGTCAAGTCAGGCGTGACTTCGGCGACGCCCTGATACGCCAGCCCGGCGCGCCGCCCGACATACCCGTTGGTCAGTGCGCCCAGTTCGTAAAGATCGCGGTCAATGCGGTACCGGGAAAACGACAGTTCATGCTGAACGATGCCGGTCTCGATCTCGGCGAAGACGCGGGCGCCACGGGTGCGCCAGCGCGACTCGGCATCGGAATTCGGGTCGGTCGGCCAGCCGGTGTCGTAGTCGTTGCGCGACCTCTGCCCGAAAGCGGAGAGTCCGAAGGTCAGCACCTCGCTGGCGCGGTAGCGGAAACTGGCCGACAGGCGGGTGGCCTCGAACCCGTCGGGCTCGGCGTCCGGGCTGAAGCCGGGGGTGCCGGGGATACCCTCCCAGGCAGTGAAGCCGCGCGTCCGGCGATGGACCAGCGACAGCCCCGCCTCCATCCGGTCGTCGCGGAACGACAGCGCGTAGCGCGCCGCGCGCGTGCGGTAGCTGCCCAGTTCCAGCCCGGTTTCCTGGCTGAAGCCGTCCCGCTCGGGCCGGTGGGTGGTGATGCTGATCACGCCGGCAACGGCAGACCCGCCATAGAGCGCCGATTGCGAGCCGCGCAGAACCTCGATCCGGCTGACGTCATCCAGAAGCATGTGCCCGAAATCGGTCTGCACCGAGGTCGCAGTGGGATCGTCGACGCGAATGCCGTCGACATAGACCGCGACATAGCCCGGCGCGGCACCGCGCATGCGCAGGCCGGTCAACGTGCCGGGACCACCCGTGCGCACGATGCTGACACCCGGCAGACGCGCCAGCAGATCGGCAAGCTGGGTGGCGCCGCTCGCCTCGATCGAATCACGCTCGATGACGCTGACCGAGGCGCCGCTGCGCTGAACCTCGGTCGCGACGCGCGTCGCCAGAACGGTGATGCGGCCCAGATCGACGATCTGCGCCTGGACAGGAACGGCGGCCAGCACGAAAAGACCGGCCAAGGCGGGTTTGAGAATTGGAAGCGAAGGCATGTAACCATCCCGAAAGTCGGCGCCGGGCGCCAAGTGACGACATGTCTGGGAGGCATTCCTCCGCAGACGGTGGGGCATCACCTCTACGGACGGACCGTTGCCCCTGCGCCACCCGCGCATGAACAGGGTGATCGCCTCGGCAGGTTTCCTGACTCGCGGGTCGTCGCTTTGCCGGGCCTTCCCATGGCTTGCGCCACAGTGGCATGTGCCGACATCGCTCGCCGCTTACAGTTGCGGGGGCAGTCGCGGAATTGGCCGAAGGGCCGCACCGCATTCCCTTTTAACAGGCAGAGTACCGCCTGCACCGAAGCAACCTTTGCTTAATCCAATCGTCCGCGCCGGGCAAGACAAGCTTCCACCCAGCGCCGCCCGATCGCGCAATACTATCCCTGGTTGTACTGCACAGGCGCCGAAGGATCGGCGTCGCCGGGGCGCTTTCGCCGCTCGGTCCGGGCATAGGCGCGACCGATCATATGCGCGGCGATGGGCGCGGTCAGCAGCAGGAAAAGCGAGGTGGCGATCGCCTTGCTGATCACCTCGGCCGAGCCGACATGGACGGCAAGGCCGGCCAGCACCAGCAGGCTGCCCAGCGTGCCGGCCTTGGTCGAGGCGTGCATCCGTGTCAGCAGGTCGGGCAGGCGCACGATGCCGATGGCGGCGATCAGCACGAAGGCGCCGCCTCCCAGCAGCAGGATGCCGGTGAGGATCTCAATCATGGCCCGCGCCCCCGCCGTTCTTGTCACCGTCGCGTTCGAACCGTCGCTCGGCGTAGCGCGCCAACGCCACCGTGGCCAGAAACCCGACCAGCGCCAGCACGATCGCCACGTCTAGGAACGACGGCTCGCGCACGGCAACAGCATAGACGCCGCAGAAGGCGATGATCGTGATCGTCATCATGTCCAGCGCCACGACCCGATCCGCCAGGGTCGGGCCGATGGCAAGGCGGACGAAGGCCACCACCAGGCCCAGCAGGATCATGCCCAGCGTCAGATTGACGGCGAAATCCAGAAACTCGGTTGCGGTCATTTTTCGAATACCTCCGCTACCAGCCGTTCCAACCCGTCCTTCAGTTCCGTCACCAGCGCCTCGGGGTCGTCGGCGAACATCGCGTGCACCAGCAAGGTCTCGCGGTCCGGCGTCACATCGACGCTCAGCGTCCCGGGGGTGAGCGAGATCAGGTTGGTCACCAACAGGATCTCGATATCGCTTTTCACGCTCAGCGGCATCTCGATGATCGCGGGCTGGTTGCGCGGAAAGGGGCGGATGACATCCCAGGCGACGCGAATCGACGACAGGGTCAATTCCCACAGGAAGAACAGCGCCAACCGCACGATCCGGTAGACCCGCGCGAAGTACAGCCGCTCGATCCCGATCAGCGGCGCGGATAGCCACAGCGCGAAAAAGCCCAGCACCGCCCCCGTGATCAGCGATCCCAGCGTGAAGCTGCCCTGCATCCCGGCCCAGGCGAAGGCCAGCAGCAGGTTGACCACCAGTGCATTCATGGACGTTTTCATGGTCGCGCCCCCAGCACGGTCTCGACATAGTCCGTCGGGTCCAGCAACTGCGCTGCCGCCACCTCGGCGAACTGCACGAAGGGTTCGGGGTAGAAACCGATGAGGATGGTCATCGCCGCCAGCCCGCCGATCGGGATCATCATCGGGATGCGCACCTTGTCGGGCACGCGGTCGGGCGTCGGGTCGATCCCGTCTGGATGCGGTTTCCAGAACGCCATGCCCCAGATCTTGGTCATCGAGAAGATCGTGAGCAGACCGACGAACAGCGCGACGAAGGCGATGAGCCAGTTGTCCAGTTCGATCGCCGCCTTGACGATCAGGTACTTCGCCCAGAAGCCCGACAACGGCGGGAAACCGGCAAGCGAAAACGCCGGGATGACGAACAGCGCGGCCAGCAGCGGCGAGGATTTGTAAAGCCCGCCGATGCGGTTGAGGTCGGTATGCCCGGCCAGCTTGTTCGCCACACCGGCGACTAGGAACAGATTCGCCTTCACGATGATGTGGTGCACCAGATAGAAGACGCCGCCCATCAGCGCCAGCGGCGTGTAAAGGGCCAACCCCAGCGTCATGTAGCCGATCTGGCTGATGATGTGGAAGCTGAGGATCTTGCGGAAATCGGTCTGCGCCGCCGCCCCCAGAACCCCCGTCAGCATGGTCAGCGCCGAGACCCAGATCAGGATCTCATGCGTGAAGCCGATGTCGCCCACGAAGACCAGCGTGAACATCCGCATCAGGGCGTAGACACCGACCTTGGTCAGCAGCCCCGCGAACACCGCCGAGACCGCGAAGCTGGGCGTGTGGTAGGACGCGGGCAGCCAGAAGAACAACGGAAAGACCGCGGCCTTCACCCCGAAGCCGACCATGAACATCATCGCGATGACGGTGATCAGGCCCTGGTTCTCGGCATTCGCCACCGCGTCGCGCAGGTCGGCCATGTTCAGCGTGCCGGTCACGCCATAAAGCAGCCCGATCCCCGACAGGAAGACCAGGGTCGAGACCAGGTTCAGCGCGACATACTTGATCCCCGCGTCCAGCTGCTCGCGCGATCCGCCCAGCACCAAGAGCCCGAAGGACGAGATCAGCATGACCTCGAACCAGACATAGAGGTTGAAGACGTCGCCGGTCATGAACGCACCGGTCACGCCGGCGATCAAGGTCTGGAACAGCGCGTGATAGCCCAGCTTCTCCAGCCGCGCGGGGATCTCGCCGAGGGCGTAGATGGCGGTCGCCAGCCCGGTGATGGCGGTGATCACCACCATCACCGCACCCAGGTAATCCACCACCAGCGTGATCCCGAAGGGCGCGTCCCAGCTCGACATCTGCGCGGCGACCACGCCGCGCTCCAGCACCGCGACCATCAGCGCCGCCGAGGCGAGCAGCGACAAAGCCGAACCCGCCAGCGAAATCCAACGCCCCGCATCGGACATGCGCATCAGATACGCCACGACCGCCGTGGCGAAGGGGATGGCGATGGGCATGACCAGAAGCCAGCTCATCATTCACGCTCCTCCTTCGGTTCGGCGTATCGCATCTTGTCGCTGTCCATCGTGCGCAGGCGGCGATAGGCCTCGAAGGCCAGCGCCAGGGTGAAGGCGAGCAGCCCGAAGCCGATGACGATGGCGGTCAGCACCAGTGCCTGCGGCAGGGCGTTGCCGACCACGCCAAGGGGCGTGTCCTCTCCGTAGGGGACAAGCGCGGGTGCGCCCGGCGTCATCCGCCCCGAAGCGAAGATGGTCAGGTTCGCGGCGTTCGACAGCAGGATCAGCCCGAAAAGAAAGCGCATGAAATTGCGCGCCAGCATCAGGTAGACCGAGGCGGCGACCAGAACGCCGATGATCAGGGCGGTGAGCGTTTCCATCTCAGGTCTCCTCCTCGAAGGCGAAGGCGATCGAGAGGATTCCGCCGAGGACCACCAGATAGACGCCGATATCGAAGACCAGCACCGAGTTGATGGAAAAGGCAGCGGTCTCGTAGCTGTCGCCGCCGACCCAGTACCATTGCCCGGTGAAGAACGGATCACCGAAGACGAAGGACACAAGTCCCGCCAGCAGCGCCACGCCCAGACCCACCATTGCCAGCCCCTCAGGGCTGACGCGCAGCGCCGTGCGCGCCTCGGCCGACCCGCAGGCCAGCGCATAGACGATGAACGCGATCGCGCCGATCAGCCCGCCGATGAAGCCGCCGCCGGGCAGATGGTGTCCGCGCAGCAACATGAACAGCGAAAAGACCAGCAGCAGCGCCACCAGGATCCGGGCGCCCGCGGTGAAGATGATGGAGTTCATTTGCTGTCCTCCTTCTCCGCCTCACCCTCGGCCCCGCGCTTCAAGCCGCCCTTGAGCAGGGCGAACGCCCCCAGCGCGGCGATGATCACGACCGCGATCTCGCCGAAGGTGTCCAGCGTGCGGAAATCGACCAGGATGACGTTGACGATGTTGCGCCCGAACGCCTCCATCCAACTGGCGCCCTCGAAGAAATCGGTCAGGCGCCGGTCGAAGGGGGTTTCGACCACCAGCAGCAGCACAGCCGCGGTCAGCCCGCCGACGACCAGTGCCAGGATCGCATCCATCGGGCGATGAACCTGCCGGTTGTCGGGGTCGAGATGCGGCATCTTCAGCAGCGCCACCGCCAAAAGCACCACGACCAGCAATTCGACCAGCAGCTGCGTGATTGCGACATCGGGAGCCGAGTAGACGATGAAGATCAGCGCCACGCCGATGCCGACGACACCCAGCCCGGTCAGCGCCACGATCCGCGAGGAGGTCAGCAGCACCAGCACGGTGCCCGCACAGATCAGGAAGCCGATACCCCATTCAAGAAAGCTCAGCCCCGCAAAGGTTAGCGTCATCCCGCCCACCGGTCGCAGCACCATCGGCACCACGATCGCCAGCGCCAGGACCGTGAACGTGGCGAAAAGGTACTGATGCATCACGCCGGTCTGGATCACCCGCGTCTGCAGCTTGGCGAAGTCCATGAAGCGCTCCAGCATCCGGTCCCAGCCGGCATCGAGGTTGGGGCCGCGCGCCTCGATCCGCGCCAGAAGCGCGCGCAGATCCTGGTGGAACCAGTAGAGCACGAACCCCAGCGCGAAGGTCGCAAGGCTCAGGACCAATGGCAGGTTGAACCCGGCCCAGAGCTTCAACCGCCCACCCGTATCCGGCGCGCTCATCACTGCGGCCACCGCCGGTTCGACCAGATAGTAGGCGGTGACCCCGGGCATGAGGCCGGCCAGAAGCCCCAACACCGCCAGCGTCGCGGGGCCGATCAGCATCGGCCAGGGCCCCTCGTGCGGTTTGCGCGGCAGCGCGCCCTGCGGGCCGAAGAAGGGGCGGTAAGCCACGATCGCCGCCACCGCGAACATCAGCGCGAAGGCCGCCAGCGACATCAGCACCACGAAGACCGTCAGCGCCATGCTCAGCCCGCCGGCATAGGCGACCTCCTTGGCGATGAAGCCCAGGAAGGGCGGGATGCCGGCCATCGCCAGCCCCGCCAGCAACGCCATCATCGCCGTGATCGGCATGGCCCGCGCCAGCCCGCCCAGAACATCGGCGTCGCGGGTGCCGGTCGCGTGGTCGATCACGCCGATGGTCAGGAAGAGGCACGCCTTGTAAAGCGAATGCACTATCAGAAACGTCATTGCCGCGGTGATCGCATACCCGGTGGACCCGGCCAGGAACATCACCAGCGTACCCAATGCCATCAGCGTCGTGTAGGCCAGCGTCTGCTTCAGGTCGATCTGCCGGAGCGCCATGAAGGACGCAAAGACCGCCGTGACCGCCCCGAAGATCGTCAGCACCCAGACCCAGACATCGGTACCCGACAGGCTGGGATGCATCCGTGCCAGCAGATAGACCCCCCCCTTCACCATCGTGGCCGAGTGCAGATAGGCCGAAACCGGCGTCGGCGCCGCCATCGCATTCGGCAACCAGAAATGGAACGGCACCTGCGCCGACTTGGTGAAGGCGCCCAGCAGCACCAGGATCAGGATGCCCAGGTAATAGGGTTGCTCCGCCATGCTGCCCGCGGCATTCAGCTCGGACATCTCGAACGTGCCCTGCGTGACGCCGATCAGGATGAAGCCCGCCAGCAGCGCAAGCCCCCCCGCCGCCGTCAGTAGCAGCGCCTGCAGCGCGTTGCGGCGCGACTTCGGATCGGTATGCGAAAAGCCGATCAGCAGGTACGAGGTGAAGGTCGTGAGTTCCCAGAAGACGAAGATCGCGATCAGGTTATCGGCCAGCACCAGTCCCAGCATCGACAGCATGAAGCTGAACAGATAGAGCGCGAAGCGGTTGTACTGCGGATGCCCCGCCAGATAGCGCGCGGCATAAAGCATCACGAACGCGCCGATTCCGGTGATCAGCAGCGCGAACATCAGGCTCAGCCCGTCCAGCCAGAACGACAGGTTGATCTGCAGGCTGGGAATCCAGTTCCAGCTCCATTGTACGGGTGATCCCGCCGCGACGACCGGCAGGTACTGCAGGAAAAAGGCGAACAATGCCGCCGTCAGCGCGACGGTCGCCATCCCCGCAAGATTCACCCAAGGCGCGTTCGCGTCCGAATGTTCCGCCATCTCCCCGTCCCGGCTGTTTCGCCTTTTTATTGATGTTGCACCCAGTCCGGCGCACCCGACCCATCGTGCCGGAGAACTTTGTTTCCCATCTTGAGCGGGATTTCGCAACGCCCAACCGACCGGAAAGCGATCCTTCCTTGCCTGACGATGCGCGTTTGCCCGTTCACGGAAGGGTCAACCAATCCGAACAAACCCTCATGAAGACCTGCCGGCGACGGGGTTTTCAGTTGCAGCATGTTTGGTTACGATGGCCTCGCACAGCGGAGCAACCGGCGCGTACAGCACCCCTCCGGCCATTCACCCCCGATCACGAGGTTTCCATGACCCAGGCAAAGGCGGGCGATACCGTCCAGCTACACTACACCGGCACGCTCAGCGACGGATCGGTCTTCGACAGTTCCGACGGGCGCGACCCCCTCTCCTTCACGGTCGGCGCCGGGCAGATCATCCCCGGGCTCGACGCCGCCGTCGAAGGCATGGCGGTCGGCGAGCAGAAGACCGTCACCATCCCGTCCGAGGACGCCTACGGCGACTACCAGCCCGAGGCGCGCCAGGCCGTCCCGCGCGAACAGATCCCCGAGCATATTCCGCTGGACCCCGGCACCATGCTGCAGATGCAGACCCCCGACGGCAACGCGATGCCGGTCGTCGTCGCCGAAGCCGACGAGTCGACGGTCGTGCTGGACGCCAACCATCCGCTGGCCGGCAAGGATCTGACCTTCGCGGTCGAGGTCGTGGCGATCGGCTGAAACCTCCGCCCCGCGGGCATGCGCAACGGGGGTCCGCCCGCCGTTGCGCGTGCGGCGAACTGCGGCTAGAGCCACGCCATGGCCAAGCTGCACTTCCATTATTCGACGATGAATGCCGGCAAGTCGACGATCCTGTTGCAAGCCGCGCATAACTATCGCGAACGGGGCATGATCCCCTATCTGCTGACCGCCCGGCTCGACCGTCGGGCCGGCATGGGCCGCATAGCCTCGCGCATCGGCATCGACGAGCCTGCGGATACCTTCAGCCCCGACGATGACCTTTTCAACCGTGTCGCCGAACGGCAGGCCGAAGGCCCCGTCGCCTGCGTGTTCGTCGACGAGGCGCAATTCCTGACGCGTGACCAGGTCTGGCAGCTTGCGCGCGCTGTCGATGACCTGTCCGTCCCAGTCATGTGCTACGGTCTGCGCGTCGATTTCCGGGGAGAGCTGTTTCCGGGCTCCGCCGCGCTGCTGGCGCTCGCGGACGAGATGCGCGAAGTCCGCACGATCTGCCATTGCGGCCGGAAGGCGACGATGGTCGTCAGGCTGGGACCGGACGGGGAACCGGCGAAGGACGGCGCGCAGGTGCAGATCGGCGGGAACGAGACTTATGTCTCGCTCTGCCGCCGTCACTGGCGCGCGGCGATGGACGGCCGCCCGGCAAGCCAGCGGTAGAAGCGCGTCATGACCAGCGGCGTCAGGTACATCGGGATCTGGTAGAGCCCGATGAAAAGCAGCAGTTCATCGGCCAGCGACGCCGGCAGGACCGACAGGAAAAGGGCGATGTTGCGATTGCCCGCGACGATCCCCAGCGGCGCAGCCGCGCTGTCAGACCCAGCCGCCCGCGCCAGCAACGCCACCCCCGCCTGAAGACCGAAGTTGAGCGCCATGGCCAGCGCCAGCAGGCCCCAGACGCTTCCCCCGTCCGCCAGGGCCGGGCCGACCGCCCCCATGATCGCCACCACGACGACACCCAGGATCAGCGAGGCCAATCCGTCCATCCGCCGCAGCGCCCGATCGTGACCCGGCACCACGCCACGCAAACGCAGGAACAGCGCAAGGCCCCCCGCCAGGGCGATCACACCCAGCAATCGAAGGACGATCGCGGCAACCTGAGCCGGCTCCCCAAAGGCCGGAACCAGCGCGAAGACCGGGATCACCGTCAGCGGCAGAAACGTCGTGCCCAGCACCAGTTGACGCAACGCCGGCACCGGGTCGCCACCGGACATGATGGCGATGTTCGGACAGCCGGTCAGCGGCGCGGCGCACAGGACCAGCACGACGCCCAGCGCCGCCGCGCCGTGCCATCCCAGAAGCAGTAAGGCCAGCGCCGCGACCACCGGTAGCAGCAGTTGCAGCACCAGCGTCACGCCCAGCGCGCTTCCGATCCCGCGCAGGCCTGCACGCACCCCTTCGGGGCCCAGTCTCAGGACCGCGAGGAACAGCAGCAGCACGACCATCGGCGCGATCAGCGCCCGACCGGCTTCGGCGACCGACGGCGCCGCAATGCCCAGCGCGATCCCGGCCACCAGACCGGCAACCAGAACGCCCCGCCCGTGCCGGGCGCAGTAGTCGAGCATTCCACCCATGCCTGCCTCCGCCGGACAGGCTACAGGGCGGCGCGGCTTTGTCCAGACAGACCCGCCGCAGGCCCGGAAACTCGCGCCGAATACTGGTGATCAACCGGGCAGGAACGTATGGGCGGGACTGTCGAACATCCTCAAACCGGCCCAGACAACCCGTCCGGAGAAAGTTTCACTGCGATTAACGCGACTGATTTCTCTCACCAAATCAACCACTTGGGAAAGCGCTCGCATGCGAGCACTTTCCACGACCGGCCGCGCGATCAGTCTTCCTCTTCGTCGTCCGTCGCGTCTTCCGCGCCGTCGGCCTCATCGGCGAGTTCGCCCTCGGCCTTGACGTCGACATCGATCGCGTCGTCGATCTCATCGTCCCCGGCACTTTCGGACTCACTGCTCTCATCCGAGGTATCACTCTCGTCGGCAGTATCGTTTTCGTCCGCGCTGTCGTTCTCTTCCGCGCTGGCCTGATCTTCGGTGTCGCCGTTCTCCTCGTCATCCGCCGCCGCCGCCGCGTCATTGACAGCCGCGCATCCCTCCATGTCCGGCGCCCTTTCGCAAACCAGAAGCCGCACCAGAACCGTCGCGCACCCCTCGGCCAGACGATCGTCCAGGCAGGTCTGGATTCGCTCGGATGTCAGGGTCGCGGCGGGACCACCTGCCTGCTGGGCTGACGCCGGCAACGCAACCACCGGCAAGCCGAGGACCGTAAGGGCAGTGAGGGACTTCATGAGGGGGCGCAGCATAGCGGACTCCTTTATCTGGGTTGACGTTCCTGGCGTTCCGTTTGCCGTACTCGGCCGCAGCGGCCCCAAGCCACCGTCCGGCGCTCATACCGGCAGGATGGTCGTGGCCTTGATCTCCTCCATCGATAGCAGCGCGGTGACGTTATAGATACGCACATCCCGTATCAGGGCCTGGTAAAACACATCATAGGCCCGCGCGTTCTGCACGCGCACCTTCAGGATGTAGTCGATCTCTCCGGCGAGGCGGTGCGCCTCCAGCACCTCGGGCCGGGCGCGGACGGAGCGCAGAAAGCGATCCTGCCAGTCGGCCTCGTGCTCCGACGTGCGGATCAGCACGAAAAAGCACGCCTCCAGCCCCAGCGCGTCGGGATCCAGCAGCACGGTCTGGCGGCCGATCACCCCGGCGTCGCGCAGCTTCCGGATCCGGTTCCAAACCGGCGTCTTGCTCGACCCGACCTTGCGCGCGATCTCGTCCAGCGACTGGCCCGCATCCTGCTGCAGTTCGGCAAGGATCTTGCGGTCCAGCGGATCGAGATCATGGGCAGGCATCTATCACTCCAAAGGGCGCCTCAGCACTAGCGCCGTCCGGAACAACGAGCAAGCCGCCGCGCCGGTTCCCTTGCACCGCGGTGCAGTTGGACTTGCAAGGAAGAAACGAGCGGCCAGACCCAGACGCTGAAGACGGCGACAGCGACTTTGCCGACCCTCCGAAAAAGGCGCCTTAGACCACCCGTTCGACCATCAGCTTCTTGATCTGCGCGATCGCCTTCGCCGGGTTCAAACCCTTCGGGCAAGTCTTCGTGCAGTTCATGATCGTGTGGCAGCGATAAAGCTTGAACGGATCGTGCAGATCGTCCAGCCGCTCGCCCGTCGCCTCGTCGCGGCTGTCGATGATCCAGCGATAGGCATGCAGCAACGCGGCCGGGCCCAGGTAGCGGTCGCCGTTCCACCAGTAGCTGGGGCACGCGGTCGAGCAGCAGGCGCACATCACGCATTCATAGAGTCCGTCGAGCTTCTCGCGATCCTCGATCGACTGGCGCCATTCCTTCGCCGGCGTGTTCGACTTCGTCTCCAGCCACGGCTGGATCGAGGCGTGCTGGGCATAGAAATGCGTCAGATCCGGCACCAGGTCCTTGACCACCGGCATGTGAGGCAGCGGGTAGATATTCACGTCACCCTTCACCTCGTCCATGCCGAAGATGCAGGCAAGATGGTTGCCGCCGTCGATGTTCATCGCGCAGGATCCGCAAATCCCCTCGCGGCAGGACCGCCTGAAGGTCAGCGTCGGGTCGATCTCGTTCTTGATCTTGATCAGCGCGTCCAGAACCATCGGCCCGCAATTGTCCATGTCGACGAAATAGGTGTCGACCCGCGGGTTCTCGCCGTCGTCCGGGCTCCAGCGATAGATGCGGAAGGTCCGCAGATTTGTCGCCCCCTCGGGCTTCGGCCAGGTCTTGCCGGTGCGCATCTGGCTGTTCTTCGGCAGGGTCAGTTGAACCATCGATCCATTCCTCAGTAAACACGGGCCTTGGGCGCGATCTTCTTCAGGTCGATCCCACCCTGATCGGCCGTGGTCAGCGGGTCGGTGACGACCGGGCGGTAGTCCAGCCGCACCTTGGTGCCCTCGACCCAGGCGAGCGTGTGCTTGCGCCAGTTGGCGTCGTCGCGGTCGGGGTAATCCTCGTGCGCGTGGGCGCCGCGGCTTTCCTTGCGCGCCTCGGCCGAGACGATGGTGGTCAGCGCGTTGGGCATCAGGTTCTCCAACTCCAGCGTCTCCATCAGGTCGGTGTTCCAGATCAGCGAGCGGTCGGTGACCTTGATGTCGGCCATCTTGGCGGCGACCGCCTCCATCTTCTTGCACCCCTCGGCCAGGGTCTTGTCGGTGCGGAAGACGGCGGCGTCCTCTTGCATGGCCTTCTGCATCTCCAGCCGCAGATCGGCGGTGGGCACCGCACCATTGGCGTTGCGGGTCCGGTCGAAACGCTCCAGCGCCTTGTCGACCGCGGCTTTCGATGCGCGCGGAATGGCGCTGTCGCGGTCGACGACCTGCCCCGCGCGGATCGCCGCGGCGCGGCCAAAGACCACCAGATCGATGAGCGAGTTCGACCCCAAACGGTTGGCCCCGTGGACCGAGGCACAGGCCGCCTCGCCCACCGCCATCAGCCCAGGGGCCAGGCGGGTCGGGTTCTCGGCATCGGGGTTCAGCACCTCGCCCCAGTAGTTGGTGGGGATGCCGCCCATGTTGTAGTGCACCGTCGGGAGGACCGGGATCGGCTCCTTGTTCACGTCCACCCCGGCAAAGACCCGGGCCGATTCCGAAATGCCGGGCAGGCGCAGATGCAGCGTTTCGGGCGGCAGGTGGTTCAGGTGCAGGTGGATATGGTCCTTGTCCGGGCCGACCCCCCTGCCCTCGCGGATCTCCATCGTCATGCAGCGGCTGACGACGTCGCGGCTGGCCAGGTCCTTGTAGGTCGGCGCGTAGCGTTCCATAAACCGCTCGCCCTCGGAGTTGGTCAGATAGCCGCCCTCGCCGCGCGCGCCTTCGGTGATCAGGCAGCCGGCGCCGTAGATGCCGGTCGGGTGGAACTGCACGAATTCCATGTCCTGAAGCGGCAAGCCCGCCCGCGCCACCATGCCGTTGCCGTCACCCGTGCAGGTATGCGCCGAGGTGGCGCTGAAATAGGCGCGCCCGTAGCCGCCGGTCGCCAGCACCACGACCTTTGCGTTGAACTGGTGCAGCGTGCCGTCATCCAGCTTCCACGCCAGCACGCCGACGCAGCCGCCGTCCTCGTCCATCAGCAGGTCGGTGGCGAAATACTCGATGTAGAACTCGGCCTTTTCCTTCAGCGACCGGCCATAAAGCGTGTGCAGGATCGCGTGCCCAGTCCGGTCGGCGGCGGCGCAAGTGCGCTGCACGGGCGGGCCTTCGCCGAATTCGGTCGTGTGCCCGCCAAAGGGGCGCTGATAGATCTTGCCATCCTCGGTCCGCGAAAACGGCACGCCGTAATGCTCCAGCTCGTAGACCGCCTTCGGCGCCTCGCGGGCCAGGTATTCCATGGCATCCGTATCGCCCAGCCAGTCCGATCCCTTGACGGTGTCGTACATGTGCCACTGCCAGTGGTCGGGACCCATGTTGGACAGCGACGCGGCGATGCCGCCCTGGGCCGCGACCGTGTGCGACCGGGTCGGAAAGACCTTTGTCACGCAGGCGGTCTTCAGCCCCTGTTCGGCCATGCCCAGCGTCGCGCGCAGCCCGGCGCCGCCGGCACCGACCACGACCACGTCATAGGAATGTTCTTCGATTTCATATGCAGGCATGGAGTATCCTCAGGCGCGCAACAGGATGGTCAGGATGGCGAAAACACCGGCGAGCGCGAAGGCCCCGCAAAGCAGCGTGTTGCCCAGCAGCAGCCCCATGCGCGGGCCCTTTTGCGGGACGTAATCCTCGACCACCACCTGCAGCCCCTGCGCCAGATGCCAGAAGCCGACCAGCAGGAACGCCACGGCGACAAGCGCGTTCCCCCAGCCGGAATAGGTGGCGAGGATCGCCTCGTACCCGCCGCCCAGCGCGCGGCCAAAGGGGATGACGAAAAGCGGCGTCAGCGGGATCAGCGCCAGCGACGAGATCCGCTGCCCCCACCAGTGGCCAACGCCTTCATGTGCGGCGCCGAGGTTCTGAACGCGTGCATAATCGGTCCGGTAGCCCATCGTCGCCCCCCTTTACCAGATCGCCAGGATGAAGATCAGCGTTAGCACGACCGATCCGCCAAGGACGACGTAGTTCGCTTTCTCGGTGAACTCCAGGTCGAACCCGCGCCCGATGTCCCACCACAGGTGCCGGATGCCGTTCAGCGCATGGTAGCAAAGCGCCCAGAGGCTTCCGATCAGGATCAGCTGCCCCAGGATCGAAGCCAGCAGCCCGTCGACGAAATCCGAATACCCCGGCCCGATCGCCGCCGCGATGAACTGCCAGGCGACCAGCAACGCGCCCAGCGTCAGCCCGGCACCCGTGATCCGGTGCAGGATCGACATCTTCGCGGTCAGTGGAAGGCGGTAGACCTGCAGATGCGGGGAAAGCGGCCGGTTGCCCCGGTTCACGTCAGCCATGATCGGTCCCTTTCGTGTGGCAGGCGGGACCAGATGCCCCACCGGCTTCGACGGAATGAATAACGCATTTTCCGGCCGAGTCACGCCCGGATTGCCGATTTCTGCGCGGGCTGCGACACTACGGATAGGGATTCCTTCCTTTGTGATCACTGTGAATAATTCAGTGATCACAAATAATCGCTAACCCGCAGAACCGCTTGCCACCCGCGCACGCGGATCGTGGGCGCCGGCGCCTTTCGCCGCCGCAGCCGTGTCGGCCATGCGCGCCAGCGTCCGCGGCAGCCGCGCCCGCAGCACCTGGATGCGACCCTCCAGCTCTTGCGTCACCGCCCCTGGACGCGGCGGATCGGCCAGCGTCGTCTTCCATTCGGCGGGCGGGGCGCGGCCGGCCGCGCGGCCCGGCCAGACCAGCGCCTCCAGCACCGCCGCGGCCTCGGGCGGCAACCGCTCGGGGATCGCATGGCCGCTCAGCGCGCCCCAGATCCGCGTCCAGCAGCGCGCCACCGACCACGGGTTATAGCCGCCGCCGCCCAGCACGATCAGCCGCGGGGTCATCGCGCGCAGCGCCAGCGCCATCGCCGCATGCGCCCCGTTCGACAGCGCCAGCCGCGACAGCGGGTCCTCGCTCACCCCATCGGCGCCCGCCTGCAGGACCACCGCGTCGGGTTCGAACGCCGCCAGCGCGGGCAGGATCAGGCGGTCGCGCACCCGCGCCATGCCGGCATCGCCAAACTCGCGCGGTACCGGCAGGTTGAAAGCGTTGCCGCCGCCGTCGTCGCCCAGCGCACCCGTGAACGGCCACCGCCGCTCCTCGTGTACGGACAGCATCAGAACGTCGCCCGCGCCGCCCAGGCCCGCCTCGACCCCGTCGCAATGATGCGCATCGATATCGACATAGGCGATGCGCCGCATTCCCAACGCCCGCAGCCGCAGGATGCACAGCACCGGATCGTTGAGATAGCAGAACCCGTTCGCCCGGTCCGCCATCGCGTGATGCGTGCCGCCGCCCGGCACATGCACCACGCCGCCCGCGCGCACCAGGTCGGCCGCCAGCATCACGCCCCCCGCCCCGGTCGCCGGGCGGCGGAACATCTCGGGAAAGACCGGATTCGCGAAGGTGCCCAGCCCGTGGCGCGCGCGCGTCGCCGCGTCGACCGCGCCCTCGGCCTCGGCCCGCGCCAGCGCCGCGACATAGGCGGGCGCGTGAAAGGCGGTCAGCGCCGCCGGCTTGGCGCGCGGGCTGGTGCGGTACTGCCCCGCCGGCAGCCAGCCCAGCGCGCGCGCCAGATCCATCACCGTCGACACGCGCGCGATCGCCAGCGGGTGCCGTCCCCCGTAGCTGGAGCGGCGATAGATCTCGGACCCGATGAAGACCGGCGCCTGCATCACCGGACCACGCCGGCCCTGCGATGACGACGACAATGACCGACACCTGCGCGCATCCGGCCCTCCCTTCCCGGTTGCGCGCAAGGTATCGTTTGCCCCCCGTCGATCAAGCGCCCCCTTGGCCTTTTTGCCCCACATGCGCATATAGGGGCCAAAGTCATGTCAGAGAGGACCATCATGCTGGGAATGTCCGAGCCCAAGGCCGCATCCGCCGCGCCGATCATCAAGGATACGACCGAGGCCAGCTTCATGGCCGATGTCGTCGAAGCCAGCCAGGAAGTTCCGGTCATCGTCGACTTCTGGGCCCCCTGGTGCGGCCCCTGCAAGACGCTGGGCCCGGCGCTGGAGGCCGCGGTGACCGCCGCGCGCGGCAAGGTGCGCATGGTCAAGGTCAATGTCGATGAAAACCAGATGATCGCCCAGCAGTTGCGCATCCAGTCGATCCCCACGGTCTACGCCTTCTGGCAGGGCCGCCCGGTCGATGCCTTCCAGGGCGCGCTGGCGCCGTCCGAACTCAAGGCCTTCGTCGACAAGCTGTCCGATCTGGCCGGCGACGGCGGTCTGGGCGAGGTGCTGGACGAGGCCGAGCGGCTGCTCACCGACGGCGCCGCGGTCGAGGCGGCGCAGCTCTACGCCGCGATCCTCGGGCAGGAGCCCGAACAGCCCGCCGCCCTCGGTGGCCTCGCCCGCGCTCATATCGCGATGGGCGAACTTGACCAGGCCGAGGCACTCCTGAACAACGCCCCCGCCGCCATCGCCTCCGCCAAGGAACTCGAAGCCGCGCGCGCGCAACTGGCGCTCGCCCGCCAGGCCGCCAACGCCGGCCCGGTCGAGGACTATCGCGCCCGGATCGAGGCCGACCCCGACGACCACCAGGCGCGTTTCGACCTGGCGCAGGCGCTGCACGCCCGAGGCGACGCGGCGGGCGCCATCGACGAGTTGCTGGAGCTCTTCCGCCGTGACCGCGACTGGAACGACGGCGCCGCCAAGACGCAGCTTCTCACCGTCTTCGACGCGCTCAAACCCAACGATCCCCTTGCGCAGAAGGGCCGCCGCCGACTCAGTTCGATGATATTTGCCTGAACGCCCCTGCGCATTAGCTGTAGGTCCATGAGCAAAGCCAGCGACCTGCCCGAAACGATCCCGATCTTCCCGCTTCCGGGGGCGCTGCTTCTGCCGCGCGCCCGGTTGCCGCTGCATATCTTCGAGCCGCGCTACCTCGCCATGCTCGAGGATTCCCTGAAAACGCGCGAGCGGCTGATCGGCATGATCCAGCCGCGCAGCGTGCCCGGCAGCGAGGCGCCGCGCCTGCATTCGATCGGCTGCGCCGGGCGGCTCACCGCGTTCTCGGAAACCGAGGATGGGCGCTACATGATCACCTTATCCGGGGTCTCGCGCTTTCGCCTGACCGCCGAGGTCGAGGGCTTCGCCCCCTATCGACGCGCGCATGTCTCCTGGGCCGGGTTCGAACGCGATACCGGCCCGACCGAGGCCGACGCTGGCTTCGACAAGCCGGCCTTCCTCGATCTTCTCGTGCGCTATTTCCGCACCGTGGACCTGTCGACCGACTGGGGCAGCTTGAAAGAGGCCGAGGACGAACTGCTGATCAACTCGCTCTCGATGCTCTGCCCCTTCGCGCCGGAGGAAAAGCAGGCCCTGCTCGAGGCGCCGTCGCTCTCCACCCGCCGCGAAACGTTGGTCACGCTGATGGAATTCACCCTCCGCGGCCAGAGCGGCACGCCCGAGGACCAGATCCAGTGACCGACGCCGCTCCCCCACCCGCGGACCGCCCCGCCTTCGACCGCAAGATGCTCGAGGCGCTGGTCTGCCCGGTGACCCAGGGCCGGCTCGGCTACGACGCCCAGCGGCAGGAACTGATCTCGCGCACCGCCCGCCTGGCCTTCCCGATCCGTAACGGCATCCCGATCATGCTGGCCTCCGAGGCGCGCGAAATCGACGTCTGACGCCACTACCGTCGGCGCAGGCCCGCAGGACCTGCGACCCCAAGTCGCCCCCGCCCGAACCGCCGTGACCCGACCCGCGCCCGGACGTCACGCCCACCCACCCGCCCCGTGCCGCCCGGGCGCGGGTCAGCCGTTGGCCACTGGACCCCGGGGCGCGGGCTGCTACACTCCGACTCACCCCGGAACGGAGTCGCCGATGCCCGCCTTCCGCCCCCTCACCGCGCTGGCCGCCCTCGCGCTTCTGGCCGCCTGCGGCACCCCGCTCGAACGCTGCGTCCTGCGCGCAGAGCGCGAGGTTCGCCTCCTCACCGAGGAACTGGCCGAACGTCAGGGCAACCTGATCCGCGGCTATGCCCTTGAGACGCGCATCGTCCCGCGCCTCGGCCCCGCCTGGTGCCGCGACAGCGAGGGCAGGGTCTACAGCTGCGTCGACTGGGTCGACACCCTGCGCGAATTCCGCCGCCCCATCGATCCGCGGGCCGAGCGCGCGCGCGTCGCCCTCCTCGAGGACGCCATCGCCCGCGAACGCCGCATCGCCGATGCGCAGATCGCCGCCTGCCGCACCCAGTTCCCCGAGGAGGGCTGACCCCTCAGCCGCGCAGGCTGCCGCCGGTGGCCTTCGCCACCTTCTCGACGATCTTCGCGCTCACCGCCTCGATCTCCTCCTCGGTCAGCGTGCGCTCCATCGGCTGCAGCCGCACGCTGATCGCCAGCGACTTGCGGCCCGCGCCCATCTGCGCCTCGGCCTTCGGGCCGGCGAACTCGTCGAAGACCCGCACGCTCTCGATCAGCGCCTTGTCCGCGCCCTGCGCCGCCTGCGCCACCACCTGCGCCTCGATGCGCGCATCCAGCACGAAGGCGAAGTCGCGCTCCACCGCCTGCAGGTCGCTGATCGCCAGCGCCGGGCGCGTCGCCTCGGACTTGCGCGGCTCGGGGATCGCGGCCAGTTCGACCGTGAAAGCGACCGCCGCGCCCTTGATCCCGTGGCTGCGCAGCACCCGCGGATGCACCTCGCCAAAGGCCGCCAGCCCCCGTTTTGGACCCAGCGTCAGCCGACCGGCGCGACCGGGATGGAACCAGCCGGCGACCTGCCGGTCGATCTGCACCCGCGCCGGCGCGCCCAGCGCCGCCAGCACCGCCTCGGCATCGGCGCGCGCGTCGAACGCGTCGACCGCCCGGCGGCTGCCGTGCGGATCGCGCGGCCCGGCGTGGCCGACCAGCAACCCCGTCGCGTGGATCGCCTGCTCGCCCGGCTGGCCGCCCGAAAACACCGGTCCCAGCTCGAACAGCGCCAGGTCCGGGATACCCCGCGCCTGGTTGCGCGCCGCCGCCGCCAGCAGGCCGGGCAGCAGGTCCGGGCGCAGATGCGTCATCTCGCTGGAAATCGGGTTCTCCAGCCGCACGGCATCGCCGCCGCCGCCAAAGGCCGCGGCCGACGGCGCGTCGATGAAACTGTAGGTCACGCATTCATGATAGCCCAGCGCCGCCAGCGTCCGCCGCGCCAGCCGCTCGCGCTTCTGCGCCGGCGTCAGGATCGGCGCCGGCACGCCGGCGGGACGCGCCAGCGGCCGCCCCTCCAGCCGCGTCAGCGAGGCCACGCGCGCCACTTCCTCGATGATATCGGCATCGCCCAGCACATCTGGCCGCCACGGCGGCGGCATCACGCTCTCGCCCTCCAGACGGAAGCCCAGCGCCTCCAGGATCGCGCGTTGCTCGGCCTCGGGCAGGTCCATCCCCACCAGCCGCCGCATCGCGTCCGGCTCGAACCGATAGGTCCGCGCGGTCTCGAGCGGCGCGCCATCCTCCGCCAGATCCGACGCCTCGCCGCCGCACAGGTCCAGCACCATCCGCGTCGCCAGTTCCAGCCCCGGCAGCGTGAACTCCGGATCGACACCGCGCTCGAACCGGTAGCGGGCGTCCGAATTGATCTTCAGCGCCCGCCCGGTCGCCGCCACCGTGATCGGGTCCCACCAGGCCGATTCCAGGAACACGCTGGTCGTCGCCGCGGTACAGCCGGTCTCCTCGCCGCCCATGATTCCGGCGATGCTCTCGACCCCGCGCAGGTCCGAGATCGCCATCATCCCCGGCGCCAACCGGTAGGTGCGGCCGTCGAGCGTCAGGATCTCCTCGCCGCCCGCAGCCGGATGGATGCGCAGCACGTCGCCCGAAACCTTCGCCATGTCAAAGGCATGCAGCGGACGGTTGAGGCCGAACGTGAAGAAGTTGGTGATGTCCACCAGCGCCGAGATCGGCCTCAGCCCGATCGCCTTGAGCCGGCGCTGCAGCCAGTCCGGCGACGGCCCGTTCGTCATCCCGCGGATCACCCGGCCGGCGAAATGCGGACAGCCCCGCGCCTTCAGCGCCGGATCGATCTCGACCCGAAGCGGGCTCGCGAAGACGCCGGGCACCGGCACCACGGACAGCGGCTTCAACGTGCCCAGGCCGCGCGCCGCCAGATCGCGGGCAATGCCGCGCACGCCCAGCGCGTCGGGCCGGTTGGGCGTGACCTTGATGTAGAGCATCGGGTCGTTCAGCCCGGCATAGTCGACATAGCGCGCACCCAGCGGCGCATCACCCGGCAGGTCGATGATCCCCTCGTGGTCGTCGGACAGTTCCAGCTCGCGCTCGGAACACATCATGCCGTTCGATTCTTGGCCCCGGATCACGCCGGGCTTCAGATCCACCCCGGTGCCCGGGATATGCGTGCCCACCGGCGCGAAGACCCCGACCAGCCCGGTGCGCGCATTCGGCGCGCCGCAGACCACCTGCACCTCCTCGGCCGCGCCACCCGACTCGTCCAGCACCTCGACCCGGCAAAGCCGCAGCCGGTCGGCGTCGGGGTGCGGCGCCGCCTCCAGGATGCGCGCGATGCGAAACGCGCCCAGCCGCTCGGCCGGGTCGTCGATCTCCTCGACCTCGAGGCCCAGATCGGTCAACGCCTCGGCGATCTCGGCCAGCGTCGCTTCCGTTTCCAGATGGTCCTTGAGCCACGAGAGGGTGAATTTCATCGCCTGTCCCCAAATTCCCTGCCGGCCCCGCCGCAGACGCGCCCGCAGCTTCCCCGCAGCCGGACCGCGCCCCGATTAGCCCAATCGGCGGGCCTTGGAAAGCCGCGCAAACCCCGACCGAATGAAAAGCCGACGGAAGTTCTCCCGCCCCTCGTCAGGCTGTGCGCGTTCCGCGCACGAACCTTCCTCGCGTTGGGCCGGGCGCCGCGCGCTGCGCGCGCGGCGAAAAGAGGCTGCGCAGCGAACGGCAGGCAACCCCCACCTCCCCATACTTTTCCTGTCCGAAAGTATCCCGGGGGGTGAATTGGCGCAGCCAAGAGGGGGGCAGCGCCCCCCTCCCTACCTCTCCCACAGCCCGAACCCGCGGGCTCAAACCTTACGCGATCCCTGCCGCACCGTTCGGAACTGCCATACGTTTGCCATACGCTTGCCAGCCACTTGCCATACGCCCGCCAGCACCCTGCCGGCGCGGCGCGGGGCGCCTCAGCCGCGCGGGTCGGTGTCGTCCTCGTCCTCGTCCTTCTCGTCCTCGTCGGGCAGGTTGAAGAAGCTTTCGGCATCCGAATAATCGGCGCGCTCGCGCTTCTCCTCGGCCATGTCCGAGATCGAGAAATTCTCCAGCCCGGCGATGTTGCTGGGCAGTTTCGGCTCGGCCGGCATTTCCAGCGACTGCTCGGTCGACACCAGGCGGCGCCGCGCGTCGTCGTCCATCACGCCACCCTCGGCGGCTTTCTTCTTCGCCGCCTTCTGCACCTCGCCATCCAGTTCGGACTGCTTGCAAAGGCCCAGCGCAACGGGATCGATCGGCTGGATGTTGTTGATATTCCAATGCGTTCGCTCCCGGATCGCCTGGATCGACGGGTTCGTCGTGCCGACCAGCTTGCGGATCTGCGCATCGGCCAATTCGGGGTGGAACTTGATCAACCACAGGATCGCCGCGGGCCGGTCCTGCCGCTTGCTCAGCGGCGTGTAGCGCGGGCCGCGGCGCTTTTCCTCGCCCTGGGCGGCGGGGTTGTACTTCAGCTTCAGCGTGTAGGCCGGGTCGGCCTCGCCCTTCTTGATCTCGACCTCGTCCAGCTGGTTGTGCGCGATCGGGTCGAACCCCTTGACCCCGGCCGCCACATCGCCATCGGCGATGCCCTGCACCTCCAGGTCGTGCAGCCCGCAGAAATCGGCGATCTGCTTGAAACTCAACGTCGTATTGTCCACCAGCCAGACCGCGGTCGCCTTGGCCATCAGGGGTTTTGCCATCGTCTTGGTCCTTCTCGCTTCCTGTCCTGCGGGCATGCGGCGACGCCCGCCGGGGTCACCGGCCGCGGGCCGGCGGCCGCGCATCCTCGCTTTCGGGGGATGGCGCGTATATAAGGGCCGAAATTCCGCAAGGAAAGAGAAAACATGGCCCCGTCCCGGCTGTTGCGCGCGCTGATCGCAGCCCTGCTTCTGGCCGGGGCGACGCCCGCCGCCGCCGAAGAGCGCGGTTTCGACCACTACCTGCTGGCGCTGACCTGGATGCCCAGCTTCTGCGAATTCGAAGGCGACGCCCGCGAGGACTCGCGTTGCGCGCCGGACAGCGGGCACGGCTGGACGGTCCACGGCCTTTGGCCGCAGCGCACCGGCGGGTCCTGGCCGGAATACTGCGACACCGCGCACCGCAACCCCTCGCGCCGGGAAACGGCGGCGCAGGTCGACCTTTACGGCGCCTCCGGCTCGGCGGGGCACCAGTGGAACAAGCACGGCCGCTGCACCGGGCTCAGCGCGGCGGACTATTTCGCCCTGACCCGCGCGGCCGCAGGAAGGCTGACGCTGCCGCAGGTCTTCGACGCCCTCGATCAAACAATCGTGCTGTCGCCCGATGTCGTCGAAGCCGCCTTCATCGAGGCCAATCCCGGCCTGACCTACACGATGATGCTGACAACCTGCCGGCAAGATGCCATAGTCGAGTTGCGCCTGTGCCTGACGCGCGACCTGCGCCCGCGCCCCTGCGATAACGCCCTGATTTTGCGGGGATGTTCGCTGGACGCCGCCAGGATGCCCGGCCTGCGCTGAACCTCGCGCCGCGACCCTCCGGCGCCGCCCCGCAGCACGATGAGCGGAAAACTGTTGCCGCGATGCCGCAACGCGTTTTTGATCCTTCCGGGGCGTTGTTCTCTCAGCCAGTTCGCCTTAAAATGGTATTCAATCGAACGGTCATGACTCCCTGCTGGCCGCGTCACGTCTTGAAGGAGTGTAACGATGAAAAAGTTGATCGCGTTGACTGCCGCCGCCCTCCTGGCCGCGCCCGCCGCCTTCGCCGGCAGTGCTGCGGCCCCGATGGCCGAGCCCCCGGTGGTGGCGCCGGCCCCGATGGCCCCCAGCATCGACTGGACCGGCCCCTACCTGGGCGTGACCGCCGGTGTGGCGCGCACGACCTGGAACGGCGGCCGCTCGACCGATGGCGCCGCGGCGCTGCATGCCGGCTACAACTACGACCTGGGTGACTGGGTCGCCGGTGGTGAACTGTCGATCGCCCCGGGCTTCAATCAGGAAATCGCCAACCGCGAAGTTCGCTGGGGCGCAGCCGCGCGTCTGCGCGCCGGTCCGAAGTTCGGCCCGGCCGGCAACACCTGGGGCTTCGGCTCGCTGGGCCTGACCCATGTCGAACACAAGCCGGTCGGCGGCGGCGCAAGCCGCAGCAGCAACGGCTGGCTGGTCGGCGTCGGCGCCTCGCACCTGCTGCAGAACAACGTCATCCTGACCGGTGAAGTCAACCACGGCCGTTTCGGCGGCAGCACCGACGTGCGCAGCACCGGCGTGACCGTGGGCGTCTCGTTCCGGTTCTGAACGACCGGGCCGGCAAAAACCGCCAGCCCTTCGGCACAAGAATAGAAAACGGCAGCCCGCGCTGCCGTTTTTTTTCGTTCCAGGGCCAGCCCCGAAGCGGTCACCGCCCGCCCTGTTCCTTCACGGATTCCATCGCGACATGGGTCGAGGTCGACGCGACATGCGGCAGGATCGAGATCCGCTCGGCCAGGATCGCGCGGTAGTTCTGGATATCGGCGCTACGCACCTTCAGCAGGTAGTCGAAGGCGCCCGCGATCATGTGGCACTCCTCGATCTCGGGCGTGGCGCGCACGGCGGCGTTGAACGCCTTCAGCGCCACCTCGCGCGTATCGGACAGCTTGACCTCGACAAAGGCGATATGGTCGTTGCCCAGCCTCGCATGATCGACCAGCGCCTGATAGCCGGTGATGTAGCCCTCGCGCTCCAGCCGTTTCAGCCGCGCCTGCGTGGGCGATTTCGACAGGCTGATCCGCCCGGCGAGTTCGGTGACGCTCAGCCGGCCCTCCTGCTTCAGGATGCGCAGAATCGCGCGGTCGAAATCGTCGATGGCGTCGCGGGACATTGAACTGCCTTTCCTGACAACTGCAGGCGAATACGCCGAACTTAGGGCAGAATCGGGAAACGGGAATTAAAATCTCGCGGTAAGCTACGGAAGATCGACCCCACAGACAAAACGGTGCTGCCTTGCCCCTTCCCGACGCCATCCTGCATGCCATCCCGCGCGACGAGGACGCCTGCGTCGCAACCCTGATCGAAACCGCGGCCCTTGACGCCACCGCGCGCGCCCGCATCGCCGCGGCCGGCGCGGACCTCGTCCGCCGCATCCGCTCCAGCGCGCGCCCCGGCCTGATGGAGGTCTTTCTGGCCGAATACGGCCTCTCGACCGACGAGGGCATCGCGCTGATGTGCCTGGCCGAGGCGCTGCTGCGCGTGCCGGACTCGCTGACCATGGACGCGCTGATCGAGGACAAGATCGCGCCGTCGAACTGGGGCAAGCACCTGGGCCATTCGTCGTCGTCGCTGGTCAACGCCTCGACCTGGGCGCTGATGCTCACCGGCCGCGTCCTGGACGAGGGCGAGCCGGGCGTCGCCAGCAACCTGCGCGCCGCCGTCAAGCGGCTGGGCGAGCCGGTCATCCGCACCGCCGTCGGCCGCGCCATGAAGGAGATGGGCCGCCAGTTCGTGCTGGGCGAAACCATCGAGGCCGCGATGCGCCGCGCCCAGGGGATGGAGGCGAAGGGCTACAGCTATTCCTACGACATGCTGGGCGAAGCGGCGCGCACCGGTGACGACGCCAAGCGCTATTTCGACGCCTATTCGCAGGCGATCCGCGCCATCGGCAAGGCCGCGACCAAGGGCGACATCCGCGCCAATCCCGGCATCTCGGTCAAGCTTTCGGCGCTGCACCCGCGCTACGAGGAAGCCCAGCGCGACCGGATCATGGACGAACTGGTGCCGCGCGTGACCGAACTTGCCCGCATGGCCGCCGAACGCAGCATGGGCTTCAACATCGACGCCGAGGAGGCCGACCGCCTGGCGCTCTCCTGCGACGTGATCGCCGCGGTGCTGGCCGACGAAAACCTCGCCGGCTGGAACGGCTTCGGCGTCGTCGTGCAGGCCTACGGGCCGCGCGCCGGCGCCATGATCGACTGGCTGCACGCGCTGGCCGAACGGCTGGACCGCAAGGTCATGGTCCGGCTGGTCAAGGGCGCCTACTGGGACACCGAGATCAAGCGCGCCCAGGTCCTGGGCCTGCCGGGCTTTCCGGTCTTCACCGCCAAATCCGCGACCGACGTCAGCTACATCGCCAATGCCCGCAACCTGCTGGCCAAGGTCGACCGCATCTATCCGCAATTCGCCACGCACAACGCCCACACCGTCGCGGCCGTTCTGGACCTTGCGCGCAGCATGGGAACCGACAAGCGCGCCTTCGAATTCCAGCGCCTGCACGGCATGGGCGAACGCCTGCACGACCTGGTGCTGGAGGGCGAAAAGACCCGCTGCCGCATCTACGCCCCGGTCGGCGCGCATCGCGACCTTCTCGCCTACCTCGTCCGGCGCCTGCTGGAGAACGGCGCGAACTCGTCCTTCGTCAACCAGATCGTCGATGACGCCGTCCCGCCCGAAACCGTCGCCGCCTGCCCGTTTGACACCTACGCCGCGCGCAAGCCGCGCCCGATCCGCACGGGCCCCGACCTCTTCGCGCCCGAGCGGCCGAATTCCAAGGGCTTCGATCTGACCGACCGGCCCGAGTTGCAGGCGATAGACGTCGCGCGCACGCCCTTCGCCGACCAGCGCTTCACCGCCGCCCCGATCCTTGCCGCGAAGGCCGAAGGCGGCGCGACCTATACCGCCCGAAACCCCGCCCGCCCCGACGACATCGTGGGCGAGGTGACGCAGGCCACGCGCGCCGATGTCGCGGCAGCGCTCGACGCCGCCCGCCCCTGGGACGCCCCGGCGGCAGAGCGCGCAGCGGTACTCAACCGCGTCGCCGACCTCTACGAGGAAGACTACGGCCGCATCTTCGCGATCCTCTCGCGCGAGGCCGGCAAGTCCCAGCTCGACGCGGTGGGCGAATTGCGCGAGGCGGTGGATTTCCTGCGTTACTACGCCTCCCGCATCACCGAAGGCATGCGCCCGCGCGGCCGGATCACCTGCATCTCGCCCTGGAACTTCCCGCTGGCCATCTTCACCGGCCAGATCGCGGGCGCGCTGGCCGCCGGCAACGCGGTCCTCGCCAAGCCCGCCGAACAGACCCCGCTGATCGCCGCCGCCGGGATCGCGCTGATGCACCGCGCCGGCGTCCCCGCCACCGCGCTCCAGCTTCTGCCCGGCGAAGGCGCCGAGGTTGGCGCGGCGCTGACCTCGGATGCGCGCGTCGACGGGGTGGTCTTCACCGGCTCGACCGAGACCGCGCAGGCGATCCGCAAGGCGATGGTCGCAAACCTTGATCCCGGCGCGCCGCTGGTGGCCGAAACCGGCGGCCTGAACGCGATGATCGTCGACTCGACCGCACTGCCCGAACAGGCGGTGCGCGACATCCTCGCCTCGGCCTTCCAGTCGGCGGGGCAGCGCTGCTCGGCGCTCAGATGCCTTTACGTGCAGGAAGACGTTGCCGGCCACCTGCAGGACATGCTCTTCGGCGCGATGGAAGAGCTGAAGCTGGGCGACCCCTGGCACCTGCCCACCGATGTCGGCCCGGTCATCGACGCCGACGCCCGGCAGGACATCGCCGACTATGTCGCCAAGGCTAGGGCCGAGGGGCGCGTGCTGAAGGAACTCGACACCCCGGCCGAAGGCCATTTCGTCGCCCCCGCCGTCGTCCGCGTCAGCGGCATCCAGGACCTCGCGCGCGAGATCTTCGGCCCCGTCCTGCACCTTGCCCGCTTCAAGGCAAAGGACCTCGCAAAGGTCATAGCGGACGTGAACGCGCGCGGCTACGGGCTGACCTTCGGGCTGCACACCCGCATCGACGACCGCGTGCAGGACGTGGTCGAGGCGGTGCGCGTCGGCAACCTCTATGTCAACCGCAACCAGATCGGCGCCGTCGTCGGCAGCCAGCCCTTCGGCGGCGAGGGGCTGTCCGGCACCGGCCCCAAGGCCGGCGGGCCGGACTACGTGCCGCGCCTGGCCGCGCCCGCCCCGGCCACGCCCTCCGCATCGGCAGGCGACACGGCAGGTTCGGCGGATATCTCCGCGCTCGAACGCCAACTCGCCAAGCCCCCGGCGGCCGCGGTGGTCGAGACGCTGGACCTCCCCGGCCCGACCGGCGAATCGAACCGCCTCCAGCTCAGCCCGCGCGCGCCCGTCCTCTGCCTCGGCCCCGGCCGGGCGGCCGAAGCCGCGCAGGTCGAGGCCGTGCGCATGCTGGGCGGCCGGGCCATCGCCGCCGGCGGCACCGTGCCCGCCGACTGGCTGGCGCGCGCGACCGGGTTCTCGGCCGCGATCTGGTGGGGCGATACCGACACCGCGCGCGACCTCGCCACTGCGCTGGCCGGTCGCAAGGGGCCGATCCTGCCGCTGATCACCGCGATGCCCGACCGCGCGCATGTCCTCACGGAACGCCATCTCTGCGTCGACACCACCGCCTCGGGCGGGAACGCGCAGCTTCTGGCCGCCGTGTCGGACTGAACAACCTCGCCGATACCCGGGGGGCAGCCTTGCAGCTTGCCCCCCGGCGCGTATAGAACGCGCCAGACCACCCCGCGCGCCGTCACGCACGCGGCTGTCATCGGCCTGTCATGCCATGCGCCTACCACCGCGCCATCCACAGGAACCACGAAGGGGACCCCGATGCGCACGCTTCTTCTCGCTCTCGCCGCCACCGCCCTGGCCGGCGGCGCGCTGGCCCAATCCGGCCCGCTGGTCATCTACACCTCGACCCCCAGCGATCAGATGGATCAGCTGGTCACGCGCTTCAACGAAACCCACCCTGACATCCAGGTCGACTACTTCCGCTCCGGCACGACCGAGGTGATGAACCGGCTCGAGGCCGAATTCGCCGCCGGCAACCCGCAGCCTGATGTCCTGCTGATCGCCGATACCGTGGTGATGGAGGGGCTGAAGGCCGAAGACCGCCTGCTCCCCTTCCCCGACGCCGTGACCGACGGCACCGACCCCGCCCTCCACGACGCCGACGGCACCTACTTCTCGACCAAGCTCATCACCACCGGCTTTGCCTACAACACCGAACGCGTCACCGACCCCGCGACCACCTGGGCCGAACTTTCCGACCCCACCATCGCCAGTCGCCTGACCATGGCCAGCCCCCTCTATTCCGGCGCCGCGATGATCCATGTCGGCACGCTGGCGGCGACCGACGGCTTCGGCTGGGACTATGTCGAGGCGCTCGCCACCGGCGGGGCGCTGGCCGGGCGCGGCAACGGCGGCGTCCTCTCGGCCGTCGCCACGGGCGAGGCGGACTACGGCATCATCGTCGATTTCATGCCCCTCAACGCCGCGGCCGACGGCTCGCCCATTGCCTTCGTCTTCCCGGACGAGGGCGTGACGGCGGTGACCGAACCCGTGGCGATCCTGTCGACCGCCGCCAATGTCGAAGCCGCGCAGGCCTTCGTCAACTGGCAGCTGTCCGAGGAAGGCCAGCGCTTCGCCGTCGAACAGGGCTACCTGCCGCTGCGCGCCGATGTCGGCCGCCCCGCCAGCTTTCCCGACACCGAGTTCCGCGTGATCCAGGCCGATCCCGCGCTCCTGCTCGAGCAGTCCGAGGACATCAAGCGCCGCTTCGCCGAGCTTTTCGGCGGCTGATGACCCCGGGCGCCGCGCGCAGGCTGGCCGGCTGGCGCCCGGCCCTTTCGGCCGAGGCGCTGCTGCTCGCGGCCCTCGGCGTCTACGTCCTCGGCCTCTGCGTCCTGCCGCTGCTGCGCCTTCTGGCGCTGGTCCTCGACGGCGGCGTGACCCAGGGCGCGGGGCTTCTGGCGCAGACCTGGGCCAGCCCCGCCGCGCGCACCGCGACCCTCAACACGCTCGACGCCGCCCTCTGGGCCACGGCCCTGTCGACGCTCCTTGGCGGCGGCATGGCGCTGCTGGTCAGCCTGACGGACGTGCGCGGGCGCGTCGCGCTCGTCTTCCTGCTGATCCTGCCGCTTCTGATTCCGCCGCAGGTCTCGGCGCTGGCATGGCTGTCATTGATCGGCCCGCAAAGCCCGCTCTGGGCGTTGCCGGGGCTCGACGGGCTCCGCCCCACGCGCAACCCGCTGCTGGGCCGCGAAGGCGTGATCCTCGTCATGGGCATCGAACACGCGCCGATGGTCTTTCTGGCCCTGCGCGCCGGCCTCCGCGCGCTGCCGGGCGAATTGATCGACGCCGCCCGCGCCGCCGGCTCGCGCCCCTCGGGCACCGTGGTCCGGGTGGTCCTGCCCCTGATGCTGCCCGCCGCCTCGGCCGGCGCCGCGCTCGCCTTCGTCTCGGCCATCGGCAATTTCGGCGTGCCGGCGCTGCTGGGCATTCCCGGCCGCTTCCCGGTCCTCTCGACGCTGATCTACCAGCGCCTCTCGGGCTTCGGCCCCACCGCCCTGCCCGAGGTCGCAGCACTCGCCCTCATCCTCGCCGGCATCGCCGCCACCGGCATCGCCCTGCAGGCCTTCGCGCTGCGCCGCTTCGCCGTGCCGACCGACCGCACCGCCGGCGGCCACCGGGGCTTCACGCTGGGGCGCGCGCGCGGACCGGTCACCGCGGCGGCCTGGGCGCTGATGACGCTGATCGCACTCCTGCCGCTGGCCGCGCTCGGCGCGCAGGCGCTGGTCCCCTCGGTCGGTGTGCGGCTGACCCCCGCCACCGCGACGCTCTCGAACCTGATCGAGGTGGTGACCAGCCTCGGCACGACCCGGCGCGCCTTCGTCAACAGCCTGACGCTGGCCACGCTCGCCGCCACCCTGACGCTCGCCGCCGCCATTCCGCTCGCCTGGCTCATGGCGCGCGGCTCGCGCACCGCACGGCTTCTCAACCTCGCCGCCGACGCGCCCTATGTGCTGCCGGGCATCGTGCTCTCGATCGCCTTCATCCTGACCTTCCTGCCGCCGCTGCCGCTTCTCGGCATCAGCCTCTACAACACGCTCTGGATCCTGCTTCTGGCCTATCTCGCGCGGTTCTTCGCGCTGGCCCTGCGCCCGGTCGTCGCCGCCCTCGCCCAGCTCGACCCGGCGCTGGAGGAAGCCGCGCGCAACGTCGGCGCCCGCGGCCTGCGTCGGCTTTTCACCATCGTCCTGCCACTGGTCGCCCCGGCGGCCGGGGCCGGCGCGATCCTCGTCTTCCTCGGCGCCTTTTCCGAACTCACCGTCTCGGCGCTTCTCTGGTCGCGCGGGAACGAGACTCTGGGCGTCGTCATCTTCTCGCTTTATGACGAGGGGCGAACGACCATGGCGGCGGCGGTCTCGGTCTGGGTGCTGGCCGTGGTCCTCGCGCTGGCGGGCGCTATCTCGCTTCTTGCCCGCCGCCTGCCGGAAGGAGTGCTGCCATGGCAGTCGTGACCATCGCCGATCTGGGCTTCACCGCCGGCGGGGCGCAGATCCTCGACCGCGTCGGGCTGGAGATAGCCGAGGGCGAGTTTCTCGCCCTGCTCGGCCCCTCGGGCTGCGGCAAGTCGACGCTCCTGCGCCTGATCGCCGGGTTCGAGCGCGCCAGCACCGGCGAAATCCGCCTCGACGGCCGCCCCGTCTCTGCCCCCGGCCTGCATGTCCCGCCCGAGGATCGCCAGATCGGCATGGTCTTCCAGTCCTACGCCCTCTGGCCGCACATGGATGTCGCGGGCAATGTCGGCTACGGGCTGCGCGTGCGACGCTTGCCCGCGTCCGAGCGCATCGCCCGCGTGGCCCAGGCGCTGGAAACCGTGGGCCTCGGCGGGTTTCAGAACCGCCGCGTGCAAAGCCTCTCGGGCGGCCAGCGCCAGCGCGTCGCCCTCGCGCGCTGCCTTGCCATGCGCCCGCGCCTTCTGCTTCTGGACGAACCGCTGGCCAATCTCGACGCCCATCTGCGCGAGACGATGGTCGAGGAATTTCGCCGCCTGCACCGCGCGACCGGCGCCACCATCCTCTACGTCACCCACGACCAGGCCGAGGCGATGGCGCTGGCCGACCGCATCGCGGTGATGGACAGCGGCCGCATCCTGCAACTCGCCCCGCCCGACCGGCTCTGGCGCGAACCCGCCTGCGCCACGGTCGCGCAATTCCTCGGCCGCGGCCAGATCGTCCCGGTCGAGGTGATCGCCCCCGGCCCCCCCGCCCGCGTGCGCCTTTTCGGGCAGGAACTGATCCTGCGCGCGCCTCACGGCCTCAGCCCCGGCCCGGCCCGCGCCTGCCTGCGCCGCACCGACCTGCACCCCGCGACCGAGGGGTTTCCGGCGCTTCTCGCCGACAGCCGGCGGCTGGGCGACCGGCACATTCTGACCCTCTCGCCCGAGGACACGCCGGACGTCCTGCTGCGCGCCGAGGCCGCCTATCCCCCCGCCGCCAACGGCGTCCTGCGCATCCGCGTCGCCGACGGCTGGGTCCTGCCCGGCCCGACCGAAAGCCTGCCCGCGCAACCCGCTCGCCGCACCCCCCGCGCCTGAAACGGGCCGGACGACGCGCCGGCCGGGAGCCCGGCAGAAATGAACGGAATTCCCTCCGCAGGCCCGCACTCGGCGGTTAAAATCCGGTTGACAAAAAATACGTTTCTACATGAAAACATTGGCTTGCGCCTTTGCTCAAGCTTGCGCACGTCCACCTCGCCGGGCTTTCCGATCAGTCCGCCACCGCCGCCACCGCGGCGCGCAATGCCCGCGTAAACGCCGCCTCGCCGTAAAGATCGTTGTGCCCGGCGGCCACCGTCTCGTCAAAGACCAGCCGCGGCGCCCCCGCGCGCAGCGCCGCCCGCAACGCCTCGGTCCGCGCCGCCGGCACGATCGAGTCCCGCGCCGCAGTGATCAGCGCCACCGGCAGATCCGCCCCCGCCAGATCCGCCGCCGGCGCCATCCGGTGGCGCAGGAGGAGCCGCACCGGCACCCAGGGGTAATGCGCGCCGGCCAGCGCGGTCAGCGAATCGAACGCCGTCACCAGCACCAGCCCCGCCACCGGCCGCGCGCCCGCCAGATGCGCCGCCGGCCCCGCGCCGATGCTGAACCCGACCACCACCACCCGCCCGGCCTCCAGATCGTCAAAGATTGCCACCGCATCCGCCAGCAGCGCCGCCGCCCCCGGCCGCCCGGTGCTGGGTCCGTAGCCGCGATAGTGAAACGCCACCACCTCGTGCTCGGGAAAGACCTGCGCCAGGTACCGCGCCATCGCCGCCCCGTCCCAGGCATTGCCGCCGAACCCCAGCAGCACCGGCGCCCCTTCGGCACCCCCCGCCGGGCGCAACCGATGCCCGACCAGCACCACCCCGTCCGGCCGCGCCACCTCCAGCCGCTCGGCGCCCGGCGGCAGATCCGGCCCCGGCCCCATCGCCCAGCGCGGGAACAGAAGCGCCGTCTGCGCCAGCGCCAGCACCGCGATCAGCACCGCATAGATCGCCACCGCGCCGAGAATTAGCTTCACAAACCAGACCATCCCGCGCCTCCGCCCGCAACATCGCAGCGCCGCGCCGCGCCATCAACCCACAGGTTTCCCCGCGCCCCTTTCCTTTGCCGGCCTTACCCCCTATGAGGGCGCGCGAAACCACGGGAGCCGGGCATGAAGGGCAGCGCGAACCTCAATCTGATGATCAAGGCGGCGCGCCGGGCCGGGCGCAGCCTGGTCAAGGATTTCCGCGAGGTCGAGAACCTGCAGGTCTCGGCCAAGGGACCGGGCGACTTCGTCTCCAAGGCCGATCTGGAGGCCGAGCGCATCCTGCGCGAGGAACTGCTGGACGCCCGCCCCAACTACGGCTGGCTGGGCGAGGAAACCGGCACCACCGAGGGCACCGATCCGACCCGCCGCTGGATCGTCGACCCGCTCGACGGCACCACAAACTTCCTGCACGGCCTGCCGCACTGGGCGATCTCGATCGCGCTGGAGCACAAGGGCGAGATCATCGCCGGCGTCGTCTACGACGCCGCCAAGGACGAGATGTTCCAGGCCGAGAAGGGCCTCGGCGCCTTCATGAACGACCAGCGCATCCGCGTCTCGGGCCGCTCGAAGATGATCGAATGCATCTTCGCCACCGGCGTGCCCTTCGGTGGCCGCTCGACCCTGCCCGCGACGCTGCAGGACCTCGGCCGCCTGATGCCGGTCTGCGCCGGCGTGCGGCGCTGGGGCTCGGCCGCGCTCGACCTCGCCTATGTCGCGGCGGGGCGCTACGACGGGTTCTGGGAACGCGCCCTCAACCCGTGGGACGTCGCCGCCGGGATCCTGCTGGTGCGCGAATCCGGCGGCTTCGTGGCCGGCCGCACGGCGACCGAGAACCCGCTCGACAGCAAGCTGATCCTGGCCGGCAACGGGCAGGTGTTCGAGCAGTTCGCCGGGATCATCCGCAACCCGGCCTGACCGCCGGCTCAATAAACCGCCGTGACCTCGTAGAGCACCGGCTCGAAGCGTGAACACATCGCGGCGATGGCGCGGTTGCGCTTGCGCATCTCGGCGGTGCGCAGCATCGCCTGGAAATCCTCGCGCCGGGTCCAGCGCGAATAGGTGGCGATCCGGGTCTGCGCGTCGTTGACATGGATCGCCGCGCCCAGGAACCCCGGCTGGTGGCGGATCACCTCGTCATAGGCGGCGGTCAGCGCCTCCAGCAGGTCGGTGCAGGTGCCGGGCGTCATCTCGAAGGTGGAAATCACGGTCTGGCCGGGGGCGTCGGAAGGAATATCGAGCATGGCGGGGCCTCCTCGCTGGCGGATCAGGCTGGCGCGTCCATTCTGGCACGCTTTGCCCGGCGATGCATCCTCCCCTTGATCGTCCCGGCGGGATGGTTAAGTCTCAGGCTACCTCGGGGTGCCCCTGATCGGGCTGAGATGCGTCGCGCGAACCCGTTGAACCTGACCCGGTTCGGACCGGCGGAGGGAAGGTGACAGGTCCGCCTCCACCCCCGACCCGCCCGTCGCAGATGGAGGATGAAACATGCGCTATCCGACACTCGCCGCGGGACTGCTGGCGGCCACCGCCACCGCGGCCCCGATGGCCACCCAGGCCCAGACCCCCGAACTGCTCGTCTACACCTACGACAGCTTCGTCAGCGACTGGGGCCCCGGCCCCGCCGTGACCGAGGCGTTCGAGGCCGTCTGCGACTGCCGGCTGAACATGGTCGGCGTCGGCGACGGCGCGGCGCTGCTGGCGCGGCTGCAGCTGGAAGGCGACCGCGCCGCGGCCGATGTCGTCCTCGGCCTCGACACCAACCTGACCGCGCGCGCCGCCGCCACCGGACTTTTCGCCCCGCACGGGGTGGAGGCCGCGCTGGACCTGCCGGTCGCCTGGGAAGACCCGCTGTTCCTGCCCTTCGACTGGGGCTGGTTCGCCTTCGTCCATGACCGCGAGCGCCTGCCGAACCCTCCTTCGAGCTTTCGTGAACTTATCGACAGCGACCTCAGCATCGTGATCCAGGACCCCCGCTCCTCGACCCCCGGCCTCGGCCTGTTGATGTGGGTCGAAGCCGCCTATGGCGAGCAGGCCGCCGAGATCTGGGCAGGGCTCGCCCCGCGCATCCTCACCGTGACCTCCGGCTGGTCTGAAGCCTACGGGCTGTTCCTGGAGGGCGAGGCCGACATGGTCCTCAGCTACACCACCTCGCCCGCCTATCACCTGATCGCCGAGGACGACGCCAGCAAGGCCGCCGCCCCCTTCGACGAGGGGCACTACCTGCAGATCGAGGTCGCGGGGGTGCTGGCGTCGTCCGAGCAGCCCGACCTTGCCCGGCAGTTCATGGAGTTCATGACGTCCGAGGCGTTCCAGTCGATAATCCCCACGACCAACTGGATGTACCCCGCCGTCACCCCCGAAGCCGGCCTGCCCGACGGGTTCGAGACGCTGCACCAGCCCGACACCTCGCTCCTCTTCCCGGATGCCGAGGCGGCGGCGATCCGCAATGCCGCGCTCGACCGCTGGCTGAACGCGCTGGCGCAATAGCGGGCGCGGCGGTGGCCCGGCCCCTTCCGACCGCCCGCAAGGGCCGGGTCCGGGCCCCGATCCGGCGCGGGGATTTCCCCGCGGGGAAATCCCGTGGGGTCATAGACTGCCCCCGACACGGCGCCCGGCGACCCCACGCGCCCCCACATTTCCACGCGGTAAAATGCACCCCGGCATCCTCCCCTTTCCCCGCGGGGAAACCCTTAACGACTTCCTATTTCCCCGCGGGGAAACGCGCCCACCCCGTCCCATCCCGCCCCGATTACCCTGAGGAGAGATCCCGCGAGGTCGTGGGCCACTCCCATAGCGCCCCGCGGCGCGGCACCCGTCGCCCGCCTGCGCCCCCGCAATTCCCCGCGGAAAAATGCACCCCGGCATCCTCACATGTCCCCGCGGGAAAAGCCTTAACGATTTCCTATTTCCCCGCGGGGAAATGCAGTTCGGCATCCTCCCATGTCCCCGCGCGGAAACCCTCAACGTCTTCCCAATTCCCCGTGGGGAAATGCGCCCCCTCCGTCCTATCCCGCCCCGATTACCCTGAGGAGAGATCCCGCGAGGTCGTGAGCCACCCCCATCGCGCCCCGCAGCGCGGCATCCGACGCCCGCCTGCGCCCTCGCATGTCCCCTCGGGGAAATGTTCCTTAACGATCTCCTATTTCCCCGCGGGGAAATGCATCTCGGCGTCCTCCCATGCCCCCGCGTTGAAACCCTTAACGTCTTCCCAACTCCCCGCGGGGAAATGCACCCCCTCGTCTTCGCATTTCCCCGCGGGGAAATGCGGGCCGCGCGCGCGGGGGGCTGCGCGCCGGATAACCCTCACCCACTGGCCCGCCGTGCCACGACACCGGGCCGGGGCGCGCGCATGAGCACCGCCGCCGCCCCCGGCGCCGCCGCGGCCGCCATCGTGCGGCTTCCCGCTCCGCCCTTGCCCTGGCGCAGACCCCTGCCGTTGGCGCTGGGACTTGCGGCCGGCGCGGTGGTCCTCGTGCTGCTCGCCCTCAACCTCGGCGCGCTGGCGGCGGTCGGCTGGCGGGCCGATCCGGGCAGCGCGGTCTTTCGCGCCGCCGACTGGGCGGCGCTGCGCTTCACACTGCTGCAGGCGGCGCTGTCGGCGCTGATCTCGGTCGTGCTGGCGATCCCGGTGGCGCGCGCACTGGCGCGCCGCCGCTTTCCGGGGCGCGGGGCGCTGATCGTGCTGATGGGCGCGCCCTTCATCCTGCCGACGCTGGTCGCCGTCGTCGGCGTGCTGGCGGTGTTCGGACGGGCCGGCATCGCCAATCAGGCGCTGGCCAGCTTCGGCATCCCGCCGGTTTCGATCTACGGGTTGCAGGGGGTGCTGGTCGCGCATGTCTTCTTCAACCTGCCGCTGGCGACGCGGCTGATCCTGCAGGGCTGGGGCCGCATTCCGGCCGAGCACCTGCGGCTGGCGGCGTCGCTGGGCTTCGACCGGCGCGCGATGTGGCGCCATGTCGAGGGGCCGATGCTGCGCCAGGTCGTCCCCGGCGCGCTGGCGGTGATCTTCCTGATCTGCCTGACCTCGTTCGCGGTGGCGCTGACGCTGGGCGGCGGGCCTCGCGCAACGACACTGGAACTGGCGATCTATCAGGCGTTCCGCTTCGAGTTCGACCTCGGCCGCGCCGCCCTTCTGGCGCTGGTGCAGGCGGCGGTCGGCATCGCGGCCCTCCTGATGCTGGCGCGGCTGGCGCTGCCGGTCGGCGCGCTCTCGGGCCTCGACCGTGCCGCGCCGCCCGCGCCGGGCGCGCTGTTGCGGGGGCTGGACGGCGCGGCGATCGTTCTGGCCGCGGCGTTCCTTCTGGTGCCGCTGGCGCTGGTCGTCTGGCGCGGCGCGCCGCACCTGCTGTCGCTGCCCGGCCCGGTCTGGACGGCAGTGCTGCAGTCGCTTCGCGTCGTGGCGCTGTCGGTCACGCTGCTCGCACTCTTCACCCTCGCGCTGGCGCTGGCCACGCTCTGGACACGTCGCGGCGCCTGGGTGTTCGAGCCCGTCGGCCTCAGCGCGCTGGTCGCCTCGCCGATGGTGATCGGCACCGGGCTTTTCATCCTGACCTTTCCGCATGCCGACCCGGCGCGGCTGGCGCTGCCGGTCACCGCGCTGGTCAATGCCGCGATGGCGCTGCCCTTCGCGCTGCGTGCCGTCCTGCCCGCGCTGCGGCAGGCCGAGGCCGACTACGCCCGCTTGTCGGCCGCACTGGGGCTTTCGACCGCGGCGCATCTGCGGCTGGTTCTCTGGCCCCGGTTGCGCCGGCCCTTCGGCTTCGGGCTGGGGCTGGGGGCGGCGCTGTCGATGGGCGATCTGGGCGTGATCGTCCTTTTTGCGCAGACCGGGGGCGAGACGTTGCCGATGCAGCTCCACCGCCTGATGGGCGCCTACCGGACGGCGGATGCGGCCGGGGCGGCGCTGCTTCTGCTGATCCTCGCGCTGGGGGCGTTTGTGCTGATCGAGCGGCTGGTGGGCGGAAAGGAGCCGCGCCATGCTGGAACTTGACGGGTTGCGGATCGAACAGGGCGATTTCCGCCTGGCCGCCGACCTGACGGTGGCCGAAGGGGCGCGGGTGGCTATCATGGGCCCGTCGGGCGGGGGGAAGTCGACTTTGCTGGGCGCCATTTCGGGTTTTGTCGAATTGACCGCCGGCAGCATCAGGTGGCAGGGCAAGCCGCTCGACCCTCTGCCGCCCGCAAAGCGCCCGCTGAGCATCCTCTTTCAGGACCACAACCTGCTGCCGCACCTGAGCGCGTTCGAGAATGTCGCACTCGGCCTCGATCCCAACCTGCGGCTCTCGGCCGAGCAGCGGCGTCGGGTCGAGGCGGCGCTGGACCGGGTCGGCCTGCAGGGACTGGGCGCGCGCCGGCCGGCGGAACTGTCGGGCGGGCAGATCAGCCGCACCGGGCTGGCGCGGGTCCTGTTGCGGGCGCGGCCGCTGATCCTGCTGGACGAGCCCTTTTCCGCGCTGGGGCCGGCGCTGAAGACCGACATGCTGGACCTTGTCGAAGCGATCACCGCGGAACAGGAAGCGACGCTGCTGATGGTCACCCACGACCCCGCCGACGCGCGGCGGATCTGCCCCGAGGTGGTGGTCGTCGCCGAAGGCCGCGCCGCACCCCCCGCCCCGACCGCGGACCTGCTGGACAACCCGCCGCCGGCGCTGGCCGCCTATCTGGGCTGAGCCGGCAACGCAAAAGGGGCCGGGCACCTGCGCGCCCGGCCCCCGTTTTTCGCCAGTCAGACGCTTACTTGTAGGCCTTGATCTCGCCCGACTTCAGCCGCGCGAGGTAGCTGTTCAGCTCCTTCTTGACGATCGGCATCAGGAAATAGAGCCCGATGATGTTGACGATCGCCATCGCGAACAGCGCCGCATCCGAGAAGTCGATCACCGCGCCCAGGCTGGACACCGCGCCGATGAAGACGAAGACGCAGAAGATGACCTTGAACACCATCTCGCGGTTCTTGCCCTCGCCGAACATGTAGGTCCAGGACTTCATCCCGTAGTAGGACCAGGTGATCATGGTCGAGAAGGCGAACAGGAACACCGCCAGCGACAGCGCGTAGGGCGCCCAGCCGAAGGCCGATCCGAACGCCGCCGAGGTCAGCGGCACGCCCGGCGCGGTGCCGCCCGCCGTGGCAATGCGCCCGGCATCGTCCAGCAGGTAGCGCCCGGTTTCCGCATCCACCAGCAACTGCCCGGTGATGATGATGACCAGCGCCGTCATGGTGCAGATCAGCACGGTATCGATGAACGGCTCCAGGAGCGACACGAAGCCCTCGGTGATCGGCTCCTTGGTGCGCACCGCCGAGTGGGCGATGGCCGCCGAGCCGATGCCCGCCTCGTTCGAGAAGGCGGCCCGGCGGAAGCCCTGGATGATGGCGCCGATGAAGCCGCCGACGATGCCCGAGTCGGTGAAGGCGCCGCGCAGGATCTCGCCAAAGGCCCAGCCGATCATGTCGAAGTTCGCAAACAGGATCACGAGACCGGTCAGGAAATAGCCGATGCCCATGAAGGGCACGACCTTTTCCGTCACCCGCGCGATCGACTTGATCCCGCCGACAATGACCGCGAAGACGATGACCGACAGTACCAGCCCGGTGATCCAGGTCGGGATGCCCAGCACGCTTTGGACCTGGGATGCCGCCTGGTTGGCCTGGAACATGTTGCCGCCCCCCAGCGACCCCAGCACGCAGAAGATCGAGAACATGACCGCCATGAACCCGCCCAGCGGCAGGCCGCGTTCGGCAAAGCCCTTCTTGAGGTAGTACATCGGCCCGCCGGAGACGGTGCCGTCGGGGTACTCGTTGCGGTATTTCACGCCCAGCGTGCATTCGGTGAACTTCGACGCCATGCCCAGAAGACCCGCCAGGATCATCCAGAACGTGGCCCCCGCGCCGCCGATGCTGACCGCGACCGCGACGCCGGCGATGTTGCCCAGCCCCACGGTGCCCGAGAGCGCCGTCGCCAGCGCCTGGAAGTGGCTGACCTCGCCCGCGTCCCTGGGGTCCGAATACTTGCCGCGCACCAGCTGCAGGGCGTGACCGAAAGCGCGGAACTGGATGAAGCCGAAGTAGATCGTGAAGACCGTGGCGCCGGCGACCAGCCAGCCCACGATCCAGGGCAGGTCGACGCCGATGATGCCCGCGGTGGGCAGGGTGGCGAAGATCAGGTTGACAAACCAGCCGGTCGACTGCGCGAAGATCGTATCGACCTGGTCGGCCCATTGCGCATGCGCCGGCAGGGCGGCCAGCGCGATCAACGCGGCCAGGATAAAGGCTTTGGGTTTCATGAGGTTTCTCCCCGGAAGATCAAGGTACGATGGTCAGCGGCACCGGCGCGATCTGCGCCAGCGTTCCTGCCACCGATCCGAACAGCCGTGCGGTTATGCCGGTGGCCCCGGTACGCCCGACGACGATGCTGTCGGCGCCGGTGTCCTTGGCGATGTCGACCAGCGTCTCGGCGACATGGCCGTAGCGGATCTCGGCCTCGACCTCGATCCCGCGCGCCTTCAGGTCGCGCAGCACCGGCGCCACCACCGCGTCACGGGCGCGCGAGAGTTCCTGCTCGCGGCGTTTGTGGCGCTCGGCCAGTTCCTCGGCAGACAGAAAGCTGTAGGGCGACCATTCGAGCACATGCGCCAGGATCAACTGCGCGGCCCCCCCTTCTGCATGCGCGACGGCATGGGCGACCGCACGTTGGCCGGCCTCCGATCCGTCATAGGCGACGACGATTTTCTCCATTCCAGAGTACCTCGCGTTTGTTCCCCGTCCCTTCGGGTATCGGAGAGCCTATTTCAATCAGGACGGGATATTCTCCGAAATACCGGGATTTTCGGAATGTTATTCGAAAGATGTCGCTTAATTGGCACTTTTTTCGGCGTATTCATGATGATTCGACAAGCATCACAGAACATTCTTGCGCCAGATCGCGAACGCGCGACGATCCTGCCGGCGACAGCCTGTCGCCTTGCCCCGGCGCGCCGGCTCGCCTAAACCCCGGGGTCGGAGAGGCAGCGGACGGAACATGGCGGACACGCAGCTGGCAGAGATCGAGAGCCGCGGGAAATCCCGCCGCATCCGGGCGCTGGTCGGGCTCTGGCCCTTTCTGGCGCGCTACCGGGGGCTGATGCTGGGGGCGATGGCGGCGCTGGTCGCCACGGCGGTCGTGTCGCTGTCGCTGCCGCTGGCGGTGCGCCGGGTCGTCGATGGGTTCGAAACCGGCGAACTGGGGCTGCTGAACCAGTATTTCCTGGCCTTCCTGGCCGTCGCAGCACTGCTGGCGGCGGGCACCGGCGTGCGCTACTACCTGGTCACGCGGCTGGGCGAACGGGTGGTGGCCGATATCCGGCGCTCGCTTTTCGCGCGCGTCATCGGCATGTCGCCGGCCTTCTACGAGCGCATCATGACCGGCGAGGTGCTGTCGCGCCTGACCACCGACACCACGCTGATCCAGTCGATCGTCGGCTCCTCGGTGTCGATCGCGCTGCGCAACGCGCTGCTGCTGCTGGGCGGGCTGGCGATGCTGGCGCTGACCTCGGCCAAGCTGACCGGGCTGGTGCTGCTGATCGTGCCGGCGGTGATCGTGCCGATCGTGGTGCTGGGCCGCCGCCTGCGCCGCCTGAGCCGCGAGAACCAGGACTGGATCGCGGCCTCGTCCGGCAACGCGTCCGAGGCACTGGGGGCGGTGCAGACCGTGCAGGCCTTCACGCACGAGGGGCCGTCGACCGCGACCTTCAACAGCGTCACCGAACGGTCCTTCGATGTCGCCATGCAGCGGGTGATGACGCGCGCGGCGATGACGGTGATCGTGATCTTCCTGGTCTTTGCGGGGATCGTCGGCGTGCTGTGGGTCGGCGCGCTGGACGTGCGCGCGGGCACGATGTCGGTGGGCGAGTTGGTGCAGTTCGTCATCTACGCGGTGATCGTCGCCGGATCGGTTGGCGCGCTCTCTGAGATCTGGGGCGAATTGCAGCGCGCCGCCGGGGCGACCGAGCGGCTGGTCGAGTTGCTGGAAACCACCGACAGCGTCCGCGACCCGGCCGCGCCCGCCGCCCTGCCCCGCCCCGTGCGCGGCGAGGTCGCGTTCGACGATGTGCGCTTCCACTACCCCTCGCGCCCCGAGCAATCGGCGCTGGAGGGGGTCAGCTTGCGCGTGAAGCCGGGCGAGACGGTGGCGCTGGTCGGCCCGTCGGGTGCGGGCAAGACCACGATCATCCAGCTGCTGATGCGCTTCTACGACCCGCAGGACGGGCGCGTCACGCTGGACGGGGCGGACCTGAGGGACCTTGCGCGCAGCGACCTGCGCAGCGTCATGGCGCTGGTGCCGCAGGACCCGGTGATCTTTGCCACCAGCGCGCGCGAGAACATCCGCTTCGGCCGCCCCGACGCCCCCGATGCCGAGATCGAGGAGGCCGCGCGCGCCGCCGCCGCGCACGACTTCATCGCGGCCCTCCCGCAGGGCTATGACACCGAACTGGGGGAACGCGGGGTGATGCTGTCGGGCGGCCAGCGCCAGCGCATCGCCATCGCCCGCGCCATCCTGCGCGACGCGCCGGTGCTGCTGCTGGACGAGGCGACCTCGGCTTTGGATGCCGAGAGCGAGCGCGCGGTGCAGGCCGCCGTCGAACGCCTGGCCGAGGGGCGCACGACGCTGGTCGTCGCCCACCGGCTGGCCACCGTGCGCAAGGCCGACCGCATCGTCGTCTTCGATCAGGGGCGGATCGTCGCCGAGGGCACGCATGACGCGCTGGTCGGCCAGGGCGGGCTTTACGCACGGCTGGCGCGGCTGCAGTTCACCGACGGCGAGGCCGCCTGACAGCACGCCCCGACGCCGGCCGAAGCGCCGGTTGACGCGACGCTCCCGCGCTTTCCAGAGCATTGCCGTCGCGTCGCAAAAAGGTCATGCTGCGGGTCGGAGGAACAGCAGGAAACGCCATGACCCGCAGATTTGCCAGCGTCGCCGACCGCGATGCCGCCCAGCAGGAAATGCCCTGGACCGATCGCGACGTGCCGATCACGGTCTACGACCAGATCGCGCGGACCCGCGACACGCATGGGCCCCGCAACGCCATCTCGTTCCAGATGTTCTCGGACCCCGGGGGGAAGGCCGAGACGCTGACCTGGAACGACTTCATGGGCAAGGTCACGCAGGCCGCGAACCTGTTCCGGTCGCTCGGCGTGAACGAGGGTGACACCGTCGCCTACATCCTGCCCACGATCAACGAGACCGCGATCACGCTCTTCGGGGCGATGACGGCGGGGATCGTCAACCCGATCAATCCGCTGCTGGAGCCCGAGAAGCTGGCCGGCATCCTGCGCGAGACGAACGCCAAGGTCGTGGTCACGCTGCGCGCCTTCCCCAAGACCGATGTCGCCCAGAAGGTGGCCGAGGCGGTGGCGAACGCGCCCAACGTCAAGACCGTGCTGGAAATCGATCTGCTGCGCTACCTGACCCCGCCGAAAAGCTGGATCGTCCCCTTCATCCGCCCCAAGACCGAGGTGCACCACAACGCCCGCGTGCTGGATTTTGCCAGCGAACTGGCGCGCCAGCCGGCGGTCAAGCTGACCTTCGATCTGCCGCCGAAGGACCGGGTCTGCGCCTATTTCCACACCGGCGGCACCACCGGCCTGCCGAAGGTCGCGCAGCACAAGGCCTCGGGGCTGATCTACAACGGCTGGATCGGGTCGGAACTGCTCTTCAAGGCCGAGGACGTGATCCTCTGCCCGCTGCCGCTCTTTCATGTCTTCGCCGCCTATCCGGTGATGATGTCGGCGCTCTGTTCGGGCGCGCATGTCGTGTTTCCGACGCCGCAGGGCTACCGCGGCGACGGCGTCTTCGACAATTTCTGGAAGCTGATCGAACGCTGGCAGGCGACCTTCATCTTCACCGTGCCGACGGCGCTGGCCGCCCTCATGCAGCGCAAGGTCGATGCCGACATCTCCAGCCTGCGCAACGGGTTTTCCGGCTCGGCCGCGCTGCCGGTGGAGCTTTACAAGCGCTTCGAGAAGGCCACCGGAGTGTCGATCGTCGAGGGCTACGGGCTGACCGAGGCCACGTGCCTCGTCTCCGCCAACCCGCCCGAGGGGGAAAAGAAGATCGGCTCGGTCGGCATCCCGTTTCCCTATACCGAGGTGCGCATCCTCGATTGCGGCTCGAACGGCGACATCCGCCACGAATGCGGCACCGACGAGGTGGGCGAGATCTGCATCGCCTCGCCCGGCGTCTTCGAGGGCTCGACCTATACCGAGGAGGCCAAGAACCTGGGCCTCTTCGCCGAGGACCGCTACCTGCGCACCGGCGATCTGGGCCGCATCGACGCCGACGGCTACCTGTGGATCACCGGGCGCGCCAAGGACCTGATCATCCGCAGCGGCCACAATATCGACCCCGCGATGATCGAGGAGGCGCTGCTCAGCCATCCCGCGGTGTCCTTCGCCGGGGCGATCGGCCAGCCCGACGCCACCGCGGGCGAGCTGCCCTGCGCCTATGTCGAGCTGGTCGCCGACGCCAAGGCCACGCCGAAGGAGTTGCTGGAGCATGTCTCGGACCGGATCGCCGAGCGCGCGGCGATCCCGAAACACATCGAGGTGCTGGACGAATTGCCGAAGACCGCCGTCGGCAAGGTGTTCAAGCCCGACCTGCGCCGTCGCGCCATCACCCGCGTGCTGGATGCCGACTTCGCCGAGAAGAAGCTTTCCGCCCGCGTGGCCGACGTGGTCGAGGAGAAGAAACGCGGCCTGGTCGCCCGGATCGACCGCAAGGGCGAGACCGACGAGGCCGGCGTGTGCGGCGTGATGGACAACTACACGATCCCCTGGGACTGGGCCTGACCGGCGCCGGCGGGCCCGTCCGCGGACGATGTCAGGGATTGGCCAGCTTGCGGATCGCGCTGGCCAGCGTGATGCCGTGATCGAAGGCGCCGTAGCGCAGGAACTCGACCACCTCGGCGATGGCGATCGGGTTCATCATGATCATCGCATGCGTGGCCGGCAGCACGATGTGATCGGTCATGCCCGCGACCCGCGTGCTCTCGACCGAGACGGTGCCGTCGTTCTCGCCCTCGATCAGGAACGGCCCGAGGGGGCTGATCGCGCGGTTGCCGGCGACGATGCCCAGTTCGTAGTCGGGTTCGGGCAGCTGGTTCAGGATCGAGCCCGCATCGGTGCCCAGTTGCACCACCGCCGGCCCGTGCATGAAGGTCATGATGTCGTGGAACAGCTCGTTCTCGGCCAGGTTGTCGACGATCTCGGTCCCGTGATTCGGCGGCGCCAGCATCACCACGCGCCCCATCAGCGCCGGGCGCTCCTCGCTCAGCCAGGCGCGCACCAGGATGCCGCCGAGCGAATGGGTGACGAAATGGGTCTGCTGGAACCCGCACTGATTGACCGCGAAGCCGACATGGCGCACCAGGTTCTCCACCGCCTCGTCGGTGGAGGGATAGTGGTAGTTGATCACCCGGTAGCCGTGATATTCCAGCGTCTCGGCGATCAGCCACATGGAGCTGTCGGTGCGCGACAGCCCGTGCATCAGCACCACGCAATCGGCGCGCGCAGGCAGCGGCAACAGCAGGAAGAGGACAAGCAACAGGCGCATGGCCGCAGTATAGTCCGTGCGGCGGTGCAGCGAAAGCCGGCGCGGGGCCGGCACGGCGGGAAGCGGCGGATGTCGGTGTCACGATGCTGAGAGGGGGTCGGATGCCGCGGCTGGCGGTGCGCGCGGTGATCGTGCAGGACGGCCGGTTGCTGGTGGTCAACGCCTGGCCGGGGACGGAAAGTGACCTCTGGTGCGCGCCCGGCGGCGGGGTCGAGCCCGGCACCTCGCTGCCCGAGAACCTGATCCGCGAGGTGCACGAGGAAACCGGGCTCGGCATCCGCGTCGGCGCGCCCTGCCTGGTCAACGAGTTCCACGACCCCGAAAGTGGCTTTCACCAGGTCGATGTCTATTTCCACGCCCGACCCATCGGCGGAAAGCTGTCCCCGGACTGGGCCGATCCGGCCGGCGTCGTCAACCGCCACCGGCTGGTGACCGCCGCCGAGTTGCGCGCGCTGCGCTTCAAGCCCGACAGCCTGCCCGATGTCGCCTTCGGCCCGCCCGGCCGGCTGCTCTACGACCCGCTGGAGCCGATCCTGCGCTGAGTTTTCCCGGGCCGGCCCCACCACGGGCTCCCGCCCCTTGTTGCGCTGAACCTGCGGTTCAACGCGCCTCGCGTTGGGCCGGGCTCGGGCGCTGCGCGCCCGAGCCTGACCTTGCGAAGAAGGGGGGCGCTGCCCCCGTCCCCGCCAAAGCGGGGACTCCCCCGGGATATTTGAGGACAGATGAAGCGCTGTGCGGTGGTGCTGCGGGCGGGACCTCTGTTCGCCGCGCCCGGCACGGGCGCGGCGCCCGGCCCAACGCGAGGAAGGTTGCACCAAGGATGCAGCCTGACGAGGGGCGGGAGCACCCTCTGGACCTGTGGCACCGGCGGCGCGGCGGGCGGCCGGGGGCCGCGCGGCTCAGACCGTGTCGAGTCCGCGCGCCGCTTCCAGCGCGGCGAGGTAGTGCTCGGCGTCGAGCGCGGCCATGCAGCCCATGCCGGCGCTGGTCACCGCCTGGCGGTAGACATGGTCGGTGATGTCGCCCGCGGCGAAGACGCCGGGGACCGAGGTGCGGGTCGATCCCGGCTCGACCCAGACATAGCCGCCGTTGTGCAGCTTCAGCTGGTCGCTGACCAGCTCCGACGCCGGCGCGTGGCCGATGGCGACGAAGAAGCCGGCGCAGGGGATGACCCGCTCGGCGCCCGTGTCGACATGGCGGATCCTGACGCCGGTCACCCCCAGCGGGTCGGCGTCGCCCAGCACCTCCAGCGGCACGTGGTCCCAGACGACCTCGATCTTGGGGTGCTTGAACAACCGGTCCTGCAGGATCTTCTCGGCGCGCAGGCTGTCGCGGCGGTGGACCAGGGTGACCTTGCTGGCGAAATTGGTCAGGAACAGCGCCTCCTCGACCGCGGTGTTACCGCCGCCGATCACCACCACCTCGCGCCCGCGGTAGAAGAACCCGTCGCAGGTCGCGCAAGCCGAGACGCCGAAGCCCATGAACTTCTGCTCGCTCGACAGGCCCAGCCATTTCGCCTGCGCCCCGGTCGCCAGTACCAGCGCGTCGGCGGTGTAGACCGTGCCGCTGTCGCCCTCGCCGCGGAAGGGGCGCTGGCCCAGGTCCAGCTTCAGGATCGTGTCGGTGATGATCTCGGTCCCCATCTCGCGCGCATGCGCCTCCATCCGCGCCATCAGGTCGGGGCCCATGACCGAGGCGTCGCCGGGCCAGTTCTCGACATCCGTCGTGATGGTCAGCTGCCCGCCGGGCTGCATCCCCTGCACCAGCACCGGCGCCAGCATCGCGCGCGCGCCGTAGACCGCCGCGGTATAGCCGGCGGGGCCCGAGCCGATGATCAGAAGGCGGGTGTGGCGGGACTCGGTCATGGGGTATCCTTTCGGTCTGTCGAGCAGGGCTTTACCGGCTCCGACCCGGATTGCAAGCCCTGCGGGCCGGGTGCGCGCCTTCATATTCGTGAACCTACATATATCCGCCACGGCCGATTTCAACCGCCGCCGCGCGGGCGCGTCGGCGCGCGGCGCTTGACCCTCCGGTTGCCGGGCCCGGAAAGATTCTTTCGGCCGCGCGAAACATTCTTGCGCAGGCATGCGGCCTGACGTAAGAACGGGCAAACACGCAACGGAGGCCCCGCAATGCCGAGCGCCAAGCTCGATCCGATCGACCGCATGATCCTGGCCGAGCTGCAGGCCGACGGTCGGATGACCAATGTCGAGCTGGCGCGCCGGGTCGGGATCTCGGCCCCGCCCTGCCTGCGCCGCGTCCGCACGCTGGAGGAGGCGGGCTATATCCGCGGCTATCACGCCCGCGTCGACGCGCGCGAGCTGGGCTTCGAGGTGCATGTCTTCGCCATGGTTCGCCTGCACCGGCAGAACGAGGCCGACCTGAAGGCCTTCGAGGATCGCTGCCGCGCCTGGTCGCTGGTGCGCGAGTGCCACATGCTCAACGGCGAGATCGACTTCATCCTGAAATGCACCGCGCCGGACCTGTCGAGCTTCCAGCGCTTCCTGACCGAGGAATTGCTGGCCGCCGACAACGTCGCCAGCGTCAAGACCTCGCTGGTGATCCGCTGCGCCAAGGACGAGCCCGGCGTGCCCTTCGACGTCATGGAAGAGCGCTACCGCAAGGAACCCTGAACCGCCCCGCGCGGCACAGCCCCGCGCCGCGCCCGGAACGGGCGCGGCGCCTGGCCCAACGCGAGGAAGGTTCGTGCGCGGAACGCGCACAGCCTGACGAGGGGCGGGAGAACGCCCGTCACCCCCGCGCGCCGGTTGCGAGGTCGCGCGGGGGGCCGTCTGCCCCCCAGGGCTCCTGCGGAGCCCTCCCCCCGAGGATATTTTCGGACAGATGAAGGCGGGCGGGACCGCCGCCGGGTCAGATCCGCAGCGCCTCGCGCGGGTTGATTGCCGGCAGGTCGAGCGCCTTGCCGACCGCCTCGTAGGTCAGCTTGCCGGCATGGACGTTGAGCCCGTTGAGCAGGTGCTCGTTTTCCGAACAGGCCAGCCGCCAGCCCTTGTTGGCCAGCGCCATCAGGAAGGGCAGCGTGGCGTTGCCCAGCGCCTGGGTCGAGGTGCGGGCGACCGCGCCGGGCATGTTGGCGACGCAGTAATGCATGATCCCGTCGACCTCGTAGATCGGGTCCTGGTGGGTGGTGGCGCGCGAGGTCTCGAAGCAGCCGCCCTGGTCGATGGCGACATCGACGATCGCCGCCCCCGGCTTCATCTCGGACAGTTGCGCGCGACTGACCAGTTTCGGCGCCGCGGCGCCGGGGATCAGCACCGCGCCGATCACCATGTCGGCATCGGCGACATGGCGCGCGGTCTTCTCGGCGCTGGCAAAGCCGTTCTTGAACTGCCGGCCGAAGACATCGTCGAGATAACGCAGCCGCGGCAAGGAGCGGTCGAGCACGGTCACATCCGCCCCCATCCCGGCGGCGATGCGCGCCGCGTGGGTGCCGACGACGCCGCCGCCGATCACCACCACCTTCGCCGGTGCCACGCCCGGCACGCCGCCCATCAGCACGCCGCGCCCGCCATTGGCCTTCTGCAGCGTCCAGGCGCCGACCTGCGGCGCCAGCCGCCCGGCGACCTCGGACATCGGCGCCAGCAGCGGCAGCCCGCCCGCGGCGTCGGTGACGGTCTCGTAGGCGATGGCGGTGCAGCCGGAGGCGATCAGATCCTCCGTCTGCGCCCGGTCCGGCGCGAGGTGCAGGTAGGTGAAGAGCACCTGCCCCTCGCGCAGGCGCTTGCGCTCCACCGCCTGCGGCTCCTTCACCTTGACGATCATCTCGGCACGCGCGAACACCTCCTCGGCGGTGCCGACGATCTCGGCGCCCATGGCGCGGTAGTCGTCATCGGGAAACCCGGCGCCGCTGCCGGCCTCGGTCTCGATGATCACCTGATGGCCGGCGCGCGTCGCCTCCATCACCGCGGCGGGCGTCATGCCGACGCGAAATTCCTGTGGCTTGATCTCTTTCGGGCATCCGATAAGCATGGCGTCCTCCTCTGCTGGCGCATAAATCGCCGAAATCGCCGGGCGGGTGCTTGGAAAGCGCGAGCCGATCTGGCAGATTTGAACAAGAAGCTTCGAGGATTCCATGACCCGTTCGAAGATACTTGCGCTGCGATGCGGCTAGACCCGACCGACCGTCGCATCCTCCATGTCCTTCAGCGCGAGGGGCGCATCTCCAATGCCGAACTGGCCGAGCGCATCGCGCTGTCGCCCTCGGCCTGCCACAGGCGGGTGAACCGGCTGGAATCCGAAGGCTACATCCGCGAGTATGTCGCACTTCTGGACATGCGCAAGGTCGGCAAGCCGACCGTGGTCTTCGTCGAGATCCGCCTCTCGGGCCAGAGCGACGAGACGCTGGAGGCCTTCGAGAAGGCGGTGCGCAAGATCCCCGACGTGCTGGAATGCCACCTGATGGCCGGCGAGGCCGACTACCTGTTGAAGGTCGCGGTCGAGGATACCGAGGATTTCGCCCGCATCCACCGCCAGTACCTGGCCCGCCTGCCCGGCGTCGCGCAGATGCAGTCGTCGTTCTCGCTGCGCACCGTGGTCAAGACGACGGCGCTGGAGGTCTGAGGCGCCCCGCACCGGCCGCCCGGCGCGGGGCCGGAACCGGCGCGCGAGTCGCAAACGGACACGCATGCGGCGCTGCAGCGACGGCAGCCCGCGCCGGTCTGGTGCAAAGCCTCGGCCAGACGTCACCCCCGGCGCGCGAAGGGATGCTTTTTCATGGCGACAGTGCTTTCCGGGGTCTGGGCGCTTCTGCTCGGCATCGTCTTCATCATGCTGGGCAACGGCATGCATTTCACCCTGATCGGCCTGCGCGGCGGGATCGAGGGGTTTTCGGCCGCCGAGCTGGCCATCGTCACCTCGGGCTACTTCCTGGGCTTCCTGTCGGGGGCGCGGATCACGCCGATAATGATCCAGCGGGTCGGGCATGTGCGGGTCTTCGCGGCGCTCGGCAGCTTCATGTCGGCGGCGCTGATCGCCTTTCCGCTGCTCGCCGATCCCTGGGCCTGGACGCTGCTGCGCATCCTCGTCGGCTTCTGCATGTCCGGCGTCTATGTCGCCGCCGAAAGCTGGCTCAACCACGCCTCCACGAACGAGACGCGCGGCAAGGTGCTTTCGGCCTACATGATCGCGCAGACGCTGGGCATCATCGGCGCGCAGGGGCTGCTGACGCTGGGCGACGCCGGCAACGCGACGCTCTTCATCGGCGCCTCGATCCTGGTGTCGATCTCGTTCGGGCCGATCCTTCTGTCGGCGGTCCCGGTGCCCGCCGTGCAGGTGGCGCGCCCGATGCGCCTGCGCGCGCTTTTCGAGGGCTCGCCGCTGGGCACCGTGGGGATCTTCCTTCTGGGCAGCGTTTTCGCCACGCAGTCGGGAATGGGCGCGGTCTTCGGCTCGCAGATCGGGATGACCGCGTCGCAGATCGCGCTTTTCGTCGCCATGCTCTTTGCCGGGGCGCTGGTGATGCAGTACCCCATCGGCTGGCTGTCGGACCGGTTGGACCGGCGCAAGCTGATCTTCGGCGCGGCGGCGCTGGGCGCGGTCTCCAGCATGGTCGGCTGGATCACCGGCGGCGCGCTCTGGCCGCTGATGGCCGCGGCCTTCTTCGCCGGCGGGGTGACGACGCCGCTCTATGCGCTCTTTCTGGCCTATACCAACGACTTCCTTTCGGCCGAGGACATGCCGGCCGCCTCGGGCGGGCTGATCTTCACATTCGGGCTGGGCGCGATCATCGGCCCGCTGGTCACCGGCTGGGCGATGCAGGGCTTCGGCCCCTTCGCCTTCTGGCCGGTCCTCGGCGCGACCTTCGCGCTGATCGCGCTCTACGCGCTCTACCGCATGACCCAGCGCGCCGCCTCCCCCTCGCAGGAAACCGAAAGCTACCTCGGCGTGCTGCCCACCGCCTCCATCGTCGCGGTGGAGGCTGCGGGCACCTGGGCCGCCGAACAGGCCGAGGCCGAGCGCGAAAGCGACGCCCCGACCTGACCGCACCCCCGCCGACACCGCGGTCTTGACGGGCGGGCGTGCCGCCGCGCCCGTCGCAGATCCGTCGCCTTGCGGTGCTATGGAACGGTCACCGCGCCCCGGCGCGCCGGTCAACCATGGCTTGTGCGATCCCCGAAGGGTGCTAAGAAGGTTAACGCAACAATAATGCGCCAAACAACCTGGGAGGGATCGGAAATGAGGCATCTTGCACTGACCACCGCCGTCATCGCGGTGGCGCTTGCCGCACCGCTTGCGGCGCAGAACCGGATCGACGGGCAATCGCCCGACGCGCCCGAGCTTGCGGCCTATGGCCCGTTGCCCGTGGGCGTGCGCCAGCTTGCCTTCACCAACCCGGACCAGGTCGACATCGTGGCGATCAGCCCGACCGGCGCGCCGCCGGCGGAGCTGCCCCGCTACGACCGGCCGCTGACGGTCGAGATGTGGTATCCCGCCGCCGAGGGGGCGACCGGCGATACCTCCTTCAAGACCCTGCTGCGCGACGGCACGACCGAGGTGACGCTCACGGGTCAGGCCATGCGCGACGCCGCCCCGGCCACGGTCGACGCGCCGCTGCCGTTGGTGCTGCTCAGCCACGGCTATCCCGGCAACCGCTTCCTGATGTCGCATCTGGCAGAAAACCTCGCCTCCAAGGGCTATGTCGTCGCCTCCATCGATCACACGGACTCGACCTACGACAACCAGCGGGCCTTCGCCTCGACGCTGGTGAACCGGTCGCTGGACCAGCTCTTCGTGCTGGACCAGATGGCGCGGATGAATACCGACGCGGGCTCAGGCATGGCCGGGATGATCGACGCGGGCAACACCGCGCTGGTCGGCTATTCGATGGGCGGCTACGGCGCCATCGTCACCGCCGGCGGCGGCGTCAGCGATTTCGCCCTCAACTTCGCACCACACGGCACGCTGGGTATCCACAAGCAGGGCAGCGAAACGCACGAGGCGCTGCCCGACCCGCGGATCAAGACGGCGGTGGCGATCGGTCCCTGGGGCATGCAGAACGGCTTCTGGGACGCCGAGGGGCTGGCCGGGATCGAGATCCCCATGCTCTTCATCGCCGGCTCGAACGACACGGTCTCGCAGTATGAAACCGGCGTGCGCGCGATCTGGGAGGGGGCGAGCAGCATCGACCGCGCGCTTCTGACCTTCGACGGCGGCGGCCACAACACCGTCGCGCCGATCCCCGCGCCCGTGGAAAGCTTCGAGGCCGGAGTCTCCGGGCACTACACCGATGCGGTCTGGGACACGGTCTTTATGAACAACGTCGGCCAGCATTTCGTCACCGCCTGGTTCGACCTGCTGCTCAAGGGCGACACCAGCAAGGCCGCGTATCTGGACCTGCCGCCTATCGGCGGCGACAGCTACTGGAAGGGCTTCGCCGAAGGCACCACCGCCGGCCTGCGCTACGAGACGCTGGCCCCCACGCCGATCCCGCTGCCCGCCTCGGTCTGGATGCTCGCGCTGGCGCTGGGCGGCATCGGCGCGCTGCGCCTGCGCCGCGCCCGGACCGCCTGACCCGGCCGCACGCCCGCCTTCAGATCACGAACCCACGGCCCCCTCGGGGCCGTGGTCTTTTGCCCCCCGCGCCGGCCGCGCCAGGCACGGACCTCACAACAAGGCGCGCGCGTGCCTTTCCAGTTGCCGCCCGGCCACATGGACAAAGCTGGAGTTTCCGGTCCGCCGGTAGACGTAGAACGCCCCCGCCCGCCGCGGCGCGTCATGCGAGAGCCCGCGCGCCCAGTACTGGTTGTTCGGCGGATCGCCGACGCTGATGTAGATGCGCATCTGGTCATTGGTGTTGTCGCTGGGCCGGACCTGAAAGTAGGCGCCCGCGCCAAGGTGGCGCGCGACGCTCGGCTGGTTCACCGCATGGTCCGACGCGCTGTTGAGCTGGTTGTTCCTGTAGCGGTAGCAGGCCTCGTCGCAATCCTTGCCCATCTGCACCTGCTGATCCGCCCATTCCTGCTGCGGCGTCGGCGGCACCCAGGGCGTCTGCTGGGGCCGGACCTCGCTGGGCCGCCGGTCGGCCTTGGCCTTGCCAAAGCTTGTCGTCTTGGCGAAGCTTAGCGCGAAAAACTCGTCGTCGGACAGGTCCTTCGACTTCTTCTTCTTCGCCTTCGGCACCGCGGCCTGTACCGCCGGCTCGGGCTTCGCGGTGCTGGCGGCGACCACCGGCTGCGCCCGCGCCCGCGCCTCCAGCTGGCGGATCTCCTTCTCGATCTCGGGCAGGAACTCTTCCTTCAGGTCCTGCAGCCGGGACCGGACCGCATGCGCGTCCCAGTACGAGATCGTCTGCTCCGCCACCTCGCCCAGCAATTGCCACCAGTCCAGCACCAGGAAATCGAGTTCCTGGTCCTCGGGCGTCTTCTCGGGCAGTTTCAGCAGCGCCGCGCGCAACTCCTCGTAGAGCCGCTCGATGTCGCGCCGCAACTCCACCGGGTTGCCGTACCACATCTGATAGACCCGGTTGACCTCGCCCTGCCAACTCGTGTCGAACCTCAGCTTCTTTCGCGTCACCATGCCCGCCACCCCTGCCCTTGCGCTGAATCCCGAGGCCCCCGCGACACCCCGCAACAAGCCCCCTTGCAGAGCCCGCCCGACCACCACCCGACCCCGCCGTCAGTTAAGCGACACACCCCGCGCGTTATCAAGAAAAAAGCCCTGACGGGCGCCGCGACCTCGGGGCCGCGGCGCGTGTCCTGGGCAATCTCGGATTTCAGGCTTGAACACAGTCGCCCTTCGCCAGGCGCGGGGTTTGCCCGCGTGCCAGGGACATTATCGGCGCTTCGGCGATGACGATGCAGATAGACTTGTGCAGGGTCGCTCGCTACCGTGGCCCGCCAGGCTTGCTTTCCGCACTGTGCCACCCAAAGGAGACTGCGGTGAAAGTTCCCATGTTCATAGCAAAGACGGTCCTCGGGCGATCGGGATATTCCAAGACCCGCCTCCAATCCGACGGCTACGGATACGAAGTTCCCTTCCTCAAGCAGAAGCACGCCAACATGTGCGGCGACGCCTGCCTGGAGATGCTGAGCCGGTATTTTGGCTGGGGCCTCAACATCGATCTCGGCACCAATCCACGCGGCATGGCGGACGGCCTTGGCGGCAGTAGCATCCTCGCCTCCTACGGCGCCCGGGTCTGCCAGGGATTTGCCAGTGATGCGCAGGTGCTGACGGGTTTGTTGAAGCGCCGTGGGCCCATCATGTGCTCAGGTATCTTCGCGCACATGGGGCTGATGGGCGATCAGGGCCACTGGATACTGATCAAGGGCGCGGACGCCGCCCATTTCTGGACGCATGACCCGTGGCACGGCGCAAACGTGAAGATCAGCAAGGCGCAGCTCTATGCCAATCGGTCCGCCAACCCGTTGGGCGACCCATCGCTGCTTTATGCTGCGTGACCCACAACGAAGCCCGGTGCCCACGGGTGCCGTCCTTCGGTGGACATCCACCCCTTTTGAGCGGATCTTGCGCCCCGCTTCCGCCGTGAAAGGGCATTCCCGCAGGTCGGTCTGAAAGCGCAGGTTCGCAGCGCGTGCAGCGATGGACCGCATTCGGCGCTCCCCCCCCGAACAGAAAACCCCCGCGCACCAGGTGCCGGGGGTTCCCCATCGTCGTCTCGGGCGGGTCGGAACCCGGTCAGAGGCCGTTTTCGCGTTGCGCCTTCTTGCGCGCCAGCTTGCGCGCGCGGCGGATCGCCTCGGCCTGCTCGCGGGCCCGCTTCACGGAAGGCTTCTCGAAATGCTCCTTGAGTTTCATCTCGCGGAACACGCCCTCGCGCTGAAGCTTCTTCTTCAGCGCCCGAAGCGCCTGTTCGACATTGTTGTCACGAACAGATACCTGCATGTGGTTTTCACCACCTTTCCAAGCTAGAGTTACATCAATGATGCAGGGAGCGGCCTGATAGCAGACCGGGCCGCGCCTGTCCAGCCGTGCCAACCCCCGTCCCGCAGGAGGGTCCGATGCCCGAATCGCCACAACAGTCCCCGCAACCCCAGACCGAAACCCTGGCCGAGAGGGTGCTGGAGGCGGCGCTGATGCATGTGCCCTTCGACGGCTGGTCGCAGGCGACGCTGGCCGCCGCCATCACCGACACCGGCATCGACCCCGCCCTGGCGCGCGCGCTTTTTCCGCGCGGCGGGCTGGACCTGGCGCTGGCCTACCACCGGCAGGGCGACGCGCAGATGCGCGCCGGGCTGGCCGCGCGCGCGGCCGAGGACATGCGGATGCGCGACCGCGTGGCCCTGGCCGTGCGCCTGCGGCTGGAGGCGGCGGACCCCGAACTGGTGCGCCGCGCCTCGGCGCTCTTCGCGCTGCCGCCCTACGCGCCCGAGGGGCTGCGCGCCGTCTGGGGCACCGCCGACGCGATCTGGGACGCGCTGGGGGATACGTCCGAGGACGGCAACTGGTATTCCAAGCGCGCGATCCTGTCGGGGGTCTATTCGGCGACGCTGCTCTACTGGCTGGGCGATACCAGCCCGGGGCACCAGGACACCTGGGCGTTCCTCGACCGGCGCATCGACGAGGTGATGCAGTTCGAGAAGACCAAGGCGAAGGTCCAGCAGGACCCGGTGCTGCGCCGGATTTTCGCGCTGCCGATGGCCGCGATGGGCGCGCTCCGCAAACCCGCCGAGGGCAACCTTCCGGGCCGCTGGCCCCCCGACCCCGGCGCCGGCGCGCCGGGCCGCGACGACCCGCCCCCCTCGGCTTGACGCTTGGTCAGCCGGGGGCTAAGCCCGGCGGGACGCAGGGGCGGGAACGCGCCGCCGAGGGAGGTTCGCATGGCTGTCGGCACCGAAATCGTCACCTGGTACGAAGGCCGGTGGCACCGCGGCAACGCGCCGATCATCAACGCCGCCGACCACGCCGCCTGGCTGGGCAGCGCGGTCTTCGACGGCGCGCGCCAGTTCGAGGGGGTGCGCCCCGACCTCGACCTGCATTCGGCGCGCATCGTGCGGTCCGCGCGGGCGATGGGCATGGTCCCGCCGGTCGACGCCGCGACCGTCGAGGGCCTGCTGGAGGAAGGCGCGCGCATGTTCGACGAGGGCGCCGCGCTATATTTGCGGCCGATGATGTGGGCGCGCGATTCGACCGCCGGGATCATCGACCTGGAGCCCGAGAGCACCGGGTTTGCGATCTGCATCGAGGCGCTGCCGATGCCGCCCATCGACGGCTTCTCGCTCACCGTCTCGCCCTATTCGCGCCCGCGGCCCGACATGGCGATGACCGAGGCCAAGGCCGCCTCGCTTTATGCCAACAACGGCCGGATCATGGCCGAGGCCCGCGCGCGGGGCTTTTCTAACGCGCTGTCCCGCGACCCCGACGGCAACGTGGCCGAGACGGCCTCGACCAATGTCTTCATGGTCAGGGACGGCCAGGTGCTGACGCCGGTGCCGAACGGCACGTTCCTCAACGGCATCACCCGCCAGCGGGTGATGAAGCTGCTGGCCCAGGACGGGACCGAGGTGCTGGAAACCGTGCTGACGATCGAGGATTTCGCCCGCTCCGACGAGATCTTCTGCACCGGCAACATCGCCAAGGTGATGCCGGTGGCCAAGTTCGAGGACCGCGAGATGCCGCCCGCGCCGGTCACCACGCGCGTGCGAGAGATGTACTGGGATTTCGCGCATTCCCGTTGACCAGGGCGCGGGGGCTGCCCGCCCCCGCACCCCCGGCCCAAGGGGGCACGCGTGCCCCCTTGGGAAACCCCCGCACCCCGTGCCGCAACCGACCGGAGACCCCGAGATGCCGCAATCCGTCCCGCAATCCCACCTGATGCGCGCCATCGAGATCGGCAAACACGGCGGCCCCGAAGGGCTGGTGCCCTGCGACCGCCCCGTCCCCGTGCCCGGCGCGGGCGAGATCGTCATCCGCGTCGCCTGGGCCGGCGTCAACCGCCCCGATGTCTCGCAGCGGCTGGGCAACTACGCGCCACCCCCCGGCGCCTCGGACCTGCCGGGGCTGGAGGCCGCGGGCCATATCGCCGCCATCGGCCCCGGCGTCACCCGCTGGCGTGAGGGCGACGCGGTCTGCGCCCTTCTGCCCGGCGGCGGCTATGCCGAATACGCCGCCACCCCCGCCGAGCACGCCCTGCCGATCCCCGCGGGCCTATCCCTGCGCGACGCCGCCGCCCTGCCCGAGAACTACTTCACCGTCTGGACCAATGTCTTCGAGCGCGGCAACCTTCAGGCGGGCGAGCGGTTCCTCGTCCACGGCGGCTCCTCGGGCATCGGCACGACGGCGATCCAGCTGGCGCAGGTGCGCGGCGCGCGGGTCTTCGCCACCGCCGGCTCGGCCGAGAAATGCGCCGTCTGCGAGAAGCTCGGCGCCGAGCGCGCCATCAACTACCGCGAGGCGGATTTCGTCGAGGTGCTGCGCGCCGAGGGCGGCGCCGACCTGATCCTCGACATGGTCGGCGGCGACTACATCCCGCGCAACCTCAAGGCTCTGGCCGACGACGGCCGGCTGGTGCAGATCGCCTTCCTGCAGGGCCCCAAGGCCGAGGTGAACTTCGCCCAGCTGATGGTCCGCCGGCTGACCATCACTGGCTCCACCCTGCGCCCGCAGTCCGACGCCGCCAAGGCCCGCATCGCCGCCGCGCTCGAGGCCGAGGTCTGGCCGCTTCTGGCCGCCGGCCGCATCGCGCCGATCGTGCACCAGGAATTCCCGCTCGAAGACGCCGCCGAGGCCCACCGCCTGATGGAAAGCTCGACCCATATCGGCAAGATCATGCTGAAGGTCGAGGACTAGCGCCGCCCCTCGCGACCGTCGACGCCTGCCCCGCCGCGTGCTATCCTCGCCGACGCAGGCCCCGGCTGCCGGCCGCTGCCCGGCGGTGTCGCGGAAGGGCGGGCGTCCGACTGCAGGGTCCGGGGAGACGCCGCCCGCCCCGCCCGCGTTTCGCGAAAGGAAAGGCCATGCCTTTCTACCTCTACCAGATCGCCTATACGCCCGAGGCCATGAAAGCCATGGTCGCGAACCCGCAGGACCGCACGAAGGCCGCCGAACAACTGGTCGAGGCGCTCGGCGGGAAGCTCCACCACCTCTTCTTCGCATTCGGCAAGTTCGACGTCATCTGCCTGATCGAGGGGACGGACGACACGATGATGGCCGCCGGCGCGATGGCCGTGGCCGCCGCCGGCACCGTCTCGCGCTCCGAGACGGTGAAGCTCCTGACCGCCGCCGAGGCGCGCGAGGCGATGACCCGGGCAGGCAAGGCCACCGGCGCCTACAAGGCCCCCTCCGCCGCCTGACCCGCGCGCATGACTGGGGGCCGGTCGGTCGCCCCGCCCCGCCCGCTGACCGACCGGCCCCGGCAGGGCGGCTGTACGCGCGCTTGACGCCCGCCGCCCGCTCGCGGTTTAGTTGATCGCGCGACGGCGCTTCGGCGTCCGGTTGCACCGCTCAACTCAGCTTCAAGGGGATGCCAATGGGCGAAATCGACATGGGTGAATTCTCGAGCGTCGACGCCGCGCGCGACGCCATCAAGCGCAATCACCCTCGGGTTGCCGACTACACGACCCCCTGGTGGGGCGACAAGGAAACCGCCTCGGGCAACATGAGCAACCGCGGCTTCGTCATCGGCTTCCGCGACGAGAGGACCAGCGCCCAGTGGCGTCTGGACTATGACGAGATCAAGAAGCTGCACATCAACTGGACGCAGGAACTCAGTGGGCGCGACACCCTGAAGGAATGCTACCGGATCGCGTCCATCCGACCGCAGGAAACGCTTTGGGACTATCTGGTCGGATGGACCAGACCGCGCAGCGACGACATTCCCTCCGAGATCAAGGCGCGGCTGGACAAGGACGGCGGCGCAAAAAGGTGGAACGGTCGATACTGGGCCACTTGAGCGGCTGACGCGCTGGGCGCTTTCTACTCCGTCCGCAGGCTTTCGATATACGCCAGCAGGTCGCGGATTTCGGCGCGCGTCAGGCTCAGGTCCGGCATCGGCGGATGCGGGTCCATCAGAAAGCCCGCCAGCGCATCGATCGCCTCGGGCGTCCGCTCCGCGATCGACAGGAAGGTTGGCGCATCGACCGGCGCGCGCGCCTGATCCTCGGAGACGAGGTGGCAAGCCGCGCACCAGCGCTCGGCAATCTCGGCACCCTCGCGGGCATCGCCGGTCATGCCCTGCCCCAGCGCGGGGCCCGCAACCCCGATCACCGCGAGGCTGCCGATCACACGAAGCACCTTCCGCATCCGATCTCCCGTCACACTCGCCCCTTCCCTCGATCCCCTGCATGGCGGCGCAATCCTTCCGCAGCCCCATTCGGAGTCACTTCTACCGCAAGAACGCTATCATCATCCCGCCGCCGCGCAAACGCCCTTCAGCGACGCGCGCGGCCAGCGCCCGCGGGACGGGGGCCGTCCCGCGGGCGCTGGCCGTGCTTTCCCCCGCCGGATCCGCCCCCCCGATTTTCCCGCGCCCTACTTGTTCGTCCGCCCGCGCTGCCTCGGATCAACGCCGCCCTGCGGGGTGGTGTCGTTCTTCACGTCGCCCTCGAACGTGTTCTCCCCCTCGAGCGGCGGCTCGTTCGTCCGCGCGAACCGGCCCTTCGACCGCCCGATGCCCGGATCGTCCTCCAGATTGTTGGGAAGATCGGCCTCGATCTCCTTGTCGGACTTCGGCTGCTTGCTCTTGCTCATGGCGCACTCTCCCTTTCGTCGCTGAAAGCTCAACCGGACCGGCACCGCCCCGGTTCCCCCTCCAGCGCCAATCGTGAACGCGGCAGGTCGGGTCGGGACAGGCAGCGCGGCCGCGGTCGCGGCGAACCCCCACCGCGCCCCGCGCGCATCGTCAGCGCCCGCGGGACGGGGGCGGGTGGGTGGGCCGTCCCGCGGGCGCTGGCCGGGCTTCCCCCCGCCGGATCCGCCGCCCCCCGATTTCCCGGTTTCCCTTCCCGGCCGTCCGCACTACCCTGCGCCCAAGCCGCACGACGCCCGATGAAAGCCCCATGAGCGATTCTCCCGCCTACCAGGTCCTCGCCCGCAAATACCGGCCGGAAACCTTCGCCGACCTGATCGGGCAGGAGGCGATGGTGCGCACGCTCAAGAACGCGTTTGCCGCCGACCGCATCCACCACGCCTTCCTGATGACCGGCATCCGCGGCACCGGCAAGACCACCACCGCACGGATCATCGCCAAGGGCCTCAACTGCATCGGCCCCGACGGCGCCGGCGGCCCCACCACCGACCCCTGCGGCCAGTGCGAGAACTGCCGCGCCATCGCCGAGGGTCGCCATGTCGACGTGCTGGAAATGGACGCGGCCAGCCGCACCGGCGTCGGCGACATCCGCGAGATCATCGATTCGGTCGCCTACCGCGCCGCCTCCGCCCGCTACAAGATCTACATCATCGACGAAGTCCACATGCTGTCGAACAGCGCCTTCAACGCGCTCCTGAAGACGCTGGAGGAACCGCCGCCGCATGTGAAATTCATCTTCGCCACGACCGAGATCCGCAAGGTCCCCGTCACCGTGCTTTCCCGTTGCCAGCGGTTCGATCTGCGCCGGGTGGAACCCGAGGTGATGATCGACCACCTGACCCGCATCGCCGGCCAGGAAGGCGCCAATATCGACCGCGACGCGCTGGCGCTGATCACGCGGGCCGCCGAAGGCTCGGTCCGCGACGCGATGAGCCTGCTCGACCAGGCGATCAGCCACGGCGCCGGGCAGACCGGCGCCGATCAGGTCCGCGCCATGCTGGGGCTGGCCGACCGCGGCCGCGTCCTCGACCTGATGGAGGCGATCCTGCGCGGCGACGCCGCCGGCGCGTTGAACGAGTTGTCCGCGCAATACGCCGACGGCGCCGACCCGGCGGCGGTCCTGCGCGATCTCGCCGAAATCGCGCACTGGCTCAGTGTCATCAAGATCACGCCGGCCGCCGCCGAGGATCCCACCGTCGCGCCGGACGAACGCGCCCGCGGCCTGACGCTGGCCGAGCGCCTGTCGATGCGCATCCTCGCCCGCTTCTGGCAGATGCTGCTGAAATCGCTGGAAGAAGTCGCCCTCGCCCCCAACGCGATGATGGCCGCCGAAATGGCCGTCATCCGCCTGACCCATGTCGCCGACCTGCCGACGCCCGAGGATCTGCTGCGCCGCCTCCAGGACAGCCCGCCGCCCCCCGGCCCCGCCGGCCCGTCCGGCCCCTCGGGCGGCGCCTTCCCGCCCGGCGGTGGCGCGCCCGCGCCGCGCGGCCCCACGCTCGCCACCTCCGGCACCGGCGGCGGCAACGGCGGCGCCCGGGCCAGCGCTCTGCGCGCCGAGCACCCCGCGCCGCTGGCGCAATACGCGACCTTCGACAGCGTCGTCGCCCTGATCCGCGCGCAGCGCGACATGCGCCTCCTGATGGAGGTCGAGACCCACATCCGCCTCGTGCGCTACTCCCCCGGCCGGATCGAGTTCGAACCGACCGCCGACGCGCCCCCCGACCTCGCCGCCCGCCTCTCGGGCCGGCTGCAGGCCTGGACCGGCGCGCGCTGGGGCGTCTCGGTCGCCGGCAGCGGCGGCGGCGCGACCCTGGCCGAATCCCGCGCCCGCGACGACGACGCGCGCAAGGCCCGCGCCCGCGACAACCCGCTGGTGCAGGCGCTCTTCGCGACCTTCCCCGGCGCCCGCATCACCGCCGTCCGCGACCCCGCGCCCGACGCCCCCTCCCCCGCCGAGGAGGCCCTTGCGCCGGTCGAGGACGAATGGGACCCCTTCGAGGACAACTGAACAAAGGACGACACGACATGATCAAGGGATTGGGCGGCCTGGGTGGCCTGGGCGACATGGGCAAGATGATGAAGGCCGCGCAGGAGATGCAGGCGAAGATGGCCGAGTTGCAACAGCAGCTCGAGACCATCACCGTCACCGGCGAATCCGGCGCCGGCCTGGTCAAGGCCACCGCCACCGCCAAGGGCACGCTGACCGGGCTCGACATCGACCCCTCCATCTTCTCGGCCGAGGACAAGGAGGTGGTGGAGGACCTGATCCTCGCCGCCATCAAGGACGTGCAGGCCCGCGCCCAGGAACGCTCCAAGGCCGAGATCGGCAAGATCGCCGAAAGCATGGGCCTGCCGCCGGGCATGGACCTGCCGAACTTCTGATCCATGCCCGACGCACCCGGCGACATCGAGGGGCTGATCGCGCTGATGGCCCGCCTGCCGGGCCTCGGGCCGCGCTCGGCGCGCCGGGCGGTGCTGCACATGCTGCGCAAGCGCGCGGTGGTGATGGAACCGCTCGCCCGCGCCCTCGCCCAGGTCGCCGAAACCGCGCGCGACTGCCGGCTCTGCGGCAACATCGCCACCGCCGATCTCTGCCCGGTCTGCGCCGATCCGCGCCGCGCCACCGGCACAATCTGCGTGGTCGAGGATCTCGCCGACCTCTGGGCGATGGAGCGGGGCGGCGGCTTCAAGGGCCGCTACCATGTCCTCGGCGGCACGCTCTCGGCGCTCGATGCGATGGGCCCGGAGGAGCTGCGCATCCCCGCCCTCGTCGCCCGGATCGGGGCCGAGGGCGTGAGCGAGGTCATCCTCGCCCTCAACGCCACGGTGGAGGGGCAGACCACCGCCCACTACATCGCCGACGCGCTGGCCCCCACCGGCGTCGCCCTCTCGGCGCTGGCCCAAGGCGTCCCGATGGGGGGCGAGCTCGACTACCTCGACGACGGCACCATCGCCGCCGCCCTCTCGGCCCGCCGCCGGCTGTAGCGTCCGATCTTCTTTTTCTTCGGCCGTGCGCCAGCACGGCCAGCGCCCCCTCTACGCGCGGTAGGCATCGAAAAGCACGGCCAGCGCCCGACCCGAGGGGTGGGCGTAAAGCGCCCGCCCCGTGGGGGCGGGTCGGGCGCTGGTCGTGCTGACGCACGACCAAAAAGAAAAAAGAAAAAGCCCCCCGCGCCCCCCTACCAAATCCCTACCCCACCGTCCGCCGCGCCCGCCCTTCCTTCACCCAAACCCCGGTCAATCCCCCCGCACCCACGCGCCAAGGAGACCCCGGATGACCGACCACCCCACACCCCCCGAAACCGCCCAAACCCCCGCAACCCCCGCCGACACCACCGCCGCCCCGCAGGTCCACCTGATCGCCCCCGCCGACATCCTGGCCGAGGCCCTGCCCCGCGACCGCACCGCCCTCGACCCCGCCGCCCTGGCCGAGCTGGAAATGTCCGTCCTCCTCGACGGCCTGCGCCAACCGATCGAGGTCTGGGCCATCCGCAACCCCGCCGAGGGCGGGCCGCGCTACGGCCTCATCTCGGGCATGCGCCGCCTGACCGTCTTCCAGCGCCTCCACCAGCACAAGCCCGACGCCCGCATCCCCGCCTTCATCCGCGAGCCCCACGACCTCCCCGACGCCATGGCCCGGATGATCGCCGAGAACGAGATCCGCGCCGAGATCTCCCCCTGGGAAAAGGGCCGCATCGTGGTCGAATCCGTCCACGAGGGCCTCTTCGACACCCTCGACGCCGCCGTCGCCACCCTCTACAAACCCCTGAACAAGCAGCGCCGCAATCGCATCCGAGCCATTGCCGAAGTCGTTTCCGAAATCGGCGACCGCCTGCTGAGCCACCCCGAAACCCTGTCGCAGACGCAACTGACCCGCATCGCTGCCGCGATTCGCCAGGACCGCGGCCCCTTGATCGAACATGCGCTTCTGCACTCGGCTGACCGCTCACCCGATGGTCAGTGGAAAATCCTCCTCCCCATCCTCGAGGAAGTCGAGGGAGAGACCCGTGCGCCGCAATACGACTACCGCCCCGGCCGCCCCCGTCGGATCGTCCACCCCCGCGTCGGCCTCCACATCCGCCGCGAAAAGAGCGTTGAGGGCTGGAACCTCCGCTTCACCGGCCCCGACGCTACCGGCCCGCTGATGGAGGACATCATGGACTACGTCGAACAGCAGTTCGGCCGCTAAGTCGCGGTTCAGTTCTGAGCGTCGCAAATCGAAATCGATCTGTCACGATCAGAATTTCTGGCCGTGGGGAGCGAAACCGGCGGAGGAGCTGACCGGTTTTCGCCGCTTTGTCAAGTAAGCGTTGCTCAACGTAGATCAATGAATATAATGCCGGTGGCAACCACAACAAACTCTTCCGCTGCCGGAAATGCTAGGATTCAAAGTCAACCTTTTCGAGCTGATTGAGGGTATCCGTGAAGGAGTTTTCGGGTTCCTCGGAAACTTTTTTTGGACACTCATCGTCTTGTTGCGCCATCCCGTTCGGGGACCAAAATTTCTTGCAACTAGGTTCCAGAATAGAAACTACTTGCAGATCGGCCCGTTCACCTTAATTACGACGTTTGTGCTTTGCGCGCTGCTAATTTTTGCGAGCAACGACCATTTACGCAGTGACGAGGTACTGAGAACGCCTTCTGGCCAACCTGTAACGATCAACGCATCGGATTACCTTGATCTGCTTTCAACCTCCAATGCAGTCTTGCTCTTGTTGACCTCGGCGCTGTTCGCCATCCTACTCCAAGGAATGCAGTGGGTCTTTTTCAGACGATTAAGAAGTTTTTCGACAAAGCAAGGCTTAGAAAAGATACATAGCGCGCTAGGTTATTCTTCAGTTCCAGTTTTGTTGACCTCAACAGCATTCTTCATGGCCGGGGCCATCCCTGTCTTTCTTATTCTGCTAATGTCAGAGAGCATTCGATTTCTCGGTGCGGGAGAAGACAACGAAATCGCCATTTTCCTCTCTTTTTCCACGTTGTTTGTTTTGGCAGTTTCTGCAGGCTGTATATTTCCGGTTATTTCAGTTCGGCGTCACATGCGCCGTGCGTTGAAGGCAGGGTCAATCTTGGCCGAACCGCTTAATTGGAGAAACGCTCTATTTCGGTGCACTGTGCCTTATTTTTTCGCAGTCAGCATCACAAGTGGAATCGTGGTTATTTCACTTCCTGAGCCACCACGGATCTGGATCTCACATGTGAAGTGCAGCGCGGCATCCGGACATATCAGGGCCGACTTCATCGTTGCAAACCAGACAGCAGGCGACATTATCGTTCCACGCGACTTCTTTGAAATCGAAGTCACACCTGATCATGGTGGCGTTGGTGGTTTTGCGGCTGCTGGGTTCTTTTCGGTATTGACCGGAACCGCGCACAATGTCCGTGGACAGACTATGTTCTCCACCGAGAACAGCAGAGATATACATACAGCAGTTATTCTTGAGGGTGGAAAAATCTATCATGGCACGCTGGTTTTTGAACTAGGCGCCGATCAGTTGGCCGACTTGAATCGGTTCCTTTCTGGAACTAGGGAGTTGAGGTGCCGGTTGCATCCGGGGGGAAGGCAGAACTCAGAGATCGTTAGAAACGTGAAGTTTGAGTATCCAATGGCAGCCGGCGAACAAATCAGTGACGAATGATCGGACGAAACCGTTGCCAAGTGCTTAACAAAAAAAACGATTTCTCATCTATTCAATAGCTTAGCCTCCGGTCCACGCGTGGACCGCACCTTCCCCTCACCCCTCCACCCCAAAGATCTCCACCTCCTCCCCGTCCCGGATCGCCGTGAAAAAGCAGCTCCGCCGCCCGGTGTGGCAGGCCGGGCCGGTCTGCTCCACCCGCACCAGCAGGCAGTCCCCGTCGCAGTCCAGCCGCATCTCGACCAGCCGCTGGACGTGGCCGGATGTCTCTCCCTTCACCCAGAAGGCCTGCCTTGACCGCGACCAGTAGGTGACCCGCCCCGTCGCCAGCGTCCGGCCGACGGCCTCGGCGTTCATCCAGGCCAGCATCAGCACCTCGCCGCTGGCATGATCCTGCGCGATCGCCGGGATCAGGCCGTTCGCATCGAAGCGCAGGGATTGCGGATCGAAAGTCATGATCTATATCCTGAACCAGTCCGACAGGAGCGCCCCCTAGTGTCCGATACCGCCGATCTGATCAAGCTCTATTCCGCCCGCATCCTGGCGCTGACGACCGACATCCCCCATCTCGGCCGGCTCGACGCGCCGCAGGTCAGCACCCGCAAACGCTCCCCCCTCTGCGGCTCCACGGTGACCGTCGACCTCGACATGCAAGCCGGCCGCGTCGCCCGCTTCGGCCAGGACGTGAAAGCCTGCGCGCTGGGCCAGGCCGCCGCCTCGGTCCTCGGCGGCGCGGTGATCGGCCGCACCCCGGCCGAACTGGACCGCGCCGCCGCCCAACTGGAAGCGATGCTGAAGGAAGACGGCCCCGTCCCCGACGCCCCGTTCGACGGGTTCGAGGCGCTGCTACCGGCGCGCGAGTTCCGCAACCGCCACGCCTCGATCCTCCTGGCCGTGCAGGCCGCGTCCGAAGCCGCGCACCAGGCCGTAGACGCCTAGGCCTGCGGCCGCGGCACCGGCGCCGCCTTGGTCAGCTGCACCGCCAGGATGCCGGCCATGATGATGACAACGCCGACCAGGTCCATCGGCCCCAACGCCTCGCCCAGCAGCAGCGCCGCGATCGCCACCCCGAAGAACGGATTGAGGAAGTGGAAGGTCGCGCCCCGCACTGCCCCGATCCGCTGCACCAGCATGAACCAGACCCAGGTCGCCGCCAGCCCCGGCACCAGCGTCGTGTAGGCGAACGCCAGCACCAGCTGCAGCGACCAGTTCACCACCGGCTCCTCCAGCGCCAGCGCCGGGCCGATCAGGATGGCGGCGCCGACCAGCATCTGCAGCCCGACGACCATCATCACGTTGCCCCCCGCCGACGCGCCCCGCATCGACAGCGTCGCCACCGTCAGCGCCCCCGCCGCCAGCACGCACAGCCCCACGCCCAGCGGGTCCAGCCCCCCGCCCCAGCGCGCGCCCATGATCAGGATGACCCCCCCAAACCCCGCAAACAGCCCGGCGACGGCCACGGGCTTCAGCCGGTCGCCCAGGAACGCCCAGCCGGCCGCCGCGACCAAGAGCGGCAGGGTCGAGGCGATGATCGCCGCCACCGACGCCTCGATCCACTGCATGGCGACGAAGTTGAGCCCGAGGTAGAGCGCGTTCTGGCACAGCCCGAAGATGATCGTCGCCCGCCACTGGCCCGGCGTCAGCCGCCAGCTCTGCCCCAGCGCCAGCGCGATGGCGACGCCGATCACCCCGGAAAGGAAAAACCGCAGCGACAGCGCCAGCAGGGGCGGCGCATCCAGAACGATCATCCGCGCCGAGGTGAAGGCCGAGGACCACATCAGCGCGAAGGCCAGCCCCATCAGTATCGCGCGGATGTCCAACTCTGCCCCCTGCCCGGTCCGGCGCCTGCTTAGCCGCTGCGCCGCGCCAAGGCCAGAGGGGGAAGTCCCGCGCCAGCCACCCGGCGCGGGAAAGGCCGGGCCGCCGCGCCGGGGGTCAGAAGCGGTCGATCAGTCGGTTGAGGTAGTCGCGCTCGGCCTCGGGACGCTCCAGCTCGGCCGAGCGGCGGCGGATCTCGTCCATCAGGTCGCGGGCGCGTTCGCGCGGGTCGGCACCGGGCACGGTCGTGCCGCCTTCGCCGCCGGTGGCCGAGTCGCCCTCGCGCTCGCGGCCCAGCGGATCGCGGCCCAGTCCCTGGCCCTGGCCCTGCGGCGCGTTGTCGGCGCGCTCCCGGCGGTCCTGGCGCATCGCGTCGCCCAGTTGCCGGAGGCCCTCGCGCATCGCCTCCAGCGCCTCGGCCTGGCGTTCCAGCGCCTCGCGGGTTTCGCCGTCGCGCAGGGCGCGCTCGGCCTCGTTCATCGCGCGCTCGGCGTCCTCCAGCGCGTCGAGGGCGCTGTCGCCTTCGGGCGTGCCTTCGCCGGGCAGGGTCTGCAATTGCTGCCCGCGCAGGCGTTCGCGCAGCTCCTGCTGGCGCTCGGCGAGGCCCTGCCCGCTATCGCCCGTGCCCTCGCCTTCGCCTTCACCCTCGCCCTCGCCGGACTCCTCGCCGCGGCCGAACTGTTCCTGAAGGTCGCGGAAGGTGTCGTCGGCCAGGTCCTGCTGATCGGACAGCGTATCGCCCAGACCCTCCATCGCCTCGTCGCCGGGCATCGGCTCGCCGCCCTCGCCCTGCCCCTCGGTCACCTGCAGGTTTTCCAGAAGCGCGTTGAGCTGCGCCATCAGCTCGGCCGCCTCGTCCATGCGGCCCTCTTCCATCAGCTCCTGAATGCGGTTCATCAGCTCCTGGATCTGGTCGCCGGTGACCTGCATCTGCTCGCCCGGATCGCGCTCGCCCCGCTCGCGCGGCTGTTCGGCCAGCATGCGGATGTAGTCGCGCATCGCCTCGCGCAGCTCTTCCATCAGCGCCGCAATCTCGTCCGAGGAGGCGCCGTCGCGCATCGCCTGGTCCAGCATCTCCTGCGCGCGCTGCAGGCGTTCGCGGGCGTTGGCGAGTTCCCCTTCCTCGATCAGCAGCGCCAGATCCCAGAGCCGTTCGGCCAGTTCGTCGCGCGCCTCGTCGCTGAGGCCCTCGTCCAGTCGGGCCTCGATATAGTCGACGGCGCCGCGCAACTCGCCCGGCGCTGCCTTGGCGCGAAAGGCGTCCTCCGACTGGTGCAGCATGGCCCGCATCAGCTGCGCGGACCGCGGCGCGTTCGCGCGGTTCCACAAGATGTCACGACGCAGTTCGGACACCGCCAATGCCGCGGGTTCGAAGAACCGCCGCCCCGGCAGCGTCCCCTCAACGATGCGGCTTTCGGCGGACTGGCCGGCGGCATCGGCGACTCGCAGCACCACGCGCACCGGCAGATGCGCCCAGACGTGCTGCGACATGTCCTCCTGCAGGATCTCGTCGAATTCGGTGCGATTGGCGGTCATCGGCAACGGCAGGTCGATGCGCAGGGGATCGCGCGCCTCGGGCGCGATCGTCAGCCCGTGGGACCTGTCGACGGCGTCGAGGTCGAGCACGATCTCGGCCTCGCCGAAGGTGATGCCGTAGTCGTCAACGGCCCGGAACGGCTGTTCGAGGATGCCGCCGCGCCCGCGCCGCAGGGGTTCGGTCGCCGTGACCTCGGGTTCCTCGTCGCGCAGGACCAGCACATGCCAGGCGCGCCCGCCGGGCCCCTCCACCGCCAGGCGGCCGGTCTGCAGGGCGGGAAACTCCACGACCTGTCCGGTGTCGTCGGCGCTTGCCTCGCCGCCAAGTCCCTGCTGCACGCTGAGGACACCATCGGCACCGTAAAGGCGCATGACCACGCGCGACCCCGACGGCACCTCGAAGGACTCGCGCGCGACCTCATTGAGATAGAGCGCCGGGCGCCCGGTATAGGCGGGCGGGGTGATCCAGCCCTCCCAGGCCGGGGCGATGGCGGCGCCGGCGGGGGCGGTCAGGCTGCCGACCTCGGAAAGGCGCAGGGGTTGGCCGAAGGTCAGCGCGACCGCCGCGCCGGTCAGCGCGATCAACCGCAGGCCGAACGGGTCGCGCCGCGGCAGGCCCGGACGCGGGCCGATGGCGCGGGCTTTCGCCGCGGAGGCCAGCATGCGCCCGCGATGCAACGCCCAGAGCGCGCTGGAGGCCGCGTCGTTCCCGCCGATCGCCTGTTCGTCCGACAGCGCGGCCAGCGGCCGGCCTGGCAGGCTGCGGTCCAGCCGGGCGACGGCTTCATCCCGGCGCGGCCAGTGAAACCGACGCAGCGCAAGGATCAGCGAAACGAGGAGAAGCAAGGCAAACCCGGCCGTGGCCCAGCCCCTCCAGCGCACCGGCAGCAGGGAAAGCAGATCGAAGGCAAGGACTGTGAAGCCCAGCAACGCCAGCGCGACCGGCAGCCAGAAAGCCTGCGTCAGCCGTTCGGCCACCAGCCCCGCCTGCGTCAGCCGCACCGCGCGGGTGATGACGACGGTGGGATCGGCGCGTCGGGCCATTCGATCCTCGTTCACATCCACGCGGGAAACGTATCGCGTGCGAGCATCTCGTCAAAGGTCGGGCGTGCCCGGATAACCGCGAAGTGATCCCCGCAGACCAGAACCTCGGGGATCAGCGGGCGGGAGTTATACTCCGAAGACATGACCGCACCATAGGCCCCGGCCGAACGGAAGGCGACAAGATCGCCGGCGGCAAGCGGCGGCATCGGGCGCTGGCGGGCAAAGGTGTCGCCGGTTTCGCAGACCGGTCCGACGATATCGACCGGGGCAAGCGGCGCGCCGGCCTCGGGTTCGATCAGCGGCACGATGTCGTGGTGCGCGCCGTACATCGCCGGGCGGATGAGGTCGTTCATCGCCGCGTCGAGGATCAGGAAGTCGCGCCCCTCGCCCTCCTTGCGGTAGATGACCTGCGCGACCAGCACGCCCGCGTTGCCGGCGATCAGGCGGCCGGGTTCGATCTCGACCTCGCAGTCCAGATCGCCGAGGACGCGCTTGACCATCGCGCCGTAGTCGGTGGGCAGCGGCGGCGCCTCGTTCGAGCGGGTGTAGGGGATCCCCAGCCCACCGCCGAGGTCCAGCCGTTCGATGCGATGCCCCTCGGCGCGCAGCGCGCGGGTCAGGTCGGCCATGCGGGTATAGGCGGCCTCGAACGGCGCGAGGTCGGTCAGCTGGCTGCCGATATGCATGTCGATACCGACGACTTGCAGACCGGGCAGCGCCGCGGCACGGGCATAGATCTCCGACGCGCGGGCGATGGGCACCCCGAACTTGTCCTCCTTGCGACCCGTGGCGATCTTCTCGTGCGTTCGGGCGTCGACATCGGGGTTGACGCGCAGGGCGATCGGGGCCGTCGCCCCCATGCCCGCGGCCACCTCGGACAGCGCTTCAAGCTCGGGTTCGGATTCGACGTTGAACTGGCGGATGCCGCCCTCCAGCGCGATGCGCATCTCCTCGCGCGTCTTGCCGACCCCCGAGAAGACGATCCGCTCTCCGGGGACGCCAGCGGCCCGGGCGCGCAGGTATTCGCCGACCGAGACCACATCCATCCCCGCGCCCAGGTCGCCCAGGTGCTTCAGGACCGCGATGTTCGAGTTCGCCTTCACCGCAAAGCAGACCAGATGCCGAAGCGGCGACAGCGCATCGGTGAAAAGCTGGTAGTGGCGGGTCAGCGTCGCGGTCGAATAGCAATAGAAGGGTGTGCCGACGGCCGCCGCGATGTCGCGCAGGACGACGTCTTCGGCGTGCAGTTCTCCGTCGCGGTAGAGGAAATGATCCAAGCGCGCCTCCTCGGGCTGCGTCGTTGCGGACCCGGCGCTCAGGCGACGCGCGTGGCGATGGGCCGCAGGAAAAGATAGAGCGGCAGCCCGCAGCTGACTCCGATGCAATAGGTCGCCGGTATCGCCCAGAGACCCCGCCAGTTGCGCGTGCGGATCGATTCGACCGCGACCCAGATCGTCAGGGTCACGGCGGCGATGGTCAGATCCCACACCAGGCCCGAACTGGCGAGGTTTGCGTGCCAGGCGTCGACCATCGCCAGGATTGACCATTCGTTCGCCAGAAACCAGCCGATGAAGTAATACATGGGATGCACGGTGCCCCAGACGGCGAGGGCAAGCCAGAGATAGCGGATGGACGGCATGTCAGTCGCTCCAGAACGCCGCAAGGTCGGGTCCGCCAGGCGGTGCGGCAGGCGGTTCGGCCACGCCGCAGCCCGCCAGCACCAGCGTCAGAAGGAGCGCGACAGCCCTCATCCCAGTACCTCCTGCCATCGGGCGAGCTCTGCGCGCACGCGCTCGGGCGCCGTTCCGCCGTATGACATGCGCGAACGGACGGAGTTTTCCACCCCGAGCACCTCGAAAACCTCGGCGGTGATGCCGGGATGGACCGACTGCATCTGCGCAAGCGTCAGGTCGGGCAGGTCGCAACCCGCCTCCTCGGCCATCCGGACGAGCGATCCGGTGACATGATGCGCGTCACGAAACGGCAGGTTCAGCGCGCGCACCAGCCAGTCGGCAAGATCCGTCGCGGTCGAGAAGCCCGAGGCGGCCGCGGAAGCCAGCGCGGCACGGTTCGCGTTCATGTCGCGCACCATTCCCTCCATCGCTGCCAGCCCCAGCATCAGCGTGTCGGCGGCGTCGAACAGCTGTTCCTTGTCCTCCTGCATGTCCTTGGAATAGGTCAGCGGCAGGCCCTTCATGACGACCAGAAGCGCCACCTGCGCCCCCATCACGCGCCCCAGCTTGGCGCGCAGCAGTTCGGCCGCGTCGGGGTTCTTCTTCTGCGGCATGATCGACGAGCCGGTCGAGAAGGCATCCGAAAGCGTGACGAAGCGAAACTGCGCCGAGGACCAGATCACCAGTTCCTCGGCAAAGCGCGACAGGTGCATCGCGCAGATCGACGCGCCCGAGAGGAAGTCGAGCGCGAAGTCGCGGTCCGAGACCGAATCGAGACTGTTCCCGGTGGGCCGGTCGAACCCCAGCGCCCGCGCGGTCGCGTCCCGGTCGATGGGGAATGAGGTGCCCGCCAGCGCGGCGGCGCCCAGCGGGCATTCGTTCATCCGCGCGCGCGCATCGGCAAAGCGGGACCGGTCGCGCGCCAGCATCTCGACATAGGCCAGCATGTGGTGACCCCAGGTGACCGGCTGCGCGGTCTGCAGATGGGTGAAGCCGGGCATGACCCAATCGGCGCCGGCCTCGGCCTGGGCCAGGAAGGCGCGCATCAGCGCCTCGATGCCAAGGATGGCCGCGTCGCACTGATCGCGCACGAAAAGCCGGAAATCGACCGCCACCTGATCGTTGCGCGACCGCGCCGTGTGCAGGCGACCGGCGGGTTCGCCGATCAGCTCGCGCAGCCGGGCCTCGATGTTCATGTGGATGTCTTCGAACTCGGTCCGGAAGGGGAAATCACCCGCTTCGATCTCCGCGGCCACCCGGCTCAGCCCGTCGTCGATGGCCTGTGCATCCGCTTGCGTGATGATCCCCGTCGCCGCCAGCATCGACGCATGCGCGCGCGACCCGGCGATGTCCTGCGCCGCCAGCCGCCTGTCGAAGCCGATCGAGGCGTTGATCGCCTCCATGATCGCGTCGACGCCGCCCGCGAAGCGCCCGCCCCACATCGTGTTCGCGCCGCCTTCGTTCATCCTGCGCCCCCGCATGCAACTGTCCGCGCCCCTATAGCGGCCCCGTCAGGCTGGCGCAATTGGCCCAGACCCGCACAATTCTAGCAATCTCGGGCGCGGTCAAAGGCCGCGCTTCATATCGCCTTAACCGCTGCCCGGCACTCTGCCCCCCAAAGCCCCTTTCCGGCGGAGTTCCACGATGTCCGACCCCAATTTCGACGATTCCGATCCGGTCCCCCGCGACCAGACCGAGACCCGGGATGTCAGCCGGACGCCGGAGGGGCAGGAAACCCTGACCATGGTCGAACACGCGCTGGACGAGCGGCGTGGGCTGCTGGCCTACCAGCCGGTGGTTCAAGCCCGCATGACCAACCGCATCGCGTTCTACGAAGGCTTCATCCGCATCCTTGACGAGGACGGGAATGTCTTGCCCGCGCGCAGCTTCATGGATGTGGTCGAGACGACCGAGACGGGGCGCCGGATCGATTGCCTGGCGCTCGAGTTGGGACTACAGGCGCTGGCCGAGGAACCCGGCCTGCGGCTATCGATCAACATGTCGGCGCGCTCGATCGGCTATCCCGCCTGGCTGACGACGCTGCAACGCGGGCTGCGTGGCGACCCCGCCATCGCCGAACGCCTGATACTCGAGATCACCGAATCCTCGGCAATGGACGTGCCGGATCTGGTCAGCGAATTCATGTCGGACATGCAGGCGCGCGGCATCTGCTTTGCGCTGGATGACTTCGGCTCGGGCTACACGTCCTTCCGCTACCTGAAGGATTTCTTCTTCGACATCGTCAAGATCGATGGCGAGTTCATCCGCGGCATTGCCACGGACACCGACAACCAGGTGCTCGCCCAGGCGCTGGTGACCATCGCACGCCATTTCGACATGTTCACCATCGCCGAGGAGGTCGAGTCGTCCGAGGATGCGCGCTACCTCATCGACATCGGCGTGGACTGCCTGCAAGGCTATCATTTCGGCGCCCCCGAGACCGAGGCGCCGTGGCGAACCTCGCGTCTGATCCGCCATGCCTGACGGGCTGCATGGGGGTGCATGGTGACTGCCTTTTGCGGCGCGGCATTGCCCTGAAGCGGCTTCACGCGTAAGACTCCCGCCAGATACGGGTGCGCCCCCGCGCGCCCTTCGAGGAGAGGAGTCCCTATGACCAATGTCGTGATCGTTTCCGCCGCCCGAACCGCGGTCGGGTCCTTCAACGGAGCCTTCGCCAACACGCCCGCGCACGATCTGGGCGCGGCCGTGATCGAGGCGCTGATCGCGCGGGCCGGCATCGACAAGGCCGACGTGTCCGAAACCATTCTCGGCCAGGTGCTGACCGCCGGGCAGGGCCAGAATCCGGCGCGCCAGGCGCATATCAACGCGGGCCTGCCGAAGGAATCCGCGGCCTGGGGGATCAACCAGGTCTGTGGCTCGGGCCTGCGGGCCGTGGCACTGGGCGCGCAGCATATCCAGTTGGGCGACGCGGGCATCGTGGTGGCCGGCGGCCAGGAAAGCATGTCGCTGTCCCCGCATGTCGCGCATCTGCGCTCTGGCACCAAGATGGGCGACACCAAGTTCGTCGATTCGATGATCAAGGACGGGCTCTGGGACGCGTTCAACGGCTACCACATGGGCCAGACCGCCGAGAACGTGGCGCAGAAATGGCAGATCAGTCGCGAGGCGCAGGACGAATTCGCGGTGGCCAGCCAGAACAAGGCCGAGGCCGCCCAGAAGGAAGGCCGCTTCAAGGACGAGATCGCGCCCTTCACCGTGAAGACCCGCAAGGGCGAGACGGTCGTCGATCAGGACGAGTACATTCGCCACGGTGCCACGATCGACGCGATGGCCAAGCTCAAGCCGGCCTTCGCCAAGGACGGCTCCGTCACCGCGGCCAACGCCAGCGGCCTCAACGACGGGGCCGCAGGTGTGATCCTGATGTCGGCCGAGGAGGCCGAAAAGCGGGGCCTGACGCCGCTCGCGCGCATCGCCAGCTACGCGACCGCCGGGCTTGACCCGGCAATCATGGGCGTGGGGCCGGTCCATGCCAGCCGCAAGGCGCTGGAAAAGGCCGGCTGGAAAGTCGGCGATCTGGACCTGGTCGAGGCCAACGAGGCCTTCGCCGCCCAGGCCTGCGCGGTCAACAAGGACATGGGTTGGGACCCCGAGATCGTGAACGTCAACGGCGGCGCCATCGCCATCGGCCACCCGATCGGCGCCTCGGGCGCGCGAGTCCTCAACACCCTGCTTTTCGAGATGCAGCGCCGCAACGCGAAGAAGGGCCTTGCCACGCTCTGCATCGGCGGCGGCATGGGCGTTGCGATGTGCCTGGAACGCTGACCTGATGGTCGCCCGCCGCCCCCCAAGTCGGGTCGGCGGGCGACGACATTCAGCCGCTTGTCCGGTCTTTCCGGACCGGGCAGCATCGGGGGCTCGCCGGCCATCTTGAACTCTTTGGGATGGTTGCGGGCATGGTCGACGTCCCGGCGCTGCGCCGGCGGATCATTCGCCAAGGTCGGCGCCAGCCCGTACCGCGGCACCAATCCAAAAGTTTCATTGCGGTAAACGCCCTCATTTTACTCCGTTTCATCAATAGCTTGCCAAACTGTCCACGCGTGGACACCCGCGCCTTTTCGTCGCTTCATGCCACCTCAGCCACCGCCGCCACGATGCCGCCCCCGGTCTGACAAGCCGGCGGGAAAACCCACCCCGGCCGCAGAAAGCTTGTATCACTGCCTCCGGGGCGCTAGTCACGAAAGGGGGCAGGTGGGCCCGCTGATTAAGGGAGGAACGCATGGGTAGGGTTGCATTGGTCACGGGCGGCTCGCGCGGCATCGGCGCCGCGATTTCAAAGGCGCTCAAGGACGCGGGCTACACGGTCGCGGCGAATTACGCCGGCAATGACGAGGCCGCGTCGAAGTTCAGCGACGAGACCGGAATCAAGACCTACAAATGGAACGTCGCGGATTACGACGCGTCGAAGGCGGGGATCGCAAAGGTCGAAGCCGACCTCGGCCCGATCGACGTGGCCGTCGCCAATGCCGGCATCACCCGCGACGCCCCCTTCCACAAGATGACGCCGGACCAGTGGAAGCAGGTCATCGACACCAATCTCACCGGCGTCTTCAACACGATCCACCCTGTCTGGCCCGGCATGCGCGAACGCAAGTTCGGCCGCGTCGTGGTCATTTCCTCGGTGAACGGCCAGAAGGGGCAGTTCGCGCAGGTCAACTATGCCGCGACAAAGTCCGGCGACATCGGCATCGTGCGCAGCCTGGCGCAGGAGGGCGCGCGCTTCGGGATCACCGCCAATGCTGTCTGTCCGGGGTATATCGCGACCGAAATGGTCATGGCCGTACCCGAGAAGGTGCGCGAACAGATCATTTCCGGCATCCCCGCCGGCCGTCTGGGCGAACCCGAGGAGATCGCGCGCTGCGTCGCGTTCCTCGTGTCGGATGACGCGGGCTTCGTCAACGGCTCGACGATCAGCGCAAACGGCGCGCAGTTCTTCGGCTGAATCGCGCCGCAGGAAACCGGGGCCGGGTTTGCGCCCGGCCCTTTGTTCCGGACACGCCCGATGACCCGCGCTACCGCCACGCTCATCGGTTTTTCCGCGGTCCTCCTCTGGGCGCTTCTGGCTTTCTTCACCGTCGCCTCGCAGCCGGTGCCGCCGTTCCAGCTGAACGCGCTCTGCTTCGCAATCGGGGGTGGCGCAGGGCTGATTTGGCTGCTGGCAACGGGCGGCTGGCGAAAGCTTTCCGGCATACCGCTGCGGGTCTACGCCTTCGGGACCGCCGGGCTTTTCGGCTATCACTTCCTCTATTTCAGCGCGCTGCGCCTCGCCCCGCCGGCCGAGGCGGGGCTGATCGCCTATCTTTGGCCATTGCTCATCGTGCTCGGCTCAGGCCTTCTGCCGGGCGAGCGTCTGCGCGCGGGGCATGTGATCGGCGCCGTGATGGCCTTCGTCGGCGCGGGGCTGATCGTCACCGGCGGGATCGGACGGATCGAGGGCGCGCTGACGGGCTACGCGCTGGCCTTCGTGGCGGCGCTGACCTGGACCAGCTATTCCCTCGGCTCGCGCCGACTGGGAAAGGTACCGACAGCCGCGGTGGTGGTCTTCTGCCTGGCATCCAGTGGGCTGTCGGCGCTGGCGCATCTTGCGCTGGAAGTCCCGGCCTGGCCCAGTGATCCCGCAGCCTGGGCCGCGATCGCTGGCCTTGGGTTGGGCCCGGTGGGGCTTGCGTTCTTCACCTGGGACATCGGCGTCAAGAAAGGGGACATCCAGCTTCTGGGCACGGCCTCCTATGCCGCGCCACTCTTGTCCACGCTCATCCTGGTCGCGACCGGGATGGCCTCAGCTAGCTGGTCGTTGGTGCTGGCGGCAGTCCTGATCACGGGCGGCGCGATCCTTGCCGCGCGCGCCGCCCGCAGTGGCTTCAGTCGGCCGAAAGACGGGTAATTTCTTCCTTCAGACGCAGTTTCTGCTTCTTCATTTCAGAGATCTCCAGATCATCAGAAGCCGGCGATCGCTGCGCCTCCTCCACCTTTTGAGAAAGGGCTTCGTGCTTGCGGCGCAGTTCCTGAAGATGCGAAGTCAGCGTCATGGATTCCTCCTCTGAAGGTATGTGACGGGCCGATAGGAACATATCTTCGAGCAGTTGTCACATGAAACCGGCGTGCAATTGCCGAGGACAGCTCGCCTAATAGGTGTGCGCGATCAGTTCCAGTCGAGCGCCGCCGCATCGCGCAGGATCGCGCGCGCCTCGCTCGCGAAATCGTCGCCGTCCTTCGTGTGCGACAGACCGGCATGCAGGATCAGCGGCGCAAGCAACCGAAACGGCGCGCGCGCGCCCTTGCGTGCCTGGACCAACACGCGACCCGCTGCCCGGCCGGTCCGTGCGGCGAGCGGCCGAACCGCAACGGCCCCGACTCGACCCTGAAGCGCAGAAAGGATCTCGGGCAAGCGTTCGGCCCGGTGAATCAGCGTCAGATACCCGCCATCATTCACGCGGCGCAGACCGGCATCGATCCAGAGGCTGAGCGGCGTCGCTTCACGCAGCGCGCCGTCGCGTCCAGGATCGCTTGCCGGCGTCGCCGTCGGTGGATGGAAGGGCGGGTTGGCCATGACGTGGTCGAACCTCAGCGTGCGCAACTCGGGCGGCATCCGGGTCAGGTCCGCATGCCAGATCACTGCCGGGATTCCATTCTCCGCGGCATTTAGCCGCGCAAGTTCGGCGTAGTCCACCTGCCGCTCGACGCCGACAAGCTGCAGATCCGGGACCCGGCAGCCAAGAGAAAGCAGCGCCACCCCTGCCCCGCACCCAAGTTCCAGAGCGGACTGGCCCGGCCTGGCCGCGACCGCCGCGGCCAGCAGAACCGGATCCGTGGAGGCCCGATACCCGGATCGCGGCTGCAGGATCTCGACCCGCCCGCCGAGGAAGGCGTCGCGACTGAGTTCCGCCGCCGAGAAGCCCATGTGTCAGCTTTCCAGCGGCACGCCGGCTTCGCGCAGAATTGCGCGGGCCATGAACAGGTCGGTATCGCGAACCATCAGCCGCCGGGGAACGAAGCCCAGGGTGCTCATATGGACGTCGAGTTCAAAGCACTCTATACCTTCACCGTGGAGAAGGGTCGTGGCGTAGGGGATGACCGTCGGGTCGTTCGTGCGCAGAAGTTCCTTCATGAAGACACTTAATGGCAGGCCCGCGGGCTTGTCGAGCCGTTGCGGAAACCGATGCTGCTGAACCCTTCCATCACCGCGCCGCACGACCGCCTCGCCCAGTGGCTGGCCCACGACATGGCGCGCGTGAACGAACTGATCCGCGAGCGTATGGCGTCCGAGAACGCGCCACGCATCCCCGAAGTGACCGCGCATCTGGTCGAGGCCGGTGGCAAGCGGTTGCGCCCCCTGCTCACGCTCGCCACGGCGCGGCTTTGCGGGTACGAGGGTACGGCCCATCACGCGCTGGCCGCGGCGGTCGAGTTCATCCACACCGCGACGTTGCTGCACGACGACGTCGTGGACGAAAGCCGCCAGCGCCGGGGGCGTCCGACGGCGAATCTGCTGTGGGACAACAAGTCGAGCGTGCTGGTCGGCGATTACCTGTTCGCGCGGTCGTTCCAGTTGATGGTCGAAGCGGGCAGCCTGCGGATCCTGGGGATCCTGTCCAACGCCTCGGCCACGATCACCGAGGGCGAGGTGCTGCAACTGACGGCGTCGCAGAACCTGGCGACGACCGAAGCGATCTACCTGAAGGTCGTCCGGGGCAAGACTGCGGCGCTTTTTTCCGCGGCAAGCGAGGTGGGCGGGGTGATTGCGGGCGTGCCGGAATCCCAGGTGCGGGCGCTGCATGCCTATGGCGACGCGCTCGGGATCTGCTTCCAGATTGTCGACGACTACCTGGATTACGCCGGGCTGGGCGAAAGTCTGGGGAAAAACACCGGTGACGATTTCCGCGAACGCAAACTCACGCTGCCACTGATCCGCGCGATCGAGCGCGCCGACCCAGACGAGCGCGCCTTCTGGGAGCGCGTGATCGCGCGAGGCCGTCAGGAAGCGGGTGATCTGGACCGCGCCCTGGAGATTCTGAACCGTCACGGCGCGCTGGAAAGCACGCGGGCGACCGCCCTTCAATGGTCGGCGCGCGCGCGTGCTGCGCTTGAGGATCTGCCGGATCACCCGCTGCGCGAAATGCTGGCTGATCTTGCGGACTACGTTGTCGCGCGGGTCAACTGAACGTCGCCGTTCAGAGTTTCCGTGGCCGCGACAAAGCGCCCCGGAGCGTGCATAGTCTCTGCCGCCCGCCGCAAGGCATTCCGATCGCTGAAGATCCCAAAGCAGGTTGCACCCGACCCCGTCATCCGTGCCAGCCGGCAACCCGGTTGATTGGCGATCGCCTTGAGCAATTCGTCGATTACGGGTAGCAGGCGTCGCGCCGGTGGTTCCAGGTCATTGCGCATGTCGGCCAGCCAGGCGCAGAAGTCATCGGCGTCGGACCAGTCCGGCAGCACGTCGGGCATCGGCGAGTTGTCCCGGATTTTCAGCGCCGAAAAGACCGCGGCGGTCGACAGCGGCACTCCCGGATTGACGATCAGCAGTCCCAGTTGCGGCAGCGGCGCCAGCGGCTCGACCCACTCGCCGCGTCCGCGCATGCGGCAGGGCGCCGGCGCGGCCATGCAGACGGGCAGATCGGCGCCGAGGCCCATGAGCGCCGCCCGCGTCGGCAGCGGCAATCCCCTGCATTCCGCCAGTAGATGCAGCGCCGCCGCCGCGTCCGAGGATCCGCCCCCCATGCCGGCCGACGCGGGCAACCGCTTGTCCAGAATAAATGCGGCAGCTGGCGCTTCGATCAGGCGCGCGGCGCGGGCGATCAGATTTTCCGGCCCCTGCGGCACGCCGGTGGCCAGCGGACCGGTGATGCGCAAACCCGCATGCGCGCCGGGTACGAATGTAACGATATCGCCAACGGCTGCAAAAACGACAAGGGAGTCGAGAAGATGATAGCCATCGGGTTGTCTGCCAGTGACATGAAGGGTCAGGTTCACCTTGGCGGGGGCCAGCCGCGACGGCATCAGTCCACCTGGTGCGGCAAGGGTTCGCCTTCTTCCTCCAGCACCTCGTAGAGACCGACCTCGATCTTTCTGCGTACGCGATCCATGTCAAGATCATCGTGCGGACCGAAGGAAAGCGCCCGCCGCCACTGAAAACGCGCCTCTCGGTAGCGGCCAAGCGTCCAATAGACATCGCCCAGATGATCGTTGAGGATCGGATCGGACGGCATCAGTTCCACCGCGCGCTCCATGTGCGGCAGCGCCTCCTCGTATCGTCCGAGCCGGAACAGCGCCCAGGCGAGGCTATCGACGATATATCCGCTGTCGGGATCGCCCGCGACCGCGCGCTCGATCATCTCCAACGCCTCGTCGAGATTCTCGCGCCGCTCGACCAACGAGTAGCCCAGGTAGTTGAGCACCAGCGGTTGATCCGGCGCATCGACCAGCGCGCGACGGAAATCGGCCTCGGCCTCAGCCCATTGCCCGCTCCGCTCATGAGCGACGGCGCGCGAGAACCAGAGCGGCCATTCCGCTTCGATCCCCTGCGCCTCCAGCAACTCGATGGCGCGGGTATAGGCCCCCAACGACTCCTCGTGACGTTCTGCGCGGCGCAGGAAATCGGCGAGGGCCTGGTGGGCGCCGGCCGCATCCGGGTAACGCGCCACCAGATCTTCAAGCACCTCGATCGCTTCATCCAGTTGGCCGAGGTTGTCGAGGACCTGCGCGCGGCCCAGTGTCGCGGCCATGTCGAAACCGCTGTCGGGCGGCAGAACGCCAAAGGCCGTCTCCGCCAGTTCCGGCTGCTCCAGTTCCACGAACAACTGGCCCAGCATGAGCTGCACATCCGGCATCTGCGGGTTGATCCATTCGGCCGCGCGCGCATAGAGCAGCGCATCGAAACCGCCCTGCCCGCCGCGCACGGCCGAGGCCATGACGGCCAGCACCTCGGCCATCCCCTCGGCCGGATCGGCGATCAGGTCGAAGGGTACGGCGCGGCCTTCGGCATATGCGGATTTCATCTGCTCAACCCGCTCGTCCTGCATGCCGTTGAAGGCGCGGTTCAGCAACTCCAGCGCGTCGTCGAACCGCTCCAACTGTCCAAGGATCTGTGCGTGCGCGATCACGCCACGGCGGTTCAGCGCGGCGGAAACGCCCGTCTCAGGGCCCTCGATGATCTCGACCGCGCCTTCGAAATCGCCGACGATCGCCAATGCCAGCGCGCGGCAGTAGAACGTGAAAGCCTCCATGCCGTCTTGCGCGGCGACCTCGTCGAAAGCCTCGAAAACCTCGGCCATGCTGCCCTGGCCCAGATTCGCCCAGGCCCGCGCCAGTCCATCGACCGCCGGATGGGTCAGCGCGCCGGCGTCGAGATGGGCCAGCACCGCGGCATAGTCGCGGGTCGAGAACGCCTCGGCCATCAGAACCAGCGCCGCGGTACTGCTTTGCGGCAACTCGTCCAGCAAGATCCCTGCCGCACGCGCGGCTTCCTCCTGCCGACCGAGCGCAAGATAGGACCCCGTCAGGCTGTCGCGCAACTGCGGATTGGCGATCTCGCTGTCCATGAGCCGCTCAAGGAAGGGCACCGCGCGCACGAAGTCATTGGCGGTGCCGGCAGCGCGGGCAGCGAGGAATGCGCCTGCCGTCCCGTCCTGAGCGACCGAGACGGACGGCGCGAGCGCCAGAGCGGCGGCAAGCGTCAGGGAAGTCAGAGTGATGCGGCGCGGCAAGGACGGCTCCCGGTCTGGTTGCGGCTGGGTCCCAGGCCGCGCCCGGGGCTCGGCGCAGATGTAGCCCCGCCACGGGACAAGGGCAATGCACCGCCGTGTGATGACAGTGCGCGGCTTTCGGGATCACATGTTCGGATAGTTCGGCCCGTCGCCGCCTTGGGGGGTTACCCAGACGATGTTCTGGCTGGGGTCCTTGATGTCGCAGGTCTTGCAGTGGACGCAATTCTGGAAGTTGATGACGAAACGGGGCTCCTCTCCCGCTTCCTCGACCACTTCATAGACCGCGGCCGGACAGTAGCGCTGTGCGGGCTCGGCGTATTTGGGCAAGTTCACCGCGATCGGGATCGACGGGTCCTTGAGCGTCAGATGCGTCGGCTGATTTTCCTCATGGTTGGTGAAGGAAAAGGCGACATTGGTCAGCCGGTCGAAGGACAGCACGCCATCGGGCTTCGGATAGGCGATCGGTTCGAACTTTTCGGCCAGACCGGTCGCCGCGGCATCGGACTTGCCGTGCTTGATCGTGCCGAACGCCGAAAATCCCAGCGTGTTGGTCCACATGTCGAACCCGCCGAGTGCGAGCGAGGGCACAAGACCCCATTTCGACCACATCGGCTTGACGTTACGCACCTTCTTCAGGTCCCTGCCGACCGGCCCGTCGCGCAGTTCCTTCTCGTAGGCGCTCAGTTCGTCGCCTTCGCGGCCGGCCTTGATCGCGTCATGCGCGGCCTCGGCGGCGGCGATACCGGACAGCATGGCGTTGTGATTGCCCTTGATCCGCGGCACGTTCACCAGGCCCGCGGAACAGCCCAGAAGCGCCCCACCGGGGAAGACCACCTTGGGGATCGACTGATAGCCGCCCTCGCTGATCGCGCGCGCGCCGTAGGCCACGCGCTTGCCGCCTTCCAGCAGCTCGGCGACCATCGGATGGTGCTTGAAGCGCTGGAACTCGTGATAGGGGGACAGATACGGGTTCTCGTAGTTGAGATGCACCACGAAGCCCACATAGACCTGATTATTGTCGAGGTGGTAGATGAAGGACCCGCCGCCAGCGTTCCCCCCCAGCGGCCATCCCATCGTGTGCGTGACCGAGCCCTCCCGGTGTTTGTCGGGGTCGATCTCCCAGATCTCCTTCATTCCGAGGCCGAACTTCTGCGGCTCATAGTCCTTGGACAGATCGAACCGCTCCATGACCTGTTTCGACAGCGATCCGCGGACGCCTTCTCCCAGGAAGACGTACTTTCCCAGCAACTCCATTCCCGGCTCGTAGTTCGGACCCAGCGTGCCATCGGGGTTCTTGCCGAACTCCCCGGCGACGACACCCCGGACGCGGCCGTCCTCGCCATAAACGACCTCGGAAGCCGCCATCCCGGCGAACACCTCGACCCCCAGCGCCTCGGCCTGTTCGGCCATCCAGCGGCAAACGTTGCCCATGGAGACGATGAAGCAGCCATGGTTCGACATCAGCGGCGGCATCGGCCAGTTCGGCACGCGCAACTGCCCCGCCTGTCCCAGCACGTAGAACCGGTCTTCCTTCACCGGGACGGTGATCGGCGCGCCCAACTCCTCCCAGTCGGGAAGGAGGCGATCCAGGCCAACGGGATCGAGCACCGCGCCGGACAGGATATGTGCGCCGACTTCAGACCCCTTCTCCAGCACGACGACGCTCAGGTCGGCATCGAGTTGCTTCAGCCGGATCGCCGCGGACAGACCCGCAGGCCCCGCACCGACGATGACGACGTCGTATTCCATGGACTCGCGTTCGATCTCGCTCATGGGGGCTCCCGGTTGATTGCTGGCTGATCGCAGGCGTTGCATCGATACCGCAGGCTGGCCGCAGGGGTCAATCATGACCCCACATCAAAAGCCCGCGGGTTCGGCGCGGGCGACGCGAGGCTTGCAATTTCCCGAGCCGTGGTATCTGTTGGATCGAAGGACAGCAATGCCCCCGGCCTTGGCCGCGGGCGTTTTCATTCATGGTGCAGCCGATGGAAAAGATACCGATCACGCGCCGGGGCTTCAACGCGCTGGATGCTGAACTCAAGCAGCTCAAGAGCAGTGAGCGGCCCGCGGTCATCCGCGCCATCGCCGAAGCGCGCGCGCATGGCGACCTGTCGGAGAACGCCGAGTATCACGCCGCGCGCGAGAAGCAGAGTTTCATCGAGGGCCGCATCAAGGAACTCGAGTCGATCATTGGCCGGGCCGAGGTCATCGATCCGACGCGCCTGCATGGCTCGATCAAGTTCGGAGCGACGGTCAAGCTCATCGACGAGGACACCGAGGAAGAGCGGACCTACCAGATCGTCGGCGAGGCCGAAGCCGATATCGAGAACGGTCTGCTGAATATCCGCTCCCCTCTGGCGCGCGCTCTGATCGGCCGGGAACCGGGGGATTCCGTCGAAGTGCGCACACCTGGTGGCGAGCGCAACTACGAGATCGTCGCGGTCGAGTATCGCTGAAGCGGGAGGCGCCATCATGGCCGAAGCGGATGACCGCGAGGCTGGCCTCGGCGGCGAATTGAAGACTGCGCTGGGACTGATTGCGGCGACCGTGCTTTGGGGCGGCGCGATCTGGGTCGCGCTCAACCGTCCCGACCTGACAGATCCCTATGGTCCCGAGGCGCGGTTCGCGGCTCTCGCCGTGGCCTGGGGGATTCCGCTTCTGCTGACGATCCTGTCCTGGGCAACGCTGCGACGCGCGCGTGAAGCCCTTGCCGCCGCGCGCGCGCTTCACGCCGAAACCGACGCCCTGGCGCGTCACATGGCCGAAGCGCGCCGGACCAGCGGGAGTCAGTCTGCCGCTGCCCCCGCCGCATGGCCCGAGGCGGAGCCGAAACCCGCCGCACCCGCTCCGGCCCCGCAGACGGAAACGCCGACACCCGACCCGACGGCGGACATCATTCAACGGGTACCACGCGCGCCCTTGGCAGCCGGCGAGCCGACCCCGACACGCACGACACCGCCCGATGCCCTGTGGGCCGCGCTCGACTTCCCGCGTTCGGAATCCGACGAGGCCGCTTTCGCGGCGCTGCGCCGCGCGATGGCGGACGAGCCGTCGCTGGCCGACGTCATCCGCACTGCACAGCATGTGCTGTCGCTACTGGCCCAGGAAGGCGTGCATCTGCAGTCGACGGATCGAAGTCCGCCGCCGCCTGAAGTCTGGCGGCACTACGTCGACGGAACGCGCGGACCCGCCCTCGCCCCGCTTGGCGAACCCGAGGACCGGGAGAGCCTGGCCCTGACCGTGGGCCGGCTGCGGCGCGACCCGGCCTTTCGCAGCGCCGCACATCGCTTCGTCGCCGCCTTTGACACCTGGCTTGCCGGCTTCGCGCGCAACGCCGATGACGTCACACTCCAACGCGTCGGCAGCAGCCGGACGGCGCGCGCCTTTCGTCTGCTGGGCCGCGCGACCGGCAGCTTTGGTTGACGGCAAGACCCAGACGCATGTCACAGAACCTTCCGCCACGCTCCGATGACGCTGGCCCGCAGGCACCTTGGCCGGGGCGCGTTTTCCTGCAGGGATTGCGCGACAGCCTGCCTTTTCTTCTCGTCGTGGTTCCCTTCGGCATGGTGTTCGGCGTCGTGGCGACCGAGGCCGGCCTGAGCCTCGCGCAGACCATGGGATTTTCCGTCGGTGTCTTCGCCGGCGCCTCGCAACTGGCGGCATTGCAACTGATGAGCGCGAATGCCCCCGTGTTGATCGTCATGGCGACCGCGCTTGCGGTCAATCTGCGCCTGGCGATGTACTCGGCCTCCCTCGCCCCCTATCTTGGCGCAGCACCCGTCTGGCAGCGCGCGATCGTCGCCTGGCTGCTGGTCGACCAGTCCTACGCGCTGGCGCATGCGCGCTACGAATCCAGCCCGCGCATGCCGATCCCCGCGCGCTTTGCCTATTACCTGGGGTCGGTTACGCTGATCGTGCCTTTCTGGTGCGTGGCAAGCTACCTGGGCGCGGTTCTGGGCAATCGCATTCCCGCTGGCCTGCCGGTCGATTTCGCCGTGCCGATCACCTTTCTGGCGGTGATCGCGCCGATGTTGCGGACGCTTGCGCATGTCGCCGCTGCGCTGACCTCGGTGGTTGGCGTCCTCGCCTTCGCCGCGCTGCCCTTCAACCTGGGCCTTCTGGTCGCCGCACTGATCGCGATGGTGGTCGGCGCTCGGGTCGAGGTCTGGCTCGCACGCCAACAGGGCGGAGGGCGGTGATGGACTACACCCTCACGCAGATCTGGGCGATCATCGCGGTCCTGGCCGTCGGGACCTTCGCGTTGCGCTACTCGTTCCTGGGTCTGATCGGGCGTCGCGAGTTGCCGGAATGGACGCTGCGCATCCTGCGATACACGCCGGTCGCGGTGCTGCCGGGACTGATCGCACCGCTCGTTCTTTTTCCGGCTGCGACAGATGGACAGCCCGACCTTGCGCGCGCGCTTGCCGCGGTCGTCACACTGGCGCTGGGGCTGTGGACCAAGAGCGTGCTCTGGGCGATCCTCGGCGGAGCCGTGACGCTTTTTGCGGTGCTTCACGTCGTCGGCTGAGGCCTGTCAGCCCGGTGTCGGCGTCGCCACGGGCGCTGGGGGCAGATTGGGTTCGCGGTCGGAATAGACGCGCTCCTCGGTCACGCCGGGTAGCAGCGCAAAGGCATCCGAAAGAACCGTCGGAAACCAGGTCATCGGCAACGACCCGAAACCGTCAAGCTCGCGCAGGATCTCGGCGATCGCCCGCGTGCAGTACGAATCGGAGACCGGGCCCGCTGCACGCGCCCGGGTCAGGATCCGTTCGGCCAACTCCGGCGAGACCTGCATCCGGTACATTCGGACATGGTGGGTGTTGCGCGCGTGGTAATGAATGTAGTTCTGCAGGGCACGTTCGTTGAAACCATGATGGACGTCGTGCCGCTCGGGCGCCGCCGAATGCGACCAGCTTCCTGCCGGGTCGAAAATGACACGCTCGCTGGCGTTGATCATCAGGGCGGCGTGCGCGCCCCCTCCGGTTTCATTGTTGACGACGTTGAAAAGCGTGATCTCGGCGGGTCCGGCGTGCCGGTAGCGCGCCGCGGCCACGGCGTCATCGGGCGCCCATACGACCGGCTTGGTGCAGCCGGCGAACGAGATGATCGCAACCAGCAGGGCAATCGCCGCGGCAATTCGCATCGCGCACACTCATGGGATCAGTGGCGCGATCGCGCAGCGACCGCGGCCAGTTTAGGAATTGGCCAGCGCCAGAAAGAGCAGGATACCGATGCTGACGCCCGCCACCCAGGCCGACGCACGCAGGAAGCCGGCAAAGGTCTTTTCCTGCTCGGTGGTGTCCATCGATCCGTGTTCGTGCTCGGCCATGCGATGCTCCCGTTTGTACTGATTTGCCGACTCTCTAGCCGATGCGCCCCGCGCTGTCATCCCGTCAAAGCATCGGTCACGCCGCTTCGAACAGCCAGACCCCTTCGGCGGTGCTGCGCCGCCGCACGCGCCCGGCCCGATGCAGGTGGTTCAGATGCGCCACCGCCTCGACCAAGGCAAGACCATAGACCCCGGGACCGATCGGCCGTTTGAAGAGGGGCGCAAAGCACTCCGCCGCGCTGCGCGGCCGGTCGAGATGCGCCACCAGTCGCTCCAGCGCGCCGTGATGGTTGTCCGCCATCTGTCGCAGGCGCAGCGGCAGGCCAACGAAGGGCAGCTTATGTCCCGGCAGCACGAACTGGCCGGCCGTGGCGAAGCCGGCAAACCGATCGCAGCTTTCCAGCCATTCGGCGATGGGGTCGGCCTCGGGCTCGGTCGCGTAGACGCCCAGATTGGGCGATATCCCCGGCAGCAGCTGATCGCCGCCAATGACCAGATCGTCGTCAAGGCTCCAGAACGTGGCGTGTTCGGGCGCGTGACCATTGCCCATCCGCACAGCCCAGCGGCGCCCGCCCATCCGCACGGTGTCGCCTTCGCGCAGGCGATGGAATCCCAGCGGCATCGGCGCGACGACATCGCAGAAGTTGAAGGGCCGTTCCTCGGCCCGCTGCGCCAGCAAGTCAGGGTCCATGCCGGCCGCCCGCCAGAACGCGATCGACTCGGCCGAGGGGCGCTCCTGCTCGTCAAGAACCAGCATCCGGGCGAACAGCCAGGCGGTGCGCGTGGTCCAGAGTTCCGCGCCGTGTTCGGCCTGAAACCAGCCGGCCAGCCCGATGTGATCGGGATGGTGATGGGTGACGACCACGCGCCGGATCGGCCGCCCGCCAAGCGGCCCGGCCATCAGGTCCGTCCAGATCGCGCGGGTCGTCTGCGTATCGAAGCCGGTATCGATCAGCGTCCAGCCGTCGCCCTCCTCCAGCGCGTAGACATTGACGTGATCCAGCGCCATCGGAAGCGGCAGCCGCAGCCACAGGATGCCGGGCGCGACCTCGATCGCCCCGCCGCGTTCCGGCGGTGCCTCGAACGGGTGCCGGATGCCCTCGGCCACGGCTGTCCTGTGGGACGGATTCATGCGGCTTCCAACTCCTCCGCCGAAAGGGCGTAGAGCGCCGCTGCCCCCTCTTTCGCGCGCACCAGCAGCGCGGCGTGCTCGGGCAGAAGCCGGCGGATGAAGACGCGCGCGAGACGCGCCCGCGGCCCGTCGGGATCGACCTGCGCCGCGCAGAGGTGATAATGCGCGCCCAGGACGCGGGCAAAGGCCCGCAGATAGGGCACCGCGCCGGCGAAGCGGTCGGTCATGTCCTGCGCGATCAGCCACTCGGTCGCCTCGCGCAATGTTTCCGCCGCCGACCAGACATCGCCCGCCAGTTCCGGCAGAACCGCGCGCGCGGCTTCGGCCCGGTCCTCGACCTCCTGCAGCAGACGGAAGGCAGCCTCGCCCCCGTCCATCATCTTGCGCGCCACCAGGTCCATTGCCTGAATGCCGTTGGTGCCCTCGTAGATCGGGGTGATCCGCGCATCGCGGTAGAACTGCGCCGCGCCCGTCTCCTCGACAAAGCCCATGCCGCCGTGAATCTGCACGCCCAGGCTGGAAACCTCGCAACCGATATCCGTGCCGTGCGCCTTGGCGATGGGGGTCAGCAGCGCGGCGCGGGTGTGCCAGTGATCCTGGCCCGTGGCCCGGCCCATGTCGATCGCCACGCCGCAGGCCAGCGCGATGGCGCGGGCGGCGAACACCTCGGCGCGCATTTCGGTCAGCATCCGGCGGACATCGGCATGATCGAGGATCGCCCCCTCACCCCTTGGCGTGCGCCCCTGCTTGCGATCTTGCGCATAGGCCAGCGCGTGCTGGTAGGCCGCTTCGGCCACGCCCACCCCTTGCACGCCGACACCCAGACGCGCGTTGTTCATCATCGTGAACATCGCGGCCATGCCGCCGTGGGGCTCGCCCACCAGCCAACCGGTTGCGCCGTCGAATTCCATCACCGCGGTGGGAGATCCGTGAATGCCCAGTTTGTGCTCCAGCGAAACGACGCGCAGGGAATTGCGCGCACCCGGTCGCCCCGCTTCGTCGGGAATGATTTTCGGCACCAGGAAAAGGCTGATCCCCTTGGTGCCGGGCACACCGTCGGGCAGCCGGGCAAGAACCAGATGGCAGACATTCTCGGCGACATCGTGATCGCCCCAGGTGATGAAGATCTTCTGACCGCTGATCGCATAGGTGCCGTCGCCCTTCGGCTCGGCCTTGCTGCGCAGGGCGCCGACATCCGATCCCGCCTGCGGTTCGGTCAGGTTCATCGTCCCCGTCCATTCGCCCGAGATCAGCTTCGGCAGGTAGAGCGCCTTCAACTCATCGCTGGCGTGATGCTCCAGCGCCTCGATCTGGCCCTGGGTCAGAAGCGGGCAAAGCTGCAGCGACAGGCAGGCGCCCGACATCATGTCGGCGACCGCCGTATTCAGCGCCTGGGGCAAGCCCATGCCACCGTGGTCGGGATTGGCCGAAAGGCCGATCCAGCCGCCCTCGGCAATCGCGCGATACCCCTCCGCGAAGCCCGGAGAGGTGCGCACGACGCCATTTTCCAGCCTTGCGGGATGCAGATCGCCAGCGCGGTTGAGGGGCGCCAGCACGTCGCTGCACAGGCGACCGACCTCGGTCAGGATCGCCTCGGTGACGTCGGCGCCGGCCTCGGCGAACAACTCCGTCGCGGCAAGCTGATCGTAGCCGACGACGTGATCGAACAGGAAGCGAAAATCGCCGACAGGGGCCTTGTAGGACATGCGCTTTCCTCCTCACGGGTTTGCACGGTATGCACCGGACCGGCCCGCTTGTGAAGCCGGGCGACGGCGACTAAGAGCAGCATAGAGTTCCCGCCCGCTCCGACAAACCCGAACGCCGCGTCACGACATGCCCGCTTCGACCCAGATCCTGCAACCCGATGCAGAAGGCATCGCCCGTGCCGCGGCGCTGCTGCGCGCGGGCGCGCTGGTCGCCATCCCGACCGAGACGGTCTACGGGCTGGCCGGCGATGCGGCGAACGACCACGCGGTGGCGGCGATCTTCGCGGCCAAGGACCGGCCGCGCTTCAACCCGCTGATCGTGCATCTGGCGGACATGGCGCAAGTCACCGAGATCGCACGGCTTTCCCCTCTGGCTCGGGCGCTGGCGGCAGCCTTCTGGCCCGGCCCGCTGACGCTGGTCCTGCGCCTGAAGCCGGGGGCGCGGGTGGCACCGCTGGTGACCGCGGGCCTGGATACGGTGGCGTTGCGCCTGCCGGCGCATCCCGTCGCGCGGGCAGTGCTGGCGGCCGTCGGCGGCGGCCTGGCGGCCCCCTCGGCCAACCCGTCCGGCCGGATCAGCCCGGTCAGCGCGGCGCATGTGCTGGCCGGGTTGGAGGGGCGGATCGCGGGGGTGGTTGATGGTGGCGACTGCGCGGTGGGAGTGGAATCGACGATCCTTGATGCCACGGGCGCGGTGCCGATCCTGCTGCGCGAGGGCGGGTTGCCGGTCGAGCGGATCGAGGAGGTGCTCGGCCTCAAGGTTGCGGCGCGGCAGGATGGCGCGCTTCTGTCGGCGCCGGGGCAGTTGGCGTCGCATTACGCGCCGCGCGGCGCGGTTCGGCTGGAGGTCGCTCGACCAGAAAAAGATGAGGTATGGCTTGGGTTTGGCAAGATCCTTTCTGGAAGTGAAGGACTGAACCTGTCGCCCTCGGGCGATCTGACGGAGGCGGCGGCGCGGCTCTTCCACCTGTTGCACGAGGCCGATGCACGGGCTGGCGCGGGGGGGCGGATCGCGGTGGCGCCGGTCCCGGAGGTGGGTCTGGGACGGGCGATCAATGACCGATTGGGGCGCGCGGCGGCGCCGCGGGAGGGGCCGAAATAGGCGCTGGCAGGGTGCTGGCAAGCGTATGGCAAATGGCTGGCAAGCGTATGGCAAACGTATGGCAGTTCCGAACGCTGGCGAAAGCGGATGGTAAGGGACGATCCGGTCGAATCTGGTGCGGAAAGCGCCGGGAAACCCCCCGGCCCCGGCCCGAGGCAGCTAACTTCGGCGGGCAGAGCGCGCCCGGACGGCATGACGGAGGCGCGCGCGCTGCCTGCCCGGATGCCGTAGATCCGTGAGCCGTGGCGCGCCCTGCCCCCGGTCCGGTCAGCCGCGCTTGGCGCGCCCGAAGTCCGGCGCGTCGGTGTCCTGACCGGCTTCGATGATGCCGCGGCGGATGGCGCGGGTGCGGGTGAAATAGTCGTGCAGATAGGCGCCGTCGCCCATGCGGATCGCGCGTTGCAGCACGAACAGCTCCTCGGTGAAGCGGCCGAGGATGTCGAGCGTCGCCTCCTTGTTGGTCAGAAACACGTCGCGCCACATCACCGGGTCCGAGGCGGCGATGCGCGTGAAGTCCCGAAAGCCGGCGGCGGAATACTTGATCACCTCGGACTGCGAGACGCGGCGCAGGTGATCGGCGACACCCACCATCGTGTAGGCGATCAGGTGCGGCGTGTGGCTGACCACGGCCACGACCAGATCGTGATGCGGGGCGTCCATCTCCTCGACATTGGCACCCAGAGCCTGGCAGAAATCGCGCAGCCGCGCGACGGCGGCGGGGTCGCTGTCCGGCAGCGGCGTCAGCAGCCACCAGCGGTTTTCAAAGAGCGTCGCGAAACCCGAATAGGGGCCGGAATGTTCGGTCCCGGCCATCGGGTGGCCGGGGATGAAATGCACGCCCTTCGGCAGGTGTGGCGCGACCGCATCGATCACCGCCTGCTTGACCGAGCCGACATCGGTCAGCGTGCAGCCCGGCGCCAGATGCGGGGCGATTTCGCGCGCGACCGCCTCCATCGCGCCGATGGGCACGGCGAGGACCACCAGATCTGCGCCCTGCACGGCGTCGGCGGCACTGTCGTGGACGGTATCGACGAGGCCGATCTCAAGCGCGGCGGCGCGGGTTTCAGGGGTGCGGGCATGGCCGGAAATGGCGCCCGCCAGCCCGTGGCGGCGCATCGCATGCGCCATCGACGAGGCGATCAGCCCCAGTCCGATCAGCGCGACCTTGCGGAAATGAACCTGGGTTTGCGGGGCCATCAGTCGGCTTCCAACGTCTGGACAACCAGACCGGCAAGGCGGCGGCAATCCTCCATCGTGCCGATGGTGATGCGCAGCGCCTCGGGCAGGGCGTAGCCGTCCATCCGGCGCACGAGGATGCCGCCCGCCTGAAGCGCCGCATCGACCTGAGCGGCGCGCGCCGGCGTGTCGAAGCGGGCGAGGATGAAGTTGCCCAGGCTGTCATCGACCCCGACCCCGGCGGCGCGCAGCGCGCCGGTCAGCCAGTCACGGGCGGCGGCGTTTTCGCGGCGCGAGCGGGCGACATGGTCGTGATCCTCCAGCGCGGCGGTGGCGATGGCCTGCTGCAGGCTCGACAGGTTGAAGGGCCCGCGCACGCGGTTGAGCACGTCGATCACCGCCTTCGGCCCGTAGCCCCAGCCGACGCGCAGCCCGCCCAGCCCGTGGATCTTGGACAGCGTGCGGGTCATGACGACATTGCTGCGCCCCTCGACCAGCGCGAGGCCGCCGTCGAAGCCTTCCACATATTCGGCATAGGCCCCGTCGAGCACCAGAAGCGCGTGATCGGGCAGGCCGTCGGCCAGCCGCTCGATCTCGGACGGGTCGATCATCGTGCCGGTCGGATTGTTGGGATTGGCGACGAACACCAGCCGCGTGCGTTCGGTCGCCGCGGCCAGCAGCGCATCGACATCGGTGTGGCGGTCGCGTTCGGGCGCGGCGACGGGCGTGGCGCCGGCGGCCTGGGCCGAGATGCGGTACATCAGGAAGCCGTACTGGCTGAACAGCACCTCGTCGCCCGGGCCGGCATAGGCCTGGCAGAGAAAGGCGATGACCTCGTCCGAGCCGACGCCACAGATCACCCGCGCCGCATCGAGGCCGTGGACGCGGGCGATGGTCTCGCGCAGCTCGGCGTGGTCGGTCGAGGGGTAGCGGTGCAGATCCGCCCCCGCATTGCCCAGCACCAGCCGCTTGAGCGCGGCCTGCGCGGCGGGGCCGGGGCCCAGCGGGTTCTCGTTCGACGAGAGCTTCAGAACCTCGTCCCGGCCGGCGAGCTTGGCCTTGCCGCCTTCATAGAGCGCGATGTCCAGGATGCCGGGTTGCGGGCGGATGGCGTCGCTCATCAAATCCTCCTTGGCCGCGCGGGCCGATGCCCCGGGGGGCCCTACGACGAGGCACCCCGCGGGGGCGCGCACAGAAAAGGGCCGCGCCGGTTCCCCGGCGCGGCCCCAAGATCCACGGAACCGTCAGGCCAGGGCCGGATCAGTTCTTGGCGTAATATTCGACGACGAGGTTGGGCTCCATCTGCACCGCGTAGGGCACATCGGCCAGCGCCGGCGTGCGCACGTAGGTCGCGGTCATCTTGGAATGGTCGACCTCGAGGTAGTCGGGCACGTCGCGTTCCACCAGGCCCACCGATTCGAGCACGATGGCGAGCTGCTTGGAGCGGTCGCGAACGGCGATCACGTCGCCTTCCTTCACGCGGTAGGAGGCGATGTTCACGCGCTTGCCGTTCACGGTGATATGGCCGTGGTTCACGAACTGGCGCGCGGCGAAGATCGTGGGCACGAACTTGGCGCGGTAGATGACGGCGTCGAGGCGACGCTCCAGCAGGCCGATCAGGTTCTCGCCGGTGTCGCCCTTGACGCGGGCGGCGTCGCTGTAGATGCGCTTGAACTGCTTTTCGGTCAGGTCGCCGTAATAGCCCTTCAGCTTCTGCTTGGCGCGCAGCTGGATGCCGAAGTCGGAAAGCTTGGTCTTGCGGCGCTGGCCGTGCTGGCCGGGGCCGTATTCGCGGCGGTTGACCGGGCTTTTGGCGCGGCCCCAGATGTTCTGGCCCATGCGGCGGTCGAGCTTGTGCTTGGCAGCGGTGCGTTTGGTCATCGCTGATCTCCTTCGTTCGTGGACTGGCCCCGGGGGCCGTTTCGAAGGGCGTTGTCCTCCTCCCCCCGCGGGGGGCGACAGGTTTCCCCTTGCGGGGTCCACCAACACCAATGAATGACCCGGGCGCCTGAGCCCCCGGGATGGCGCGGCTTATACAGGCCCCCGGCCCGGCGTCAAGGCCCCCGCCCGGCGCCGCGTCACGTCTGCGCGAGGGCGCCGCGATGGGGCGCTGCGACGTCTTGTCCGACGCCGGGTCCCTGTCCATGCTGGGGCGTAACGCGCGCACCAAGGACGACAACACCGACCATGAACCGGCAGGATCGACGATTCCAGCGGCAACTCGCCTCCTCGGCGCGGGGGTATCCGCGGCTGCAGCGCCTGATCGAGCGGCTGACGGCCCCGCATCTGGTGCTCGTGCGCCTGCCGTTGGCAGTGCTGTTCACGCTGGGCGGCCTTTTCTGGTTCCTGCCGCTGGTCGGGCTGTGGATGCTGCCGATCGGGCTGCTGCTGCTGGCGGTCGACCTGCCGGCGCTGCGGCCGCGCGTGTCGGCGGCGATGATCCGGCTGCGGCAATGGCTGCGCGGCAAGCGGCGGCGGGGCTGGTTCTGATCCGCACGCCTGGGCAAGGGATGGCGCCGCCCCTGCCAAACGTTTCATTGCGGTTAACGGAGGATTTTTCCCGTTTTTTATCAACTTGTTGCCGTAATGCGCGCATGCGCGCACTACCCTCACCCGCCGCCGGCGGGACGCGGTGCGAACGGAAGGCTGGCCGAAAGCCCACCATCGACGACGATCACCTGCCCGTTGACATAGCTTGCCGCGTCCGAGGCGAGGAAGGCGACCGCTTCGGCCACCTCCTCGGCCTCGCCACCGCGGCGCAGCGGGTTCAGTTGGCCGATGCGGCCCTCCCGCCCCCGGGCGCGGGCATCGGTGTAAAGCGGCGCAGTCATCGGCGTCTCGATCAGCCCCGGCGCGACGGCGTTGACGCGGATACCGGTCCCCGAAAGCGCCGCGGCGGTGGTCTGCACCAGGTTGATGACCCCGGCTTTCGAGGCCGAGTAGGGCAGCCCCCCTGCCCCCGCCGCGAGCCCCGCGACCGACGCGGTGCAGACGATGGCCGCGCCGGCGCCCAGATGCGGCCGCGCCGCGCGGATCGCCAGCCACGGACCGATCAGGTTGACGCGCAGGATCTCGGCGAACTCCGCCGCGCCGGTGGTCAGGTCGGGATTGAGCGGACCCGAGATCCCGGCGTTGGCGTGCAGGATGTCGAGCCGGCCGAACGACGCGACGGCCTGCGCCACCATCGCGGCCGCGCCGGCCTCGGTCGCGCAGTCGGTGGCCAGCCCCTCGGCCGCGCCACCGTCCCCGCGGATCAGCGCCACCGTCTCGGACGGGTCCTTCAGATCGACCGCCAGCACCGCCGCGCCGCGCGCCGACAGCGCCCGCGCCGAGGCGCGGCCGATGCCGCCCGCGGCGCCGGTGACCAGCGCCACGCGGCCCGCAAGCGTCATCCCGGCAGACCCCGCGCGGTCACCATCGGCGTCCAGCCCGGATGGTTGAGACCCTTGCGCTTCTTGATCTCCAGCCGCGCCAGCTGGTCGCGGTGCACCTCGTCCGGGCCGTCGGCCAGACGCAGGACGCGGGCGATGGCATAGGCGATGGCGGTGCCGAAGTCGTTGCCGGTGCCGCCGCCACCGAAGACCTGGATCGCCCAGTCCGACACCTTGCACAGCATGTTCGGCACCGCGATCTTGATCATCGCAATCTCGGCGCGGGCTTCCTTGTTGCCGACGGTGTCCATCTTGTGCGCGGCGTGCAGGGTCAGCAGCCGGCACTGGTCGATCATGATCCGCGCCTCGGCGATACGCTCGCGGGTGACGCCCTGGTCGGCCACCGGCTTGCCGAAGGCCACGCGCTGAAGGGCGCGGTCAACCATCTGTTCCAGCATCCGCTCGGCCATGCCGATGGACCGCATGCAGTGATGGATGCGCCCCGGTCCCAGCCGGCCCTGCGCGATCTCGAAGCCGCGCCCCTCGCCCAGCAGCATGTTCGAGGCCGGCACGCGCACGTTCTCGAACAGCACCTCGGAGGCGCGGTCGGGCACGCCGTAGTAGCCGAAGACCGGAAGCGAGCGGGTTACGGTCACGCCGGGCGCGTCCATCGGCACCAGGATCATCGACTGCTGCTTGTGCCGGTCGGAGTTCTGCGGGTCGGTCTTGCCCATGAAGATGCAGATCTTGCAGGCCGGGTTCGACGCGCCGGTGGTGTACCATTTGTGCGCGTTGATGACGTACTCCTCGCCCTCGCGCCGGATCTCGGCCTCGATGTTGGTGGCATCGGACGAGGCGACGGCGGGTTCGGTCATCGCAAAGCAGGAGCGGATGTCGCCGGCCAGCAGGGGTTCCAGCCACTGGCGCTTGTGCGCGTCGGTGCCATAGCGCTCCAGCACCTCCATGTTGCCGGTGTCAGGGGCGTTGCAGTTGAAGACCTCGGGCGCCAGAAGCGAGCGGCCCATGATCTCGCACAGATGGCCGTATTCGACGTTGGTCAAGCCGGCGCCGCGGTCGGATTCGGGCAGGAAGAGGTTCCACAGACCCGCCGCGCGCGCCTTCGGTTTCAGCTCCTCGATCACCGGGTAGACCTGGAAAGGGCCCAGTTCCTCGGCCTCGCGGAAGAAGCGGGCTTCGTTGGGATAGACATGCGCTTCCATGAAGTCCCGCAGCCGGGCAGCGAGTTCGACGACGCGGGGCGATTTGTCGGGGATCATTCGGGGTCCTCCTGCGGTTGGCGGCACGGTAGCGGGGGGGCTGCGGGCTGGCAAGCAGGCGCGGCTTGACTTGGCGCACGACAGGCGGGACGGTCGCATGGTCGGGGGAAAGGCGCGCAGGATGGCCGAGGCGGAACTGGAACGGTGGATGACGGCGCATGTGCCGGGCTATGCGGGGCCGCTGCGGCTGGAACGGCTGTCGGGCGGGCAGTCGAACCCGACCTGGAAGATCTGCGCGGCCAGTGGCGATTATGTGTTGCGACAAAAGCCCTTGGGGGATGTTCTTCCCTCGGCGCATGCGGTCGACCGGGAGTTTCGGGTGATGCGGGCGCTGGCGGATACGGATGTGCCGGTGCCGAAGGTGCATGCGCTGTGCGAGGACGCGTCGGTCATGGGGGCGATGTTCTTTGTCATGGATTTCCTGCCCGGGCGGGTGCTGTTCGACCCACGCCTGCCGGGGGTCGAACCCGTTGAACGGGCGGGGATTTTCGACGCGATGAACGCGACGCATGCGGCGATCAGCCTGGTCGATCCGGACGCGGTGGGCCTGGGCGACTACGGGCGGCCGGGGGGGTATGTGGCGCGGCAGGTGCATCGGTGGACGAAGCAGTACCGCGCGAGCGAGACGCGGAAGATCGAGGCGATGGAGGGGCTGATCGCGTGGTTGCCCGAGAACCTGCCGCAGCGCGAGGAGGAGGTGCGGCTGGTGCATGGGGATTACCGGCTGGACAACCTGATCTTGCATCTGACCGAGCCGCGGGTACTAGCCGTGGTAGACTGGGAGCTGTCGACGCTGGGCTGTCCCTATGCCGATTTCGCCTATAACGTGATGGTCTGGCGGATCGCGCCGGGGCTGTTCCGGGGGCTGGGCGGGGTCGATCTGGCGGGCACGGGCATCCCGCAGGAGGCCGACTATGTCGATGCCTGGTGCAGCAGGACCGGGCGGCAACGACCTGACAACTTTGACTTTTACGTCATTCTCGCACTGTTCCGGATTGCCGCGATCCTGCAGGGCATCGCCAAGCGGGCCGAGGACGGGACGGCGTCGGACCCGAAGGCGGCGGAGATGGGGCGCACGGCTGGGCCGCTGGCGGAGATCGCCTGGGACATGGTGCGCGCGCGGGGCTGAAATCCGCCCGAAACGGGCGTCGGCAGGGTGCCGGAAAGTGTATGGCAAGCGGCTGGCAAGCGGCTGGCAAGCGTATGGCAAACGTATGGCAGTTCCGAACGGTGCGGCAGGGGTTCGGTAACCGCTGCCCGACCGAGGCTCGGACTGGTGACGAGGTGGATCAGGGGGGCGCTGCCCCCCTCTTGGCTGCGCCAATTCACCCCCCGGGATATTTTTTGGACAGATGAAGTTGCGGGCGTTGGGTGGAATGTCCGGCGTTTTGCGGCGGAGACTCTTTTCGCCGCGCGCGAAGCGCGCGGCGCCCGGCCCAACGCGAGGAAAGTTGCACGCGCAGCGTGCAGCTTGACGAGGGGCGGGAGCATCCTCGGGCTCTCGGGTGCGGCGCGGGGCCGGGGCGGCTCGACCGGGGGCGTCAGCCCCCGCGGCGCGAGGCCCCCTCGATGGGGGCCGAGCGCCGGCCCCGCGAACCGGTCCACCGGCCGCGGCAGGTGCGGGTCAGTGGCGCCCGTAATAGAGCCCCATGACATGCTCGGCCTCGGCAAAGAAGAGCCAGCGGGCGGCGAGCATGCCGAGGACATGCAGCGCGACGGCCAACGCCCAGACCGGGGGGCTGACCGGCTGTCCGACCGGCGTCAGGACCAGCAGCAGCATCGGCAGCACCGCCGCGCAGACCAGCGCCAGCACCCGCAGCTTGATCGCGTGCCGGCGGGCCACGACATGCGCCATCTCGCGCAGCAGGTAGTTGGTGCCGGTGTGCGGCGGCTCCAGCTGGCGGACCTGTCCCAGCGGGCCGAGGCCGGTGGCGGTTTCGCCGGTGTGGCCCGCCCCGGCGAAGCGCTGGTCGCCGATCATCCAGTGCGCCAGAAGTGCGACCGCCAGCAGCGCCAGCGCCAGCGGCGCCAGCGTCGTGCTGCCGATCAAGAGCAGCCCGCCGGCAAAGGCGGCGAGCAGGAAGAGGACGGGCACGGACCAGTGGTGCCAGCGCGGCACGGTGCGCAGTTGCGCGTAGATCATCGCTGTGGCGAGCACGGTCAGCAGCGCCATCAGCGCCGCCACCAGGCCGAGGGCGGGCATCGGCCGGGCCAGAAAGACCGACCCCGCGGCATGCGGCGCGATCAGCAGCAGTGCGGCCAGCGCCAGCACCGCCTCGCGCGAGAGCCAGCTTGTGCGCCATTGGGTGAAGGCCTTGAGCGCGCGTTCGGGGTGACGCAAGTGCAGGGCCGAGGCGCCGAGCCCGCACAGTGTCAGAGCGTAGCCGAGGCCGAACCACAGGAACGCGGCCCACCCCGTCGGCACGATCAGCCCAAGCCCAAGCATGGCCAGCAGGCCGAGGCCGAGGCCCGAGAGGACGCTGAAGGCGATGAGCGAGGGGGCGGGATGCATCAGAGTTTCTCGAGCGTGCGGTCGAGCCAGCCGAGAAAGCCGCCCAGACCCTGGGTGGACGGCTCGCAGAGCGCGGCGAGGTTTTCGGGCGGGGCGGTCAGGTGGTCGCGGCGCCGCGGGGGCAGGTACTTGTTGACCGGCTTCGTGCCCTGTTCGGGCATCAGGTCGATGCCGCCGCGATCCGCGACCAGCCGGCTGACGGCGCTGTCGGGGTCGCCCAGGTCGCCGAAGTGCCGCGCGCCGGCGGGGCAGGTGCGCACGCAGGCGGGTTCGCGGTCTTCCGGGGCCAGGTTCTCGTTGTAGATCCGGTCGACGCAGAGGGTGCATTTCTTCATCACGCCGGCGACCGCGTCCATCTCGCGCGCGCCATAGGGGCAGGCCCAGGCGCAGAGGCCGCAGCCGATGCAGTCCTCCTCGTTGACCAGGACGATCCCGTCCTCGGCGCGCTTGTAGCTGGCGCCGGTGGGGCAGACGGTGACGCAGGGCGCATCCTCGCAATGCAGGCAGGACTTGGGGAAATGGACGACGACCGGGGCGCCCTGTGGTGGCGTGACCTCGTAGGTATGGACGCGGTTGAGGAAGGTGCCTTCGGGGGCGGCGCCGTAGGCGTCGGTGTCCGACAGGGCCGTGCCGTAATTCTCGGTGTTCCAGCCCTTGCAGGCGACGACGCAGGCGTGACAGCCGACGCAGGTGTCGAGGTCGATCACCAGGCCGAGTTTCCGATCCGTCTTGGCGGGAAGGTCAGTCACGGCGTCCCCTCCGTCTTGAGCGCGACGCGCGCCGGGCCGCGGCCGACGGGCGAGGCCTGGGTGGCGGCGCGGGGCGCGACCGGGCCGCCCTCGGGCGCCTTGGCGATGCGCACGCGCAGGTCGTACCAGGCGGCCTGGCCAGTGACGGGATCGGAGTTGGACCAGCGCAGGCCGTCGCCTTTGGGCGGCAGAAGTTCATGGATCAGGTGGTTGAGCAGAAAGCCCTTTTCGACCTCGGGCGCGGCGGGGTCCAGCGCCCAGGCGCCGGCGCGCTTGCCGATGGCGTTCCAGGTCCAGACGGTATGGTCGTTGAGCGCGTCCATGCGCGCGACCGGCAGCCGGATGCGGCCATGCGGCGAGATGAGCCAGGCCCAGTCGCCCTCGGCAAAGCCGTGGTCGAGCCAGACGGATTTCGGCACGTAGAGCGGGTTCATGCCGTGGATCTGGCGCAGCCAGGCGTTCTGCGACCCCCAGGAATGATACATCGCCGCCGGCCGCTGGGTGAGCGCGTGCAGCGGGTAGTCGGCGGGATCGGTCGCAGCCTCCTCGAACGGCGGATACCAGAGGGGCAGCGGGTCGAGGGTTTGCCGGATGCGGGCGCGCAGATGCTCGGGCGGCTGGCGGGTGCCATGCCCCTCGGCGGCAAGCTGGAAGCGGCGCAGGGGTTCGAGGTAGAGGTTGAAGAGGTAGGGGGCGGGTTTGTCCATCAGCCCGCGTTCGACGGCCCAGTCCTGGTAGGCGGCGTTCCAGGGTTTGAAGAACTGCGCCTCCTCGGGGATGTGGTCGGCGAAGAAGCCGCCGTTTTCGATGTATCGGTCGAGTTGGGCGGGGTTGGGGGCGGCGCGGCCCGAGGCCGTGCCATCGCCGCGCCAGCCGGCGAGCGGGCCGACGCCGGGGCGGCGTTCATGGTTGACGATGTAGTCGGCGTAGTCGCGGAATTTCGGCTGGCCCGCGTCGTCCACCATGCCCGGCAGGCCCAGCCGCGCGCCGAGGTCCAGGAGCACCGACTGGAAGGGGCGCACGCCCTCATGTCCCGGCCGGTCGGGCGCGACCACCGGCCAGCGGATGGCGTCGGCCATGGCGTCGGCCTCGCAGATCGGGCGGTCGAGGAGGCTGATGCAGTCGTGGCGTTCGAGGTAGGTAGTGTCGGGCAGGACGAGATCGGCGAAGGCCACCATTTCGGACGAATAGGCGTCGGAGACGATGATCCGGGGGATGACGTAGTCGCCGGCGGCGTCGGTGTCGGTGAGCATGCGCATCACTGCGCCCGTGTTCATCGACGAGTTCCAGGCCATGTTGGCCATGTAGAGAAAGAGCGTGTCGATCGGGTACGGATCGCCCGCATGCGCGTTCGAGATGACCATGTGCATCATGCCGTGCGCCGAGAGCGGGTTTTCCCAGGTGAAGGCCTTGTCGATGCGGATCGGCGCACCGGTGTCGGTCAGCAGCAGGTCGTCAGGGCCGAGCGGGTAGCCAAGATGCGGGCCGTCGAGGGGTTGGCCGGGCTGGCTGCGCCCGTGCGGGCGGGGATGGCCTTCGGGCGGTTTCGGGTAGGGCGGCTTGAAGCGGAAGCCGCCGGGGGTGTCGACGCTGCCGAGCAGGATCTGAAGGACGTGGAGGGCCCGGCAGGTCTGGAAGCCGTTGGAATGCGCCGAGATGCCGCGCATGGCGTGGAAGGCGACGGGGCGGCCGATCATCTGCGTGTGCCGCTCGCCCCGGAAGTCGGTCCAGGGGCGGTCGAGGGTGATCTCCTCCTCGAAGGCCACGCGCGCGAGTTCCGCGGCGATGGCGCGGATGCGCTCGGCCGGGATGCCGCAACGCGCGGCGACGGCGTCGGGGGCGTGGTCGGGCGCAAGGTAGCGCGTGGCCATGTGGCGCAGGACGGTCTGGTGGCCCTGCCATTCGGCGCCGGGGTCGGGGCGCACGCCGGGGGCGTTCCAGGGGGCGGGTTCGCCCGTGCGACGGTCGAGGACCAGCGGCGTGCCGGTGCCGTCGCGCAGGAAGAGGCCCTTCTCCGGGCCATCCTCGGTGTTCACCAGGAAGGGGGCGTTGGTGTAGCGGATGAGGTAGTCGAGGTCGATCTTGCCCGCGCGCATCAATTCATGGATGAGCGCGAGGATCAGCAGCCCGTCGGTACCCGGCGTGATCGCCAGCCAGTCGTCGGCGATGGCGTTGTAGCCGGTGCGCACGGGGTTCACGGCGATGACCCGTGCGACGCGCGCCTTCAGCTTGCCCAGCCCCATCTTGATCGGGTTCGAGTCGTGATCCTCGGCCACGCCGAAGATCATGAAAAGCTTCGTGCGGTCCCAGTCGGGCTGGCCGAATTCCCAGAACGACCCGCCCATCGTGTAGATGCCGGCCGCCGCCATGTTGACCGAGCAGAAGCCGCCATGCGCGGCCCAGTTCGGCGTCCCATAGGCCTGCGCCCACCAGCCGGTGAAGCTTTGCGACTGGTCGCGCCCGGTGAAGAAGGCCAGCTTCTCGGGCGCGGTCTCGCGCAGGGGTTTCAGCCAGTCGACGGCGGTTTGCAGCGCCTCGTCCCACGAGATTTCGCGAAATTCGCCCGATCCGCGCGGGCCGACGCGTTTGAGCGGTGCGCGCAGGCGGGCGGGCGAGAGGTGCTGCATGATCCCCGCGCTGCCCTTGGCGCACAGCACGCCGCGGTTGACCGGATGGTCGCGGTTGCCTTCGATATAGGCGACCTTGCCGGCCTTCATGTGCACGTTGATCCCGCACCGGCAGGCGCACATGTAGCAGGTCGTCCGGTGCACCGCGTCCGACACGGGCGGCGACAGGTCAAGCACGGGCTGCTGCGGCATCCTTCCTCCGAAACGTGCGCCGGTTCGCGGCGTCCCCGTTTGCGACCAAGTCATTGCAGGATTGTCCACGCGCGTCTAGGGCCAGACCGGCACTGAGGGCAGCGCCAGCGCACAACGCCACGTTGCGCCACAGCCCGGCGAAGCGAACGGGGGCGCCCTTGCAGGGGTTGGCGCGGCGGGCTAAGTCTGTCGCAAGGTTTGTCCCCTAGACCGCAAACCATCCCACGACACGAGGCCCGAGCAATGCACGATCCCATCGAGACCTACATGAACCTCGTCCCCATGGTGGTCGAGCAGACCAGTCGCGGCGAGCGGGCCTACGACATCTTCTCGCGCCTGCTGAAGGAGCGGATCATCTTCGTGAACGGCCCGGTGCATGACGGGATGTCCAGCCTGGTGGTGGCGCAGCTTCTGCACCTGGAAGCGGAGAACCCCACGAAAGAGATCAGCATGTACATCAACTCGCCCGGTGGCGTGGTGACGGCGGGGATGTCGATCTACGACACGATGCAGTACATCAAGCCGGCGGTGTCGACGCTGGTCTGCGGGATGGCCGCATCGATGGGGTCGGTGATCGCGATCGGCGGGGAGAAAGGCATGCGCTTTTCGCTGCCGCATTCGGAGTTTCTGGTCCACCAGCCCTCGGGCGGGGCGCGGGGCACGGCCTCCGACATCCTGATCAGCGCGAAGTCGATCGAGGCGACGCGTGAACGAATCTATCAGCTTTACATGAAACATACGGGCCACGACTACGACACGATCCAGCGCGCGCTGGACCGCGACACCTGGATGACCCCCGAAGACGCCAAGAAATGGGGCCATATCGACGAGATCGTGGAGAACCGGACCAAGGTGGAAAGCCCCAAGGCATGACGCTAACCGGTTCATGCAGTTTTGCGTTGTCGGCGCGGGCAACCTCGCCTAACCTTGACGAAATGCCCGCAAGAAGGTCCGCCCTCCCGAAGACCACGAGGTATCTGAATGGCTAGTTCTTCCGGCAGCGACAGCAAGAACACCCTCTACTGTTCTTTCTGTGGCAAGAGCCAGCACGAGGTGCGCAAGCTGATTGCGGGCCCGACGGTGTTCATCTGCGACGAATGCGTCGAACTGTGCATGGACATCATCCGCGAAGAGACCAAGAGCTCGGGCCTGAAGACCACCGACGGCGTGCCCACCCCGCGCGAGATCTGCAAGGTGCTGGACGACTATGTCATCGGACAGGAACACGCCAAGCGGGTGCTCTCGGTCGCGGTGCACAACCATTACAAGCGGCTCAACAATTCCGGCAAGGCCGGCGAGGTGGAGCTGTCGAAGTCGAACATCCTGCTGATCGGCCCCACCGGCTGCGGCAAGACGCTGCTGGCGCAGACGCTGGCGCGCATCCTGGATGTGCCCTTCACGATGGCGGACGCGACCACGCTGACCGAAGCCGGCTACGTGGGCGAGGATGTCGAGAACATCATCCTGAAGCTGCTGCAATCGAGCGAATACAACGTCGAGCGGGCGCAGCGCGGCATCGTCTACATCGACGAGGTCGACAAGATCACCCGCAAGTCGGACAACCCCTCGATCACCCGTGACGTCTCGGGCGAAGGGGTGCAGCAGGCGCTCCTAAAGCTGATGGAGGGCACGGTCGCCAGCGTGCCGCCGCAGGGCGGACGCAAGCACCCGCAGCAGGAGTTCCTGCAGGTGGACACGACGAACATCCTGTTCATCTGCGGCGGGGCATTCGCCGGGCTGGACCGGATCATCGCGCAGCGCCAGAAGGGCACGGCGATCGGCTTCGGCGCTGATGTGAAGGACGAAAGCGCCCGGCAGATCGGCGAGACGCTGAAATCGCTGGAGCCCGAGGACCTGCTGAAGTTCGGCCTGATCCCCGAATTCGTTGGCCGCCTGCCGGTGGTGGCGACGCTTGCGGACCTCGACGAGGACGCGCTGGTCACCATCCTGACCGAACCGAAGAATGCGCTCGTCAAGCAATACCAGCGCTTGTTCGAGATCGAAGGCGTGGAACTGTCCTTTACCGACGACGCGCTGCGCGCCATTGCCAAACGCGCGATCGCACGCAAGACCGGCGCGCGCGGGTTGCGGTCGATCATGGAGGATATCCTGCTCGACACCATGTTCGAACTGCCGGGCATGAGCAATGTCGAGAAAGTGCTGGTCAACGAGGAAGCGGTGAATGCCGACGGGCGCCCGCTGATGATCTATTCCGAGGCCAAGCGCGAACAGCCCGCCTCGGCGCGCTGAACCAGCCTTAGCCTACGCAAGGCAAGCAGGCCCCGGCAAATTGCCGGGGTCGTTGCATTTCGGGAGTCCTTTCGGCCGGGCGAACTTTCCTCGCGCTGGGGGGCGCAGATCACGCGGCTTTGTCCGCCAAGGATTTCGGCAAATCGCCAGACTGTCGCGGTCTTCAGGCCGCCTGCCGCTGGACGAAACCGCCGATCCGGTTGCAGGCTTCGTCGGTCAGCGCATCCGAGGCGTTGAGCGCGACGCGCAGCCATCCTTCAAGCGCGCAACCGAAGGACGCGCCGGGCATCACGGCGACACCGGTCGCCTCCAGCAACTCCAGCGCGAAGACCTTGGAATCCCTGGAATGCGCGCGGATATCGAGGAGCGCGAACATCCCCGCCTGCGGAAGATGCACGCGCAGGCCGGCGACACCGTCGAGCCTGTCGTGGATCAAGCGGGCGCGGCGGGCCATGCGGGCCGCCATCGCGCGGGCCACGACCGGCGGGGCGCGCAGCGCGTCGGCGGTCATGTCGGCGATGAAGGGTTGCGAACCGAAGAGCATGGTTTCCGATACCGGCAGCGCGCGGCGGCAGAACTCCTCGGACGCGCAAAGCCAGCCTGACCGGAACCCCGGTGCGGCGTGGGACTTGGAAATCGACGACGCGATGACCACGCGATCCTCGAACCGCGGGTCGGCAAGGGCGGAGGTGAAGGCCTCGTCGTCATGCGTGAGGTCCTGATAGACCTCGTCGGAAATGACCCAGAGGTGATTTTGCGCCGCCAGATCGCAGAGCGCCGAAAGATCGTCGGGTGTCAGCAGCGCACCGGTCGGATTGTGCGGGGTGTTGAGGAAGATCGCGCGCGTGGCGGGCGTAATTTGGCGGGCGACGTCCGCGACGCCAAGGCGAAACCCGGCCTCCGGCCGCAGGGCGACGGGAACCGGGTTTGCCCCCGCGGCGCGGACCAGCCCTTCGTAACTGGCGTACATCGGATCGCCCAGAATGACCTCGTCCCCCGGCGCGCAAATCGCCATGAACGCGAGATAGAGCGAGGTCTGGGTGCCCGGGAGGCACAGAAAGCGCGACGGGTTGATAGAGCGCTTGAGAATATCGGTGTAACGCTCTGATAACGCTTTCAAAAGCGCATCTTCCCCTTGGCCGTTCGAATAGCCGGTGCGGCCTGCCTGCATTGCGCGGGTTGCAGCCTCGATCAGGTCCTGGGGGGTGGGCACATCGGGCTCCCCGATGGTCAGGTTGATCACCTCCTGCCCGCGCGCGCGCCGGGCGTGGGCCGCCGCGTTCAGGGCCCATTTGTCCGAGCCGAGACCGGCGAGGCGGTCGGTGATCGGGGCGTAGCGCATGTCAGTCCTCCAGCGGCAGGTTCAGCAGCCGGGAAAACGCGGACAGCGCCAGTTCCGGCAGATCGATTTCGGAAAAATGGTCGGGTATCGCTGCGGCTTCGATCCACAGCCCGTCGAGCAGCGCATTGCCGGCAATCGCATGCGCGCGCAGGGTCGCGGTGTCGGTAGACCGCCCGGCGGCGTGCAGGGCGTCGGCAATAAGCCCGGCGAGGCGGTCGCGAAAGGCCAGGTAGGTCGCCTCGTGCACCCGGCGCATGGCTGCATCGCGCGGTACCAGTTGCATCGACGCCGCCCAAAGCGCCATGGCGCGTGGCTCGGTGACCGGAGGCGAGACGCTGGCGACGATGAAGTCGCGCAAGCGCGCGCGCGGGTTGTCGGTCAGTTCATCGAGCCGCGCGGTGGCCGCTTCGGTCAGCCCGGTCATCAGAGACTCGTGCGCCGCGGCGACCAGATCTTCCTTGGTGGCGAAATAATGCCGGATCAGGCCCGGCGTGACATCGGCCCGCGCGGCGATTGCGCGAACGGTCGCGGCTGCAGGGCCGCCTTCGGCGATCAGGTCCAGCGTGGCGGAAATCAGCGCGGCGCGGCGCGCCTCTTCGCCGGCGCGCTGGAAGGAACGGCGTGGGCTCATCTGCTCCCGGCCCCGCTTTCATGCCGTCCCGATCCTGCCCTACGATACGGCATGCGCCCCTCCTTAATTATACAAACGTATAATTGTTGGGGCTACCGGAGGCAAGGGGTCAGAAAAGCGGGGAAGCACCTTTGGTTGCCGGGCCGGCGTGCTGGCGGAAAAGCCCGAAAAGCTCGCGCCCGATCCCGTGCTGGTTGGCGGAAAGATCCGGCACCAGCGGCGCACGGTCTTCCAGGCCGTCGACAAGCGCCTCCAGTCGACCAGTCACGGCATCGAGGCGGATCACGTCTCCGTCGCGCAAACGGGCAAGCGGACCGCCGGTGGCGGCCTCGGGCGCGACGTGGATCGCGGCGGGAACCTTGCCGCTGGCGCCTGACATCCGGCCATCGGTGACCAGCGCCACCTTCAGTCCGCGATCCTGCAGGACAGCCAGGATCGGGGTCAGGCTGTGCAACTCCGGCATCCCGTTGGCGCGCGGCCCCTGAAAGCGAACAACGACGATCGTATCTTTCGTGAATTCATGCGCTTGGAAGGCTTTCTTCACGTCGTTCTGATCGTGGAAGATGCGTACGGGTGCCTCGATCACATGCCGCTCCGTGGCGACGGCCGAGGTCTTGATGACGGCATCGCCCAGGTTGCCGGTCAGGTGCCGCAACCCGCCTGACGGCTGAAAGGGATCCGCGACGGGGCGCAGAATCCGGTCGTTCAGGCTTTCGCCCGACCCGGGCGTCCAGGTCAGGCCAGCTTCGGTCAGTTTCGGCTCCTCGGTATAGCGTGCGAGGCCCGGACCGGCGATGGTTTCGACATCGTCATGCAGCAGACCGGCCGAGAGCAATTCGCCGATCATGTAGCCCAGCCCGCCGGCGGCGTGAAAATGGTTCACGTCGGCAAGTCCGTTCGGATAGACCTTGGCCATCAGGGGAACCACCTCGGAAATCTGGGCAAAATCCGCCAGCTCCAGTTCGATCCCGGCGGCGCGGGCCATCGCTGGCAAATGCAGGACCAGGTTGGTCGACCCGCCGGTCGCCATCAGCCCGACGATCCCGTTGACGAAAGCGCGTTCGTCAATGATGCGGCCGGCGGGGCGGTAGTCGTTTCCCAGCGCGGTGATCGCAGCGGCGCGGGCGACGGCGGCTTCGGTCAGCGCGGCGCGCAGGAGGGTGCCGGGATTGACGAAGCTGGTACCCGGCAGGTGCAGGCCCATGAATTCCATCAACATCTGGTTGGTGTTCGCAGTGCCGTAGAAGGTGCAGGTGCCGGGGCCGTGGTAGCTGGCCATCTCGGCCGACATCAGATCGGCGCGCGTGGCCTGACCGGCGGCGAAGGCCTGGCGGACCTTCGCCTTCTCGTCGTTCGGCAGGCCCGAGGTCATCGGACCGGCGGGCACGAAGACCGCGGGCACATGTCCGAAGGTCGCCGCGGCGATGATCAGCCCCGGCACGATCTTGTCGCAGACCCCCAGCCAGAGCGCGGCGTCGAAGCAGTTGTGGCTCATCGCCACGCCTGCCGACAAAGCGATCACGTCGCGCGAGAATAGGCTCAGTTCCATTCCCGGCTGACCCTGGGTGACCCCGTCGCACATCGCCGGCACGCCGCCCGCGACCTGCGCTGTGGCCCCCGCCGCACGGGCCGCCGCACGGATCCGCTGCGGAAAATTCTCGAACGGCTGATGCGCCGAGAGCATGTCGTTGTACGCCGTCACGATACCCAGGTGGGGCGCGCGGCTTCCGGCCATGGCAGCCTTGTCGTCGCCCGTGGCCGCATAGGCATGCGCCTGGTTCGAGCACGAAAGATGGGCCCGCGCCGGCCCCGCCTCGGCCGCGCGGGAAATGCGGTCGAGATAGGCCTCGCGGCGGTCACGCGAACGGGTGCGGATGCGGTCGGTAATGGCGAGGATACGGGGATCGGTGGGCATGGCGTCCTTTCTGTCAGCTCTGCCCGGCAGCGGGCCGGTCCATCCCTTCTACATAGCGGATAGCGCTAACGCCGCAAGTGCCGCTACGTCAGCATTGCACCCGGCGCAAGGCGGGAATGCCGCTTTGGCTGGTGTTGTTTCTGCGCCGCGGCATTATCTTCGTTGCAGGTTTCACGGTGCCGCCGAGAGGTCTGCCAGACGGGCAGGCAGGCGCGCATCAAGGATAGCACAGGAGAGAAACCATGAACCGCAAGGACGCCTTTCACGGCGAAATCCACCATTACGACGTTGTCGACGTTGTTGCAATCGAGCGTCAGGCACGCGCGATGCAGGCCGAAGTGATGGCCGGGCTGATCCGCTCGGGCTGGAACTGGCTGGCCAACCGGCTGCGCCGTGCGCCCGCCGGGCACGCCGCCTGACCCACGACCAAAGCAGGCCCTCGAACGCAGCCCCGCGCCATTGGCGCGGGGTTTTGCGCTTTCGCCTGCTGGCTTCGGCGGGTATGGCAGGGCCAGACATTCCGGACGATTTGCCATGACCGACCCCACTGCCCCCCTGCCCCGGATCCGGCTGCGCCCCAAGGCCCAGGCGCGCGCCATCCGCCATGGTTTCCCCTGGGTCTACGCGGATGAACTGGTGCTCGACCGCCGGAGCCGAGCGCTTGCCGGCGGTTCGTTGGCCGTGCTGGAAGATGCCGAACGCGAGCCCCTGGGACTGGTCACGGTCAATCCGGCGTCGAAGATCGTCGCAAGGATGCTCGACCGCGATCCGCAGGCCAGCATCGACGCCGACTGGCTGCGCGTACGGCTGGAGCGCGCGCTGGAACTGCGCGCCCGGCTCTATCCGCAACCCTACTACCGGATGGTCCATGCCGAGGCCGATGGCCTGCCCGGTATCGTCATCGACCGTTTCGGCGACGCTGCGGTCATCCAGCCGAACGCCGCCTGGGCCGAAGCACGGATCGAGATGCTGGCGGATACGCTGATTTCGCTGACCGGGGTGAAGGTCCTGGTCAAGAACGGCACCGGCCGTGCGCGAACGCTGGAGGGCTTGGCCGAGGAAACCGTGGTGCTGCGCGGCAGGATCGACGCGCCTGTGCAGGTTCCCATGAACGGCGCGACCTATCTGGCGGACCTGACCGGCGGGCAGAAAACCGGGCTTTTCTACGATCAGCGTCCAAATCACGCCTTTGCGGCCAGTCTGGCCAGCGGTGCGCGGGTCCTCGATGTGTTCAGCCATGTCGGCGGGTTTGCCTTGGCGGCGCTGGCGGGAGGCGCCGAAAGCGCGCTGGCGGTCGATTCCTCGGCGCCGGCGCTGGAGCTTGCGGTGGAGGGCGCGCGCGCGTCGGGCGTGGCGGCGCGGTTTGAGACGCGCCGCGGGGATGCGTTCACCACGCTCGAGGCGCTGGGGGCGGAGCAAGCACGCTTCGATCTGGTCGTCTGCGACCCACCCGCCTTTGCGCCCAATCGCCAGGCACTGGAGGCCGGGCTGCGCGCCTACGAGCGGATCGCGCGACTGGCCGCGCCCCTGGTCGGCCGGGGCGGGTTTCTTGTCCTCTGTTCATGCTCGCACGCCGTCGACCTGGCCGCCTTTCGCACCGCCTGCACGCGCGGGATCGGGCGGGGCGGACGGGCTGGGCAGCTTCTGCACACAGGATTTGCCGGGCCCGACCACCCGCAACTGCCGCAACTGGCCGAGAGCGGGTATCTCAAGGCCCTGTTCTACCGCCTGGACTGAGATGCGGGTTCTGCTGGACACCTGCGTCCTTTACCCTGCGAAATTGCGCGACCTGCTGCTGGGACTGGCCGCACGAGGGCTTTTCACCCCGCTCTGGTCGCATGGCATCGCGGCGGAGTGGCTGCATCTGGTGGCGCGTCGCAACCCGGCGGAACACCCTTTGGTTGCGGGGCTTCTGACGAAGATGTCGGCGCGCTGGCCCGAGGGTCGCGTGAGCGCCGGCGCACCGGAAGCGCTGGACCTGCCGGATGCCGCCGATCGGCATGTCCTGGCGGCGGCGATCGCCGGGGATGCGGCGTTGATCCTGACCGACAACTGGCGGGACTTTCCGGTCTGGGCGCTGGATCCGCACGGCATGAAGGCGGTCACGCCGGACAACTTCGTGATGCAGCTCTGGCTGGACGCGCCCGATGCGGTCGCGTCCGAGGTTGCGGCGCTCTGGCCCGGAATGGCGGGGGCGGAGTTGCGCAAGGCGCTGCGCAAGGCGGGACTGCCGCGCCTGGGCAAGGCGCTGGAACACTGATTCCGCCGGAAATTGCGGCCGATTGGCCCCTGCGCGGGCAAGTGTTCGCATGCGAACACTTCTGCTACCTATTGACCAAAAACGATAAATTCGAAAAATTTACCTCATTGAAACTTTCTCGTAGCCCCTCGGTTGCGCCTGCGGCCGACCGGTTCCTGCCGCGCTCGCCGGCAGCGATAGACCGGCCTTGAGTGGGAAAGTCCCCCAAGGCGGCAACCCGCCGCCTCGTGCAACAGGCGCTCCGGCGATCAACCCTTCCGCGCTTCGCGCAGTCTTTCCGCCACCGTATAGATCACCTTCAGGAGTTCGCGCCGCTGGATGGGCTTCATGAGGTAGAGATCATCGATGCGCAGGCCGTTTCCATGGACCGCAGCCTCGTTCGCGTAGCCCGACATAAAGACCACCCCAAGTCCCGGGGCGCGCTGCTTGAGTTCCCGCGCCAGTGCCGGCCCCTGCAGCTTGCCGGGCATGACGACATCGGTGAGCAGGATATCGAACGCGCTCATCGACCTTTCGAAAGTCAGAAGCGCGGCATCGCCGGTGGCAGCCTCGGTGACGGAATGCCCGCGTTCGGTCAGGATGCGGGCGACCGTGCGGCGAACCGCATCCTCGTCCTCGACCAGCAGAATGCGCGCGCCATTGCCAGTAAAGGAATCCTTTTCATGCCACTGCGACGCGGCAGCATGCCCGGCGGCGTCATCCTCGGCCGGCAGCAGGATCTTCACGGTCGTGCCGACCCCCGGTTCACTGTAGATGCGCAGCGCGCCACCGGACTGGCGCGCGAAGCCGTGGACCATCGCCAGACCCAGTCCGGTGCCCAGATGCGGCCCCTTGGTCGTGAAGAAGGGTTCGATCACCTTCTCGATGATCTCGCGGGCGATGCCGGTGCCGGTATCGCTGACCGCCAACATCACGTAGCGCCCGGGGGCGAGTTCCTCGGCACGTTCGGTGACGTAGCTATCGCTCACGCGCATGTTGCCGGTCTCGACGGTCAGTCGGCCGCCCTGGGGCATCGCGTCGCGCGCGTTGACCACCAAATTTAGAAGCGAGCTTTCCACGAAGGTGGGATCCGCGCGGGTGTTCCAGAGGCCAGCCGTCAGGGCGGTGCGCATCTCGATGCTTTCCGGGATCGCGCGGCTGATCAGCCGGCTCATGCCGGTAACGACCTCGTTCAGATTGACTACCTTCGGCGCCAGATGCGACCGCCGGGCAAAGCTGAGAAGCCGGCGTGTCAGTTCCGCGCCGCGCTGGCAAGCCTGCACGATCTCGGTGCCGAATTCCTCGGTGCGGGCGGTGTCGGGGTCTTCCATCGCCAGTTCGGCATTGCCCATGATCACGGCGAGCAGATTGTTGAAATCATGGGCGATACCGCCTGCGATTCGGCCGATGGACTCCATCTTCTGGGCCGAGCGAAGCTGGTCTTCAAGCCTGCGCCGCTCGGTCACGTCGTCGAAGCTGCCGATGACGCGCAAGGCCCGGCCGTTCTCGTCCCGCAACGCGACGACGCGTTCTTCCACATGCGCCCAAGTCCCGTCACCGCGCTTCAGGCGATGGGAATCCCGCCAGCGCACGGCGCGACCGCGCAGGAACTCCTCGAACCCCTGCACGGTGCGCTGCAGATCTTCAGGATGTACCGCCTCGCGCCAGGGCGAAGGAACCGGGTGTTCGCCCACCCAGCCCTGGCCGAAATACTTTTCGATTCCGTCGCTGAATACCATCGTGTTGCTGTCGGGATGGTATTCCCAGACCGCATCCGCCGACACCTCGACGATGGCGCGCATCCGTGCCTCTTCCCGATGCAATTCGGTGACGTCGAGAATCATGCCGACCAGCCGCGCCGGCCGCCCGGTCGGACCGTCGACCGCCACCGAACGGCTGATCACGTTGGACAGGCTGCCGTCGGCGCGATAGAGCCGAAAGGAGACTTCGTGCAGTTCGGGAAAATCTTCACCGCGACGGAGGGTTCGCGCGCCGTCGATGAGGATATCGCGGTCCTCGGGGTGGACCTGCGCGATGAAATTGCCCGAGTTGCCGGGAAATTCCGAAGGGTCGTAGCCGTAGCGGTCCATCACCGCGCCGCTCAACTGCAACCGGTCGCTGGCGATGTCCCAGTCGAAGACCACCTCGCGCGAGGCCAGCGTGGCAAGGCGCAGACGTTCCTCGCTCTGACGTTGGGCGGTCAGGTCGACCAGCGCGGCGAAGGCGCGCCGCACGGTCCCGTCGCGCGCGCGCAGGACGATGATGCGCTCCTGCACGAAGGCCCAGCGGCCATCGCCGCGCCGCAAGCGGTACTCCAGAATCGCGCTGTCGTCGCGGCTTTTCAGAAGCGCGAAGAACCCGTCGACCGCGCGCTTGCGATCCTGCGGATGCATGTTCTCGATCAGCGGCGTCGGGATCTCGTGCGCGCCGACGAGGTCGATCCCGAAGACCGTGCGGAACCCTTCGCCGAAGATGATCAGGTTGCAATCCGGATCATACTCGAACACCGCGTCCGAGGCGATCTGGACCAGGGCGCGCTGACGTTCGTCTTGGGCGCGTTCCGTGGTGACATCGACCATGACCCCGATCATCCGTCGCACCTTGCCGTCCCGGTCACGCAGGACACGAAACCTGTCCTCGACAACGGCATAGGTGCCGTCGGCGCGCCGGAAGCGATACTCGTTCTTCATGTCGTCGATGGCGCCCGCCTCGACCGGCGCGATGGCGGTCACGACGCGTTCGCGATCGTCGGGATGGATCAGGTCGCTCCAGCGCGCGCCCATCCGCGACAGCACCTCGGGATCGTGGCCGTAGCGCAGGCGAAAGCCCTCGCTGCACCAGGTCTGGCCCGTGAGCGCGTCGTGGTCCCAGATCACGTCACTGCACAGATCGGCGACGACGCGCATCCGCTCTTCGCCATGAACCTTGTCGGTGATCTCGTTCAGGCAATGCACGACGCGGTTGGGCGGCCCCTCCCCCATGCTGAAGCCCAGGCGCTGGACCACATGGATCGGCCGGCCGTCGGCGCGCCGGACCAGGAGTTCGGTGGGCGGCGGCGCGGTGCCGTTCACGAAGGCCACCACCTCGTTCAGGAAGCTTTCGCGCGCGGCCGGCTCCTCGAACCACTGCTGGTGAATGCGTTCGATATCCTCGGCGCTGCTTGCCGCGAAGATATCGAACGCGGTGGAATTGGCGGAGGCGACGGCGGGTTTCTGCTGCAGATCGTGCAGAAGCTCCGGATGGGCCTCCAGATGCGCGCGCAAATCGGTGATGCCTTCCGCGGTCAACCTGTCGGCCAGGGCGCGCACCGCGCTCCAGTCTTCCTCCCAGACGGCGACGGGCAGCATTTCGAGCAGTGAACGATGCCGTTCCTCGCTTGTGCGGAGGGCGGCTTCCGCCTGCTTGCGGTCGTCGATGTCGATGCCGACGCCGTTCCATTTCACCAGGTGCCCGTCATCGTATTGCGGCCGGACGGCAACCTGATGCCACCGGTACCCGGAATTGACGATATCGCGCAGCCGCACTTCGATATCGAGGGGGCGCGGCGCGTCGAGCGATGAAAGATGCAACTCCTTGACCCGCGCGCGATCCTCCGGATGCAGCGTGTCGATCGCGGCGGCGGTGCTGGTGCGCTCGACCGGCAGCCCGGTCAGATCGTGGAAGGACTGGCTGACGAAGTCCAGTTCGCCTGTGCGATCGACGGTGAAAACGATGACCGGCAGGGCCTCGGCCAGCGCGTGGCGCAGGCGGTGCTCCTCTTCCAGATTCCGCGCCGCAAGGGCGATCTGCGGCACCAGCCCTTCAATCCGGGCAAGGTCGATCATGGTCCCGAGCATCCGCACCGGACGCCCCTGCGCATTGAGCTGTATCTCGCCGCGCTCTAGAACATGGGTCGCGCGACCGTCGGCCCGCATGAGGCGGTAGGCGCCGGTCCAGCGCCGGCCTTCCGGTCGTGCGAGTATCCGGTTCAGGGCGTCGCGCATGCGCGGGCGATCTTCCGGATGCACAAGCGCAAGCCAGTCCGCGATCGTCTTGGGCAAGGACGCCAGGTCGAGCCCGAAGCGCGCGCAGGCTTCCGGCGACCAGACCAGCTGATCCGCGGTGATGTCCCAATCGAACGCGACATCCTCGTTGATCGCGGCGACCTTTGCGGTCAACATTCGATCGGTCGTCGCGACTGCAGCCGTCGCGCCCAGCAGCACGGCCGCACTTCCCTGCCACTCGATCGATGTCGAGGTGACGTCCAGCTCGATCGACCGGGCATCCGCCTGGTCCACCCGCAGTCGCGTCGCACCCCGGCTCAGGCCAAGCGCGGACGGCGGCCGTAGCCTGAGATCCTCGCAGGACGCGCTCATCAGGTTGCAGGCAGCGGGGTTGGCGTGAAGGACCTGCTGAAATCCCGGATCCAGGATCCAGACCGGATCGACATGTCGGTCCACAAAGGCCTGAAACGTCATCGCGATCCCGCCCCGAACCGTACAAGCAGCAACGATATCCTGAAGTTATGCTACCCTGCGTTGTGCATTGAAACAATCCATTATTCAGGATCGACCGGAAAACACACATTCAGACCTACGTTTTTTCGCCGCAAGGGAAGTCTTGCGATCACATCTCATGCGATTATGGTGACGCCTGCGTTCAACCTGCGGGGTCCGGCGTGCAACCGACCGTGATGGTCCTAGACGACGATGAGGCAGTGCTGCGCCTGGTCGAGACCGCCCTTGCGGAGGAGGGTTGCACCGTCGTCTGCGGATCGACGATCGGATGGGCGCGCGCGGCACTTCAGAGCCGGCATGTCGATCTTTGTATCGTGGACCTAGATCTTCCCGACGGCAGCGGCCTGACGCTTGTCGAGGACCTTCGCCAGCGGGCGGGAACAGGCATCATCATCCTGACAGGACGCACCGACGAGATGGATCAGGTGCAAGGGTTTGAACTGGGCGCAGACGATTATATCGCCAAGCCTTTTCGCTTGCGGGAATTGCGCGCGCGGGTGAATGCCGTTCTGCGCCGGACCCAGCCGACGCGGATACAAACCGATAATTCGGTGCCGGCCCCCGACCATCGCTTCGGAAGCTACCGGGTCTTCCTCGGGGCGCGTCAGGTCCTCGATGCGAACGGGAACGAGGTGGCGCTGACCCCGATGGAATTCGACGCGCTGGTGGCGTTCCTGCACAACCCGAACGCGGTGCTGAGCCGTGATCAGTTGATGACGGCCATCCGCGGGCGCGATTGGTTCAGCTATGACCGCTCGATCGACGGGCTGGTGAGTCGGCTGCGCGCCAAGCTGCCCGCCGCGGAGGGCCAGCGGCCCCATATCGCCACGATCTATGGCGTCGGATACTGCTTTCGCCCGGTCGAGAGCGGCTAGAAAACGCATCGGATGCGTTGACGGGGAACTTTTCCACAGGATCTGCAAATTTCGTGCAAGGTGTTGGTCTAACGGTTTTTCCATGCGGAGGGGCGGCGAGCGTCCCCGACCGCGCCTACCCGTGTTCCGGCGAACGGAGTGAACGAATGGAAAGACACCGCTGGATGGTCGGGCACATGATTGCCCTGATAGCCTATTGCGAACGCGAAGGGCTTGACGATGTATCGGGTCCGCTGGCCGAGGCGATGGAAAAGATCGCCCCGTCCTTGCGCGCCGCGACAGGTGGCGCGACTCTGTTGCACATGGCCTCGCACAGGGCATCGCTGGCCGCCGAATGAACATCAATCAGAAATTCGACGCCGGGCCGCAACGCGACCTGGCGCGGATTACGGTTTCTCTGCTCAACGATCTGGTCGCCGCGCCATTCGATCAGGCCGATGCGGCGGCGGATCGGGCCATCAGGGTGCTGGGCGTCGCCGGCGGGTTCGACCGGACCTATCTGTTCGAGATCCGCGATGACACGCTGCTTGACAACACCCATGAATGGGCCGCCCCCGGCGTTGCGCGGGTCATGGAAAGCCTGCAGGGCGTGCCGATCGGGGCGCTGGGGTCCTGGCTGGACGACTTCAGGCGCGACCGCAGCGTCGAGATCGAGCAGGTCGCCCATCTGACACCCGAGCATCCGGCGCGGCAGATGCTGATCGAACAGGGGATCAAGTCGCTGCTTCTGGTTCCGCTGCTGGGCGATGGGCAACTGTTGGGCTTGCTGGGATACGACGCCGTGCGCGCGCCGCGCCGTCTGAACCGGGACGAGGTCTTTCTGCTGCGCTGCGCATCGAACGGAATCGCGGCGCTTTTCGCACGTCGGCGCGCGGCCGCGGAACGCGATCAGGCAACTGCGAAGCTCCGTGCGGCCTTGCTGGAGAAGGATCGCGCCGAGAAGCGCTTTCACGACGTCGCCGGCATGGACGTGTCCGAGTTGCGCCATGCGCTTGAGCGGGCGGAAGCCGGCAGCCGCGCCAAGAGCGTGTTCCTGACCGCGATGAACCGCGAGATCCGCACGCCGCTCAACGGCATCCTTGGTGCCACCGAACTCATGCAGGACCTGGTCGAATCGCCGCGCGCGATGGAATGGCTGGGGGCGATCCGCGATTCCGGTGAGGCGCTGATGCGCATGCTCGACGATCTGCTCGACATTTCCGACCTCGAAGCCGGGGCGCTGGTGCTGCAGGATGGAACGCTGAACCCGGTCGAGCTGGCGGGGCGGCTGGAGCCGATCTATGCGCTGCGCGCGCAGGATCGCGGGCTCGAATTCGCGGTGCGCGTCAAGCCTGCCGCGATCGGGCCGCGCCGCGGCGATGCGGCGCGGCTGATGCAGATCCTGCACCATCTGCTGGGCAACGCGCTGAAGTTCACGCCCAGGGGAACCGTCAGCCTGCAACTGGAGGTGCCGGAGCCCGACTGGATGCGGATCACCGTGGGCGATACCGGCATCGGCATGGATGCCGATGAGCTGGATCGTGTCTGGTTGCCGTTTGAGCGCGCGGGGTGCGCGCGCGATCGCCTGCAACCTGGACGTGGCCTGGGCCTGACCATCGTGCGCAGCCTGGTGTCGGTCATGGGCGGCAGGATCACGATCCAGAGCCAACCGGACGCGGGCACGCGTGTTGTCCTGGACCTGCCGCTGCCGCGCTGCCATGCGGCCGACGCCGCCCTGATCGCGGCGCAGCCGGTTTCACCGCGCAAGGACCTCTTGCGCGGGAGGAGACCCTGGGCGGCGTTGTCGGTGCTGGTGGCGGATGACAATTCGATCAACCGGCTGATCCTGAAGTCGATGCTGGAAGCCATCGGGATCCAGGCGGATATCGCGAACGACGGGCACGAGGCGGTGGCGCTGTGGCGAACGCGCCGGCATGAGCTGGTCCTGATGGACATCGCGATGCCCGGCATGGATGGCCTGTCGGCGCTGACGGCCATCAACGACTGCGCGGACCGGGACGGGCATCCGCGGCCCGCGGCGGTGGCGGTTACGGCGAACGCGCTGCGCCCGCATCTGGACGACTACCTGACGGGCGGGTTCGACCTCTGTGTCGCCAAGCCGGTACGCCGCGCCGAGCTGGAGGCCGCGATCGCGGCCTTCTGGCCGAAAGGCGACTGACGCCGCCAGCGCCCCATCGACCTTTCTTACGGACCCAATACGACGCCGACGCGGCAGGGTGTGCACGCGTGCACGCTTTCGCAAGACATTGATTAATATACATAGTCAAGCTCCATTAACCGCAATGAAACTTTCTCCCGCCCCCGGCGCGGAGTCGCGAAAAACGGCGATCGTGCGGGCTGGTCGTGCATCCGACCACGGGCACCAGACCGATCAGGCGCCCGGCAGTTCGAGCATCAGCAGCGCGTGGTCGCTGGCGTGGGGCCGGTGGTGCCCGACCGCGTCGAGCCGGGGGCCGGCGTGGCGCCGCGCCTCGGTGCCGAGCCCTTCGCGCAGCGCTTGCGGGCGGGCAAGCGGCCAGCGCGCGGCCAGCGCCGGAGCGGCCAGCATGGCATCGGGGCGCGCGTAGGTCCGGCCATCGGGCGCAAGCCAGGTCCAGCGGTCCGGCAGGGACATCCGCGCGACGAGGTCTACCGCGAAATCGGTGACAAGCGGGGCGATCGCGCGCTCTGCCCTCGGCTCGGACGACGGTTCGTTCAGATCGCCGAGGATGAGCCACAACGCCTCCCGGTCGCCGCCGAAGCGCGCCTCCACCAGTTGCCGCAGGGCCAGAGCCTCCAGCCGGCGCTGCTGCCATGCGACATCAGCATCTGGCCATGGCGCCTTGAAATGTATCGCGAAAAACGAGACGTGACCCGCGCTGAAACTCAGGCAGTCGCGGCAGAAGGCGGGCCGATCCTTGCGTGCGCCGGGATGTTCGTCGAGGCCCAGATCGCGGGGTCTCAGGGTTGCATGGCTGACGACATCTTCCAGCGGCAGACGCGACATGACGGCCAGATTGCGCCCGCCGTCGTTGCCCGGCAGGCAGACGCGATGCGGCCAGGGCCGCGCGCCGGTCTGGCGAAGCAGATGGTCGTGGAAATAGTCGAGCGTCGCGGCGTCGAAGACCTCTTGCAGGCAGACGATATCGGCATCGGCCTGAGCCAGCACCGCCGCGGTCAACCGCCGGTCGGCGAGATCGAGCGCCATGCCTTCGGGGGTGGCATCCTGGGGCATGTCACCGTCGCGCGCGCCATCGAAGCGCGGCTGCCCGCGCGACTGGCGTAGTCGCAGGTTCTGGACGTTGAAGGTGGCGATGCGCATTGCCCTAGCGAAACGTGGCCGAGAGCGCGCGCAGCGACCGGGCCAGCACCACCACATCGATCCCCACCGCCACGAAATTCGCGCCGTGACCGATCCAGTGGCGCGCCTCCGCCGGGTCGAGCGAGAGGATGCCGGCCGCCACGCCCGCCTTGCGTATCCTTGCGATCGCGTCGGCGATCGCCTCCATGACCTCCGGCGCATACGACTGGCCCAGAAACCCCATGTCCGCCGCCAGGTCCGCGGGACCGATGAAGACGCCGTCGACGCCCTCGACCGCCAGAATCGTATCGAGCGCCTCGAGGCCGGCGCGGCTTTCGACCTGCAGCAACAGGCAGACCTGGTCATCGGCGCGGGCAAGATAGTCCTCCGCCGCCGAGAACCGCGAGGCGCGGGCCAGCGCCGCCCCGACCCCGCGCACGCCCGCCGGCGGATAGCGGGTCGCGCGCACCAGCGCCTGCGCCTGATCCGCGCTTTCGACCATCGGGATCAGCAGGGTTTGCGCGCCGATGTCGAGCGCCTGCTTGATCATCCAGACCTCGCCCACCGGCAGCCGCACCACCGGGGCGGACGGCGCGGCAGCCAGCGCCTGAAGCTGCGCCAGGATCGAGCGCAGATCGTTCGGCGCGTGTTCGCCATCGATCACCAGCCAGTCGAAGCCGGCGGTTCCGGCGACCTCGGCGGCGTAGGGGTCCGCGAAACCGAGCCAGCAGCCGATCAGCGTCCGGTTCGTGCGCAAGGCGGCCTTGAAGGGGTTTACGGGCGTCTGCATGGAGTCCTCATGAAAGTTCGGCCAGCACGTCGCCGGCTAGCTGGATGTCGGCCTGGGTCGCGGCGAAGGCGCCGACCTGAAAGCGCAGGACGATCTGCCCGTCGACGCGGGTCTGCGTCAGGTAGATGCGTCCATCGTCATTGATCCGGCCGAGATAGGCGATCTGCGCGTCGTCCCCCTGCCCCTTCAGGCGGAAGGTGAAGAGCGAGAGCACCGGTTCGGTCACGATCTCGAACCGCGGATCGGCGCGCAGGCGCGCGGCCAGGGCGACGGACCAGCGGACATGATCGCGGATCATCGCGCGCAACCCGTCGAGGCCGTAGTATCGCAGCACGAACCAGAGTTTCAGCGCCCGAAACCGGCGGCCCAGCGGGATCGACCATTCGGAATAGTCGATGACGCCATCGGCGCCGTGGGTCTTCAGATACTCCGGCCGGATGGCGAGGGTGCGCACCAGATCGTCGGGGGCGCGGACGAAATGGGCGGCGCAATCGAAATGCGCGCCCAGCCACTTGTGGGGGTTCATGACGACCGAATCCGCCCCCTCGACCCCTTCCCAGAGCGTGCGGAACTCGGGGCAGATCATCGCCGAGCCGGCCCAGGCGGCGTCGACATGGGTATATAGCCCCGCCGCCCGCGCCACCGGCAGCAGATCGCGCAGGTTGTCGCAAGCCCCCGCCCCCGTCGCGCCGATACAGGCGATCAGGCCCGCGGGCAGATGCCCGTCCGCGTGGTCCCGGGCGATGGCGGCGCGCAGGTCGGCGGGATCGATGGACCGGCCCGGCCCGCTGGCGGGAAGCCGCACGAGGTTTTCGCTGCCGATGCCGGCGACCCACGCCGCGCGTTCGACGGAGGAATGCGCCTCGACCGAGACATAGAGGCGCAGCCGCTTCTGCCCCGAAAGGCCCTGCGCGTTGCCCTGCCAGTCCAGCGCGCGCTCGCGCATGACAAGAACCGCCGCCAGCGTCGCCGAGGACGCGCTGTCCTGGATCACGCCCTGGAAGCTTTCGGGCAGTCCCAGGGCCTGGCGCAGCCAGTCCAGCACATGCGTTTCCAGCTCCGTCGCCGACGGAGAGGTCTGCCAGAGCATGCATTGTGGGGCGAGGATGGCGGTGACGAACTCGGCGAGGATCGAGGGGGGCGCGGCATTGGCCGGGAAATAGGCGAAAAAACGCGGGTGCTGCCAATGCGTGAGGCCGGGCATCACATGCGTTTCCAGATCGGCCCAGATCGCCGCCATCGGCTCGGCCGTCTCGGGCGGGGCGGGGGGCAGCGCCGCGCGCAGGCGGCCGGGCTGCAGCGGGGCGCGCACGGGACGGTCGCGCAGGTCGCGATGATACGCGGCGCCCCAGTCGGCGATGCGGCGGCCCCAGTCGGCCAGCACGTCCCAATCCGGAGCGGGCCGGGTGTCGGTGGATGCGGGGGGTGTGTCGGGCAAGTCCAGCCTCCTGCGCTGCGTGGCGGGGACAGGGTACGGCGTGGATGCGGGCGCGAAAACCACTTTCCGGCAGGCCTGCCACATTCCGGTGTCGCGGGGGAAGATGGCGGGCTATTGAGTTGACCGCACGCGGTTTTGCCCACAAGACACGGGATGCAGTCGCGTCGTGGACGGTGGATGACCGAGCACCAGGTGCAGATCGAGGAGGGGGACGAGGACGGCACGCGCGTGCTGCGTCTTTCCGGCGATCTGTCGGTGCAGACGCTGGGCAAGGTCGAACCCGTGCTCGCCCGGCACGATGCCGGGGTTCCCCTGAAACTCGACCTGTCGGATGTGGACCGCTTCGACACGGCGGGCGCCTGGGCGATCGCGCAGCTTCAGGTCCGGATGGAGGCGGCCGGCAGCGCGCTGGAACTGAGCGGCGCGGACAGCCGCCAGCGCCAGCTTCTTGAAACCGTTACGGCCGCGCTTCCGCAGCCCCCCGAAGAAACCCCGCGCCGGCGTGGCCTTCTGGAGATGCTGGATGCATTGGGGCGCGCGACCGTGTCCGCGGGGCTTTTCCTGGCCGAGCTGTCGCATGTCCTGGGCCTGTTCCTGGGGCGACTGGCCCGCAGCCTGCTGCAGCCGCGGCGCCTGCGGTGGACCGCGCTGGTCGCGCATTGCCAGGATGTCGGCTGGCGGGCGATCCCGATCGTGTCGCTGATGGCCTTCCTGATTGGTGTCGTGCTGGCCTTTCAGGGGTCGGTCCAGTTGCGCCAGTTCGGGGTCGAGGTCTTCGTCGTCGACCTGATTGCCATCTCGATCCTGCGCGAGTTGGGGATCCTGCTGACCGCGATCATCGTCGCGGGGCGGACGGCATCGGCGTTCACCGCCGCCATCGGTTCGATGAAGATGCGCGAGGAGATCGACGCAATGCAGACGCTGGGCATCGACCCGGCCGAGGCGCTGTTCCTGCCGCGGATCCTGGCGCTTTTGCTGATGCTGCCGATCCTGGGGCTGATCGCCAACCTGATGGGGCTTTTCGGCGGGCTGGTCATGTCGTGGATCGAACTGGGCATTTCGCCGGCGATGTTCATCACCCGTCTGGTCGAGGGCACCAGTATCGACCACGTGATCGTCGGCATGGTCAAGGCGCCGGTCTTCGCCATCATCATCGGCGTGGTCGGGGTGCATGGCGGCATGAAGGTGGAATCGAACGCCGAGTCGCTGGGCCGGATGACCTCGGCCTCGGTGGTGACGGCGATCTTCGCGGTGATCGTCGCCGACGCGATGTTCTCGATCTTCTTTGCCCGGCTGGGCATGTGATGGCGGACCGCGAACCCAACATCCGCCTGCGCGGCATCCGTAACGCCTTTGGCGCAGATGTCGTGCATGACGATCTGGAACTCGACATCTTTCCGGGCGAGATTGTCGGTATCGTCGGCGGATCGGGCACCGGCAAATCGGTGCTGCTGCGCACGATCACGGGGCTAAGGCGTCCGCAGGCAGGCACGATCGAGCTCTTCGGGCAGGATGCCCTGAACGCCGACGAGGATACGCGCGCCACGATCGACCGGCGCATGGGCGTCATGTTCCAGGATGGCGCACTCTTTTCGGCGTTGACCGTGCGGGAGAACGTCGAAGTGCCCCTGCGCAATGTGGACGACCTGTCGGCGCGAATGCGCGCGGAACTGGCCGACCTGAAGATCTCGCTTTCGGGACTGCCCTACACGGCCGGCGACAAGTATCCGTCCGAACTGTCGGGCGGGATGCGCAAGCGCGCGGGACTGGCGCGCGCGCTGGCGCTGGACCCCGAAATCGTCTTTCTGGACGAGCCGACCGCGGGCCTCGATCCGATCGGGGCGGCGGGCTTCGACACCCTGATCCGAAAGCTGTCACGCACGCTGGGGTTGACTGTCTTTCTCGTGACGCATGATCTAGACACGTTACATGCAACCTGTGACCGCATCGCGGTGTTGGCTGAAAAGAAAGTGCTGGTGACCGGGACAATGGCCGAGATGCTGGAAGTCGACCACCCTTGGGTGCATGAGTATTTCCACGGCCCGCGCGCACGCGCGGCGCTGGCCACGATGGAAGGGAAAGCCTGAGGATGGAAACCCGCGCCAACTATGTGCTTATCGGCGCCTTCGCATTGGCCGGTTTCATCGGGCTTCTGGCATTCCTTCTGGTCTTTGCCCGGATCGAGCTTGACCGCCAGTTCGACTATTACGAGGTGCGGTTCAGTTCGGTCGCCGGTCTGAGCCGCGCGTCCGAGGTGCGTTTCGCCGGCCTGCCGGTGGGCCAGGTGGTCGATGTGCGCCTGGCTTCGGAACGCGACGGATCGGTCCTTGTCCGACTGGAGGTCGGCGGCGACGTGCCCGTGCGCACAGACAGCGAAGCAACGATCGAGATGATGGGTGTAACCGGCGTGTCGTATGTCGGCATCAGTGCCGGCTCGCCCGAAGCGCCGATCCTGACGCAGGACGAAGGCATCCCCGAGATCCCCGCCGGCCGCTCGGTCCTGCAGACGCTGACCGAAGACGCGCCGGAAATCCTGGCAGAGGCGCTGACCCTCGTTCGTCAGGTCAGCGAACTTTTCGACGCGAGCAACCAGCAGAAGGTGCAGAACATCCTCGACAACCTGGAGCGTTCTTCGGAGGAGTTGAGCCAGGCGCTGATCGACTTCGCCGGCGTCAGCCAGACCGTCGGACAGGCCACCGCCGACATCGCCTATTTCACCACGATCCTGGAACCCGTGGTCGAGGGCGCCGAGGCGACGCTTCTGCGCATAGATACCGCGCTGGAAACCTATACCGCGCTCGGCGCCCGCGCGATCGAGGTGCTGGAGGAAGGCGACGAGGTGCTTCTGGCCGGACAGCGGGCACTGGAGGCCGCGGGAACCTTCCTCGAGACCGAACTGCCGGTGCTGGTGCGCGAACTGACGGCGACAAGCGAGACGGCACAGATCCAGATCGACCGGATCGGGGCGCAGGCGGAAGCGCTGATGGCGGGGTTCACGGAAACCGGCACACTCGCCAACGAACGGCTGGCGGAAGTTGCCGCCACCATAGCCGCCGCCGACGCCGCGCTGGCCGAACTGAGCGGTACGATGGCGACGGTGAGCCAGGCGGCGGAGAGCGTCGACACGCTGATCGCGGGTGAATCGACGCAGGCGACGCTGGCCCGGCTCGATACGGCGCTGGAAACCTACACCACGCTGGGCACGCGCGCGACCGAAGTGCTGAACGAAAGCGATGCGGTGATCGAGGCCGGGCGGCGCGCCTTGGTCGCGCTGGAGGGCGTGGCGGCGGGCGACGCGCCCGAATTGATCGCCGAACTGATCGCCACCAGCGAAGCGCTGCGCAGCCAGGTCGACCAACTGGGCGGGCAGGCGCAGACCCTGATGGCCGAATTGCAGGAAACCGGCGTTCTGGCCAGCGCGCGCCTACGCCAGGCCGAGGCCACGCTGACCGCCACCGATACCGCGCTGGCCGGCCTGTCGCAGACGCTCGACACGATGGAGCGCGCGGCCGGCAACTTCGACACGCTGATCACCGGCGAGGCGACGACGCTGGTTTCCGAGACCCGCGCGATGATCTCCGACGCGAACGAGGCGGTCGAGGTCATCAGCCGGGCGGCGCAGGAGGATCTGCCGTCGATCGTCGCCGACATCCGGGGCGCGACCGAGACGGCGAACCGCGTGATCGCCGATGTCGGCAGCAACCTGATCGAAGCCAGCGTTCGTTTCGACGACGTGGCCGAGGCGACGGAAGCGGCGCTTGCGCAGGTCACCGCCACCTTTGCGCGCGCCAACACCACGCTCGAAGCGGTGGACCGCGCGCTGGTCACCGGCGAGCGGACGCTGGAGGTGGCCGAGCGCGCCTTCGCCGGCGCCGAACGCGTGATCGACGAGGAGATCGGGACGCTGACCGCCGATCTGCGCGCGACGCTCGACCGACTGGACGGGGCTGTCGCACGGGTATCCGAAGACATTCCCGAGGTCAGTGCCAGCCTGCGCGCCGCCGCCGCAAGCGCCGAGGAGGCATTCGCCGAACTCGGACGCATGGTCAGCGCGTCGGGCGGGCCGGTGCGCGACTTCACCACGCGCGCCCTGCCCCAGTTCACCCAGCTTGCGCGCGAAACGCGCACGCTGATCACCAATCTTGACCGGCTCACGCGGCAGATCGAGCGCAATCCCGCGCGCTTCTTTCTTGGCAGCCAGGCCCCGGAGTTCAGACGATGATCCTTGCTCGCGCCTTACTCGCCGCCCTTGCTTTCGGCCTGCTGTCGGGTTGTGGTGGGCTTCTCGGGGGGGCGAGCACGCCACTCGAAGCCTACGACCTGCGCGCGCCGCAGGTTCCCTCGGTCGCGCGCACGACCGGCCGGTCGCTGGTCATCGAGACGCCGGGCGCCGGTGGCGCGCTGGCGACAGACCGGATCATGATCCGCCCGAACCCGCTGCAGGCGCAGTACCTGCCCGGCGTGCGCTGGACCGAGGAGGCGCCGGTCATGCTGCAGACGGTGATGCTGCGCGCCTTCGAGGACACGAACGCGCTGCGCTATGTCGGCCGCCGGCCGCTGGGCGGCTTCGGCGATGTGGTGCTGGTCAGCGAGCTGACCGACCTGCAGGCCGAGATCGGACCCGATGGCGCAGTGACCACGCGCCTGCGCATGTCGGCGCGGTTCGTGCGGGAAAGCGATGCCACGGTGCTGTCGAGCCGCAGTTTCCAGGCGGTGGTGCCGGTGGCCAGCAACGAGACGATGGATGTCGTCCGCGGCCTGAACGCCGCGTCGGATGCGGTGATCGGGGAACTGGTCCTGTGGCTTCTGGGTCAGATCGGCGTCCGGCCGACCAGCTGACCGCATCCGCCCCCGGGGAGACGCCTGATGACCCAACCGACGCGCAAGGACGAAGTGGCCGCCGACGCGCCGGTATCGGAAGACGCGACGCTGACCTTCATCGGCCGGATCGAAACCCCCTGGCCCCGACGCGAGGATTGTCCCCGCCGAGGGCGCCTCGACGGCCCGGAATGCACGCTGATCGTCGATCCGCCCTGGGACCGGGCGCTGGAAGGGATCGAGGGTTTTGAGGGGCTCGACATCCTCTATTGGCTGCACCAGTCCCGACGCGATCTGCTGATCCAGAACCCCGCGCATGCCGACCGGGTGCGCGGCACCTTCGCGCTGCGCTCGCCGATCCGTCCCAACCCGATCGGGCTCAGCCGGGTGCGACTTGTCCGGCGCGCGGGAAACCGGCTGGTGGTCCGCGGGCTGGATTGCGTCGACGGCACGCCGCTTCTGGACATCAAGCCCGAGACCTGCCCCGCCGCCGGAGCGTGAACTTCGGGCTTCAGTTGACTCTCGCGGCGCGATTGTTTCAACTTGATAGTGATCCCGCGGCCAACCCGTGGGAGCGACGGAAGCAACAAAAGACCTAGGGAGGTCCAAATGAACAAGACACTTCTGACGGGCGTAGCGGCTGCGGCACTTTTCGTGGGCGGCGCAGCCAGCGCGCAACAGACCTTCATCGGTATCGGCACCGGCGGCGTGACGGGCGTCTACTACCCGGTCGGCGGCGCCATCTGCCGGCTGGTCAACCGCGACCGGGCCGAGCATGGCATCCGCTGCGGCGTGGAATCGACCGGCGGGTCGGTGTTCAACGTCAACGCCATCCGCGCCGGCGAGCTGGAATTCGGCGTGGCGCAGTCGGACATCCAGTTTCACCTCTACAACGGCTCGGAAATGTTCGAGGCAGACGGCGCCTACGAGGATCTGCGCGCGATCTTCTCGCTGCACCCTGAACCCTTTACTGTCGTCGCGCGCTCGGACGCCGATATCTCGACCTTCGAGGATCTGCAGGGCAAGCGCGTGAACATCGGGAACCCCGGCTCGGGCCAGCGCGCCACGATGGACGTGGTTCTTGAGGCAATGGGCTGGACCACCGGCGACTTCGCCCAGGCCACCGAATTGCCGCCCGGCGAGCAGGCACTGGCGCTTTGCGACAACAACGTCGACGCCATCGTCTACACCGTCGGCCACCCGTCCGGCGCGATCCAGGAAGCGACGACCGCCTGCGACACGGTTCTAGTGAACGTCGACAATGACGAGATCCGCGCCCTGCTCGAAGATCGGTCGTATTACCGGATGGCGACGATCCCCGGCGGCATGTATCGCGGAACGGATAGCGACGTGACCACCTTCGGTGTCGGCGCGACCTTCGTCACCTCGGCGGCTGTGGACGAGGAGATTGTCTATCAGTTGACCCGCGCGATCTTCGAGAACTTCGACCAGTTCAAGGGCCTGCACCCGGCGCTGGAGATCCTCGAGCCCGAAACGATGGTCAGCGACGGCAATTCGGCGCCGCTGCACGCTGGCGCCGAACGCTACTACCGCGAGGCCGGGCTGCTCGAATGAGCGCCTTTCCGACCGCGCTTGCCGCGACGCGGCACGGCTGCTGACCGATTGAACGGCGCGCGGAGCGATCCGCGCGCCGTTTTCTTTTCTTGCCTGCCGAGGGGCGACGGTTAAGATCAACGGATCACAAGCCCGACATAACGGGCCAGGAACGGGGGAGCGTGATGGCGGACCGGAAGAGCGATACGAACCAGGATCGCAAGTTCACCGATGAGGACCTTCAGGATCTGGTTGCCAGCAGCGACTCGGGCGGGCGGGTGCCCACCAGCCGCGCCGTGGCGATCCTGATCGCGGCTGTCGCCTTCTTCTGGTCGGTCTTCCAGATCTGGATCGCCGATCCCCAGTTCTGGCTTGCCCAGCACATTCCCGGCCTGCGCATCATCGGTTCGGACCAGACACGCCCGATGCATCTGACGCTGGCCATGTTCCTCGCCTTCCTGGTCTATCCGGCGTTCAAGACCTCGCCTCGCGGCCACGTGCCGATCGGCGACTGGATCCTTGCCATCGTCGGCGCGGGCTGCGCCTTCTACGTCTTCTGGTTTTCGCGCGCCTTGTCCGACTCGGCGCGCCAGGGGCGCCTGACCGAATGGCAGACGGCCGATGTGCCAATCCTGAACAACTTCGAAGGGCTGTTCGGCACCGTGATCTATCCGCAGGTCATCGTCGGCACCATCGGGATCCTGCTGCTGCTCGAGGCGTCGCGCCGCGCGCTGGGGCCCGCCCTGACGATCGTCGCCGGCCTTTTCCTCGCCTATTCCTATTTCGGCACGGGCTGGCTGATCCCTGAACTGATCGAACACCCGGGCCGGTCGTTCAGCGCGACGGTCAACACGCAGTGGCTGTCGACCGAAGGCGTCTTCGGCATTCCGCTGGGCGTGTCTACGGCGTTTGTCTTCCTCTTCGTGCTTTTCGGCGCGCTTCTGGACAAGGCCGGGGCCGGCAACTACTTCATCAAGATGGCTTTTGCCGGCCTCGGGGGTCTGCGTGGCGGACCTGCCAAGGCGGCGGTCGTCGGTTCCGCGGCGACCGGGCTGATCTCGGGCTCGTCGATCGCCAACGTGGTGACCACCGGGACCTTCACCATTCCCCTGATGAAGCGCGTGGGTTTCAGCAGCGAAAAGGCCGGCGCGGTCGAGGTGGCGAGTTCGGTCAACGGGCAGATCATGCCGCCGGTGATGGGCGCCGCCGCCTTCCTGATGGTCGAATTCGTCGGCATCTCCTATCTGGACGTGATCAAGCACGCCTTTATTCCGGCGGCGATCTCGTACATCGCGCTGGTCTATATCGTCCATCTCGAGGCGCTGAAGAAGGACATGCCGGCACTGGGCGCAACGCCGAGCCTGCTGCGGATGTTCCTCAAGGTCGCGATCGGTTTCGTCGTCGCGGGGACGGCCTTCTACGGGGCGATCTGGGGCGTGAATACCTTGCGCACGGTCGCACCCGGCGTGTCGGATCCGATCGTGCTTCTGGTCGTTCTGGGGCTGTATCTGGGCGCGCTCTGGGTGGCCTCGGCGCGCGCGGATCTTCAAATGGACGATCCCAACGAAAAGGAAATCCGGCTGCCGGTGATGAGGGAGGTCGTGCCCACCGGCCTGCACTTCATCCTGCCGATCCTGGTGCTGGTCTGGTTCCTGATGGTCGAGCGGCAATCGCCAGCCAAGTCGGCCTATTTCGCGGTGATGACGATGCTGTTCATCATCCTCACCCAGCGCCCGATCAAGGCGCTGATGCGGGGCGAGGGCGAGCGATTCATGGAAGAGTTGAAAGCCGGTTTCGGCGATCTTCTGGAAGGCATGATCGGCGGGGCGCGCAACATGATCGGCATCGCCGTCGCCACCGGCGCGGCAGGCATGATCGTCGCCACCGTGACGCGCACGCCGATCGGCACGGAGCTTGCGGGGCTGGTCGAGATGCTGTCGGCCGGCAACCTCTTCATCATGCTGCTGCTGGTCGGGGTCTTCTCGCTGATCCTCGGGCTCGGGTTGCCGACGACGGCGAACTACATCGTCGTGTCGTCCCTCATGGCGACCGTCGTCGTCTCGCTCGGCGCGCAGGAGGGGCTGATCGTGCCGTTGATCGCGGCGCACCTCTTCGTGTTCTATTTCGGGATCATGGCGGATGTAACACCACCCGTGGGCCTTGCCAGTTTCGCCGCGGCGGCGGTTTCCGGCGGCGATCCGATCAAGACAGGCTTCACCGCCTTCTTCTACAGCCTTCGCACGGTCGCGCTGCCGTTCCTGTTCATCTACAATCCCGTCCTGATCCTCTATGGGGTCGACCTGGGGACGGCGGCGGGGATGATGCAGGCCGCGTTCGTCTTCGTCACCGCGACCTTCGCCATGCTTCTGTTCGCTGCCGCGACGCAGGGCTATTTCCTGGCGCCGTCGCGGATATGGGAAACCGTGGCGCTGCTGCTGGTGGCCTTCACGCTTTTTGTGCCGAACTTCTGGCTCAATCGCGTTCAGCCCGCTTTCGAGACCTTGCCGGCGACGCAGTTCGAGGCGGCCTTGCAGGAAGCCGAACCCGGCGACCGGTTGCGCGTCATTGTCGAGGGGCCGAGTTTCACCACAGGTCAGCCGACGCGAACCACGCTGCCGGTGGACGTCGACGAAACCCCGCCCGATCAGCGGCTTGATCAGAGCGGTCTCTGGCTGATGCCCGAGGACGACATCGTGGTGATGGACGAACCGATGCTGGGCACGCCCTATGCCGATGCGTTGTCGGGCTTCGACTTCTACGGCACCGATCCCGTGACCATCGCCGAGGTCCAGCGCCCGGCGGACCGCTTGCCGGCACAGGTCTTCTACATCCCTGCCCTGCTCTTGCTCGCATTCGTCATCTTCATGCAGCGCCGCCGCCAGACCAAGCCCGCCTTCTGAGGAGGAGACCGATGCCCAAGACGATCCTGTTGCCGATCGACATGTCGGACGAGGCGAGCTGGCGCAAGTCACTGGCCGAAGCGCTGACGCTACTGCACGATGGCGGCGTGCTGCATGTCGCCACCGTCCTGCCCGACTTCGGGCTGGTGCAGGTTTCGGGCTTCTTCAGCAAGGACTTCGAGCGCGAGGCGCTGCACCAGATGGGTGTAGAGTTGACCGAATGGGTGAATGCCCATGTGCCCCGCGAGGTCGAGGTGCATCCCCATGTGCTTCATGGCAAGATCTACGACGAGATCCTGCGCGCCGCCGACAAGCTGGGCGCGGACGTGATCGTGATGGGGTCGCACCGGCCTGAATTCAAGGACTACCTGCTGGGTCCGAACGCGGCGCGCGTCATGCGCCATGCCCGGCAGTCAGTCTATATCGTGAGGAACTGAAAAGGGGCAGCCGATGCCGGGACATATCTTCGGGCGCACCACCAGGGGCAACCTGCCCGTCGCCGACAAGGGCGACGGCGCCTATATCATCGACGCGGCGGGCAAGCGATATCTCGACGGATCGGGCGGCGCGGCGGTCTCCTGCCTGGGGCATTCCGACCCCGATGTCCGCGCGGCCCTGCACGCGCAGCTCGACCGGATCGCCTTTGCCCATACCGGCTTCTTCACCACCGCGGCCGCCGAGACGCTGGCGGACCTGCTGATCGAGCAGGCTCCCGCGGGGATCGACCGGGTCTATCTGGTCTCCGGCGGCTCCGAAGCGGTCGAGGCGTCGATCAAGCTGGCGCGCCAGTACTTCCTGGAGATCGGCGAGCCACAGCGGCACCGGGTCATTGCCCGCCGCCAGAGCTATCACGGCAACACCCTGGGCGCGCTGGCCGCCGGTGGCAATCTCTGGCGCCGCGCGCAGTTCGCCCCGCTTCTGGCCGAGGTCAGCCACATCGCGCCCTGCTACGAATACCGCGACCGCCGCGATGACGAGGGGCTGGAAGCCTACGGCCGGCGCATCGCCGACGAGCTGGAGAGCGAGATCCTCGCGCTTGGTCAGGACACGGTCATGGCCTTCATCTGCGAGCCGGTGGTCGGCGCGACGGCGGGCGCGGTGCCGGCGGTGCCGGGCTACCTGAAGCGGATCCGCCAGATCTGCGACAAGTATGGCGTGCTGTTGATTTTCGACGAGGTGATGTGCGGCATGGGGCGGACCGGCTACCTCTTCGCCTGCGAGGAGGACGACGCCGCCCCCGACATGATCACCATCGCCAAGGGGCTGGGCGCGGGCTACCAGCCGATCGGCGCGCTGCTGACCAGCGCGAAGATCTATGACGCGATCGCGGCGGGCTCGGGCTTCTTCCAGCACGGGCATACCTACATGGGCCACGCGATGGCGGCTGCCGGCGCCGGCGCCGTTCTGCGCGCGATCCGCGAGCGGGGCCTTCTGCAGCAGGTGCGAGACCGGGGCGAGGAGTTGGACGCGGCGCTGCGCGCCCGGTTCGGCCAGCACCCGCATGTCGGCGACATCCGCGGCCGCGGGCTGTTCCGCGGGCTCGAGTTCGTCGAGGACCGCGAGACGAAGGCCCCCTTCGATCCCGCGCGCAAGCTGCACGCCCGGATCAAGGCCGCGGCCCTGGACGAGGGGCTGATCTGCTACCCGATGGGCGGCACGATCGACGGCGCGCTCGGCGACCACGTCCTTCTGGCGCCGCCCTTCATCGTGACGTCCGACCAGGTGGGTGAACTGACCGACAAGCTGGGCCGCGCGGTCGACCGGGCGCTTGCCGCCTGAGCGGCGATCAGGGGATTCGCGACGGCTGCTCAAGCTTGAGCATTCGTACAATCCATTGATTTCTAATAGTTCCTTGTTTTTTGTTAACCGAATCGAAAGCTGTTTCAAACACCCAAGAGGGGGGTCCCATAGCGAGCACGGCGCACGCAAAGCCGAACGCGCCGTCCATGTCGATCCCGCAGCTCAGAACAGCGCGGCGAGCAGCATGGCCAGGGTGGCGAGAAACCCGACCGCCCAGATCACCGAGCGCCAAGGCGTCCAGCCCAGGGCATAGGCGGGCAGATAGAGCACGCGCGCGGCCAGATAGGCCCAGGCACAGCCGGCCGTGAAGCCACTCGCGCTGCCCGAAAGCGTCACCGCGACCACCGCGATGGTAAAGAGCGTCAGCCCCTCGAAGTGATTGGCAAGCGCACGCTGCAGCCGGCCGGCGACACCTGTCAGCGGCCGCTCCTTGTCGCGGGGGGACGTGGAATAGCCAAGACCGACCTGAAGGTTGGCCGTGATGGAAAAGACCACATATTGCAGAACCTGCAGCAGGCCCGCGAGGATCAGCACAAGGATTTCCGGGCTCATGGAAACACCACCCCTCCCAGCATGAGGACAAGTCCGATCGTCGCCACCAGCCACGCGGCACTGCGCAGATACGGGACGCCCGAAACATAGGCAGGCAAGTAGACAAAACGTCCCGCCAGATAGGCCCCGGCGCCGACCTCGATCCAGATGCCGCCACGCTGCGCGACATGTGCTGCCAGCATCAGGACGAGAAAGGTCGGCGTCGTTTCAAGAAAGTTGTGCAAGGCGCGCGTCGCACGCCCGGCCAACGCCCCAGGCTGGACCGCGGTGTCGCGCGCGCCCATGGTCCAGGCGTTGCCGACCGACGCTTTCAGAAGCAGCGACTGGGTCCCGACATGGAGCAGCGAGAGCAGCGCGAAGCCCGTCAGCACGTAAGTGGCGATGCCAATGTCCATCAAAGATCCATCAGCAACCGCCGTGGGTCCTCCAGCGCCTCTTTCACCCGCACCAGGAACGTCACCGCGCCCTTGCCGTCGACGATCCGGTGGTCGTAGCTCAGCGCCAGGTACATCATCGGGCGGATGACGATCTGCCCCTTCTCCACCATTGGACGGTCCTGGATCTTGTGCATCCCCAGGATCCCCGACTGCGGCGGGTTCAGGATCGGGCTGGACATGAGGCTGCCATACACGCCGCCGTTCGAGATGGTGAAACTGCCGCCCTGCATCTCGGCCATCGACAGCTTGCCGTCGCGGGCCCGCGCGCCCAACTCGCCGATCCGCTTCTCGATCGCGGCAAAGCCCATCTGATCGGCATCGCGCACCACCGGCACCACCAGCCCCGAGGGCGTGCCGACGGCCACGCCCATGTGGACGTAGTTCTTGTAGACCACGTCCTGGCCGTCGATCTCGGCATTGACCTCGGGAACTTCCTTCAGCGCGTGGCAGCAGGCCTTCACGAAGAAGGACATGAAACCCAGCTTCACGCCGTGCTTCTTCTCGAAGGCCTCCTTGTAGGCGTTGCGCAACTCCATGACCGTCGTCATGTCCACCTCGTTGTAGGTGGTCAGCATCGCCGCGGTGTTCTGCGCATCCTTCAGGCGGCGCGCGATGGTGGCGCGCAGGCGGGTCATCTTCACCCGTTCCTCGCGCGCGGCGTCCTCGGCCGCGACCGGCGCCCGCGAGGTGCCCGATGGGGCAGCGGGGGCGGGCACGGTCGGCGAAGCCGCCGGGGCCGACGCCGCCGCGGCGATGGCCTTCTGCACGTCTTCCTTCATCACCCGTCCGTCGCGGCCGGATCCCTCGACCTTGTCGCGGTCCACGCCCTTTTCCGCCATCAACTTCTTTGCCGAGGGCGCGTCCTCGACATCCGCCCGGCCGGACGATCCCTCCTTGTCGGACGAACCGGCCTTCTCGGACTTCTTCTCGACGGCGGCGTCGTCCTTGGTGGCGGGCTTCGCGGCCACCGCCCCGCCGATCACCGCCAGATCGCCGCCGGCGGCAACGGTCTCGCCCGCATCGGCCAGGATCTCGCTCAGGGTGCCCGCGACCGGCGCCGGCACCTCGACCGAGACCTTGTCGGTCTCCAGTTCGCACAGCATCTCGTCCTGTGCGACGGTGTCGCCCACCTTCTTGAACCAGGTCGCGACCGTGGCCTCTGACACGCTTTCGCCCAGTGCCGGGACCTGGACGGTGACCGACTTGCCGTCGTCCTTGGCGCCGCCCTCATCCCCGTCGGACGGCTTCTCGGCCTCCGACGCCTTCTTCGCGGCGGGCTTCTCGGCCTTCTCTGCCTTCTCCGCGCTCGGGCGTTCCTTGGTCTCCTCGGGACCGGCAGCGCCTTCCTCGGCGATCGTCGCCAGAAGCGCGTTGACGCCGACCGTCTCGCCCTCGGTGGCGACGATCTCGCTGAGCACGCCTGCGGCGGGTGCGGGGACTTCCACCGTCACCTTGTCGGTTTCCAGTTCGCACAGCATTTCGTCAGCCGCGACGATGTCGCCCGGCTTCTTGAACCAGGTGGCGATGGTGGCTTCCGATACGCTCTCGCCCAGGGTGGGTACGCGGACTTCGATGCTCATTCTTCACTTCCCCTCGAAAGACAGCGCCTCGTTCACCAGCGCCTCCTGTTGTGCCTTGTGCCTGGAGGCCAGCCCCGTCGCGGGGGACGCCGCCGCGCTGCGCCCGACATAGCGCGGGCGGGTCTGCTTTGCGTCGATCTGGTTCAGGACCCACTCCAGGTTCGGCTCCATGAAGAACCAGGCGCCCTGGTTCTTCGGCTCTTCCTGGCACCAGATCACCTCGGCCGACTTGAAGCGGCCCAGTTCCTGCCGCAGCGACTGCGCCGGCAGCGGATAGATCTGCTCGACCCGCAGCAGGTAGATGTCGTCGATGCCGCGCGCGTCGCGTTCGGCCAGCAGGTCGAAATAGACCTTGCCCGAACAGAGCACGACGCGGCGGATCTTGTTGTCCGGCTTCAGTTTCGTGTCCGAGTTGCCCTTCTCGGCATCGTCCCAGAGCACCCGGTGAAAGGTCGAGCCGTCGGTGAAATCCTCGGCCCGGCTGATGCAGAGCGGGTGGCGCAGCAGCGACTTCGGCGTCATCAGGATCAGCGGCTTGCGGAAGTCGCGGTGCATCTGCCGGCGCAGGACATGGAAGTAGTTGGCCGGCGTCGTGCAGTTGGCGACGATCCAGTTCTCCTCGGCCGAGTTCTGCAGGAAGCGTTCCAGCCGCGCCGAGGAATGCTCGGGCCCCTGCCCCTCGAACCCATGCGGCAGCAGGCAGACAAGCCCCGACATGCGCAGCCATTTCGCCTCGCCCGAGCTGATGAACTGGTCAAACATGATCTGCGCGCCGTTGGCGAAATCGCCGAACTGCGCTTCCCACATGACCAGCGCGTTGGGCTCGGCCAGCGAATAGCCGTATTCGAACCCGAGCACGGCATATTCCGACAGCATCGAATCGATGACCTCGTAGCGCGACTGCCCGGCGCGGATATGGTTGAGCGGATAGTACCGCTCCTCCGTCGTCTGGTCGACGAGCGCCGAATGGCGCTGGCTGAAGGTGCCGCGGGCGCTGTCCTGACCGGCCAGCCGCACCGGGAACCCCTCGACCAGGAGAGAGCCGAAGGCCAGCGCCTCGGCGGTCGACCAGTCAAAACCCTCGCCGGAGTCGAACATCTTCTGCTTGGAGCCAAGCTGGCGCGCGACCGTCTTGTGCAGGTCGAAGTCGCCGGGGGAACGGGTGATCGCGGCGCCGATCTCAGCCAGCGTCGGCGCGGAAATCCAGGTCTGCCCGCGCTGGTAATTCTCGCCTTCCTTCGGTTTCATCGCCTTCCAGCGGCCATCGAGCCAGTCGGCCTTGTTGGGGCGGAACTCCTTTCCGGCTTCGAACTCTTCGTTCAGATGCGCCTGAAAGGCGGCCTTCATGTCGTCGATCTCACCCTCGGGGATCAACCCGTCCTCGATCAGACGTTCGGTATAGAGCTGCAGCGTCGTCTTGTGCCGCTTGATGCGATTGTACATCTGCGGGTTGGTGAACATCGGCTCGTCGCCTTCGTTGTGACCGAAGCGGCGATAGCAGAAGACATCGAGGACCACGTCCTTGCTGAACTGCTGGCGGAACTCGATGGCGACCCGGGCGGCATGCACCACGGCCTCGGGGTCGTCGCCGTTGACGTGAAAGATCGGCGCCTCGACCATCAGGGCGATGTCGGTGGGATAGGGCGACGAGCGCGAGAAATGCGGCGCCGTCGTGAACCCGATCTGGTTGTTGACGATGATATGGATCGTGCCGCCGGTCCGGTGCCCGCGCAGCCCCGACATCCCGAAACATTCCGCGACCACGCCCTGTCCGGCAAAGGCCGCGTCGCCGTGCAGCAGGATGGGCAGCACCGCGCGACGCTCCGGATCGTTGAGCTGGTCCTGCTTGGCGCGCACCTTGCCCAGAACGACCGGGTTGACCGCCTCGAGGTGGCTGGGGTTCGCCGTCAGCGACAGGTGCACGACGTTGCCGTCGAACTCGCGGTCGGACGAGGCGCCGAGGTGATATTTCACATCGCCCGAACCGTCGACATCCTCGGGCTTGAAGCTGCCGCCCTGAAACTCGTTGAAGATCGCGCGATAGGGCTTGCCCATCACGTTCGCCAGCACGCTCAGCCGCCCGCGGTGCGGCATGCCGATCGCGATCTCGCGCACACCCAGCGCGCCGCCGCGCTTGATGATCTGCTCCATCGCCGGGATCAGCGCCTCGCCACCGTCGAGGCCGAAGCGCTTGGTGCCCATGTACTTCACGTGCAGGAACTTCTCGAAACCCTCGGCCTCGACCAGCTTGTTGAGGATCGCGCGGCGACCGCGGCGGGTAAAGTGGATCTCCTTGCCGTAACCTTCGATCCGTTCCTTCAACCAGGCCGCCTGGACCGGGTCCGAGATATGCATGAACTGAAGCGCGAAAGTGCCGCAGTAGGTCCGCTTCAGGATGTCGATGATCTGCCGAAGCGTCGCAACCTCCAGCCCGAGGACATTGTCGATGAAGATCGGGCGGTCGTAATCCGCCTCGGTAAAGCCGTAGGACCTGGGGTCCAGTTCGGGATGCGGGTCCTCGTCGCGCATGCCCAGCGGATCCAGCTCCGCCACCAGATGGCCGCGGATGCGGTAGGCGCGGATGATCATCAGCGCCCGCAGGCTGTCGACGACGGCGCGCTGCACCTGGCGGTCGCTCAACTCGACCCCCGAATCCTGCGCCTTCGCGCGGATCTTGTCGCCCGCCGCCTTGCCCTCGCGTCCTGCGGGCGTCGCGGGCCATTCCCCGGTCAAAGCCGCGGTCAGGTCATCCGTCGGCGACGGCGGCCAGTCAGGCCGCGCCCAGCTTGGCCCCGAGGCCTGCCGAGTGGCATCCGCCGGGTCGTCATCCAGCGTCCGGAAAAATGCCGCCCATTGCGCATCGACGCTATCGGGGTTCTGCGCGTAGCGCGCGTGCATCTGGTCGATATAGTCGGCGTTCGCCCCCTGCAGGAAGCTGGACGCGTGGAACTGTTCGTTGGGAGAATGCTCGGTCATTGCTGCCCCTGTGCGTAACTGGACCTTGCGGTCAAAGGGGCACAGCACGGCCACGCCCCGACATCGATCATCCCTTGATCGCCTGCATCACCGCTTCGCCCAATGTGGCCGGGCTGTCGGCGACGACGATGCCGGCGCGGCGCATCGCCTCAATCTTCGAATCCGCGTCGCCCTTGCCGCCCGCGACGATGGCGCCGGCGTGGCCCATGCGGCGTCCCGGGGGGGCGGTGCGGCCCGCGATGAAGCCGGCCACGGGCTTCCAGCGGCCTTTCTTCTTCTGCTCGGCGATGAACTCGGCGGCCTCTTCCTCGGCCGCGCCGCCGATCTCGCCGATCATGATGATCGAGGTCGTCTCGTCATCGTCGAGGAACATGTCGAGCACGTCGATATGCTCGGTCCCCTTGATCGGGTCGCCGCCGATGCCGACCGCAGTCGACTGGCCAAGCCCCATGTCGGTGGTCTGCTTCACCGCCTCGTAGGTCAGCGTGCCCGAGCGCGAGACGACCCCGACCGAGCCGCGCTTGTGGATATGGCCGGGCATGATGCCGATCTTGCAGGCATCGGGCGTGATGACGCCCGGACAGTTGGGGCCGATCAGGCGGCTTTTCGTGCCCTCCAGCGCGCGCTTGACCTTCATCATGTCCAGCACTGGGATCCCCTCGGTGATGCAGACGATCAGTTCCATCCCGGCGTCGATCGCCTCCAGGATCGAATCGGCGGCGAAGGGCGGCGGGACATAGATCGCGCTGGCATTGGCCCCGGTCTTCGCCTTCGCCTCGTGCACCGAGTTGAAGACGGGGAGCCCCAGATGCTCGGACCCGCCCTTGCCGGGCGTGACGCCGCCGACCATTCTGGTGCCGTAGGCGATGGCCTGTTCGGAATGAAAGGTGCCCTGCGAGCCGGTGAAGCCCTGGCAGATGACCTTGGTGTTCTTGTCGACTAGAATGGCCATGCCGATTACCCCTTCACCGCCTTGACGATCTTTTCCGCCGCGTCCGACAGGTTGTCGGCGGCGATGACGTTGAGCCCGGAGTCGTTGATGATCGCCTTGCCCTTCTCGACATTCGTGCCCTCCAGCCGGACGACCAGCGGCACCTGCAGCCCGACCTCCTTGACCGCGGCGATCACCCCCTCGGCGATGATGTCGCAGCGCATGATGCCGCCGAAGATGTTGACCAGGATGCCCTTCACGTTCGGGTCCGAGGTGATGATCTTGAACGCCTCGGTCACCTTCTCCTTGCTGGCGCCGCCGCCGACATCGAGGAAGTTCGCGGGCTCGGCGCCGTAGAGCTTGATGATGTCCATGGTGGCCATCGCCAGGCCCGCCCCGTTGACCATGCAGCCGATCTCGCCGTCGAGCGCGATGTAGTTCAGATCGAACTTCGACGCGGCGAGTTCCTTCGGGTCCTCCTCGGTCTCGTCGCGTAGCGCCAGGATTTCCGACTGCCGGTAGAGCGCGTTCGAATCGAAGCCCATCTTGGCGTCGAGGCATTTCAGGTCGCCGTCGGTGGTGACGATCAGGGGATTGATCTCGACCATCTCGGCGTCGCGTTCGACGAACAGCTTGTAGAGCTTGTTCACCAGATCGACGCATTGCTTGACCTGCTTGCCCTCCAGCCCCAGCGTGAAGGCGACGCGGCGACCGTGAAAGCCCGAGATGCCGGCGGCCGGGTCGATGGTGAAGCTCAGGATCTTCTCGGGGGTCGAGGCCGCGACCTCTTCGATATCCATGCCGCCCTCGGTCGAGCAGACGAAGGATATGCGGCTCGACCCGCGGTCGACCAGCACGGCCAGGTAAAGCTCGCGCTCGATGTCCGAGCCATCCTCGACATAGATGCGGTTGACCTGCTTGCCGGCGGGACCGGTCTGATGCGTGACCAGCGTCCGCCCCAGCATGGCGCTGGCGTGTTCGGCGGCTTCCTCGACCGAGCGGGCCAGGCGTACCCCGCCCTTCTCGCCGGCGGAGGCCTCCTTGAACTTGCCCTTGCCGCGGCCGCCCGCATGGATCTGCGCCTTGACCACCCAGAGCGGCCCATCGAGTTCGCCGGCAGCCGATTTCGCCTCTTCGGCCCGGAAGACGACGCGCCCGTCCGAAACCGGCACCCCGTAGCTGCGAAGCAGGCCCTTCGCCTGATATTCGTGAATATTCACCTCGGCTGTCCCCGTCTGCTGCGTCTTTGCAGTGCGTATTGGCACGATTTGCGCGCTACAGGAACGAAGAATCCGCATGAATCGAGGGGAAGGCCGAAGAATCCCGCCCTTTGTGATCACAGTGAAACACCGTGTGATCACACGCTGCACTGCAGCTTGAGGCGATGTCGTGCCGCGCCTATTTCCGCGTTTCCCGACAGAGTCGCGCGCCATGGCCGGACCGGCGCGCGTTGGCGTCCTGCCGGCGGCGTGCTAGGGGACGGGGGGCCGCGGTGGATGCGCGGCAAAGAAGGGCCGGGCATGGAAATCGCAGGCGATCCCGACACGAAAGCGGCCTTGCGCGACCGGATCGCCGGGATCCTGGCACCGGAAAACACCCCCTTCACCCGCGTTCAACCGCTCGAGATCGGGTCCCAACGCTTCTGGCTCAAGCGCCCGGAACGCCCACGCTCCCTGCGCTGGCGGCTGCAGAAGGGCGATCCGCGCAAGGCCTTCGCACGCGATCTGGCCGGGCTGCGCTTCATGTTCGACCGCGGACTTGCGGCGCCCCCGATCGTGCTTTCCGGCGCGGACTACTTCGTGATCGAGGACGCGGGGCAACCGCTGGACCGCCTGCTGACCGGCGACATTCCAGCGGCGGAGAAGGCACGCGCGGTCGTCGCAGCCGGTCGGGCCCTGGGCGCGCTGCACCGGGCCGGCGCCCGTCACGGGCGGCCAAAGATCCGCGACATCTGCTGGGACGGTGACAAGGCGCGGCTGATCGACATGGAGCGGTTCAGCCCGCGCGCCAGCAAGCGGGCGATGGGCCTCGACCTGGCGATCCTGCTGCATTCAATGCTCGAGGTCGGGATCGACGACCCGGCGCTCCTCAACCTCGCGCTGCGCGGCTATGCGGATTCCGCCCCGCCTGCCGCCGTGACCGACGGGAAACGCTGGATTCGCCGCATCGGCTTGTCCGCCCCGCTCCTGCGCGCGGCGCTACGCTTTCGGCCGGACAACCGCGAACTGAAAGCCTCCGCAAGACTGGCCGAGATGGTCGGGAAAACTTGAGGTCAAGCGAACGCGCGGGTTTTGACGCCAAAGCGTGGGAGCAACCCATCCACGCCTGGAAACGCGAGCAAAGCCACAAGGCGCCCCGCCTGCCCGCGAGCTGGCGTCAGCTTTTTTCGTCGCAGAAGAGCTCGTAAAGCAGGCCTATCACGCGCGCGGCTCTCGGATCGCCCAGGGCGTAATAGATCGACTTGCCTTCGCGCCGGCTGGTGACCAGCCCTTCAAGGCGCAGCCGCGCAAGCTGCTGGCTGACCGCCGCTTGCCGCGCGCCCAGAAACGCCTCGAGCTCGGAAACCGATTTTTCGCCCGTCGCCAGCTGACACAGGATCAGCAACCGACCTTCGTGCGCCAGCGCCTTGAGCAGGTTGGACGCCGACTGTGCCTGCGCCACCATATCCTCGGCGGCCTTCGGTTCGTCCAGGGGAAGTCCGGCCTTGGTTTGCGGAATCATCGGCATGACCTTCATCTACATTCAAAGATGAGAATAGCTAGATCGGGAATATATGCCGGATCGGGGGCTGCGACAAGGTCGGCGGAAAAAAGCAGGACGCGCCGCGGATTTGCGACGCGTCCTGTCAGTGATTTCCGGGGCGATTACTCGTCGTCTTCGTTGGCTGCGCCGATATCCTCGAACAGCTCGGCGATCTCGAAATCGGCAGCGGCTTCCTCTTCCGCGGCGAGTTCCTGGATCGACTTGCCGGCCGCCTGCAACTCCGCCTCTTCGGTGGAGCGGGCGACGTTGATGGTGACGTCTGCATCGACTTCCGGATGAAGGCTCACCTGCACAGGGTGAAGCCCCAGCGCCTTGATCGGTGCGCTGAGCACGATTTGCCGGCGTTCGACGGTGAAGCCGCCCTCGCCCAGCACGTCCGCGATGTCGCGCGGCGTGACCGAACCATAGAGCGCGCCCGACTCCGATGCCGAGCGGATGATGACATGCGTCGTGCCGTCCATCTTCGCGGCCAGGCCCTCGGCATCCTTGCGGGTTTCGAGGTTGCGCGACTCAAGCTGCGCCTTCTGCGCCTCGAAGGCTTGCAGATTGGCGTCCGAGGCACGCAGCGCCTTGCCCTGTGGCAGCAGGAAGTTGCGCGCATAGCCCGCCCGCACCTTCACCACGTCGCCCATATGGCCCAGCTTCGCCACGCGTTCCAGTAGAATGACCTGCATGGTGGGCTCCTTATTTCACGGCGTAGGGAAGCAGCGCCAGGAACCGCGCGCGCTTGATGGCGCGGGCCAGTTCACGCTGCTTCTTCGACGACACGGCGGTGATGCGCGACGGCACGATCTTGCCGCGCTCGGAAATGTAGCGCTGCAGCAGACGCACGTCCTTGTAGTCGATCTTCGGCGCATTGTCGCCCGAGAAGGGGCAGACCTTGCGGCGGCGGAAAAACGGTCTTGCGGCCATGGTTCTAGTCCTTTCCTGATCGATCAGCGACGCGGGCGATCGCCGCGGTCCCCGCGGTCACCGCGGTCGTCACGCTTCTGCATCTGCGCCGAGGGGCCGTCTTCATGCGCCTCGACCTTGACGGTCAGCATGCGCATCACGTCGTCGTGCAGGCGCGCCAGACGCTCCATCTCCTGCACCGCGCCCGAGGGGGCATCGGTGCGCAGGAAGGCGTAATGCCCCTTGCGGTTCTTGTTGATCTTGTAGGCCATCGTCTTGACGCCCCAGTATTCGGAGCCGACGACCTTGCCGCCGTTGTCCGAAAGGATGGTCGAGAGATGTTCGATCAGGCCTTCGGCCTGCGCGCTGGACAAGTCCTGACGCGCGATCATCACATGCTCGTAGAGCGGCATGCTGTCTCCAGTTCTGTCGGGGCGCATTTCACAGGACAGGCTTCGCCCTGCCGCGCTCTGCCCACGAGAGACTGCGCCGGATACATGGTATGCGGCAGGAATGCGGCCTTATACAGCCTGTACCGGACGGCGCAAGGGGCGACTTGGGGGGCGGGAAGATTGAAGATTTCCCGGCAAATCGCTATCTTCGACGAAGGACATTCGTTTCGCATGCTGCTGGAGGAGGTGGTGCGATGTGGAACCGATGGCTCGACAGGGTTCTGCGGCGATTTCTACGGCAGGGCACCCTGAACCTGACCTTCCCGGATGGCACGGCGCAACGCTACGGCGACGGCGCGCCCTTGGTGTCGGTCCGGCTGACCGAGGCGTCCCTGCCCCGGCGCCTCGTCCTCGATCCGCAGCTTCCGCCCTCCGCCGCCGGCGCCCTGCAATCGGCCGCGGAATAGAGGGCATTCCCTTACCCGTCCTCGCGGATTAGGAAGACGCCCGAGATCATCGGCATGCAGGAGGAGACCGTCATGACCCGCGCCTTCGTCTTTCCCGGCCAGGGGGCCCAGCAGATCGGCATGGGCCGGGACCTGGCCGATGCCTATCCCGCCGCCCGCGCCGTCTTCGACGAGGTGGACGCCGCGCTGGGCGAAAAGCTCTCGGCGCTGATCTGGGACGGCACGATCGAGGATCTGACGCTCACCGCGAACGCCCAGCCCGCGCTCATGGCGACCTCGCTCGCCGCGCTGCGCGCCCTGGAGGCCGAGGGGTTCGCCGTCACCGCTGCGGCCTATGTCGCCGGCCATTCGCTCGGTGAATACTCCGCCCTCGCGGCCGCCGGCGCGCTCAGTATCGCCGACACCGCGCGGCTGCTGCGCATCCGGGGCCGGGCGATGCAGCAGGCGGTGCCGGTTGGCGAAGGCGCGATGGCGGCGATTCTTGGCCTCGACCTCGCCGCCGCGACCGCCGTCGCCACCGCGGCCGCCGCGGCGACTGGCGGGCGCGTCTGCCAGGCGGCCAATGACAACGATCCCGCGCAGGTCGTCGTGTCCGGCCATCGCGACGCGGTCGAACACGCGGTCGAGATTGCAAAGGACCACGGCGCGAAGCGCGCGCTGCTGCTGCCGGTCTCCGCCCCGTTCCACTGCACCCTGATGCAGCCCGCCGCCGACGCGATGGAGGCCGCGCTGGCCGAGGTCGAGATCCGCGCGCCGGCGGTTCCGCTGGTCTCCAACGTCCGCGCCGAGGCGGTCACCGATCCGGCGACGATCCGCGCGCTTCTGGTGTCGCAGGTCACCGGCGCGGTCCGCTGGCGGGAATCGGTCGAATGGATGACCCGGCAGGGCGTGACCGAGTTCTGGGAGATCGGCGCGGGCAAGGCGCTTTCGGGCATGATCCGCCGCATCGACCGTGACGCGACAGTGCGCAACATCGGCACACCCGGCGATTTCGCCGCCCTGCGGGACTGAAGCGGCGCGCGCAGGATGAACAGCCCTGCAAGCCGCCTGACGGACGGACCACCGCTTGTTAAGATTCCTTTGCGATTGTGCAGATCAACGGGTCGTCAGGCGGCAGAAGACATCGGAACGACATCATGCAACGAGGGGACGGGGTCCCACTCCCGCCCGCGAAACGGCCGCAACAAGGCCAGCGATGCTTGATCCGTCAGCGGTCTGACGACGATAAAAACCTCCACAAACTGACCGCACCTTCGGGTGCGGTTTTTTTGTTGACGCAGGCCCGGTTTCTTCCTAGCGTCGCGTCGATAAGTCGGCCAGTCCGGCAGGGAGAACGACGAAAAGGGTCCTCAACTGGGCCCTTTTCGCATTTTTCCCGCCGGCGCATGACCGGTTTTCACACCCTCATCACATCGTTTTCGGCTGACACCTGCAACCGGGCGTGCTAGGTCGCCGCGAGCAGCCAGAAAGAGGTCAAATTCATGCATCCGACCCCCACCATTCGCACCTTGCTCGTCTGTGCGGCGATGGCCGTTCCGGGTAGCCTTGCGGCGCAGGACACGGCGACCGAGGAGCCGACGCTTGAAGTCGATCCCTCCGCGACGACCGCGACCGCGACCGGCGAAAGCCGGGTGGCGGCGACCCACCGCGACTGGCAGATCCAGTGCACGCGCGTCAACGAAGAGGGTCAGGAAATCTGCGAGATGGGGCAATTGCTGGAAACCGATGACGGTCCGATTGCCGAGATTTCCATCGTCGTTCTGCCCGAGGAAGCCGAATTCGCCGCCGGGGCGACCATCACCACCCCGCTCGAGACGTTCCTGCCCACCGGGCTTGGTTTCCGCATCGACACCAGCGAGATGCGGCAGGAGCCGTTCCAGATCTGCGCCATGATCGGGTGCATCGCGCGCATTGGTCTCAGCGCCGAGGAAATCGAGGCGATGCGCCGCGGGGCCTCCGGCTTCATCACGATCGCGCATTATTCGCAGGTCAACCAGCCGATCGAAATCCCGGTGTCGCTGATGGGCTTCACCGCCGCGATGGACGATCTGCAGGCGCGCGCCCCGACCGAATAAGGCCAGCCGCACGCCGTGATACCGACACAAGCGATCCGGCGGCACTGGCCGCCGGGTCCGAGCCGTCGCTGGGCCGGAGCGATACTTCGGACGCACAGGCGACCTATGAATCGATACGTAGGGGCAAAAGTTTCGCTGCGGTTAATTTCTCGATTTTCTAACGTGTAATCAAGGCTTTGGCCAGGCGCACAAATTTGTGCGCCTCGGCGCGCGTCGCCCAATCCGGTCGGCCGCCGCATACCTAGGGGCCCCAGTCGGCCTCGCCCCGCTTCGCCGTTCCCTTGACGCCCTGGCGCAGTTCGGCGACCTGGGCGAACAGCCGTGGCAGCCGTCGCAGCAGTTTGTAGAGCTCGATCTGCGCGACCATCTTCTGCGCGGGCGCGCCCAGCAGCATCCGCCCCGCCGGCGCGTTCGAATAGATCTTGGTCGACCCGCCGGCGACAACGTCGTCGCCCACGAAGATATTGTCGCTGACCCCGCACTGACCGCCCAGCACCACCCGGTCGCCGATGCGGGCAGACCCCGCGATCCCGACCTGTCCACACAGCAGGCAGTCGCGCCCGACGGTGACGTTGTGGCCGATATCCACGAGGTTGTCGATCTTCGTGCCGTCGCCGATCCGGGTGGCGCGGATCGTTCCGCGGTCGATGGTCGAATTGGCACCGATCTCGACATCGTCGCCGATCTCGACGCCGCCCAGCGAATGGATCCGCGTCCAGCTCTGCGCCGCCGCCCCACCGGTTTCGCCCAGGCTTTCGCGCGCCGCCTCGACGGCCGATTTCTCGGGCGTGACGAAGGAAAAGCCGTCGGCCCCGACGACCGCGCCGGGATGCGCGATGAACCGCGCCCCGATCCGCACCCGTGCGCCCAGCCGCACGCCCGAGACCAGCAGTGCCCCCGGTCCCAGTTCCGCCTCCTCGGCGATATGGCAGTGCGGGCCGATCCGCGCCCCCTGCCCGATCCGCGCGCCGCGCCCGATCACCACCAGCGGGCCGATGGCCGCGTCCGGCGAGATCTCGGCCTCGGGGTGGATCACCGCGCTGGGGTGGATGCCGGGCAGGATCTCGGGCCCCGGATCGAGCGCGCGGGTGATCCCCGCCATCGCGTAGCGCGGCCGTGGCACGAAAAGCGCGGCCTCCAATCCCAGCGCCCGCCAGTCCGCCCCCTCCCACAGGACGGCCGCGCGCGCCTTTCCCTTCGCCAATCCCTCGGCATATTCCGGCGCCATGGCGAGGGCCAGCGCGCGCGCGTCTGCTTCCGCCGGCTCGGCGGCACGGTCGATCATCAGGTCGCCACGACCCTCCAGCCGCGCGTCCAGCGCCCGGGCGATATCGGATAGTCGATGCGGCATGACAGCCTCCCGCCGATGCGGCGCAGATCGCCGCGCCTTGCGGGTCTAGCTCTGCGCCGGTTGCATTTCCACCCCCGCCGCGCGCAGCGCCTCGTAGATGCGACCATCGCGAGCGTAGACATCGTTGCGATACTGCATCTCGCCATCGGCCGAGGTAAAGGCCGTCCGGTAGACCAGATGGATCGGCACCGGCTGGTCGAGGTAGATGCGCTGCAGGCTGCCGCGCCGCAACGTGCCCTGATAAAGCGTGACCGGATCGTCGGTCTGCCGCGAGAGAAGCTCGTAGGCGAACTCCTCGGGGTCGTTCAGGCGCACGCATCCGGACGAATGGGTGCGCACCGTGGTGCGGAACAGCTGCCGCGCCGGGCTGTCGTGCAGGTAGATCGCGTAGGGGTTGGGAAACATGAACTTGACCTGCCCCAGCGGGTTCGACGGTCCCGGCGGCTGGCGCACCTCGAACGGAAAGTTCCGCGGCGTGTAGCGTGCGAAATCGATCGCCTCGCGCGGGACGACCCGGCCGCGCGCATCGACCACCTGCAGATACCGGTGCCCGCCATTCGCCAGCCCGTTCCAGTAGCTGCGCGCCACGATCGACCGCGGCAGCGTCCAGTCCGGGTTCAGTTCAAGATAGGTCATCCGGTGCGAGAACTCCGGCGTCTGCATGTCCGACTGCTGCGCGCCCACCACCGCGCGCGTCTCGAACGTGACGAGGTCGTGATCCACGATGCGGGCGTGAAAATCGGTCAGGTTGACCCAGATGTGCCGCTCGCCGCGCTCGATGTTCATCCAGCGCTCGCGCTCCAGCGCTACGATGATCGCACGGCGGCGCTGTTCCGGTTCGGTATTGATCGCCGCCAGCGTCTCGCGCCCGGCGATGCCGTCGGGGTCGATCCCGTGCGCTATCTGGAAGGCCTGCACCGCGCGCTGCATCGCGCCGTCATAGCGCGCCGTGGCGACCCGCGGCATGTAGCCCATCGCGATCAGCCGGTTGCGCAGCGCGACCACCGCCTCGCCGGTCTCGCCCGGACGCAGGCCTGTGGACGGGACCTGTGCACCCCACCCCCCCTGCGCCATCTGCGACTCGAGTTGGCGCTTGGCGTGCAGCAGGCGCGCGTATTCCGGTGCCCGTGGCGCCAGGCTGCGGATGAAGCTGACGGGTTCGGCGGCGACGAAATCGTGCATCAACTCGGTGACGTCGGGCCGCGGCAGCTCGCGCACGATCTGCTCGATGATCGCGCCGGGTTCCAGCACGCCGCTGGTCAGATCGCGTGCATATTGCAGGAAGGCAAGGCTGGCGCGCGCCTCGGCCAGTCCGCGATCGCGCTCGCTCTCGACGGCGCGGAAGGCGGACAGCAGGCCCGGCAGATCGTAGCGCCGCGCCGGCAGCCCGTGATCGCCCGCCTGCGCCAGTGCGGACACCAGCGCAGTGCGCCGCGCCGCCTGGTCGGCGCCGGTCCAGACCGGGGCAAATTCGCTCTGCCGGTAGAAGGCTGCAAGGCCGGGGTCCGCCGCCACCCCCTCGGCCAGCGCCTGGCGGAAGGCGGGAAAGCTTTGTGCAGTCGCGGGCGTCGGCAGGACCACCGCTGGCAGCGACGTCAGAACGACGCCGATCCCGACCAGCATCCCCGACAATGCAGACCGATACCTGCCCGTGCCCCGAATTCCCAGCATCCCAATTCCTTCCGTCAATCACTCGTCCACGCGTTCGCCGCTGATATCCGTCGGCACCAATCCGCTCAACGGTTTAACAATGGCAAGGTTCCCGCCGCGTTCGAATCACGAAGCCGTGAGTCCCGCGCGATCGGCCCTGCAGGGAACTTACGGCGCGTCGGTTAAGCTCGTGTCAGCAAAATCCCGCCTATTCTGGCACTTGCCGAACCATTCGTGCGATTCAGCGCTTGGGCGGATCACGCGATTGTGGCAAGACAGCATCAGAGGCGAAAATAAAGCGCCTGGCCCACCGCCCCGGCACGCGACCAACGATCGTGCATCAACCCAGAAAGGGGCGAGAAGATGCCAGGCCAGAAGGCAGGAAAGAGCATGACCGGGATGGGACAGGACTGATCATGGAACGGAACGACACGGCCGGGATCTCCCGGCGCGCCCTCTTGGGCATCTTCGCAGCAACCGCAGTCACCGCCGCTCCAACATACGCCAACGCGTTTTCATTTCTCCGAGGGTCGGGGGATATCCGCCGGCTCCGCGTCTACTCCGGGCGCACCGGCGAGGTGATGGATGCGGTCTACTGGGTCGATGGCGAGTACATCCCCGAGGTCATCGCCGAGATCAATCACTTCTTCCGCGACTGGCGCAACAATCAGGTGCATCGCATCGACACGCGCACGCTGGACATCATGTCCGCCGCGCACCGGCTGCTCGATGCGGACGAGCCCTACAACCTCCTCTCGGGCTATCGTTCTCCGCAGACCAACGCCATGCTGCGCGCCCGCTCGCGCGGCGTCGCGTCGAATTCGCGCCACACGATCGGTCAGGCGGCGGATCTGCGGATGCGCTCGCGCAGTGTCGCGCAGGTTGCACGGGCCGCGTCGGCCTGCCGCGCCGGTGGCGTGGGGCGGTACTCGCGGTCGGACTTCACCCATATGGATTGTGGCCCGGTCCGCAGCTGGGGCGCCTGATCCGCCGATCTTTCCCAACGATCTTGCGCAGAGCACTTGTCAGCCGCGTGCATCCGGCCATACTGACAGGCAAGATGTCGACCCTGACGTGACACCCTGATGAAACCCCGACCTTGCGGCTCCTGCCGCCCAGAATGCATTTATCCCGACCGCCGGCGTGACACGCCGTTTCCGGGGCGGGGATGATGGCATCCCTCGACACCGCCTTCTGGATCACCACCCTGTCGATCCTTGGCCTGCTGGTGCTGTCGGCCTTCTTTTCCGGCAGCGAGACGGCGCTGACCGCGTCGTCGCGCGGCAAGTTGCGCGCGCAGGCCGACAAGGGATCGTTGGGGGCGGCCACCGCGCTCAAGATCACCGAAGACAACGAACGCCTGATCGGGTCGGTGCTGCTGGGCAACAACCTGGTCAACATCCTGGCCGCGTCGCTGGCCACGGCGCTCTTCACGCGGATATTCGGCGATTCCGGCGTGGCGCTGGCGACGCTGGTCATGACGCTGCTGGTCCTGGTCTTCGCCGAGGTGCTGCCGAAGACCTATGCGATCACCAACCCCGAGGTTGCCGCGTCGCGGGTGGCCCCGCCGATCCGGCTGATCGTTCTGGTGCTGTCGCCGGTCGTCGCCGCCGTGCGGGCGCTGGTGCGGGTGATCCTGCGGCTTTTCGGCGTCACGACCGACCCCAACGATGCGATCCTTTCCTATCACGAGGAGATTGCCGGCGCGCTGGCGCTCGGCCATTCCGAAGGCGTGGTCGAGAAGGAAGACCGCGATCGCCTGCTCGGCGCGCTGGATCTGGGCCATCGCACGGTGGAGGAGATCATGCTGCATCGCAGCCAGATCGAGACCATCAACATCGACGATCCGGTGGACGAGATCATCGCGCAATGCGTCAACTCCAGCCACACCCGCCTGCCCGCCTGGCGCGACGACCCCGAAAACATCGTCGGCGTGATCCATTCCCGTGACCTCATGCGCGAGGTGCATCGCCTGGTGGTCGAGGCCGACGGAAAGTTCGCGGCGGTCACCCGGTTGGACCTCATGTCCGTCGCGCGCGAACCCTATTTCGTCCCCGAAACCACGCCGCTGGACGAACAGATGCGCCAGTTCCTGACCCAGCGACGGCATTTCGGACTGGTCATCGACGAATACGGCGCGCTGCTGGGGCTCATCACGCTGGAGGATATCCTAGAAGAGATCGTCGGCGAGATCGAGGACGAACACGACGAGGACGCCCCCGACCCGATCCATCGACTGTCCGACGGAACGATCGAGATCGACGGCGCCATGACCATCCGCGACCTCAACCGCGCGATGGACTGGAACCTGCCCGACGAGGAGGCGAACACTGTCGCGGGCCTGGTGATCCACGAAGCGCAGCTGATCCCCGAAGCCGGGCAGATCTTCCGCTTCCACGGCTTCCGGTTCGAGGTGGCGGACCGCGCCGACAACCGCCTCACCCGCCTGCGCATCCGCGCTATGTGACCCAGCAGCCCCGGCATATGCCTGAGGGTCCTGCCGCTTCGCGGCACGCGTGTGGTTCCCACTGGGCGCTTGAAGTTCGCCTTGGGCTTGAAGTGCGCCTCCTGGGGCCGAAGGCAAGAACCAGCCCCGGCACCCCCCGGGGCCAGACCTTTCACTACGGTTAACGGGCCCGATTCACGGTTGAATTACAGATACTTGCAGAAAGGTCCAAGCTTGGACCCTCGCGCCGGACAGCGCCTCGGCCATCCGGCGCGGTGCCTCGATCAGTCGGCGATCACCCGGCGATAGAGATGCCAGGTCGCATGCCCCAGTAGCGGCAGAACGATCAGAAGCCCTAGGAAAAGCGGCAGCATCGCCACGATCAGAAGGCCCGCGATGATGGCCGCCCAGAGCAGCATCACCCGTCCGTTCGCCCACACCCCCGCGATGCTGGTGACGATCGCGGTGACGAAATCGACCGGGCGGTGCAGCAGCATCGGCAGGCTGAAGGCGGTGACGGAAAAGAGCGCAAGCGCCATCAGGCCGCCGACGACCGTGCCGACCAGCAGCATCGTGGTGCCGGCAAGCGTCAGCAACTCGCCCAGGTTCTCGGCCCCGATCCCGGACTGGCCGACGAAAATGGCGAAGATACCGCGTGCGAGGATCACCCAGAAGCCGAAGGCCAGCAGCACGACGACCGCCATGACCGGCAACTGCCCGTCGCCATGCCCGCGCAGCGCGCCGAGGACCGGGCCCCATTTTAGCGGCTCCCCGGCCTCGCGGCGCCGGCTGACCTCGTAGAGGCCGACGGCGGCGAAGGGGGCAAGCAGCGGAAAGCCCGCCGCAACCGGGATGAACCAGAACGGCTCTCCCGCGCCCAGAAGCCCGAAGAACAGCCCCATCCCGCCCAGGGTATAGATCACCGCGAAGAAAAGCCCGAAAGCCGGCGCGGCCTTGAAATCCGTCCAGCCGTCGGCAAGCGCGGCGCGCAGATCATCCGTCGTCAAGCTGCGGATCGGCGGAATATCGGCGTCGAAGCTGTCGAGAGCGCCGGAACCTGGATCGGACATCGCAAATCCTCCTCTTTCGCGCAGGATAAGTGCGCAACGCACCTGCGCGCAAGACAAATGATCGCCCGCCAGCGCGAAGCGGTCAATCGGCGGCCTGCGCCTCGGACCGGCTTTTGCCGGCGACATCCTGCGCCAGCGTCGCGGCCATGAACGCGTCCAAGTCGCCGTCGAGAACGCCCTGCGTGTCCGATGTCTCGTACCCCGTGCGCAGGTCCTTCACCATCTGGTAGGGCTGCAGCACGTAGCTGCGAATCTGGTTGCCCCAGCCGGCGTCGCCCTTGGCATCGTGCTGCGCCTCGATCGCCTCGGTGCGCTTGCGCAGTTCCAGCTCGTAAAGTCGGGATTTCAGCGCCTCCATGGCGACGGCCCGGTTCTGGTGCTGGGACTTCTGGCTGGAGGTCACGACGATGCCGGTCGGCAGGTGGGTGATGCGCACGGCCGAGTCGGTGGTGTTGACGTGCTGCCCTCCGGCGCCCGAGGACCGATAGGTGTCGATGCGGATCTCGTTGTCGGGCACGGTGATCTCGATATTGTCGTCGACCACCGGGTAGACCCAGACCGAACTGAACGAGGTATGGCGCCGCGCGGCGCTGTCATACGGCGAGATGCGCACCAGCCGGTGGACGCCGGATTCCGATTTCAGCCAACCAAAGGCGTTGTTCCCCGAGATGCGGTAGGTGGCCGAGCGGATGCCCGCCTCCTCGCCCGCGCTTTCCGAGGTCAGCTCGACCTTGTAGCCTTTCTTTTCGGCCCAGCGGACATACATCCGCGCCAGCATCGACGCCCAGTCGCAGCTTTCGGTGCCACCGGCGCCGGCGTTGATTTCCAGATAGGTGTCGTTGCCGTCGGCCTCCCCGTCCAGCAACGCCTCCAGTTCCTTCTCGGCGGCTTTCGTGGCGAGCGCCTTGAGCGCGGCCTCGGCCTCGGTCACGACCTCGGTATCGCCCTCCGCCTCGCCCAATTCGATCAGGTCGATATTGTCCTGCAGATCCCGGGCAATCGAGTCATGGGTGGTCAGCGCCTCCATCAACATCTGCCGCTCACGCATCAGCTTCTGGGCGCGTGCCGGGTCGTTCCACAGGTTCGGATCCTCGATCATCGCGTCGAATTCCTCGAGCCGGAACGTCGCCGTGTCCCGGTCCATCCGCTGCGCCAGCAGTGCCAGCGACTTGCGGATACCTTCGATCCAGGCCTGTGTCTCTGCACGCATGAACAAACGTCCTGAAAACGTGGCGCCCGGAGGGGCGCGGTTGGGTCGGTCTGATAGCGCGCGTGCGCCCGACCGGCAAGGGCAGGATCAGTAGAGACCGCCGGAGCTGACGGTGCCGAAGGTCGCCGCACCACCCGCGCCGCCGGTCCCCCCGGTGCCGCCCGTACCGCCGGTGGCATCCCCGGTCCATTCGTCATCCGCGTCCTGATCGCGGCTGAACATCGGCAGGTTCACCCCCATCGCGAATCCGCCATCGATCAGCGCGCCGATGCCGAAGACAGGCTCGGCCCCTTCGCGGAAATACTCGGCCACGACATCGGCGCCCGAGGCGTCGTCCGGCAACCGCTCGCCCGTGCGCCGGTCGATGCGGATAAAGCGACCACCCGGTGGCACGGCAAAACGCGTGCCGCCGAATTCGGCGACCGCGTCCTGCATGAAGCGCGTGAAGACCGGCCCGCACATCCCCCCGCCCGAGGCACCGCGGCCCAGCGGGCGCGGCCGGTCATAGCCGATGTAGCAACCCGCCACGATGTTCGAGGTGTAGCCGACGAACCAGACGTCGCGCGCCTCGTTCGTGGTGCCGGTCTTGCCGGCGACGGGAACCGAGAGGTTGACGGTACGCGCCGCAGTACCGCGCTGCACCACCCCCTCCATCATCGAGGTCAGCTGAAAGGCGGTGATCGCATCCATCACGCGGGCACGCTGCGCGCTGATCGCCGGCGCGGCGCCGGGGCGCAGGGCGGCGTCGTCGCAGTTCAGGCAGGTGCGCTGGTCGTGGCGGTAGACGGTGCGCCCCCAGCGGTCCTGCACGCGGTCGACCAGCGTCGGTTCCACCCGCTCGCCACCATTGGCGAACATGGCGTAGGCCGCGACCATGCGGAAAAGCGTCGTCTCCTGGCTGCCCAGCGAGTTGGCGAGGAACGGCTGCATCCGGTCGTAGACGCCGAAGCGTTCGGCATAGCCCGCGACCACGTCCATGCCGACTTCCTGCGCCAGTCGCACGGTCATCAGGTTGCGCGACATCTCGATCCCGGTGCGCACGGGGATCGGACCGTAGAACTGGTTGGAGGCGTTGGTCGGCCGCCAGATGCCCTGCGCGGTCTCCAACTCGATCGGCGCGTCGATGACGATGGTCGCGGGGGTGAAGCCGGAATCGAGTGCCGCCGCGTAGACGAAGGGCTTGAAGGCCGAACCGGGCTGGCGCATGGCCTGCGTGGCGCGGTTGAAGACCGAATGCTGGTACGAGAAGCCGCCCTGCATGGCGATCACCCGGCCGGTGTTCACGTCCATCGCCATGAACGCGCCCTGCACCTCGGGCACCTGGCGCAGCGACCAGCGCACGAAACCGCCATCCTCGTCGCGGGTGATGGGGCGGACATGGACCACGTCGCCGACATCCAGGTTGTCGGCGAGGGACCCGCGCGCCCAGTCCAGATCACTGTTCTCGACGGTGCCGGGTTCGTCCGCGTCCTCAATCCCCAGGGTCGCGGTGCCGCCCTCGACGGAAAGCACCACGGCCGGATGCCAGCGGTTGCCAAGGGTCACGTCGCGGGCCACACGCATCCGCGACAAGCCCGCGCGCCAGAGTTCCTCGGAACCCAGATCGTCGGCTTCAAGGCGCAGACCGGTTCCCCGCCAGCGCCCCAGACTGCGGTCATAGTTCTCCAGCGCGCCCCGAAGCGCCTGCGCGGCGCTGACCTGCAGCTCGGGATGCGCGGTCGCGCGGATGCTCAGCCCGCCGGTGAAAAACTCGGATTCGCCGAAGCTCGAGGAAAGCTGGCGGCGGATTTCGTCGGTAAAGTAGTCGCGCGGGGGCAGCGCCTCACGGAAGGCGATGACGTCGCCCGACTGGACGGTCAGCAGCGGTTCTTCCGCCGCCGCTTCGGCCAGATCGGGGTCAATGTAGCCGTTCTCGACCATCTGGCCCAGGATCCAGTTGCGCCGACCTGTCACCCGTTCGCGCGCGCGGACCGGATGATACTCGGACGGCGCCTGCGGAAGGGCGGCCAGAAACGCCGCCTCGTGCAGGTCCAACTGGTCCAGCGTCTTGTTGAAATAGCTCTGCGCCGCCGCAGCCACCCCGTAGGAGTTCTGCCCCAGGAAAATCTCGTTGAGGTAGAGCTCGAGGATCTGGTCTTTCGACAGCGTCTGCTCGACCCGGTAGGCGAGGATGATCTCGCGGATCTTGCGCTCGCCCGTGCGGTCGCCCGACAGCAGGAAGTTCTTCATCACCTGCTGCGTGATGGTCGAGGCGCCGCGCAGCGTCTGGCCACGGCTGACCACCGCATCACGAAGCGCCGACACCATTGCCAGCGGATCGAAGCCGGCGTGATCATAGAAATTCCGATCCTCGGCCGAGATGAAGGCGTGCTTCACCTGCTCGGGAATGTCGCCGATCGGCACGAAGAGCCGCCGCTCCTGGGCAAACTCGTCGATCAGTTGCCCCTCGCCCGAGTAGATCCGGCTGATGGTCGGCGGCGTGTAGTTCGCCAACTGCTCGTGACTGGGAAGATCGCGCGTGTACATCCAGATGACGCCGCCCACGGTCAGGGCAACGGCACTGATCCCCAGCACCAGAAAGCTGAAGATCCCTCCAAAGAACGACAGAATGAAACGCAACACGAGACAGGCTCCTTCACCAAGGTTGTTCTATACGCGCTTGCGCGGCAGGGGTCAAAAGCGACACGGCGTCGAATGCCGCGCCAATCTTCACGATGCGGTGCGCGGATACGGGTGGGCTTGATCTCGGCCCGCCGGACAGCGCAAAAGGCAGGAAACCTCCAACCAGGAGCTGTCATGCCTTTTCTGCCTCTCGTCCCGCTGCTTGCCGCCGGGCTTGCCCTTGCCGCGCCCGCCGCTGCGCAAGACACCTACAGCGATGCCGAACGCACCGCCCTGCGGGCCGAGATCCGCGCCTATCTGCTTGAGCATCCGGAAGTCCTGTTCGAGGCGGTGGCCGAGTTCGAGAATCGCAATGCCGCGGCGCAGGCCGACATGGATCTGGCGCTGATCGAGATCAACGCCGAGGACATCTTTTCCGACGCGCATTCCTGGGTCGGCGGCAACCTCGACGGCGACCTGACCCTGGTCGAATTCGTCGACTACCGCTGCAGCTTCTGCCGGCGCGCCTTCGACCACGTGATGGATTTCGTGGCGCTCGATGGAAACGTCCGCTTCGTGATCAAGGAATTTCCGATCCTCGGCGCGCAGTCGGAACTGTCCTCGCGACTGGCGATCTCGGTCCTGCAGCTTGGCGGCGATGAAGCCTACGAGGCGGTGCACGAGCGCCTGCTGACGCTGAACGGCGACTTGACCGAAACCGTGACCCGCGCCATCGCGGTCGAACTGGACCTCGACCCCGATGCCGTGACCGCGCGGATGGGCAGCGACGAGATCACGGCGATCCTTGCGGAAAACCGTGCCCTGGCGCAACGCCTGCAGATCAACGGCACCCCGACCTTCGTCATGGGCGGGCCCGAGAACGGGCAACTGATCCGGGGTTTCCTGCCCTCGGAAGAGTTGCACAACCTGGCCGGGACGCTCAGGGACTGAGGATTGCCAAGGGCGATTTCGCCGCATTCGTCGACGTTTTTGCACTTGCACCCCCCGCGCGGGATTTCGCAAGATGCCGCCAAGCGGCGGCGTCGGGGGGCGCACGCCCGCGCGAGGGAAACGCATATCGTGCCGTTTGGACCATTGATCAGGCGCCTGCAGCGCAGAGCCGCGCGCGCGCTCGGCTGCGTGGGGCTTGTCGGCGCGGTATTCCTGTCCGCAGGCCCCGCGCTGACCAAGGCCGACCTTCCCGGCGCCGAGCATCCGGCGCTGACGGTAGCCGTCGAAAACTGGCTCGACAACGACGAGGAAACCGCGCTGCCTGCGATCAGCCGGCTGGCCCACGACGGCAACAAGGCGGCGCAACTGCTGCTGGCGATCATCGACAAGACGCCGGCGTTGCAGGGTCCATGGCTGGCGCATCTGCCGCGCGCGCAACGTATCACCCTGATGCGCCAGCCCGGTGGCGTGTCGGGACGAAGCTGGCTGCACGCGCTTTCCGATCATCCGCTGGGGTCGGCCTGGCTGGCCCTGATGAACCCCGCGACCGGCCCCGAAGTCATCGAGCGTTTCGAGGCGATGGGAGAGGCGCGCGCCGCGCGCGAGGCGATGGTCGCGCTGGCTGCGCGTGAAAATCCGGGCCTGCGCGATCGGGACCCGGCCCAGGTGCCCCCCGATACGATCTATCTTCTCTGGCGCGGATCTACCGGCGAGCGGAGTGCGGAGCTTCTGGATCGCATCGCCGCCGACAGCCTGCAGCGCGCCCTGGTCGAAGGAACCTTCGATCCGTTACAACTGTCCGGCTGGCTGGCGGAGGCCCCCTTGGCCGCGCCGCTGGACGCAATCTGTTCGCGGGATTGCCACGAAACGCGCGCCACCTGCCTCAGCGGCGCCTATCTGGCGCTGGCCAGTCACAACGCGCTTCTGACCCTGGGCAGCCCGGTCGAGGCCATCATCGAGCAGGACGATTTCCTGTCGCGTCCGCGCGGGCGTTCGACCGTGCTGCGGCGCATCCTGCAGACCCATGACGCGCGCGGCCGCCGGGCAGTCATCGCGCAGATGCGCACCCATGATGCCTGCCTTGCCGACATGCTGGCGGAAGAAGCGGCGCGGTATCACTACAACCGGGTCGGGAACGGCACGGGCCCGTCGCAAGGCAACTGAAAGGCGCGGGCAAGGCGCATGCGCCGTCGACCACGGTCGCAGGGTCCGCAAAAACGAACCGGCGCACTTTCGCGCGCCGGAGTGAACGGTCAGGGCATGGGCAACGGGTTCAGCGCGGGCCGATCATCATCACCATCTGCCGGCCTTCCAGCTTCGGCATGTTCTCGACCTTGCCGATCTCGGTCACGTCATCGGCAACGCGGTGCAGCAATTCCAGTCCAAGCTGCTGGTGCGCCATCTCGCGGCCGCGGAAGCGCAGGGTCACCTTGACCTTGTCGCCCTCTTCCAGGAACTTCTTAACCGAGCGCATCTTGACGTCATAGTCATGGGTATCGGTTCCTGGGCGGAACTTGATTTCCTTGACCTCGATGGTCTTCTGCTTCTTGCGGGCCTCGGATTCCCGCTTCTGCTGTTCGTACTTGAACTTGCCGTAGTCCATGATCTTGCAGACCGGCGGTGTCGCATTCGGGGAAATCTCGACCAGGTCGAGTCCCGCTTCCTCAGCCAGCTGCATCCCCCGCGCAGGGGTCACGACGCCGACGTTCTCGCCCTCTGCGCCGATCAGGCGGATTTCAGGCGCACGAATTCGGTCATTGACCCGCGGTCCGGTGTCGCGGCTGGGCGGGGCGTGGTGTGGTCTGCGAGCGATGGGTGTCTTCCTTCTGTGGATCAAGCGCGCGCGAAAATAGACCGCGCCGCCTGAACTGACAAGCGATTCTACACCTGACGTGCGATTCGACGCAGGCGGATCCCGGCGGCGCGTCACCGGGTGATGTCGCGCCGATTTCTGCGTCTGCGCGATCTTTCTGATGCCTGTCGATTGCCTTTCAGTAGCCAAGTGCACTAAAGAGGCGCCATCGAAAAACGGAGGCTGCCATGAAGAAGGCTCTGATCATCATCGTGATCGTCATCGCGGCGGCCGTCGGCTATTGGCTGGTCCAGGACGAGCCGGCACCCGCGCCTGCGCCCGTCAGCGCCCCCGAGCTTCCGGCAACCGAGGACGAGACGACGGATGACCCGGTCATCGAGGACCCCGAGCCGATGCTCCCGGAAGATGACGGCGCCGCTGCGGAACCGGAGGCGACCGACCCCGAGGCGCTGATCGATCGGGCGATGGAGGATGCCTCCGAAGCCGGCGAAGCCGCCGAAAGCACCATCAGCGAGATCCTCGAGGCGCAGGAAGAAGCCGCCGCCGAAGCCGAGGCACGCGCGCAGGAAGCGATCGACCGGGCGCTGGCCGCGGGCGACGAGGCCGAGGCCGAGGCCGAGGCCCTGGTCAACGAGGCGCAACAGACGATCCGCGATCAGGTCGAGGCCGCCGAGGCCGAAACCGAGGCGATGCGACAGGCGGGAACCGACGCCCCCACCCTGGCCGAGGCGGAGGCCGAGGGGTTGTTCACCGAGGAAGGGTTCGATTTCGACCGCGCGATGCAGGTCATCGAAGCCTCGGAACTGGACGCGATCAACCGCAGCGCCGCACGCGCCCTGCTGGAAAGCGCCCGCAACGACCCCGACGCGCAGGAAGCCGCGCTGGCGCAGGTGCGCAGCATGCTCGACATGTAACCGCTGCCGCAGCCGGCTTTCTCCTTGCAGAAGGCCGGTGAAAGCAGGCGTCCGCATGCGGACAATTCTTCAACGTGTTGATTTTGTGCACATAGTCAAACGCTGTTAACCGAAACGAAACATCTGGTTTGGGCGTCCGAATCCGGGCAAGCGGCCCCCGCTTTCCAGGGGCCATTCTTCTTCGTGATGTTGCGTGGCGGTCAGACGCCGTCGCCGACAAAGGCCTTTTCGACCACGTACTCGGCCGGGTCGGAATTGGCGCCTTCGCGCAGCCCCCACCCTTCGAGGATCGTCTTGATGTCAAGGTTGAAGGCCAAGGAGCCGCAGACCATCGCCCGGTCGCGTGCCGGGTCCATCGGCCCGTCGATACCCAGATCCTGAAACACCCGGCCCGAGGCGAGGTTCTCGGTCACCCGGCCCATCCGCTCGGACGGCTCGCGTGTGGTCGTGGGATAGTAGAGCAGCTTGCCCTCGACCATCTCGCCGATCAGGGGGTCGTTGCGCAGGTCCTCGATCAGTTCGCGCCCGTATTCCAGTTCCGCCTTCTCGCGGCAGGTGTGCATCAGGATCACCTGATCGTACTTCTCGTAGGTCTCGGGGTCGCGGACCAGGCTGGCGAAGGGCGCGATGCCGGTGCCGGTGGACAGGAACCACAGCCGCTTTCCCGGCAGCAGCGCGTCATGAACCAGCGTTCCGACGGGTTTCGGACGCAGGATGATGGCGTCGCCCGGAACGATATGCTGCAGGCGCGAGGTCAGCGGACCATCGGGGACCTTGATCGAATAGAATTCCAGCGCGTCGTCCCAACTGGGCGAGGCGATGGAATAGGCGCGCAGAAGCGGCTTGCCGCGTTCGTCCAGAAGCCCCAGCATCACGAATTCGCCCGAACGGAACCGCAGGCTTTGCGGACGCGTGCAGCGAAACGAAAACAGGCTGTCGGTCCAGTGACGGACCGAAGTGACCGTCTGGGCATCCGCAATCGCCTTCGACTGCGGTCTGGTCTGGGGGGCGTTGTCCGACATCTTCGCCTCTCGCGGATGGTTTCGGCATGACATAGGCGGTTCGCGCGCGCAGCGAAACCCCCACGCGCAGCGGTCGGTTGTCGCGCGGGCTATCCGACGCGGCGTCGATCCTCGATCATCAGCCCGGCGCCGATCCAGCCCATCAGCATGGCCGGCGCGTTGGTGTTCCCGGCGATCAGGCTGGGAAAGGCCGAGGCATCGCAGACCCTCAGCCGTTCCAGACCGCGCACGCGCAGGCGCGGGTCGACCACCGATTGCGCCGGATCGGCCCCCATCCGGCAGGTGCAGGAGGGGTGGTAGACCGTGCCGCTGCGCGCGCGCAGATCGGCCACCAGATCGTCATCCGACTGCACCTGCGGGCCAGGGCGCAACTCCTCCTCCAGCAGACCGGCCAGCGGCTGGGCCGCCGCGATCCGGCGCAACAGCTTCACCGCGGCCAGCATCTCGGCCACATCGGCATCGGCCGCGTAGGCATTGGCGAAGATCCGCGGCGGCGCGAAGGGATCGGGGCTGCGCAGTTCGATCCGCCCGCGACTGGCCGGACGGCAGTTCGACAGCCCGATCGACAGGCCTGAAAACGGGTCGGGGCTGAGCACCGGTCGCTCGCCCAGCCGCGGCAGCAGGGTCGAGAAGGCCTGGAAATATAGCTGCATGTTCGGCCGGTCCCGCGCCGGATCGGTGCGGAAGAACCCGCCGGCGTGGTTGATCGACAGCGCCAGCGGCCCGTCGCGGCGCGCCAGATAGCGCAGCCCCACGCGCAGCTTGCCCCACCAGGGGCGCAGCATGTCGTTCAGCGTCGGCACGCGCGCGCGCCAGGTATAGTTCAGGCCCTGATGGTCGCTCAGATGCGCGCCGACATTCGGCTGGTCCAGTCGCACGGGCACACCCATCGCCTGAAGGCCCTGCCCCGGCCCCACGCCGGACAGCATCAGAAGCTGCGGCGAGTTCACCGCGCCGCCGGACAGGATGACCTCGCCCGCGCGGGCGGTGTGGGTGGCACCCTTCCAGCGGTATTCGAGGCCGGTCGCGCGGGCGCCATCGAACAGGATGCGCGTGACCTGCGCCCCGGTGCGCAGCGCGACATTGCCGCGCGCCACCGCCGGATAGAGGAAGGCCCGCGCGGCCGAGTTGCGGCGCCCACCCCGGATGGTCATCTGATACATGCCGACGCCATCCTGTTCGGCGCCGTTGAAGTCGGCATTGCGCTTCAGGCCGGCGCTTTCGCAGGCCGCCAGAAACGGCTCGACCAGCGGATGGGCGGGGGCGCGGTTCGACCGGATGAAAAGCGGCCCACCGGCGCCGCGCCAGTCCGACCCGCCATCCTCGTTATCCTCGATGGCGCAATAGGCGGCGCGCGCCGCGTCCCAGCCCCAGCCGGGGTTTCCGGCGGCCTGCCAATCCTCGTAATCCTGCCGGTGCCCGCGCACCCAGACCATCGCGTTGATCGACGACGACCCGCCCAGGACCTTGCCGCGCGGCCAGTAATCCGCCTGCCCGGCCAGTCCGGGGTCGGGTTCGGTCCGGTAGCACCAGTTGACCCGCGGGTCGAAAAAGAGCTTGCCGTAGCCCAGCGGCATATGGACGAAAAACCGCCGGTCGCTGCCGCCGGCCTCCAGCACCAGGACGCGCGTGCGCCCGTCGGCTGACAGGCGTTCGGCGAGCACGCAACCGGCGGAACCGGCACCCACGATCAGATAGTCGAAATCACCGTCCATGCCCGCGCGCCCCCGACCGGTCGCGCCGAGTTCAACGCGAGGATGCGCCGCGCTTCAAGCGGAAATCCGGGGCGCTCTGGGAGGGTTGCAGGCCAGAAAGCGCGAACGCGCTGAGCAGGCCCTGCGGCAGGAGTGTCAGCATCCCCTCGTCATGGCCCAGATCGGCGAGGCGGTGCAACTCGCAGACCACGAAGCCCACGCGCGGCCAGAACGCGGGGCGCGATGGCAGCGGTGAAACCCGACGCGTGCGACAAAAGTTTCATTGCGGTTAATTTTTGAAATTTGCCTTTGTTCTTCAGTTGGTTGAAGAAGCGTCCACGCGTGGACGCTTGCTCCATCGGCCCGTCGGGCGGCCGCGCCTTGAGGGCGCCAGTCAGTCCTCCATCGCCTCCAGTTCGTCGATGAAGGCCGCGATCATGTCCAGCCCGCGATCCCAGAACGCCGGGTCCGAAGCGTCGAGGCCGAAGGGCGCCAGCAACTCCTTGTGGTGCTTCGACCCGCCGGCGGCGAGCATCTCGAAATACTTGTCCTGAAAGCCGGGGCCGGCGTCGCGATAGACCGCGTAGAGAGCGTTCACCAGCCCGTCGCCGAAGGCGTAGGCATAGACGTAGAAGGGCGAGTGGACGAAATGCGGGACATACGACCAGAAGGTCTCGTAGCCATCCATGAACTCGAAGACCGGGCCCAGGCTTTCGGCCTGCACGCTCATCCAGATCGCGTTGATGTCGTCGGGCGTGAGTTCCCCCTCGCGCCGCGCCGCGTGCAGCTTGCATTCGAAATCATAGAACGCGATCTGCCGAACGACCGTGTTGATCATGTCCTCGACCTTGCCGGCCAGGAGCGTCTTGCGCTCGGCCTGGGTCTTGGCGTTGGCCAACAGGCGCTGGAAGGTCAGCATCTCGCCGAAGACTGAGGCGGTTTCGGCCAGCGTCAACGGGGTTGACGACAGCAGTTCCCCCTGCCCCGCCGCCAGACGCTGGTGGACGCCGTGGCCCAGTTCGTGCGCCAACGTCATCACGTCGCGCGGCTTGCCGAGGTAGTTGAGCATCACATAAGGGTGCACCGTGGTGACGGTCGGATGTGCGAAGGCGCCCGGCGCCTTGCCGGGCTTCACGGCCGCGTCGATCCAGCCCTTGTCGAAAAAAGGTTCGGCCAGTTCGGCCATCTTCGGCGAAAACTCGGCATAGGCGTTCATCACCGTCTCGCGCGCCTCGGGCCACTGGATGGTGCGTGGCGGCTCGATCGGCAGCGGCGCGTTGCGGTCCCAGACCTGCAGCTTGTCCAGCCCAAGCCATTTCGCCTTCAGCGCGTAGTAGCGGTGCGACAGGCGCGGATAGGCGGCGACCACCGCATCGCGCAGCGCCTGCACCACCTCGGGTTCGACATGGTTCGACAGGTGCCGGCCGTGCTGCGGCGTCGGCATCTTGCGCCAGCGGTCGGTGATTTCCTTGTCCTTCGCCAGAGTGTTGTGGACGCGCGAGAAAAGGCGCAGGTGCTCCTCAAAGACCTTGGCGAGCGACCGCGCGGCCGCCTCGCGTTTGGCGCGGTCGGGGTCGGTCAGCAGGTTGAGCGTGGATTCCAGCGGCAGCGGATCTTCCTCGCCCTCCACCTCGAAGCTGAGGCCCGCCATCGTCTCGTCGAACAGTCGGTTCCAGGCGGTGGCGCCAACGGTGGACTGGTCGTGCAGGAACTTCTCCAACTCGTCCGACAACTGGTGCGGGCGCATCGCGCGCAGCCGGTCGAAGACAGGCTTGAAGCGCGCCAGATCGGCGTCCGCGGCAAAAAGCGCGTCATAGGCCGCATCATCGATCCGGTTGAGCTCGAGCGAGAAGAAGACCAGCGGCGTCGTCGCCACCGTGACCCGGTCCTGCGCATCGGCCATGAACTTGGCGCGCGCCGAATCCGTGGTGTTCTGGTAGTAGCGCAGACCGGCGTAGGACATCAGCCGACCGGCGGTGATGTCGATCTCCTCGTAGCGCTGGACGCAGCGCAGGAAATCGGCGGCATCCAGCCCTGCCAACTTGCCCTCGTAGTCCGAGGCGAAGTCGGCGCAGGCTTTCTCCAGCCAGTCGAAATCGCGCGCGAACTCGGGCGCGTCGGGGGCCTTGTAGAGGTCGGTAAGATCCCATTCCGGCAGATCGCCGAACGCATCGGCCCTTGCGGCGGTTTCGGCGTCGAAACGGCGCGGGTCATGAAGGGCGGGCAGTCTGAACATGGGATCCCCTTTGCTGGTCTGAGTGGCGATCTATGCCGCCCGGGGACGGCTGGCAACCCGACCCCGAGGGATCAACCGCGCCGACGCCCCCCGCGGCGCGCGCGGGCCTCGGCGGCCGCCGCGTCCGCTCCCGGCTCGGTGCCGTCCGAGGGCGAGGAGAAATCGCCCATGGCGGCCGCGACCTGCTCCAGCGTCGGCCGTTCGCCGCGCGGGCGGCTGTCCAGCGCCGCGCGCATCTTCGCCAGATGCTCGGGCATCGTGCCGCAGCAACCGCCGATGATGCGGGCGCCCGCGTCGCGGGCCAGTACCGCGTATTCGGCCATCAGGTCGGGCGTGCCGTCGTAGTGGATGTGGCCATCGACATATTTGGGAATGCCGGCATTGCCCTTGGCAATCACCGGGATCGCGGGTTCCAGTGCCGTGATCCCGAGCACGGTGCGCAAAAGGTCCGATGCGCCGACGCCGCAATTCGCGCCGAAGGCGACGGGGGGGTGGGGCAGCTTGCCCACCAGCTTCACGAAATCGGCCGAGGTCAGCCCCATCATTGTGCGACCCGCGGTGTCGAAGCTCATCGTGCCGGCCCAGGGCATGCCAGCCAGATGGCAGGCCTCGGCCGCGGCGCGATACTCCTCGGGCGACGACATCGTCTCGACCCAGAGGAGGTCGGCGCCGCCTTCCTTCAGCCCTTCGGCCTGTTCGTGGAACATCTCGACCGCCAGCGAATGGGTCAGCGCGCCCATCGGTTCCATGATGTCGCCGGTCGGGCCCATCGAACCCGCGACCAGTACGCGCCGATCCGCGCGATCCACGATCTCGCGCCCCAGTTCCGCGCCGACACGGTTGAGTTCGCGCACCCGCCGTTCGGCCGCGTGCAGTTTCAGCCGGCTGGCATTGCCACCAAAGGTATTGGTCAGGAACAGATCCGACCCGGCATTGACCGCGCCCTGGTAAAGGGTGCGGATCTTTTCGGGCGCGTCGGTGTTCCACAACTCCGGCGCCTCGCCCGAGGCAAGGCCCATGTTAAAGAGGTTCGTCCCCGTGGCCCCATCGGCCAGCAGAACGTCCCGCTCGGCCAGAAGCGCGCGCAACGGATCGGTCGGGGGGGCCAAGGGCATGCGGTCTCCGATACGGGGATTGGGCGCCGGCAGAACGGCGGACGGGTTTCGCGCGCCGGGCAAACCCGGCGGCGCGCGTCAGCCTTGCTTGACCAGTTGTTCCTTGGCGATCAGCAGGAACTCGTCCATCTTGGCGCGGATCGTCGCCTCATCGGCCTTGCCTTCCAGATCGGCGCTGACCTTGCGATAGACGTCCTCGTGGCCGGCTTCCTCGAAATCGGCGCGGATCACTTCCATCGCGTAGTCCTCGGCCGCCTGTCCCGACCTGCCCAGCAGGTCCGCCGCCCAGAGCCCCAGAAGCTTGTTGCGGCGCGCCACCGCCTTGAACTGCATTTCCATGTCGTGAGCGAACTTGGACTCGAAGGCGCGCTCGCGGTCGTCGAATGTGGTGTTCATCGGGGGCCTCACAGGTTTTGGTCAGGCCTTGATATGGGGGTATCGGCCGCGCGTCGCAAGCATTTATCGCAGTCTGCGGCGCCCGCGGCCGTCCTTGCGGCGAAGTCGGCGTTGGCGTATAGGGGCGCCTGTTTCCGTGCGCTCCCGCGCTGCGGGCAGCCCTGATTCGGAGAAAGCATGGCACGTCGCACCAAGGTCTATGAGGGCAAGGCCAAGATCCTTTACGAGGGTCCCGAGCCCGGCACCTACGTGCAGTATTTCAAGGATGATACCTCGGCCGGCGATGGCGCCAAGAAGGCGCTGATCGAGGGCAAGGGCGTGCTCAACAACCGCTTGTCGGAATTCTTCATGAACGGGCTGAACGAGATCGGCGTGCCCACGCATTTCATCCGCCGCCTGAACATGCGCGAGCAACTGATCCGCGCGGTCGAGATCATTCCGCTGGAAGTGGTGGTGCGCAACATCGCCGCAGGCTCGATTTCCAAGCGCCTGGGGATCGAGGAGGGCACGCCGCTGCCCCGCCCGATCGTCGAGTTCTACTACAAGAATGACGCGCTCCACGATCCCATCGTCAGCGAGGAGCATATCCTGGCCTTCGGCTGGGCGACGCATCAGGACCTCGACGACATGGTGGCGCTGGCGCTGCGCGTGAACGACTTCCTGTCGGGCGTGATGATGGGCGTCGGCATCAAGCTCGTGGATTTCAAGATCGAGATCGGGCGCATCTACGACGGCGATTTCCAGCGCCTCGTCGTCGCCGACGAGATCAGCCCCGACAGCTGCCGCCTCTGGGACGCCAAGACCGGCCAGAAGCTCGACAAGGACGTGTTCCGCCGCGACCTGGGCAACCTTTCCGAGGCCTACACCGAGGTTGCGCGCCGACTGGGCGTCATGCCGTCGAACGCGACCCCGATGGTCAAGCCACGATTGATGAACTGAAGGACATTCCGATGAAGGCGCGCGTGCATGTCATGCTGAAGACCGGCGTCCTCGACCCCCAGGGCGAGGCGGTGCGTCGCGCCCTGGGCAGCCTTGGCTTCGAGGGGGTCGAGGGCGTGCGCCAGGGCAAGGTGATCGAGTTGGACCTGGCCGAGGCCGACCGCGCCCGTGCCGAGGAACAGGTGCGCGGCATGTGCGAGAAGCTGCTCGCCAATACCGTGATCGAACGCTACTCGGTCGAACTGGTCGACTGATCGCGCGCGGCACCGGCGAACGTGCCGATGGTGCGCAGCGCCCCGTCCAGCGCCAGCCCCTCCTCGTCCTGCAGGGCCGCCTCGCGCAGGCGGCGGGTCCAGTCGGCGGCGTCCTTGCGCCCGGCCACAGCCTGGGCGCCCGCCAGGGCCCGGTCGAATTTCGACAGGCCGCGGGCATGGGTGTCGGCATAACCCTTCACGAGCCGCCGCAGGCGTAGCGTTTCGACCCCATGCGCCGGGTCGCAGCGCGCGTGTTCCAGCGCCACCTCCAGCCAGCCGTCCAGATGCGCCATTTCGGCGGCATGGCGTAGCGTCCGCCGCCGCCAGCCGCGCAGCCCGGCCAGCAGGTAGAGTTGCAGGAATGGCAAGATGCGGTCGCTGCGCAGCCGCCGCCCCCGGTTCACCCGCCGGTCGATCCAGCCCATCAGCCGCGGCCGCGCCGTCACCCATCGGCCCAAACGCGCGGGAAACAGGCTCACGACTTCCTCGGCGCGGGGATGGGTGTAGTCGATCAAGCGCAGCAACCGGCCATCCGCCACCCCCATCTCGTCCCGGATGCGGGCGAAGCGATCGGGTCGGGTCTTGGCGTCGGCCACGCGGATCATGTCGTCATAGGCCATCGCATTGGCGACATATTTCGCAGCCTCGCGCGTTAGTTCATGGTCGCCCGCCCCCATATCGAGCGTCGCCACGCGCGCGACCCTGTCGAGGTATTCGAACCCGTAGCCCATGTCCTGAAAGCCCACGACCTTGACCAGCCCCGCGCGCACCATGTCCCGCGCGCCCCGGGGCACACGGTCGATCCGGCCAAGGAGCGCGACCCAGTCGGCGCCGAGGTGCGCGCCCGGCGGAGTCGCGGGCGCCGGCACCTCGGCCGTGGCCGCCGCGGCCGGCGCGTCGCCCCGTGCTTCGGCGAAGGCCGCATCGAAGGCTGTAAGCGATGCCTCCACCCCGCGGCCCGAAGCGCGGATCGCGTGCTCGTAAGCGTGTCGCGCGAAGGGCAGCGAAACCGATCCCGCCAGCGCGCCGAACAGCGCGGCCGAAATCACCGTGCCAGCGCGCTGCGCCACCGCTTCCATGTCGAAAAGGATCAACCGCTGCGCCGCCAGTTCGGCGGCCGCCACCACCTCCTCGGCATGGGCGATCCCGTCGCCGGGCACGGTCTTCTCGCTCACCGCCAGCGCCCGGTGGTTCGACGCGATCAGCGTCGTGCGGTCGGGGGTGACGAAACCGCGCAGGACGGCGCGCCCGGCCTCCATCAGCTCCGCGGCGATCAGGATGTCCACGTCCCCCGCCGCCGGCGCCAGCGAAAAGACCGGCGCGGCCCCCTCGCCCCCGTCGCGCGCCATCTCGATATAGTAGATCGTCGCGCCGGTGCGCTGTGCCACGCCCGCCACGGATGTCGCCTGCACCGCCCAGCCCTGCGCCCGCGCCATCGACTCGATCCAGCCGGTCAGCACGCCGCCGCCCTGCCCGCCCACGGCCATGACCGCCAGCTTGATGACCGTATCGAGTGTCGCATCGCGCGGCGCGGGCGTCAGGATCGGGGCCGCCTCGTTCATTCCGCCGCCACCCCTTGCACGGCCGCCAGATCAGGACGTTTGCGCGCCCGGCGGGTCTGCAGCCAGCCGATGACGCCGCGACGCCAGCGATCCAGCCGCGCCTCCAGCGCCGAGGGGTTGTGCACCACCCGGGCCTCGTAGAAGGACGGACAAAGGATCGCGGCATCGGCCACCTCGCCGCAATTGCCGCAACCGACGCAGGATTGGTCGATATGCGCCACCGGGTCGTCGCGCAGCGGATCGTCCAGCCGCTTCAGCCCCAGGGACGGACAGCCCGACAGCCGCATGCAGGCGTGATCGCCGGTGCAGATATCCGCGTCGACGCCGAAGCGCGGCTTCTCGACCCGCCTTCCGTCCCGGATCGCGGCATTGACGATGGGTTTCTCGCGCCGCTGCCGGTTGAGCATGCATTCCGATGACGCGACGATCACCTTCGGCCCCTTGACCGGCGTCGTCAGCGCCTCCCGCAGCACGTCGCGCATCCGCGCCACGTCGTAGGTGCGGTCGATCACCCGCACCCAGTCGACGCCGACGCCGCGCAGGGCCTTCTCGATCGGCTGGTTGGTGGTCCTCGTCGGGTTACGCGCGCGCGACGACAGGATGTCCTGTCCTCCGGTCGCCGCCGAATAGAAGTTGTCGACGATGACCACCACGCCGTCGGACTTGTTGTAGACCATGTTGCCGATGGAACTGGACAGCCCGTTGTGCCAGAACCCGCCGTCGCCGAGGATCGCGATGGGCCGCTTGTCGCCACCCCCGTCGAACGCCCCGTTCGACGCCGGGCCCAGCCCGTAGCCCATCGTCGCGCCGCCGATGTTGAAGGGCGGCAGCGCGCCAAACAGGTGGCAGCCGATATCGCCCGCGATCTGATGCTCGCCCAACTCCTGCTGCACCAGCTTCATCGCGGCAAAGATCGGGCGTTCCGGACACCCGGTGCAGAAGCCGGGCGGGCGGATCGGCACGGTCTTCGACAGGTCGGGGATCGCGGGTGCGAGAGCGTTCGGCGCACGCACCCGCGCCGGCAGCAGGTCGGGCGCGGCGCGGCGCAGGAACGCCTCGACGCCCTCCAGCATCACCTGGCCCGTGTATTCGCCCGCCAGCGGCAGCGTGTCCTTGCCGTGCAGCTTCACCCGCGCCCCGGCGCGGTAGAGCATCCCCGCCAGCGTCTCCTCGATGAACGCGGGCTGGCCTTCCTCGACCACCAGCACCGCATCCTTGCCGGCGCAGAATTCCAGCAGTTCGTCCTCCAGCAGCGGATAGGTAACGTTCAGCACATGCAGCGGGATATCGGTCTGGCCGTAAAGGTCCGCCAGCCCCAGCCGCTGCAACGCGCGAACGGTGGCGTTGAACATGCCGCCCTGGCAGATCACGCCAATGCGGCCCTGATCGGGGCCGAAACGCTCGTTCAGCTTGTTGGCGCGGATGAAGTTCACCGCCGCCGGCCAGCGGTTCCGCACCTTGTCCTGCTCCTGCGCGTAGGACATCGGTGGCAGGACCACGCGGGCGACATCGCGGCGGGGGTTCGCCAGCGCCTTGCGCACCGTCAGCGGTGGGCGCTTGTTGTCGCGGGTCATGAACTGCCCGGTGACATGGCAGGCCCGGATGCGCACCAGCATCATCACCGGCGTGTTCGACGCCTCGGACAGATCGAATCCCTGCTCCACCGCGCGCACGATCGAGGGCAAGTTCGGCCGCGGGTCCATCAGCCAGAACTGCGACTTGCGGGCAAAGGCGTCGCTTCGCTCCTGCATGATCGAGGACCCCTCGCCGTAATCCTCGCCGACGATCACCAGCGCACCGCCGGTGACGCCGGCCGAGGACAGGTTCGCCAGCGCGTCCGAAGCGACATTGACACCCACCGGCCCCTTGAAGGTCACCGCGCCGCGGATCGGGTAATGCACGCTCGCCGCCAGCATCGCTGCTGCCGCCGCCTCCGAGGCGTTCGCCTCGAACCGAACGCCGAGATCGCTCAGGATCTCCTCGGCATCGGCCAGCACGTCCATCAGGTGGCTGATCGGCGCGCCCTGGTAGCCGCCGACATAGCCGACGCCGCATTCCAGCAGCGCCTTGGTGATCGCCAGGATCCCCTCGCCGGTGAAGGTCTCGCCCGCGCCCAGTTTCAGGTGTTGGACTTCATTGCGAAAGGATCGTTCTGCCATGTCGAAGCGGCCTCGGGGGTCGTGCGGACGGAAGGGAGTGCGGCGGGGGTCCCGGCCGCCTCAGCCCCTCGGCACCAGCGCCAGCGCCCTGATGGGCGAGCCGGTGCCGTGCGCGATCTTCAGCGGCGCCGCGATCAGGATCGCGCCCTTCGGCGGCAGCCGGTCCAGGTTGGCCAGCGAGGCCAGCCCGAACATGTTGTTCTTGTGCAGCATGTTGTGGGCGGGAAAGGGCGGCGACATGCCCGCCGCCTGCCCGGCATCGGTACCGATGCACTGGCTGCCCCAACCGACGATGCCCCGTGCGATCAGGTATTCCAGGCAATCGAGCGTCGGCCCGGGGCTGTGCGGCCCGGTCTCGTCGGCGTTCAGGAAGGCGGCCTCGTCGCCCGCGCGCTTGTCCCAGTCACTGCGCAGGACCACCCATTCGCCAGCGCCGATGGGACCGTGCTCGGCTTCCCAGGCCTTCACATGCTCGGCGGTCAGCAGGAAATCGGGGTCCGCGGCGGCTTCCTTCGAACAGTCGATCACGTTGACCGGCGCCACCACCCGCTGCACATCCAGCGTGTCGGTGTAGCCGTCGGGAAACTCGCGCCCGGTGATCCAGTGGTGCGGGGCATCGAAATGCGTGCCCGAATGCTCGCCCAGCTTCAGCCAGTTCCAGGCCCAGAAGGGGCCGTTGTCGTCGTATTCGCTGATCCGATGGATCTCCACCGGGGGCGTGTCGACGGCCAGCTCCGGCGGCAATTTCAGAAGCGGCGTCTGCGGGCCCAGCAGCCCGGTGCAATCCACCACCTCGATCCGCCCGGCCAGCAGCATCTCTCCCAGGTCCTTCAGCGTCTCGCTTGCCGTCATCCTTGCGCCTCCCTTGCGCGGCGGCGGGATCGTCGCCCGCGCCCGTTCCGGAAACGCTGCGCCAGTTCGCCTGCAAATGCAAGTTCACCGCCCCATCGCCGCCCCCACTAAAGGCCGCGCCGCCGGGACGCGCACGGGAAAGCGGGACGGGCGCTGCCGAACGCCCCCTGCTTTCCTTCAAACGCACCGCGCCCAAGCGCACGCCCGCCCCTGCCCGCGCACCCCCCTGCGCAAACCGGCCGGTTTTCGCTATACTTCGGCGCTCGCCCGGCGTAAGTCGCGCGCTGAACCCCTGCTTGCCGGATGACATCATGCCTGCCTTTCCCGCCCCCCTTGCCGCCGCCCTCGACGCAAAGGGCTTCGGCGCGCTGACCCCGGTGCAGGAGGCGGTGCTGGACCCGGCGCTGGCCGGGCGCGACCTGCTGGTCTCGGCGCAGACCGGCTCGGGCAAGACCGTGGCCTTCGGCCTGGCCATGGCCCAGGCGCTGCTGGACGAGGATGACACCCTGCCGCGTGCGGACACGCCGCGCGCGCTGATCGTCGCACCGACCCGCGAGCTGGCGTTGCAGGTCCGGCGCGAGTTCGAATGGCTTTATGCCGAGGCTGGCGCGATCATCGCCTCCTGCGTCGGCGGCATGGACATCCGCACCGAGCGGCGCACGCTGGAGCGCGGCGCGCATATCGTCGTCGGCACGCCCGGCCGGCTACGCGATCACCTGGAACGCGCCTCGCTCGACCCGGCGCTGATCGCCACCGTCGTTCTGGACGAGGCCGACGAGATGCTCGACCTCGGCTTCCGCGAGGATCTGGAGTTCATCCTCTCCGCCCTGCCGACCGAGCGCCGCACGCTGATGTTCTCGGCCACCGTCTCGGACGGGATCGAACGGCTGGCCCGCACCTTCCAGCAGGACGCCGCGCGCGTGACCACCGCCGCCTCGGACGAGGCGCATGCCGACATCGCCTACCGCGCGCTGACGGTTGCCCAGGAAGACGCCGAAAACGCCATCGTCAACGTCCTGCGATACCACGAGGCGAAGAACGCGCTGGTTTTCTGCAAGACGCGGGCGACGGTGAACCACCTGACCGCGCGCCTGCTGAACCGCGGCTTCGCGGTGGTGCCGCTGTCGGGCGAACTGGCGCAGGACGAACGCGCGCGCGCGTTGCAGGCGATGCGCGACGGCCGCGCGCGGGTCTGCGTCGCGACCGACGTGGCGGCGCGCGGCATCGACCTGCCGGGGCTGGAACTGGTCATCCATGCCGACCTGCCGTCCAATTCCGAAACGTTGCTGCACCGCTCGGGCCGCACCGGGCGCGCGGGGCGCAAGGGCACCAGTGCGCTGATCGTGCCGACCCGCGCGCGCCGCAAGACCGAACGGCTGCTGTCCGAGGCGGGTGTCGCGGCGGAATGGGGCGCGGCGCCAACCGCCGCCGACGTCAGCGCCCGCGACACCGAACGGCTGTTCACCGACGACGCCCTGACCGCGCCCGAGACGACCGAGGAACACGCGCTGATCACCGCGCTGATCGAACGCTTCACGCCCCGCGAATTGGCCGCGGGCGTCGTGCGCCAGTACTTCAGCGCCCGCTCCGCCCCCGAGGACATCGCCGCCGTGACCGATGCCGCGCCAGCCGAACGCGCGCGCGCCAGCTTCGAGCGCAGTTTCTGGGTGCGCCTCGACATCGGCCGCGACAAGCGGGCCGAGCCGCGCTGGCTGCTGCCGCTCCTGTGCCGCGCGGGCGATCTGACGCGCGACGACATCGGCGCGATCCGTATCCTCGACGACGCCACGCTGGTGCAGCTCCACGCCGACGCCGAGGCGCGCTTCTTCAACGCCCTCGGGGACGATGCGCAGCTGGAACAGGACATCTCGGTCACCCGAAGCGCCGCCCCGTCCGGGGGCGCGCGCCCGGAACGCAGCACCGGAAAACCCCGCGGTGCGCGTCCGGGGCCGCGCTCGGGCCCCCGCCCGGATGCACGCACAGAGTCGCGGCCGGCCGTGCGGCCAGGCTGCCCCGACAACGCACGCAGCCCGCGCCAGGACAAGCCCGAGGCGCGCAAGGATGCCCCGCAGAGTGCGCCGCGGCCCGACCGCCCCGCCCCGCGCCCCCAACTGGCTGCCGCAGCACCGGCAGACCGGGCCGCGACATCGTCCCGACCGGACACCCGCCCCCGCCCCGACTCCGGCGCGGACCGCTCCGCGCGTCGCACGCCGCCCACCGACAATGCCCCGCGCCGGCCCGAAGACACGGGAAAACCCTTCGCCGGTCGCAAGGCGCCGGGTGCGGGCAAACCCCCGCATCGCGGCCCCAAGTCCGCCGCAAGCCCCGAGGGCGCGAAGTATCCGCCGCGCAAGCGACCCGAAGGCTCCGACACCACCCCGCGCAAGCCTCGCCCCGCCGCGCCGGCCGCCCCGGCCCGACCCGAGCGCAAAGCCGCCCTCGACCCCTCGGCCCGGCTCGACCGGCCCGGCGCGAAACCGCGCGCCGGCGCCCGCAAGGGCACGGACGCCAAGGGCGGCCCCGCCAAGCCGCGCGGCGCCAAGGGCAAGCCACCGCGCGGCCGCACCGGCCCCGGCGACGGCAGCACACCGCCCTACCGCCCGCGCCGCGGCTGACCTCTAAGCCCACACCACCAAGGCTCCCAAAACTACTCCCGCCCCTCGTCAGGCTGTGCGCGCTTCGCGCACAACCTTCCTCGCGTTGGGCCGGGCGCCGCGCGCTCCGCGCGCGGCGAAAAGAGGCCCCGCCGCCAAGGGCGGTCGCTCCTCACCGCCCCGGACTTTTCCTGTCCGAAAATATCCCGGGGGGTGAATTGGCGCAGCCAAGAGGGGGGCAGCGCCCCCCTGACCCGCCCCAGCAACAGCCGGTCACCGGCGGCAAAGTCCTTGCCAATTCCCTGCCGCACCGTTCGGAACTGCCATACGCTTGCCAGCCACTTGCCATACGCTCGCCAGCAGCCTGCCGGTAGGCTTCGAAAGCCCCGGCGGAGGGCTACAGCATCCCCGGCAGCACCTGGTCCGGCGGGCGGTGACCGTCGGCGAAGGTCTTCACGTTCAGGATCACCTTCTCCCCCATCTCGATCCGCCCCTCCAGCGTGGCCGAGCCCATATGCGGCAGCAGCACCACGTTCGGCAACTCGCGCAGGCGCGGATTGATGTCGTAGCCACGCTCGTAAACGTCGAGCCCCGCCCCGGCCAACTCGCTTGCGCGCAGTGCCCGTGTCAGCGCGTTCTCGTCGATCACCTCGCCCCGCGACGTGTTCACGATCACCGCCGTCGGCTTCATCAGCTTCAGCCGCCGCGCATTGAGAAGGTGGAAGGTCGACGGCGTGTGCGGACAGTTGACCGAGATCACGTCCATCCGCGCCACCATCTGATCGAGGCTTTCCCAGTAGGTCGCCTCCAGCGGTTCCTCGACCTCGAGGCGCAAGCGCTTGCGGTTGTGATAGTGGATCTGCATACCGAACGCCTGCGCCCGCCGCGCCACCGCCTGACCGATCCGCCCCATGCCCAGGATGCCCAGTCGCTTGCCACCGATCCGGCTGCCCAGATGCGCCATCGGCGACCAGCCATGCCATTCGCCGGCCTGCATCTCGGCCAGGCCTTGCGGTATCCTGCGCGTCACCGCAAGCATCAGCGCCAGCGTCATGTCGGCGGTATCTTCGGTCACCACCCCGGGCGTGTTCGACACCAGCACGCCGCGCTGACGGGCGGACTGCACGTCGATATGGTCGACCCCGGCGCCGTAATTCGCGATCAGCTTCAATTTGTCGCCGGCCTGGCCGATCATCGCCCCGTCGATCGTGTCGGTGATCGTCGGCACCAGAACGTCGGCGCGTTTCATCGCCCCCACCAGTTCCTCGCGCGACAGGGGCGTGTCCTCGTCGCGCAGTTCGACGTTGAAAAGCTCTTTCAGGCGCGTCTCGACCGGGTCGGGCAGGCGTCGCGTGACGACAACACTCAAACGCTTCAGCGGCATCGGAACCTCCTGGGGGCTTTCCTGTCTCGGCGCGTGATGGCAGACTGACGCATCGGGAAACGAGGCACAAGAACCCCCGCAGCCTGCACGCAATAAAATGTCGCGGCGGGTCTCAAGGGGTCGGAGAGCGGGCAGAGACATGTGGACAAAAGCCGGTTGGGCGGCCGTACTGGTTACGGGACTTCTGATGATCGGCGCCGATGCGCGCCCAGCCCTTGCCCAGGGCGCGGCGGCCGCCGCCGAACCGCGCCGCGGCCCCGAGACGGGCTTGCCGCTGCCCCGCTACGTCTCGCTCAAGACGTCGGAGGGGCGCGCCCGCCGGGGCCCTGGGCAGACGCATCGGATCGACTGGCTTTTCACCCATCGCAACATGCCGCTGCGCGTCACCGCCGAATTCGAGAACTGGCGCCGGATCGAGGACATGGAGGGTCAGGGCGGCTGGATGCACCATTCGCTGCTGTCGGGCGTGCGTACCGTGCTGATCGTAGACGAGGTGGTGACGATGCACACTCAGCCGCAGTCGAACGCCCCCGAGGTCGCGCATCTGCAGGTGGGCGTCGTGGCCCGGGTTCTGCGCTGCGAGCCTGACTGGTGCCGGCTGGGCGTCAACGGCCATCGCGGCTGGGTGGAGCGCGCCGCGCTCTGGGGGATAGAGCCGCACGAATTTCTGGACTAGGACCGCCGTCCGGCGCTACCGTTGCGATACCTACGCGCGGGGGAGAGCGTCCGAAGGTGAGCCAGGAAACGACCGACAAGCTGACCCGCGCAGGGTTGAACCTGATCCAGCAGGCGTTGTCGATCTTCGACCGCGACCTGCGGCTTGCCGTCTGCAACCAGCGCTACCAAGAGATGTTCAGTCTGCCTGACTGGCTGGTCACCCCCGGTGCCGCCTTCGAGGACACGATCCGCTATCTGGTCATGCGCGGCGAATACGGGCCGCAGTCCGACGCCGAGGCCGCGGTTCGCACCCGCGTCGATGCCGCACGCGCCTTCCAGCCGCATTACATGGAGCGCCAGCGCGCCAACGGACGCTGGATCAGCGTCGAAGGGGCGCCGCTGCCGCAGGGGGGCTGGGTCACGGTCTATACCGACATCACCGAGATCAAGCTGCAGGAACAACTGCTCCGCGCCCGGTCCGAGGAGCTCTCGGGCCAGCTTTTCGCCCATGCAGAGCGGCTCAGCCTGGCCAACCGGGAACTGGCCTCGACGAACGCGGCGCTGGCCGAAGCCAAGCGCGAACTGACCGAGATCGAGGCGCGCACCCGGCTGACGACCGAGATGATGCCCGCCCACATCGCCCATGTGAACCGCGACCTGGTCTATACCTATTCCAATCGCAGACTCTCGACCGTGATGCCGGGCACGCCGGACGATGCCGTCGGGCTGCACGCCGCGGTGGCGCTTGACCCTGACACCTTCGGCCGCATCCGTCCCTATCTGGACCGGGCGCTGGCCGGCGAAGCGGCGGTCTGCGAGATCACGCACGAAGTCAGCGGGCGGCGCATCCGCGTGGCGCTGACCCCCGACCCCGTCGTGACCACGCCGGAAGGGCAACAAGCCGGTGGCGGTGTCTATATCCTGTCCACCGACATCACCGAGGAAACGCAGGCGCGCGCGGCGCTGATGCAGACGCGCAAGCGCGAACTCGCGGCACAACTCACCTCCGGTCTGGCGCATGACTTCGCCAATCTTCTGACCATCATCCTAGGGCTTCAGGGACGGTTGTCGCGCCTGCCCGGCCTGCCCCGGGAAGCCACAGATATCGCCCGCGCCACGGTCGGAGCCGCGCGTCGGGGCGGCGCGCTTCTGGAACGCATCGGCGCCATTTCCGGTCATCGGGAACTGCACGCCGAGCCGGTGGACCTGCGCCTTCTTCTGGACGACCTGCGGATGATGGCGCGTCCCTCGTTGCCCGCCCAGACCGAATTGCTGATCTCGATGGAAGCCGACCTCGAATCGGTCCTGCTCGACCCCGGCGCGCTGCAGGACAGCCTGCTGAACCTGATCCTGAATGCGCGCGACGCGATCGGCGCGACCGGCGGGACCATCCGTCTGGTTGTACAGCGACGACGCGATACCTGGCTGGAAATCACCGTCGAGGATACGGGACCCGGATTCAGCGAAGAGGCGCTACGGCACGGCACCGAGCCGTTTTTCACCACCAAGGGCGGCGAGGGTTCAGGCCTCGGGCTGGCGATGGTCTTCGACCAGACTTCGCTGGCGGGTGGCAGCCTGCGCCTTGCGAACCGGGCCGAGGGCGGCGCGCGGGTGACCTTGCGCCTGCCGCTCAAACCCGCCGATCAGCGCCTGCCGCCGCTTCTGATCCTGCTTGTCGAGGATGACCCGGATATCCGCGCCAACACGCGCGAATTGCTGTGCGCCGCCGGCCATAGCGTGGTAGAGGCGGAAAACGCCACCGATGCGCGCGCGCTGGCGGCGCTGGACGGGCTGGGGCTGGTCCTTTCGGACATACATCTGGGCGCGGAGGAGACCGGCCTCGACCTGCTGCGTGCGCTGCGGACGCAGCTGCCGGAAGTGGCAATGGGGCTGATGACCTCGCTGCCGCCAAACGATCCGCTGCACGACGAGGCGGCGCGGGAGTTTCCGGTCCTGCGCAAACCGTTCGAGCCTGGGGACCTGCGCCGCTTTCTGGCGCACTGCACCGCCACACCGCGCGCCGCCGCGGAATAGGAGAGACGATGCACCAGCCCCATGTCGCGATCCTCGACGACGAGGCGGAGATCAGGCGCATGCTCGCCGATGCCCTGTCCGACGCGGGTTTCCGGACCACAGCCTATGCGCGCGCGACAGAGTTCGAAGCCGCGCTCAAGCGCACCACCCCCGATGTCTGCCTGGTCGATCTGGGCCTGCCAGACCGTGACGGCCTGGCGCTGGTGCATCGTCTGGCGCTGGAGTCCGGCGCCACGATCATAATCATCTCAGGCCGGTCGAACGTCTATGACCGGGTGACGGGGCTGGAACTCGGCGCCGACGACTACATCATCAAACCGTTCGAACCCGCCGAGGTCGTGGCCCGCATCCGTGCCCGGCTGCGCAAGTCGCGCGGAGTTGGCGCAGAAGCACCGATGGTGGCCAGCTTCAATGGATGGCAGGCCCATTTCGACCGCTACGTCCTGCTTGCCGCGGACGGCAGCGAGGTGCCCTTCAGCCATGCCGAGGGGGAGGTTTTGCGGCTTTTCCTGGAAATGCCGAAGCGGCTGATTACGCGGGCGCAGATGCAGGAAAGCCTGGGCGGCGCGGCCGGCGAAAGCTTCGATCGGGCAATGGACGTGCGGATCTCGCGGCTGCGCACGAAGCTGCGCGAGGATCCGCGCAACCCCCGTTTGATCAAGACCATCTATGGCGCCGGATACATCTTTCTGGGCGACGTGAACTGGCGCTAGAAATACCCCTGCACCAACGCGGCAGAGATCAGCGACCAGCCGTCGGCGACGACGAAGAAGGCAAGCTTGAAGGGCAGCGCGACGATCGCTGGCGGCACCATCATCATCCCCATCGACATGAGCACCGCCGCAACCACCAGGTCGATGATCAGGAACGGCAGGAAAATCAGGAAACCCACCTCGAAGGCGCGCGAAAGTTCTGACAGCAGGAACGACGGCACCAGCACCGAAAGCGGTGCCTCGGCACCGAAGGCGGGCGCATCCGGGCGCAGGGCAGCAAGATTGGCAAAGGTATCGACGCTGACGCGGCCCAGCATGAAGGTGCGAAACGGCTCGATCGCGCGCGCGAAGGCTTCCTCCAGCCCGACCTCCCCGGCATTCAGCGGCACAATCCCGGCGGTCCATGCGGCGGTGAAGACGGGTTCCATGACGAAATAGGTCAGGAACATCGCAAGCGTCGTCAGCAGCATCCCGGGGGGCGATTGCTGCAGGCCGATCGCCTGGCGCAGGATCGCCAGCACCGTCACGATGAACGGAAAGCAGGTGATCATGATCGCCAGCGCCGGCACGAGGCTGAGAACCGTGAGCAGCACCAGCAACTGCACGGTTCGCGTCGCCAGCGCGTCGCCCTCGCCGAAGTTCAGCGTGATCTCCTGGGCCAGAAGGGGCGCGGGCGCAAACACGGCCGCCAGCACCAGAAGCGCCAGCGCGTGCCGCTCCCGCTGGGTCACCTCAGACCCCGTCGCTCAGATCGGCAACCTCGGTCAGGCGGACGGCCATCTGTCCTGCCTGCTCCCCTTCGAGTTCTTCCAACTGGCCGCGGGCGATCAGCTTGTCACCGACGTAAAGCTCGACCGGGTCGTCGACGCGCCGGTCCAGCGGCAGCACGCTGTCGCGCTGCAAACGCAGAAGGTCGCGGACCATCGGACGCGCGCGCCCGACTGAAATCACTATCTCAATGGGAACCTGTGTGAAGGCCCCGCGGGACAGGTTCGGCGTGCCGCCCTGTGCCTCCGGGGTGGCGGCGGGGGCTTCGGCATCAGGCATGTTTCACCTCTTCATTCTGGATCATGTAGAAGCGCGTGATGGCGGCGCGCAATTCGGCAGACACGGCTTCAAGATCGATCCGTGTCTCGTTCGGCTCAAAGGCGATTTCAGCCTGCAGGGGGGCGACCTTCTCGCACTCGACAATGGCCAGTGGCGGCAGGACCAGTCCACCGAGCGCCGCCTCGAACTCCGCACGCGTGCCGGGGCTCACGCGCAGCGTCACCGGGGTCTCGGCGATCGCACCGGCCAGTGAAATCAACTGCTCGATCGCCATCGGCAGGACCGAAGCGCGCGCTGCCGCCGGGATCACGGTGGCGAGCATCGCCTCGAAGACCGGTTCGATCGCGCGCAGCAGATGCGCGCGCACCTCGTGATAGGTGAAGGCAAGTTGCTGCAGCTGGCGCTCGACCTCAACCCGCCGGGCACGATCTTCATCCGCGACCTGGTGTCCGGCATCGTCCCAGCCCGCATTGTAGCCGTTCTCGTAGGCCGAAAGGCGCAACTCCTCGATCTGCTCGGGCAGCAGAAGTTGCGGCACGCCGGATTCTGCGAGGGTTTCGAAAACTTCAAGGCGAAGCGGCATCGGCATCAGCGGGTTTCCTCGCGTTCTTCCATCCAGCCGCGCAGAATCTCGACGGTCTCGTCCTGGCGCTCGGCGATCAGCCGGCGCATGCGTTCGACCGGGTCCTCGGGCACTGCATCGGCGCGGCTGCCATCGGCATTGACCGGATAAAGCGCACTGGCATCGGAATCGCCGTCATCGATCTCGCCACTCAGATACGGGCCGCCGGCCAAGGCGCCGCCCGGGCGCGGCAGTTCAAGCGGATCGTCCGCGCCGCGACGTCCCAGCAACAAGGGCCGCAGCACGAAGAGCGCCAGGAAGATCGCCACCACCGCAAGGGCGGCAAGCCGGATCAGCGCCATAACGTCGAGGCCCAGACGCTCGATCAGGCCCAAGGACGGCGCGCTGCCTTCGGCGCGCATCACCGGCTCGAACGGCAGCGAGCGGATGGTGATCACGTCGCCCCGCGCTTCATCGTAGCCCACTGTCGAGGCCACGAGTTCGCGCAGGGACTCAAGTTCGGCGTCGGAGCGTGGTGTCCATTGCATCGCGCCGCTCTCGTCCGGGGCACGCAGGCCGTCGATCAGCACCGCTACGGTCAGCCGTCGCACCGCACCCGGACCGCGCTGGATTTCGCGCTGGGTCTGGCTGACATCGTAGCTGATGCGCTGCCGGCTGGAGGTGTCCCGCGATTCGCTGCGCCCGTCTCCGCCCGCGGCATCGCCATCGGGCAGGTTCGACGCAACCGTGACACCCGCCGAACGCGAGTCGTTCGAGGTGGCGTTGCGCTCCTCGCTTTCCTGAGTCACCGCGATGCGACTCTCCGGATCGATCCGCCGCTCGACGATGGTTTCGCGGTCCGTCACGGTTTCCACGTTGACCTCGACGACGGCGCGACCGGCACCGACATGCGCCTCGAGCAGACGCTCTACATTGCGTCTGAGTTCGCTTGCCCGGTCGCTGCCGCTGGCGGTCCCCTCGCCCGGTTCTGCGACGACCAGACCGGTGCTGGTATCGATCACCGATACGCTTTCTGCCGCCAGCCCGGCGACCGCAGACGCCACGAGGAAGCGGATCGCCTGCGCCTGCGGTGGCGAAAGCACGGTCCCCGCCGGCGTGATCATGACCGACGCCGATCCGAGCTGGTCGCGCCGGAAAGCCAGCCCGGCACCCTGCGAGATATGCACCCGCGCTGCCCGGACATGGGGATTGGCGACGATGGTCCGGGCAAGCTCGCCCTCCTTCGCCCGCCAATAGGCAGCGTCGAACATCTGCGAGGTGGTGCCGAAACCCGTCAGCCCGTCCAGCAATTCGTATCCGCTGGTCGAATTCGCCGGCAGCCCCTGCGCGGCCAGCGACATGCGAGTCTCGTCGCGCACCCGCGCGTCGACATAGATCGCGTCGCCACGCACCTCGAAGGCGATGTTGCGTTGGTCCAGCGCCTGAACGACCTCGCCCGCCGGTCCGCTTTCAAGCCCGGCATACAATAGCGCCATGGACGGCGCGGCCGCCATCCGCGCCAGGCCCGAAACGGCCAGAAACACCGCCAGCGTCGCACCCACGATCACGACCCGTCGCCGCAGATCGAGCGCATTCCAGACTGACATCACCTGTTCCAAGTGTCTCTCCCGCTCGGCCTTCTGCCGCGTCGGGGTCGATCCTTGAACGACAGCGTTTAACAATCGGTTAGTGACAATGTGCCAGAACCTGCGGCGAAAGCGCGAATGCGAGGACCGCATGACCGACACCGCCATGCCGCAGGACGCGGCACCGAAAGGCTCGAAACTACCCTTGCTCGCGGGACTTATCCTGGCGGCGGCACTGGGTGCGGGCGGCTTCTTCGCAAGCTACACGGATTTGCTGGGTCTCGACGTCGCTCCTGATCCCGTAGTCGCCACGGTCCGGCCGGGCCAGAACATCACGCATGTCTTCGTTCCCCTCGATCCGCTCGTCATAAGCCTGGGCGGGCGCGGCGAGGCGCGGCATCTGCGCTTCGTCGCCGAGCTGGAGGTGCTTCCTGCGCACGAGGCCGAAGTGACCCGCCTCGCCCCTCGGGTCCTTGATGTGATCAACGTCTATCTGCGCGCATTGGAAGCCCACGAGATCGAGGAACCCGCGGCACTTCTGCGGCTGCGGGGTCAGATGCTGCGCCGGGTTCAGATCGTCACCGGGCCGGGGCTGGTCAGCGATCTTCTGATCACCGAATTCGTGCTGAACTGAGGGACAAGATGGATTTCCTAGCCGATCTTCTGATTGCGGGCGGGGCTCTTGGAGTCACCGCCTTCTGCTTCGTGCTTTCGCGTCGATTGAAGGCGCTGGGGCGTCTCGACAGTGGCATCGGCGGTGCGATCGCGATCCTGTCCGCCCAGGTCGACGATCTGACCCGCGCCTTGAAATCCGCGCAGGAAACCGCCCGCGAATCGGCCGGAAAACTGGAAAGCCAGACCAAGCGCGCCGATGCCGCATGCCGCCAGCTGGAGCTGTTGATGGCCGCGCTGCACGATCTGCCGCCATCCGACACCGTGCGCCCGCCGAAACAGGCACGCGCCGCCGCGGCAACCCGCGTCTCAGACTCCTTTCCATCGGCGCGGCCCCTGTCACGCTGGAACACGAACCGTCTGCAATCCGACGCCGAGAGCGACGCTGAAGGCACCGCTGCAAATGGGGATATTGCGCCGGACCAGGCCTCCCGGGCTGGAACCCTCGAACCGGTCGAGCGGCCGATGAAACGCTCGCGAAGCCGCGTCGTTCGCCGCCGGCGTCGGATCGAGGCGAGCGCATGACCCGACCGACCAGCCCCGTAGCGCCCGGAAAGTACGCCACGCGGTCCCGTCCGCGCGCGCGCATCCTGCCGACCATGGCCGCGATAATCTGCGTTGCCGGCGCGCTCCGTCTCGCCTCTGGCCTGGGGGAAGCGGTTGCGCTGGACGCTGCAGCCGCTGCCGCCCCTCCGGCAACCTCGATCGAATCCCAGCCCGCCGCGCGTCCCGTCAGCAGCGCCGAAACGGCCGACATTGTCCTGAGCCTGACGCGCCGCGAACAGGCCCTGCAGGCGCGCGAAGAAGCGCTGGATGATCGCGCCCGCAACCTGGCCGAGGCCGAGCGCCGGATCACCGAACAGATCGCCGCGCTGCGCGCCGCCGAAGAGGCGCTTGCCGCCACCATGGCGCGCGCCGACCGCGCGGCCGAGGACGACATCGCGCGCCTCGTGCAGGTCTACGAGAACATGAAGCCCGAGGAGGCCGCGCGCGTCTTCGCCGAGATGGAGGTCCAGTTCGCGGCCGGCTTCCTTGGCCGACTGCGCCCCGAAATCGCCGCCCCGATCCTTGCCGGACTGGAACCGCGACAGGCCTACGCGCTCAGTGCCATGCTGGCCGGGCGAAACGCGCTCGTTCCGCGCCGGGAACCCGTTGAAGAGTGACGCTTTCTTAAGGCAGGCCTGAAAAGCTGGCCGAGCGCAAACCCCGGAGCGATGCATGCTAGGAATCGTCGGCATTCTTGTCGTCTTGGTGATGGTCTTCGGCGGCTACACGATGGCCGGCGGCAAGTTCGGAATCATCCTCTACGCGCTGCCTTTCGAGATGACGATGATCGGCGGCGCCGCGCTCGGCGCGTTCCTGATCGCCAACTCCGGCGCCGGTGCCAAGCAGACCCTGCGCTATATCGGCAAGGTCTTCCGCGGACCGGACTGGCAACCCGGCGACTACCGCGATCTTCTGTGCCTGCTCTTCGAACTGATCCGCCTCGCCCGGCAGAACCCCGTGGTCCTGGAAGAGCATATCGAGAACCCCGAGGACTCCTCGATCTTTACCCGCTACCCGAAAATCCTGAAGGATCACGAGGCTGTCGATCTCATCTGCGATACGTTGCGCGCGATCACCATGAGCTACGACGACCCCCACCAGGTCGAGGAAGTGCTCGACAAGCGGATGGAGGCCAGTCTGCACCACGCGCTGCATCCGAGCCACGCGATGCAGACGGTGGCCGACGGCCTGCCCGCGCTGGGAATCGTCGCGGCGGTCCTTGGCGTGATCAAGACCATGGCCTCGATCAACGAACCCCCGGAAATCCTCGGCGGGATGATCGGCGGCGCGCTCGTCGGCACCTTCCTTGGCGTCTTCCTTTCCTACGGTTTTGTCGGCCCCTTCGCCGGGCGCATGCGCTCGGTCGTCGAGGAGGACGCGCATTTCTATTCGCTGATACGCGAGGTCCTGATCGCGAACCTTCACAACCATCCGGCGAACATGTGCATCGAGGTCGGCCGGCAGAACACGCCCCACCACGTTCGTCCCAGCTACACCGACCTGGAATCGGCCCTGCGCGAACTGAAGCGCGAGGCGGCATGAACCCGCGCTACCCGGCCCGCATGATCGCGCGCAGTCTTGTCTGCGCGGCGCTTCTGATGCCGCCTTCCGGGGCGATCAGCGCGCAGACCGTCCGAGTCACCTCGGGCGAGCACGCCGATTTCACGCGCATCGTGCTTCAATCCGCAAGCGCGATTTCCTGGGACCTGACGCCGGAGGGACCGGAACGCCGGATACGGGTCAACGCAGAAACACTCGATTTCGATTCGGCCGAGATCTTTCGCCTTATCCCCCGCACGCGGGTTTCCGACCTGCGACGGGTCGACGATGGGCTGGCGCTGACCCTGAACTGCGATTGCGATCTTCGCGTCAGCGAACCCCGTCGCGGCGTGGTCGTGCTGGACATTCACGATGCAGCAGACGCCACGGACGCCCTCCCGACAGTGCAGCGCACCCCACCGGTACTGCCGCGCCCGCGACCGCGCGCGCCGATCATGGCGCCGCCCCGGGCGATCACGCTCGATCCGCGCCCAGCGTTTTCGGCGGACATTGCACGCACGATCGGCGCCGATCTGGCCCGGCGCATGCGCGCGGCCGTGGTGGACGAAGCACCGCCACCCGCCGTTGATCCGCGAATGGACCGCGCACCGCTGATGGAGCAGTTGAGCCGGCAGATGTCGATGGCGATCGCGCAGGGGTTGTTGTCGGCTACGATGGCGCAAGGTGCGACCATTCTGCCGCCCGCCGACCCCCAGCCCTCCGACACCGATCTGAACAATCTGCGAATCACCCGTGCCACCGATCCGACAACCAGCGAACTCGAGGCAGATTCCCGCGTGTCCGAAGGCTGCCTCGGCAGCGACATGCTGGACTTCTCCGTCGCCGACGACGCGCCCGGTTTCCGCAATCGTCAGGCCGAGATCATGCGCGGCCTCTATGGGGAGTTCGACGCGCCGGACATCGACACCCACATGGCGCTCGCCCGTCTCTATCTCGAACACGGCTTCGGCGCCGAGGCGCGGCTGGTCATCGAGAACATGCCCGGGCAGGTCCCGGCGCGCGATCTGCTGCTCGGCCTCAGCGACATCTTCGAGGAGAGGTATTCGAACGCCCGTCTGCGGCTGGCCGAACGCATCGATTGCGGCGGCGCGGCCGTGATGTACGCCGCCCTCGCCGGGGCGGAACCCGCGGCGATCCGTCAGAACGCCGACGCCATTGCGCGCGCCTTCGTCGCAGCGCCGCAAACGCTGCGCGCCATCCTGGGTGAAACGCTGGTGCGCCGCCTGATCGCGGTCGGCGCGCGCGATGCGGCGCGGATGATCGCCGATAGCCTGCGCCGCGCGAACGAAGCGCCCCTGTCCGCGATGCTGAGGGTGGACGCCCTCCTCGACGCCGCGCGGGGCGAGGTCGACCGCGCCGCCGCCCGGATCGACCAGGCCGGACCCCGCGATCCCACGACGATGCTGATGCGGCTCGATCTGGCTCTGGAACGCAGCGAACGGGTCAGCGAAGAACTGCTGGCAGACGCCGAGGCCCTGGCCGGCAGCGAACGGGGAACCGACGCGGGCCGCACCCTGATGTCGCAACTGATCCGCTTGCGCACCGCCGCCGACCAACCGACCGAGGCCTTCGCCCTGCTCGACCGCCTCGCCCGCTGGTTGCCCGAAACCCCGACGAACGCGCAGATGCTGCAAAGCCTGAGCGAAGATATCTGGGCGCGGCTAACGCGGCAGGCCGAGGACGCGGACTTCCTTCAGATCGTCTTCGACCGCGCGGACTGGCGCTCGGCAACCCTGTCCCCGGCGACGCGCCTCGCGCTTGCCGAACGCCTGCTGGACTTCGGCCTCAGCGAACCGGCGGTGACCCTGGCCGCCGGGCTGAAGGACGTGAACGCGCGCCGCATCCGCGCGCGCGCGCTTCTGCTCGACGGCACGCCAGACGCCGCGCTGGTCGAACTTGAAGGGCTGGACGACGCGGATACGGCGCGCCTTCGCGCGCGGGCGCTGCGGCGATCGGGCGGTCCCGACCTGCCGGAACGCATCGCGACCGAGGCGGGCCAGGTGCCGATGGCCGCCACTTTCGCGCCAGCGGACGGCGGCTTGATGCAGCGCAGCACCTCGCTTCTGACGGAGAGCTCGGACCTCCGCGATACGCTGGCCGACCTGTTGCGCCCCTGAGCCTGCCAAGAATAGCCGGTGCCGCCCCAGAACGCCGCCGGCTCACTCCGCCTCCGCGGCCCCCCGGAACCCCAGTGCGACGACATATTTCTCGGAACTGTCCGATCGGCTGGCGGGCGGCTTCACGTTGTGCACCTTGGCGAAGCGCTGTTTCAGAAGTCCCTGCAAACTGCCCTCCGCCCCCCCGGCCAGCACCTTGGCCACGAAGGTCCCGCCGTCCTCCAGCACATCGAAGGCGAACTCGGCCGCCGCCTCGCACAGCGTCATGATGCGCAGGTGATCGGTCTGCTTGTGGCCACTGGCCGAAGCCGCCATGTCGGACAGCACGACATCCGCCGTCCCGCCTAGCCAGTCCTTCACCCGATCTTCGGCGCCCTCGTCCAGAAAGTCGAGGAGATGCACCTCGGCACCGGCCAGCGGCTCGACCTCCTGCAGGTCGACGCCAAGAACGAACCCCTGCTTCTTGCCCGATTTCGTCCCCAGCGCATTGACCCGCTCGACCGCCACCTGCAGCCAGCCTCCCGGCGCACAGCCCAGGTCGACCACGCGCGCGCCGGGCTTGAGAAAGCTGAACCTGTCGTCCAGTTCGACCAGCTTGAAAGCGGCGCGCCCACGATAGCCCTCGCGTCGGGCGCGGGCGACATAGGGGTCGTTCAACTGCCGCTCCAGCCAGCGGGTCGACGACAGCTTTCGCCCCTTCGCGGTCTTGACCTTGACCCGCAACTCGCGCGATCCGCGCCCCGATCCGCCCTGTCCTGTCGATTTCTGCGCCATCACGTCAACCCACGTCCAGCACGCCGTCGCGCGTCATCAGCGCGTAAAGCAACCCCTCGCGCAGCCCGCGATCGGCGACCGACATCACATCGGTCGGCCAGACCCGCATCAGCGCCTGCAGGATCGCCGCGCCCGACATGATCAACCCGTGCCGCTCACGCCCGATGCGCGGATCGTAGCGCCGACCGACCGGCCCCAGCGCCAGGTAGTCGCGGATCACCCGGTCGATCTGGTCGGAGGTCATGGTCAGGCCATCGACCTTGGTGCGGTCATACCGCTTGAGACCCAGATACGACGCCGCGACCGTCGTCACCGTCCCCGAGGTGCCGATGATCTGGAACCCCTCGCGCGGCGCGGGATTCTGGTAGGGCGAAAAGCTGTGCAGCTGCTCCTCGAAATGCCAGCTCATCAACGCGAAACGCGCGGCATCGTCATCGACATCGGTAAATAGATCGCGCAGCGTCGCCACGCCCAAGGGCACGCTGATCCAGTCGACGACGCGCGGCAGACCGGGCCGCTCGGCCGGCCATTGCGCCGAATCGAGGTCAAGTCGGACCTGCATCATCGCCTTGCGCCGCGACAGCGCATCGACACCCGATAGGTCGATCCACACCAGTTCGGTCGACCCGCCACCGATATCGATCACCAGCAGCTGGTCGGTTTCCGGGGCCACCAGCGGCGCGCAGGAAATGACGGCAAGCCGCGCTTCCTCCTCGGGCGGGATGATCTCCAGCCGCAGGCCGGTCTCGCGCTGGATCTTGCCGATGAACTCGCGCGCGTTGCGGGCGCGCCGGCAGGCTTCGGTGGCGACCAGTCGCATCCGGGTGACGCGGTGCACATCCAGCTTGCGCCGGCAGATGCGCAAGGCATGCACGGTGCGCGCCATCGGCGCGTAGCCCAGCCGGCCCGACGCCTCCAGGCCCAGGCCCAGCTCGACGGGACGGGAAAAGCTGTCCACGACCTCAAATTGCGCGCCGTTGGGGCGCGCAATCAACATCCGGCAACTGTTTGTCCCCAAGTCGAGCGCGGCATAGAGCCCCGCTCCCTCGGGCCGTGTCAGGCGCTTCGGCTCGATCGGTGCCGGGGCCACACCAGCGGTAACAGAAGACCCCTGCTCTCGGGAACGCGCCGCCGCGCCTGCGGGACGCTCGGGCGTCATGTCGCCCTCCAATTCGTGTTGCGCCGAGAGTAGTCCGCAACCCCATCGCGTGCAAGCAACTTGCGCGATGGCGCTTTTCGCGCCTTAGTTGTGCCGACTCGCGCCTCACGACCGGATACTGCAACATAAGTGTCACAGCGCGCCACCATCAACTCTCGCGGGAACCGTATCCGCGCGATCCACGTTTACCCTGAGGCCGAAAAATGGCATGAATCGGCCCATGCGCTGCCTCTGACAAGATCGTGAGTCGAGCAAGACTTTGCACGCGACGTTATAGATGTCACAGGCGTAGGAGCGTCAAACCACTGGAGGATTACCCAATGCGCAAGTTTACAGTTTCACTCTCTGCACTCGCCCTGAGTGCGGGCATGGCCCATGCCGGCGGCATGACCGTCCCGCAAGAACCCACTGTCATGGCGCCCGCGCCGATGATGCAGACCTACGACTGGACCGGCGGCTATGTCGGTCTCGGCCTCACCTATGGCCGCGCCAGCCACAGCGCCGACGCGACCGCGCCGGACGTGGGCGGCTTCCCGGTCAACGATTTCTGGCCCAACGGCTCAGGCTGGGGAATCGGCGGTCTTGGCGGCTACAACTGGCATGACGGCAACCTGGTCTATGGTGTCGAAGGTCACGTCTCCGCACACCGGATGCGCGGCGATGCCAATGTCGGCGGCGTCGATATCGAAACCGACATTCGGAGCATGGCTTCGATCCGCGGCCGACTGGGCGTCGCCCAGGACCGCACGCTGTTCTTCATGACCGCCGGTCCTGCGATTGCCAACGTTCGACACAACGCCGTGGGTGTCGACAGCGAATCAAACACCGTCACCGGTTTCGTGATCGGCGCCGGCATTGAGCACGCCATGGCCGGCGGCTGGAACCTTCGCGGCGACCTGGAGCATCATCGCTTCCGCAGCAAGGACTTCAACACCGTCGCCCCGGGCACATTCCCCAATGTCCGCACCCGCGCGAACCTTGCACGGATCAGCGCGGTCTACCGCTTCTGATCTGACGCCATATCACGATCCCGGAAGCCCGGCCCTCGCGGCCGGGCTTTTTTGTTGCGCAAGCTGTCGGAGTTCTAGCGCCGCTCGAAATGCGCTGCTGCCACCTTCCACACCGCGAAACGGACCGAAACGCCGCGACGCCGATCTTTTTAGAACGCACCACAATATTTTGCATGACAGATTGCCAAAGCGCATGCATGTTAACCTTTATTAACAAACTGTGAACACTGCCAGTTGAGTGAAGCGCGCACACAGACGAGGTGGTGAACCATGCGACGCCTATTCCTTTCCATTTCGGTTATTGCCTTGGGGGCCACCGCCCTTGCCAGCACCACGCAGCCAGTCCGGGCGCAAGGTATGTTGGGCATGCAGCCTGGCTACGACTGGACCGGCGCCTATGCCGGCCTCGGGGTCAGCCAGGGACGCGCGGACTACCGCTACACGCCCGCGCCCGAATTCTGGCCAAACGGCTCCGGCGCCGGATTCGGCGGTCTCATCGGCTACAGCTGGCAGCAAGCCGACCGCGTCTACGGCGTCGAGGCGCATTTCTCCGCCCACCGGATCCGCGGCAGCAGCGCCACGGGGATGGGCCTGGTGGAAACCGACATGCGTACCCTCGCCTCGATCCGCGGGCGCGCCGGCATCGCGCGGAACCGGACCTTGTTCTTTGCCACCGCGGGTCCCGCCATCACCAATGTGCGCCACACGGCGGTGGACGCGGGATTGCGGGATTCGCAAACGGTCGCCGGCGTCATGATCGGCCTCGGGGTGGAGCATGCCCTGCTCAGCGGCTGGCATCTTCGCGGCGAGCTGGAGCATTACAACTTCGGCAACGGCGACTTCGACACCGGCAATCCCGGGGCCTTCCCCGACGTGCGCATCCGCGCCAACGTCATCCGCCTCAGCGCCGTCTTCCGCTTCTGACCGCCCGGCCCCCGCATTGCCTTGAAACCCGACCTGGCGGTCGGGTTTCTTCGCTTGTGCGCGTTGCAGGGGCGCGATCCCGGCGCGGAACGCCGCACGGTCCGGCTTGACGACCCAAGACCATGTCGCAACCCGTCGCCCGCGGGTCGAAATTGTCCCCGCCCGGCGCCCGGAACGGTCTATCAGAGGGGCAACGCAAGGAGGGCGCTCATGAACCCCGTGGTCATCGTCTATTGGCGCGACATCCCCGCGCAGGTCATCGTCGGCAAGGGCCGAAAAGCCATGAAGGTGCAACTGCCCGAACGCTTCGAACAGGCGATCGACCGCTGCGCGATGAAGGTCGGCACGCGGGACGCCGACGCCTATCTGGGCGAATGGCGCAAGGCCGCGCCCGTCGATGTCGCAGGCGATCCGAATGAGGTCGCTCGCGCCGAGGCCGCGCGGCTGGAAGCGGCATACGACGCTGCCAGACTGAAGGCGCTGATCGCCAATGATGGCTGGGATGCGCGCGGGTAAGCTCTGGGAGGCGCTGATGGCTATCTTCAAGTTCGGTCGCAGGGACACGGCTCATGGGTCGGCGGATCTGGCAGGCTTCCTCGACGGGTTTTCCATCGAGGTGATGCCGCGCACCGCCGAGAAGGTCGCGGATTTCCGCGACCTGCTGCCCGGCGGCACCCGCGTCTACATCGCCCATATCGACGGCACCCCCATCGACGAGATGGTGGCGACCGCCGCGCGCCTGCGCGCCGAGGGGTTTGAGCCGATGCCGCATTTCCCCGCCCGCATCATCCCCGACGCCGCCACGCTGCGCGACTGGGTCGCCCGCTACCGGGGCGAGGCCGACGTGAAGCAGGGCCTGATCCTGGCCGGCGGCGTGGCCCAGCCGGCCGGCGCCTTCGACTCCTCGATGCAACTGCTTGAATCAGGCGCCTTCGACGGGTTCGAGCGGCTGCATGTCGCCGGCCACCCCGAGGGCAACCGCGACATCGACCCCGACGGCTCGGACCGGATGGTGTCCGAGGCTTTGCGCTGGAAGCAGGCTTTCGCGGATCGCACCGACGCCAAGATGGCGCTGGCCACGCAGTTCTGCTTTGACGCCGCCCCGGTGATCGCCTGGGTCGACCGCCTGCAGGCCGAAGGCATCGCGCTGCCCGTCCACATCGGCATCGCCGGCCCGGCGAAACTCCAGACGCTGATCAAGTTCGCCATCGCCTGCGGTGTCGGGCCCTCGCTCAAGGTGCTGCAGAAGCGCGCGATGGACGTCTCGAAACTGCTCCTGCCCTACGAGCCCGACTCCATCCTCGAGGCGCTGGCCGCCCACAAGGCCGCCAACCCCGCCTTCGGCATCGAGGCCGTGCATTTCTTCCCGCTGGGCGGTATCAAGGCCACCGCCGACTGGACCCAACGCCACGGCCAGCGCCCTCAGCGCGCCGCCGCCTGACAGCAACCGAAGGACCCCCATGACCCGCACCATCGTCGAATCCGCCACCAAGACCGTCGTCATCGGCTTTGAAGAGCCCTTCTGCGTGATCGGCGAGCGGATCAACCCCACCGGGCGCAAGAAGCTCGCCGCCGAACTGGAGGCGGGCGATTTCTCGACGGTCGAGCGGGACGCGCTGGAGCAGGTCGCCTGCGGGGCGATGGTCCTCGATGTGAACGCGGGCGTCGTCTACAACTCCAACCCCAACCCGAACGAGACCGAACCGCCGCTGATGCGCAGGGTGATCGAACTGGTGCAGGGGCTGGTCGACGTGCCGCTCTGCATCGACAGCTCGGTCCCCGCGGCGCTGGAGGCCGGTCTGGCCGCGACCAACGGCCGGCCGCTGCTAAACTCGGTCACCGGCGAGGAAGACCGGCTGGAACTGGTCCTGCCGCTGGTGAAGAAATACAACGTGCCGGTCGTCGCCATCTCGAACGACGACACCGGCATCTCCGAAGATCCCGACGTGCGTTTTGCGGTGGCGAAGAAGATCGTGGAACGCGCCGCCGATTTCGGCATCCCGGCGCATGACATCGTGGTCGACCCGCTGGTCATGCCGGTCGGCGCGATGGCCTCGGCCGGGCAGCAGGTCTTCGCGCTCGTCCGCCGCCTGCGCGCGGAACTGGGCGTCAACACTACCTGCGGCGCCTCGAACATCAGCTTCGGCCTGCCCAACCGGCACGGCGTCAACGCTGCCTTCCTGCCCATGGCGATCGGCGCCGGCATGACCTCGGCGATCATGAACCCCGTCCGCTCGGTCGAGATGGAGGCAATCCGCGCCGCGAACCTGCTGATGAACCATGACGCCAACGGCGGCGAATGGATCCGCATGGCCAAGGTTCTGGAAGCGGTCAAGGAAGGCGCCAGCTTCGCCGAGGCCAGCCAGGCCGCAAGCCAGGCCAGCTCCGGTCGTCGCGGCGGCCGGCGCGCGCGCGGCTGATCGACCGGGCCGGAAAACCTGCATGATCTCCGTCGATTTGCGTCGCGGCAGTTGACGCAGATCAACGCCTTGCGTCACATTCGGGCGCAGGGTCGCGTCAGCCAGGAACCCGGACAGGAGGGCCAAATGTACAAGAACATCATCATCGCCGTCGATCTCAGCCATGGCGAGGCCGGCAAGGAACTGATCGACCGCGCGAAAGCGCTGATCGACGACGGCGGCACCGTCCGTCTGGTCCATGTGCTGGAAGACGTGCCAAGCTACATCGCCGCCGAACTGCCGCGCGACCTGAACGACCGCCGGCAGGCCGAAGCCAAGGTCGAACTGGGCCTGCTGGCGAAAGAAGTTTCCGGCAATGTCGTCTCCGAAGTGCGTACCGGCGCCGCGTCCAGCCAGATCATCCAGGCCGCCGAGGATCACGGCGCCGACCTGATCATGATCGCCTCGCATCGCCCCGGGCTCAGCGATTACTTCATCGGCTCCACCGCCGCGCGCGTCGTCCGTCACGCGCAGTGCTCGGTCCTGATCGCACGCTGAGGATCACCGCCTCGCGCGACCGGGGGGCGGTTCGCCGCGGCCATCGCCACCCCACTGGATCAACCGAATGAGCGCTCAGTGAAGGAGTGTCCAAATTTGGACGCTCTGACAACGCATTGAAATAGAACGATCATTCATCTCCATTAACCGCAACGAAACTTTCGGGCGCCGACGCCAACCCGGTTTCCGAAACGCAAGCGCCCTGCCCGCGTCAAGCAGTTGGAACTGACAATACGTCCTTACCCAAGGGCGTTGCCGAAACCTTTCCATGCGGTTAACCGCCCAACAATAGCCATCGGAAATCAGGTACTTGCGAATTTGTGCGCATGCGCACGCCTGCCGCTGAGCGCCCTTGCAAGCGCAAAGATCGGCACTCCCGCCCCCGAAGACTACCTGTCCGGAAATATCCTCGGGGGGTGAGGCCGCAGGCCGAGGGGGGCAGACAGCCCCCCTTTCCGCCGCCTAGCCAAAGGCGTCGGGCTCGGCGGCCTTGCGCTGGGCGACGTAGCCCTGCAGCGCCTCGTTTATCGCCGGGTCCAGATAGGGCGCCTGGAAATCGCGCAGCTGCTTTTCCACCCGCGCCGCGGCCAGTGACGCCGAATCGCGCGCGCCCTCGTCTTCCCAGGTCTCGAACGGCTTGTAGTCCAGCACGTCCGACCGCCAGAAGGCGGACTTGAAATTCGCCTGCGTATGCGCGCACCCCAGGTAGTGCCCGCCCGGCCCCACCTCGCGGATCGCGTCCATCGCCTGGCCGTTGTCGTCGACCGCGACCCCCTGCGCCAGGTGGTGCAGCGTGCCCAGCTGGTCCGCGTCCAGCACGAACTTCTCGAAGCTCGCCACCAGCCCGCCCTCCAACCAGCCGCAGGCGTGCAGCATGAAGTTGACGCCGGCCAGCAGCGCCATGTTCAGGCTGTTCGCGCTCTCATACCCCGCCTGCGCGTCGGGCAGCTTCGATCCGCAGAAGGCGCCGCCCGACCGGTACGGCACCCCCAGCCGCCGCGCCAGCTGCCCCGCCCCGTAGGTGATATGCGCGGCCTCCGGCGTGCCGAACGTGGGCGCGCCCGAGTTCATGTCGATCGAGGTCACGAACGCCCCCATGATGACCGGCGCGCCGGCGCGGATCAACTGGCTGTAGGCCACACCCGCCAGCACCTCGGCCAGAACCTGCGTCAGCGTGCCCGCCACCGTCACCGGCGCCATCGCGCCGCCGACGATGAAGGGCGAGACGATGCAGGCCTGCCCGGCGCGCGCATAGACCTCCAGCGCGCCCATCATGGTGGCGTCGAAGGTCAGCGGCGAGTTGATGTTGACCAGCGACGTCATCACGCAATTGTCGTGCACGAAATCCGCGCCGAACAGGATCTCGGCCATCTTCACCGAATCTTCGGCCCGCACGGGTTCGGTGACCGAGCCCATGAAGGGCTTGTCCGACAGCGTCATATGCGCCAGCAGCATGTCCAGATGGCGCTTGTTCACCGCGATGTCGGTCGGCTCGCAGACCGTGCCGCCGGAATGGTGCAGCCATTTCGACATGTAGCCCAGCTTCACGAACTTCTGGAAATCCGCGATCGTGGCATAGCGCCGCCCGCCCTCGATATCGCGCACGAAGGGCGGCCCGTAGACCGGGGCCAGCACCAGCGACCGGCCGCCGATCTCGACCGAGCGTTCGGGATTGCGCGCGTGCTGCGTGAACCGCGCCGGCGCCGTCGCGCAAAGCTGCCGCGCCAGCCCGCGCGGGATGCGCACCCGCTCGCCCCGCACATCGGCCCCGGCCTGCCGCCACAGATCCAGCGCCGCGGGGTTGTCGGCGAAATTGACGCCGACCTCCTCCAGCACCGTCTCGGCGTTCCATTCGATGATCTGCAGCGCCTCTTCGTTCAGCAGATCCAGGTTCGGGATGTTGCGCTCGATGAAGCGCGCGGTCTCGATGCTGACGGCCGTGCGCTCGGCCCGCCGTGCCGCCCCGCCGCCGCCGCGTGCCCGCCGTTCCGCCCGTGCCTCGTTCATGCCGCGCCCTCCGTCTGCCGGTTTGCGCATCCGATACGCCACCCGGGGCCGGGGCGAAGGGTCGGATGCGCCGCCTTATGGCGAAAGGCGACATCGGCGAACGCCGGCACAGGCTTGCGCGGCGCGGTGTTCTGGCCTAACCGGCAGCCATGAGCCAGCATGACCGCCTTCTGATCATCGACTTCGGCAGCCAGGTGACGCAGCTGATCGCGCGCCGCCTGCGCGAGTTGAACGTCTATTGCGAGATTCACCCGTTCAACCGGGTCGACGACGCCTTCCTGCGCGATTTCGCGCCGAAGGCGGTCATCCTCTCGGGCGGGCCGGCCTCGGTCTTCGCCGAGGGCGCGCCGATGCCCCCGGCCCGGGTCTTCGATCTTGGCGTGCCGATCCTCGGTATCTGCTACGGGCAGCAAGTGATGATGCACTGCCTCGGCGGGCATGTCGAACGCGGCGACGGCACCGCCGAGTTCGGCCGCGCCCATGTCAGCCCGACCGAGGAACGCCTGGACCTCCTGCAGGGCTGGTTCGACGAGGCCCGCGAACAGGTCTGGATGAGCCACGGCGACCATGTCGCGCGCCTCGCCCCCGGGTTCCGGGTCTTCGGCACCTCGCCGGGCGCGCCCTTCGCCGTCACCGCCGACCCCGACCGGCATTTCTACGCCGTCCAGTTCCACCCCGAGGTGCACCACACCCCCCGCGGCGCGCAGCTTTACGCCAATTTCGTCCGCATCGCCGGCTTTTCGGGCGACTGGACGATGGGCGCCTACCGCGAGGAAGCCGTCGCGAAGATCCGCGCGCAGGTCGGCGACGGCAAGGTGATCTGCGGTCTGTCCGGCGGCGTCGATTCCTCGGTCGCGGCGGTCCTGCTCCACGAGGCGATTGGCGACCAGCTCACCTGCGTCTTCGTCGATCACGGCCTCCTGCGCCTGGGCGAGGCCGAGCAGGTCGTGACCATGTTCCGCGACCACTACAACATCCCGCTGATCCACGCGGATGAGAGCGAATTGTTCCTGACCGCGCTCGATGGTGTTTCCGATCCGGAAACAAAACGCAAGATCATCGGTGGATTGTTCATAGATGTCTTCCAGAAGCACGCCAACGATGTCGGCGGCGCAAAATTCCTCGCCCAGGGCACGCTCTATCCAGACGTGATCGAAAGCGTCAGCTTCTCGGGCGGCCCCTCGGTCACGATCAAGAGCCACCACAACGTCGGCGGTCTGCCCGCCAAGATGGGGCTGAAGCTGGTCGAACCGCTGCGCGAGCTTTTCAAGGACGAGGTCCGCGCGCTCGGTCGCGAACTGGGCCTGCCCGAGTCGTTCATCGGCCGCCACCCCTTCCCCGGCCCCGGCCTCGCCATCCGCTGCCCGGGCGAGATCACGCGCGACAAGCTCGCCATCCTGCGCCGCGCCGACGCGATCTACATCGACCAGATCCGCAAGCACGGGCTCTATGACGAGATCTGGCAGGCCTTCGCCGCGATCCTGCCGGTGCGCACCGTCGGCGTGATGGGCGACGGGCGCACCTACGACTTCGCGCTGGCCCTGCGCGCCGTCACCTCGGTCGACGGCATGACCGCCGATTACTACCCGTTCAGCCACGACTTCCTCGGCGAGACCGCGACGCGCATCATCAACGAGGTGCCGGGCATCAACCGCGTCTTCTACGACGTGACCTCCAAACCCCCGGGCACGATCGAGATGGAATGACAGCGCCGCCCCCGGCCGGGGCGCGCCCGATGGCAGGATCCGACCGGCGCTGCGCGAACTGGCCTTATTCGGCCTCTGACCCTGGACTCATGGGCGCATTCCCGGGCCGCCAACGGTCGAAAGCCGTTGCATTCCCCGCCCCACCGACCGTTGCGTCGACCCCCGAAAACCGCCGAAATGGCGGCATCTGCCATACGTTTGCCATACGCTTGCCATACGCCTGCCATACGCTTTCTGGCACCCCGAATCCCAGCAAAACAAGGCGATCCGCCCCTCTCACCCGTTGCCGGGCCACGCAGCCCCGAACCGCGCATTCAGATCTCGTAAACGACCGCCGCCCGCGTCCCGGCCCGGCGGCCCCGCAGGGGCCCGCCCGCGGCGAGCGGGGGCTCGATGCCCCCCGAGCCGCGCCCCCGTTACGCCGTCACGCCGTCACGCCGTCAGCCCGCGATCACCTCGAACCGGTCGACATCGACCAGCCCGTGGTCGGTGATCTTCAGATGCGGGATCACCGGCAGCGCCAGAAAGGCAAGCTGCAAAAACGGCTCCTCCAACTCCACCCCCAGCGCCCGCGCCGCCGCCCGCAGCGCGACCAGCCTCTGATGCACCGTCTCGAACGGCTCCAGCGACATCAGCCCGGCCACCGGCAGCGCCAGTTCCGCCCGCACCTCGCCGCCCTCCACCACGACGAACCCGCCCTCGATCTCGGCCAGCCGCGCCGCCGCCCGCGCCATGTCGGCGTAATCGACCCCGACCACCGCGATGTTGTGATGGTCGTGGCAGACGGTCGAGCCGATGGCGCCGCGCTTGAGCGAAAACCCCCGCACGAACCCGTTGGAAATACGACCGATTTTCCCATGCCGCTCGATCACCGCGATCCGCGCCAGGTCGCGCGCAGGGTCCGGCGGCCGGTCACCCTCCACCTCGGCCACCACCTCGCGGATATGCTCGGTCAATATCTTCCCCGGCCAGATGCCGATCACCGGCGTCTCCGCCTCGGTGCCCGCATACCGGAAACTCCCGGGCGAAACGGCCGGCAGATGCACCGACCCCCGCGCCACCGGCGCCACCACCTCGCGCGCCGCAAACGCCGCGTCCTCCGCCAGCACGCCCCCGCAGAACACCATCGCCGCCCGGCACTCCGCCGCCGCGCCCTCCAGCACCACGATATCCGCGCGCCTGCCCGGCGCGATCTGCCCGCGATCCTTCAGCCCGAACGCCTCCGCCGCACTCAGGCTCGCCGCGCGAAAAACCGCCAGCGGGTCGCAGCCCGTCTCGATCAGCCGGCGGATCATGTAGTCCAGATGCCCGTGCTCGGCGATGTCCAGCGGATTGCGGTCGTCGGTGCAGAGGCACATGTAGGGCGCCGTCAGCGGGGTCAGCACCTCGGCCAGCGCGGCGAGATCCTTGCTGACCGACCCCTCGCGAATCAGCACCCGCAACCCCTTCGTCAGCTTCTCGCGTGCCTCAGCGGCGCTCGTCGCCTCGTGCTCGGTCCGGATGCCCGCCGCCACATAGGCGTTCAGATCACGCCCCGACAGCAGCGGCGCATGCCCATCGATATGCCGCCCGGCAAAGGCGCGCAGCTTCTCCATGCAGCCCGGATCGCGGTGGATCACGCCAGGGTAATTCATGAACTCCGCCAGCCCCAGCACCTTGGGGTGATCCGTGAGCGCCAGCAGGTCGTCTGCCGACAACTCCGCCCCCGCCGTCTCCATATGCGTGGACGGCACGCAGGAGGACAGGTTCACCCTGATATCCATCACCGTCCGCTCGGCGGCGGACAGGAAATACCGGATGCCCGCCGCCCCCGCGACATTGGCGATCTCGTGCGGGTCGCAGATAGCCGTCGTCACGCCGCGCGGTGCCACGCAACGGTCGAACTCGAAGGGCGTGATGCAGGAGGACTCGATATGCAGATGCGTGTCGATGAACCCCGGCACCAGCAACCGACCCGCCACGTCGACCTCGCGCTTGCCCGCATACTCCGCCCCGATCCCCACGACCGTGTCGCCGCAGATCGCCACATCGCCCGCGATCTTCTGGTCGGTGACAAGGCACCAGACCGTGCCGCCCTTCAGCACCAGATCGGCGGGCGTGTCCCCGCGTCCCTGGGCGATCCGGTCCTCAAGCATCCGAGAGCTTGCGCAGCCGCGCGATCAGCGACGAGGTGTCCCAGCGCCCGCCACCCATCGCCTGCACGTCCTTGTAGAACTGGTCGATCAGCGCGGTGACCGGCAGCGGCGCGCCAATCTCGTTCGCGGTCTCCAGGCAGATGCCCAGATCCTTGCGCATCCAGTCCACCGCGAAGCCATAGTCGAACTTACCGTCCAGCATCGTCTCGTGCCGGTTGGCCATCTGCCAGGACCCCGCCGCGCCCTGGCTGATCACCTCGACCACCGCCTTGCCGTCCATGCCGGCCTTTTCGCCGAAGCGCAGCGCCTCGGCCAGGCCCTGAACCAACCCGGCGATCGCGATCTGGTTCATCATCTTGGCGATCTGCCCGGCCCCGGTCTCTCCCAGCCGCTTCACGGTGCGCCCGTAGGCGCCCATCACCGGCTCGGCGCGGGAGTAGTCGTCGGCATCGCCGCCGCACATGATCGACAGGACCCCGTTCTCCGCGCCCGCCTGCCCGCCCGAAACCGGCGCATCGACGAAGCCCACGCCAGCGCTGCGCGCCTCCTCGGCCAACTCCCGCGTGATCCGGGCCGAGACGGTCGTGTGATCGACGAAGACCGCCCCCTTGCCCATCCCGGCCAGCGCCCCGTCCGCCCCCCGGCAGACCTGCGCCAGGTCGTCGTCGTTGCCGACGCAGGCCATGACCAATTCCGCGCCTTCGACCGCCGCGCGCGGCGTCGCCGCGTGGCGACCGCCGTGCTTCTCCGTCCAGGCTCTGGCCTTGGCCTCGGTGCGGTTGTAGACGGCAACCTCGTGCCCCTTCGCGGCCAGATGCCCGGCCATCGGAAAGCCCATCACCCCCAGTCCCAGAAACGCCACCTTTGCCATGCCAGCCCTCGATCCCTTGAATTGCATATTCCCGCAAGGCACCATAGGAAACGAAGCCGCCGACAAGGTCAACCGACGGAGCCCGGCCCGCCATGCTCACCCTTTTCCGCTGGCTTCTCCGCATCGCGACGGGCCTTGTCGTGATCTTCGTGCTGGCCGTCGCCGGGGTCTATTACTTCCTGTCGCGGTCGATCCCCGACTATTCGGCCCAATGGCCGGTCCGCGGGATCGAGGCCCCGGTCGAGATCGCGCGCAACACCCATAACGTGCCGCATATCTTCGGCGCCAGCGACGCGGATGTCTTTTTCGGGCTGGGCTTTGTCCATGCCCAAGACCGGCTGTGGCAGATGACGGTGATGCGGCGCACCGTGCAGGGCCGCCTGTCCGAGGTTTTCGGCCCGCGCACCCTGCGCACCGACGAGTTGCTGCGGCGGCTGGATCTCTATGGCCTGGCGCAGGCGTCGGTCGACGCACTGGATGCTGAAACGCGCGGGCTGCTCGACGCCTATGCCCGTGGCGTGAATGCCTGGATCGAGCAGATGAACGCGCGCGCGCTCGGCCGTGGCGCGCCCGAATTCTTCCTCTTTCCCGCCGAGATCGGCCTCTGGCAGGCCGCGGATTCGATCGCGCTGGTCAAGCTGATGGCGGTGCAGCTATCCGGCCATGTCGATACCGAGGTGCGCCGCGCGCGACTGTCGACGCTGATCGGCGAGGACCGCTTGCGCGACCTGATGCCGGATCATCCCGGCCAGGGGGTGGCCGCGCTGCCGGATTTCGCCGCGCTCTTCCCCGGGCTGGACCGGACGCAGGTGGCCGGGTCCCACCCGCCGCCTTCGTCGCAGCCGGGCGCCATGCTCTCGCCCTTCCCGCAGTGGGAATTCGCCGGCGCCTCCAATGCCTTCGCGGCGGCGCCGCAGGCCTCGACCACCGGCGGCACGCTTCTGGCCAACGATCCGCATCTGGGCTTTTCGGCGCCCGCGATCTGGTATCTTGCCCGGCTGGAGCTGCAGACCGGCGGCGTCATCGGCGGCACGATCCCGGGCATTCCGGCGGTGCTGGTCGGCCGGTCGGACCGGCTGGCCTGGGGGCTGACCACCGCCTATGTCGACGATCAGGACCTCCTGCTGGAGGATTTGGACCCCGACGATCCCTCGCGCTACCGCACACCCGACGGTTGGGCGGAATTCGAAACGCGCCGGTCGATCATTCGGGTCAAAGACGACGATCCGGTGACCATCACGCTGCGCCGGTCGGAAAACGGCCCGATCCTGCCGGGCGCGCACTACAACCTCGGCACCATCCTGCCCTCGGGTTATGTCGCGGCGCTCAGTTGGACTGCGCTCAGCGATGCAGACACTTCGATCGCGGCGGCACTCGCGATCATGCGCGCGACTTCCGTCGATGCCGCGATCGAGGCCGGGCAGGACTACATCGCGCCGGCGCAGAACCTGATGCTGGCCGACCGCGACCGCATCGCCCTGCAGGTGATCGGCCGGATGCCCCGCCGCGACCCCGACCATCCGACGCAAGGCAGGATGCCGGCGCCCGGCTGGGACCCCGCCGCGCGTTGGCAGGGCATGCTGCCCTACGAGGCCAATCCCCGCTTCACCGACCCCGAAACCGGCCTGTTGGGCAACACCAACAACAAGACCCTCGACCGCCCCTTTCCGATGCATGTCAGCTTCGACTGGGGCGACAGCCAGCGGATCCAGCGCTGGGTGCGCCTGATGCGCCAGCGCGCCGTGCACACCCGCGAAAGCTTCATCGAGGCGCAACTCGACACCGTCAGCCAGGCGGCGCGCAACCTGCTGCCACTGGTCGGCGCGAACCTGTGGTTCCAGGGCGAGGCCGCCGAGGGTGGCACGACCGAGGCCCGCCGCCAGCAGGCGCTGCAGTTGCTGGCCGACTGGAACGGCGAGATGAACGAGCATCTGCCCGAACCCCTGATCTACGCCGCCTGGATGCGCGAGCTGCAGTTTCGCCTGATCCGCGACGAACTGGGCCCCCTGGCCGAGACCTTCGGCCATCTGGAGCCCTTGTTCGTCGAACGCGTCTTCGGCGATACCGACGGCGCCGGCGAATGGTGCAACGTGGTCCAGTCGGCAGTGACCGAAAGCTGCACCGACATCGCCCGCGTGGCGCTGGACAACGCCCTTCTGTGGCTGGCGGAGAGGTACGGGCCGAATATCGAAAGCTGGCGCTGGGGCGACGCGCACCAAGCCACCCACGATCATGCGGTTCTGGGCGACGTGCCGATCCTGCGCCACTTCGTCAACATCCGGCAGTCGACCAGCGGCGGCGACAACACGCTGTTGCGCGGCCGCATCCGGGGCGGCCCGTCGACCGAGCCGGAGCCGTTCCTCAACGTCCACGGCGCGGGCTACCGCGGGGTCTACGACCTGGCCGATCCCGACGCCTCGGTCTTCATCATCTCGACCGGGCAGTCGGGCCATCCGCTCAGCCGGCATTTCGACGATCTGGGCGTGCTCTGGCGGCGGGGTGAATACATTCCCATGACCCTCGACCCGGATCTGGCGCGCGCCGGCGGCATCGGGGTCACCCGCCTTGAACCCGCGCCCTGAGCGCGCCATGATCCGCCGCGTTTTCCCGAAAGGCCCGCGATGATCTACTCGACCGCCGAGGACTGGCTGAAAGCGACCGAGAAGCGCGTGCTGCTGTTCGGCATGTCCGGGCTGGGCAAGACCCGGATCTCGGCCCTCTTGCGGGCGAGCGGGTGGTTCCACTACTCGGTCGACTACCGCATCGGCACCCGCTACCTGGGCGAGGACATCGCCGACAACTTCAAGCGCGAGGCGATGAAGGTGCCGCTGCTGCGCGAGCTTCTGCTGTCGGACTCGGTACATATCCGGTCCAACATCACCTTCGACAACCTGGCGCCGTTGGCGACCTGGCTGGGCAAGCCGGGCGACCCGCGCAAGGGCGGGCTGCCCTTCGACGACTACCGCGAGCGCCAGGACATGCACCGCGACGCCGAGATTGCGGCCATGCTGGACACCCCGCGCTTCATCGCCCGCGCGCAGGAGATCTACGGCTACGCGAACTTCGTCTGCGACACCTCGGGGTCGATATGCGAGGTTGTGGACCCCAGCGATCCGGCCGACCCGGTGCTGAACACGCTCTCGAAACACCTGCTGATGATCTGGATCGCAGGGACCGAGGCGCATACCGCCGACCTGGTGCGCCGCTTCGACCGGGCGCCGAAGCCGATGTATTATCATCCCGATTTTCTCAATGACGCCTGGCGGGCCTACCTTGCCGAAACCGGCCTCGCGCCCGACGCCGTCGATCCCGATGCCTTCATCCGCTGGACCTATGCCCGCGCGCTGGCCCATCGCCAGCCGCTCTACCAGGCGATGGCGGAAAACTGGGGCCTGACGGTCGCCGCGGCCGACATCGCGCGCGTGGAATCGGCGCAGGATTTCAACGACCTCGTCGCGCGCACCCTCGACAAGCGGGCTTCGGTCCAGCCTTGAACCCGAAACCAACTCGCCGGCCACATGTCCCGCCGGCGACGCTTGAACGCCCCGCAAGCGCCGCGTACATCTGCCCGGCACCAAGGACACCGCCATGCCGATCACCCTGCCCTCGTCCCTGCCCGCCTTTGACGTGCTCGCCCGCGAGGGCGTGTCGGTCATGTCGCATTCCCGCGCCGCACGGCAGGACATCCGGCCGCTGAAGATCGCGCTGCTGAACCTGATGCCGAAGAAGATCCAGACGGAGAACCAATTCGCCCGGCTGATCGGCGCAACGCCGCTGCAGATCGATCTGCGCCTCATCCGGATGAGCGCGCACCGCACGAAGAACACCGCGGCCGAACACATGGCCGCCTTCTACCGGCCCTTCCGGCAGGCGCGGAAGGAAAAGTTCGACGGCCTGATCATCACCGGCGCCCCGATCGAACATCTGCCGTTCAAGGACGTGACCTACTGGGACGAGTTGTGCGAGGTCTTCGAGTGGACGCAAACCCATGTCCATTCGACCTTCGGCGTCTGTTGGGGCGGTATGGCGATGATCCATCATTTCCACGGGGTGCAGAAGCATCTGCTGGAAAAGAAGGCGTTCGGCTGCTTCCGCCACCAGAACCTCGCGCCCGCCTCGCCCTTCCTGCGCGGTTTTTCGGACGACGTGCTGATCCCGGTGTCGCGCTGGACCGAGATGAAGCAGGATGAGATCGACGCCGCGCCGGGGCTGGTCACGCTGCTTGGTTCCGACGAAGTCGGCCCCTGCCTGGTCGAGGACGCCACGCATCGCGCGCTCTATATCTTCAACCATCTGGAATACGACTCGACCACCCTGAAGGACGAGTTCGACCGCGACACCGCCGCCGGCAGCCCGATCGACGTGCCGGTCAACTACTATCCCGACGACGACCCGTCGCAGATGCCGACGAACCGCTGGCGCAGCCACGCGCATCTGCTCTACGGCAACTGGATCAACGAGATCTACCAGAGCACGCCCTACGACCTCGACCGCATAGGCACCGAGGTGCGCGACTGAACGGGACGTGGGCCTGCGCAGCATCCGGACATGCCCGCACGCCTGGACCTTCACCTCGCGGTAGACGCTTCCCGTCGGCGCGGTGCCATCACACTGGACGGTCGGTCCATACCGGCCGACCGCACAATGCGGTCACGCGTCCGGCTGACCGCGCCAGACGATCGCGCTGCCTGCCGCCACGATCAGCGCCATGCCGACGAGGGCCACCCAGCCCAGCGTCTCGCCCCACAGAAACCAGCCCCAGAGCGCGGCAATCGGCAGGATGACGTATTCGAAGATCGCGACGCGACTTGCCTCGGCCAGTTGGTAGGCGCGCACCACAAGCCCGACCGCAACCATCGACCCCACCGCCTGCACCGCTGTCCAGTAAAGAAACGTCCCCGTCGGCCAGACCCAGCCGCGCGCGATGAACCCGTCAGCCCCCGCCGCCACCGGCAACGGCACGACCGCCAGCGCGAGCACCCCTAGCAGCCCCGCCGCGCCGAGGGCGACGAAGAAGCCCAGCGTCAGCGTCGCCGCACTCTCGCCCACGCACCATTCCCGCGTGGCGATGTTGCCCAGCGCATAGAGCGCCCCCGCCGCGATCGGCAAGACGCTGGCCCAGCCCAGCGGCGCCTCGGTCCCCGGCATCAGCGCCAGGATCACGCCCAGAAAGCCCACAGCCGCCGCAAGGATCCGCGCCGGCCCCAGCGCGTGCCCGTAGACGAAGCGCGCGATCAGCAGCACGAAGATCGGCGCGGTGAACAGGCCCGCCGCGACCTGCGCCACCGGCAGGAACGCCAGGCAGCCGAAATAGATCAGCATCGCGCCGCCATGCAGCGCCGAACGCCCCGCCACCGCGCGCCAGCTCTTTGGCCGCAGGTCCAGCCCCAGCACGGGCGCCACCGCGAAGAACACCGCCGCCGCCATCAGCGTCCGGATCAGGTGGAACTGCCAGAGCCCCGCCTCGACCGCGACGACGCGCACGTAATTGTCGGTGTAGCCGATCAGCGTGGCGTAGCCCAGCACCGCGAAGGCCGCCGCCAGCGTCCGGTTGGGCAGGCCCGTGCGCGCCCCCATCGTCGGCTGATCTGCTGCGGTACCGGACATCTTCTCCTGCCTTTGCTCTTTCATCATTCTGCGCCTGCGGACATTATGGCTGAACAGAAGCGCGGGCGATTGGCAAGGGGGCGACATGGGCTGGCTGGCGGACGAGACGGGGCTGGAGAAATGCGCGGCCAACTACACGCCGCTGACGCCGCTGTCGTTCCTGGCGCGCGCCGCCGACATCTTCGCGGACCGCGAGGCGATGGTCTACGGCGCCACGCGGCGAACCTACGCCGATTACCGCGCCCGCGTCAGCCGGCTGGCCTCGGGCCTGGCCGGTCTCGGCGTGCGCCCCGGCGATGTCGTGGCAACCATCCTGCCCAACGTACCGCCGCACGCCGAGGCGCATTTCGGCGTCCCCGCCTGCGGCGCGGTGCTGAACGCGATCAACACGCGGCTGGACGTGGACACCGTACGCTACATTTTCGACCACGGCGGGGCGAAAGTGGTGATCGTCGATACCGCCTTCCTGGACCTGGCCGAGGCCGCGCTCGCCGACCGCGCCGACCCGCCGACGCTGATCGAATGGCCGGATGCGGAGGCGGGCTTCGCCCCCTCCGGCCGCCACCGGACGTATGAGGATTTGCTGGCCGCCAGCGATCCCGGTTTTGCCTGGCAGATGCCGCAGGACGAATGGGAAAGCCTCGCGCTCAACTACACATCCGGCACGACCGGGCGGCCGAAGGGCGTGGTCTACCACCACCGCGGCGCCTATCTGGCGGCGATGGGACAGGTGGTCAGCTGGCGCATGGTGCTTTACCCCCGCTACCTGACCATCGTGCCGATGTTTCACTGCAACGCCTGGTGCCACCCCTGGATGCTGCCCCTGCTGGGCGGCACCATGATCTGCCTGCGCGACATCACCGCGGCCGGCATCTACCAGGCCATTGCGGGCGAAAAGGCCACGCATTTCGGCGGCGCGCCCATCGTGCTCAACACGATCATCAACGCGAAACCCGCGGACCGCCTGCCCTTCGACCACGTGGTCGAGGTCTTCACCGCCGGCGCGCCCCCCGCCGCCGCGACGCTCGCCGCGATCGAACCCCTGGGCTTCAACGTGACGCAGGTCTACGGCCTGACCGAGACCTACGGGCCGGCCACCGAATGCACTTGGCATGACGGCTTCGACACCCTGCCCCCCGACGACCGCGCCGCCGTCAAGGCGCGCACCGGCGTCGCCATGCCCTTCATGGACGACGTCACCGTCACCGCCCCCGACCTGACCCCCACCCCGCGCGACGGCGCGAGCCTGGGCGAGATCATGCACCGCGGCAACGGCGTGATGAAGGGCTACTACAAGAACCCCGAGGCCACGCGCGCGGCCTTCGACGGCGGCTACTTCCACTCGGGCGACATCGCCTACCGCCATCCCGACGGCTACATCAAGATCGCGGATCGCGCCAAGGACATCATCATCTCGGGCGGCGAGAATGTCAGTTCGGTCGAGGTCGAGGGCATCCTGATGAAACACCCCGCCGTCATGTTGGCCGCCGTCGTCGCCAAGCCCGACGAAAAATGGGGCGAGGTACCTTGCGCCTTCGTCGAACTGAAGGACGGCGCCACCGTCGACGCCGACGCACTGATCGCCTTCTGCCGCAACAGCCTCGCCGGGTTCAAGACACCCAAGGCGGTGGTCTTCTGCGAATTGCCCAAGACCTCGACCGGCAAGATCCAGAAATTCGAACTGCGCGAGAAGGCGCGCGCGCTGGTCGGCACGCCGGGCTGATCGCCGCCGCGCCGTTGCGCAAGCGGCCGCACCCGCGCGCGCAACGCAGGCACCCGGTATCCACGCGGCCCCTACGTGTTAGGCATGTCGGCAAGCAGGCCGGAACGGGGCGGGTCGTCCGCGTCAATCGCGGGTTTTCAGCACCACCTTGGCGTGCGGGCAGTAGCGGCGGGCGCGACGCTGGGCTAATGTGAGGCGGACAGACGGGCAGCAAGCGCACAGGAAAAGGCGCGGACGCAGGCAATGACGGCGCTGAAGAAATACAAGCGGCTGGAAGGCCCCGCGGTCTGGCGCGCCGACCCGGACGCGCAACGACGCGACGTCGTGATCTCGCTCGGCAAGTCCAGCCTGGTGATCACCGACAGCCGCTCGGGCGCGATCGTCAGCCATTGGTCGCTGCCGGCGCTGGTGCGGCTCAATCCGGGTCGCGAACCCGCGGTCTACGCCGCGGGTCCTGACGAAGCCTCTGAGATCATCGAGATCGACGACCTGACCCTGATCGAGGCGTTCGAGACGATCCGCGCCGCGCTGCGGCCCCGCGTCCGGCTGCGCCACCTGCGCAAGCTGCTCGTCGGCCTGTCGATCCTGGCGGTCGCGCTGGCCGCCTGGTTGTGGATGCCGCCGGCGCTGGTCGATCACACAGCCGCCATCGTACCCCCCGCCAAGCGCGCCGAGGTCGGCCGCGCCGCGCTGGCCGATCTGACGCTGGCCGACGGCGGGCCGCGCCTCTGCACCGATCCGGCCGGGCGGCAGGCGCTGACCACGCTGCGGCTGCGGGTGCTGGGTCCCGGCTTCACCGTCGCGGTCCTTTCCGGCGGCGCGGCCTTCGGATCGGCGCATCTGCCCGGACGCCTGGTCGTCATCGACGCCCGCCTGCTCGACCGGCTGGACAGCGCCGAGGCGCTGGCCGGCTACCTTCTGGCCGAGGAACACGCGCTTCTGACCCGTGACCCGATGCGCGACGTGCTCTCCCATGCCGGGACGCTGGCCACCTTCCGGCTGCTGATCACCGGCAATCTGCCCGACCCGGCGCTGGCGGGCTATGCCGCGCAGCGCTTTGCCGCCAGCCGCCCGCCCGCCGATGCGCCGTACCTGGCCGAACGCTTCGCCGCAATCGGCGTCTCGCCCGCGGCGTTCGCGGTCTCGCTGCCCCCGGGGTTCGAGGCCCTGACCCGCGCGCTGGCCGACACCCCCGCACCCACCGATCAGGCGCCGCTTCTCAGCGACGGGGAATGGCTGACACTGACGCAGATCTGCCAGACCACCGCGCGCTGACAAGGCCGGCTTTCAAGCCGTCGCAAAGGGTTGAAATCCGGTTAAGATTTTTTCGCTTTTCTTTTTTTGTCAGATAGTTACGCGATTGCTCAAGCTTGAGCATCGCCGCATCTGGCACCTTCCGGGCACCCGCGTGCCCGTCGGTCGGGCCCCGGATCGCCTCTATTTCGTGCCGAACATCCGGTCACCGGCATCGCCCAGCCCCGGCACGATATAGCCATGATCGTTCAGCCGCTCGTCCAGCGCGGCGGTCACGATCGGCACGTCGGGATGCGCCTCTTTCATCCGCTTCACCCCCTCGGGCGCCGCCAGCAGGCACAGGAACCGGATGTTCTGCGCCCCCGCCTGCTTCAGCAGATCGACCGCCGCGGCCGAGGAATTGCCGGTGGCCAGCATCGGATCGACCACGATGACCAGCCGCTCGTCCAACTCCGACGGCAGCTTGCAGTAATACTGCACCGGCTGCAGCGTCTCGGGGTCGCGGTAGAGCCCGATGAACCCCACGCGCGCCGACGGCACCAGTTCCAGTATCCCGTCCAGCAACCCGTTGCCCGCCCGCAGGATCGACACCAGCGCCAGCTTCCGGCCGGCGATGATCGGCGCGTCCATCGGCTGGATCGGCGTCTCGATCCGCTGCGTCGTCATCTCCATCCGGCGCGTCACCTCATAGGCCAGCAGCATGCTGACCTCGCGCAGAAGCTGGCGGAACTTCGCGGTCGAGGTGGTCTTGTCGCGCATGATGGTCAGCTTGTGCTGGACCAGCGGGTGGTCGACAACGGTCAGATGGTCGCTCATGCGGGGGCCTCCAGGCGTTCGATCGGTCACTATCGGGTCACGGCGTCGTGGGCCGTCGCCGCAGCGGTTGATGGCTTGGAAATCCGCCCCTGTCCAGCCAAAGGCGCCCGCCCGCGCCACGACTTCACGGGTCTCTCTCCGGCAGGAAGCTGCGACCGGGTCCGCGCGCAGCCAGGCCCAGATGCGCCGCGACCGACGCCGCGACATCGACAAAGGCGCATTGCCCGATCCGCCCCGCCCCGTAGCCCCAGGCCAGCACCGGCACGCGTTCGCGCGTATGGTCGGTCCCGTGCCAGGTCGGATCGTTGCCGTGATCTGCGGTGAAGATCGCCAGATCCCCCGGACCCAGCCGCGACAGGAACGCGCCTGCCTCGACGTCGAATGCCTCCAGCGCGCGGGCGTAGCCGGCCACGTCCCGCGGATGACCGTAGTTGCTGTCGAACTCGACAAGGTTGCAGAAGGTCAGCGAGCCGGGTTCGGCTTCAAGCGCCAGCCGCTGCAGATGCCCGATCAGGTCGCTGTCCGACTGTCCCTTGTGGACCTGCCCGACCGCCCGATGCGCGAAGATGTCGGCGATCTTGCCGATGGTGTGGACCGCTCTCTTCTCGTTGCGCGCCCAGTCCAGAAGCGTCGGTTCCGGCGGCGCAATCGCGTAGTCCCGCCGGTTGCCGGTGCGGATGAACCCGGCTTCGGCGCTGCCGACGAACGGGCGCGCAATCACCCTGCCGACCCGACGCCCATGCAACCCCGGCGCAAGCCCCGCGCAAAGCGCGTATAGCCGGTCAAGCCCAAATGCCTCTTCATGCGCGGCGATCTGGAAGACGCTGTCCGCCGAGGTGTAGCAGATCGGCCAACCGGTACGCAGATGCTCGGCACCGAGTTCGTTCATGATCGCGATACCTGCGGCGTGGCGATTGCCCAGTATGCCTTCGGTCCCTGCCAGCCCGCAGACCTGTGCCACCAGGTCAGCGTTGAACGCCGGTAAGGCCTGCGGGAAGTAAGTCCAGTTCCAGGGCACCGGAACGCCCGCCAGTTCCCAGTGCCCTGAGGGCGTGTCCTTGCCGCGCGATACCTCGGTCGCCGCGCCCCAAAGACCCGCGGGTTCGATGCCCAGCCCCGGCGGGTTGATCCCCGAAGCCAACTCGATCGCCCGCCCCAGCCCCAAACGGTCGAGGAACGGCATCCGCAAGGGGCCCGATCGCCCCGCGTCGGCCCGTCCGGCCGCGCAGGCCTCGGCGATGTGCCCCAGGGTGTTGGCGCCCGCATCACCGAAATCGGCCGCGTCAGGTGCCCCGCCGCAACCGACGGAATCGAGGACAATGAGGAATGCGCGGCTCATGCGATGCGCTCGTGAACCAGCGGCGGCGCGACGGCTGTCTCTGCCAGCGTGAAGGCGCCTGCAAGCTCGGCCTCTGCCGCCGCCAAGCCCGCCTCATCTGCGGCATGGATCAGGCAGATCGGATCGCCCACCGCGACGCTATCGCCGATCCGGGCAATGGCGGAAAGACCCACGGCAGGATCGATCCTGTCGGTTTCGATCCTGCGCCCACCGCCCAGGCCGATGACCGCATACCCCAGTGCGCGCCCATCGATGGCGGCCACGATCCCCGCCTCGCGCGCCACGAAAGGACGCACCAATCGCGCGACGGGAAGCTGGTCGCGCCAGTTTGACAGGAAATCGGACGGCCCGCCCTGGGCCGCGACCATTTCGCCCCATCGCTCGCCCGCGCGCCCGTCCGCAAGGACCCCCTGGATCATTGCGCCGCCAGCATTCGCGTCCACCGCCAGTCCGGCAAGCGCCAGCGCCTCGCCGCCAAGGGCCACGGTCACCTCGGTCAGCGCCGGATGTGCCTTGGGATCGGCGAAATTCTCCATCACTGCGGCGACCTCCAGCGCGTTCCCCGCCGCCGGGATCAAAGGCTGGCTCATTTCGGTAATCAGCGCGGCGGTCTTGCAGCCCGCCCCGTTCGCCGTGTCGCAAAGCGCCCGCGCCAGCGCGCGCGCGTCCTCCATGCCCGCGAAGAAAGCGCCAGAGCCAACCTTCACATCAAGCACCAGCGCATCCAGCCCCGCGGCGAGCTTCTTCGACAGGATCGACGCGGTGATCAGGTCGATGCTTTCCACCGTCCCGGTCACATCCCGTATCGCATAGAGTCGCCGGTCGGCGGGCGCGACATCGACGCTGGCTGCGACGATCGCCGCACCCTGGGCGCTGACCAACTGCCTGAACTCGGCGGGGTCAAACTGCGTCCGAAAACCGGGGATCGCCTCGAGCTTGTCGAGCGTGCCGCCGGCATGCCCCAGCCCGCGGCCCGAAATCATCGGCACATACGCGCCACAGGCCGCAAGCGCTGGGGCCAGCAACAGCGACACGGCATCCCCGATCCCGCCAGTCGAGTGCTTGTCGACGACCGGACCCGGCAGCGCCCAGTCCATGACGCGCCCGCTGTCGCGCATCGCCTCGGTCAGCGCGACGCGGCCCGCCCGGCCCAACCCCTTCAGGCAGACCGCCATGGCAAACGCGCCCGCCTGCGCATCGGTGACCGAGCCATCGACCAGTCCCCGCACGAAGCCGGACAACGCCTCGCCCTCTGGCACCCGTCCGTCGCGCAACGCCGCGATCAGACGCGCCGGCGCGGTCATTCGCCGGCCATTCGACCGGAGTCGAAAGCATAGGGCAGCAAGTCTCCCAGCGGCACGGTCAGCGTCCGACCGCCCGTCGTCGCCATCGTGACCGGCACCTCCGCACCGGCAAATTCGCTCAGTTTCTGCCGGCACCCTCCGCAGGGCGGTACCGGTTCGGCCGCATCGGCGATCACGAAGACCTCGGAAATCCGCGTATCACCCGCTGCCACCATCGCCGCGATCGCTCCGGCCTCGGCGCAGGTGCCCTGCGGATAGGCCGCGTTTTCGACATTGCAGCCGGTGTGGATGCGGCCCGAAGCGGACCGGACCGCGGCACCGACCTTGAAACCGGAATAGGGCGCATAGGCGTTTTCGCGAACGGCGCGGGCGGCATCGGAAAGCGTCATGCGGATCTCCGGCGAAACGGGGCAGGAAGAAGTCTGAAACTCTGTCGCGTCCGTTGCAACCCCCTGAGTTGGCGACGGTTGCACCACCCGCCGGATTGGGGCTATGCCGGAGGCCGGCGGTCACTTAACCTTGATCTTCTTGACCGGCCGGCAGGAGGAGACCGCCAATGTCCGAGGATCGCCCGCAGAACCGTCCCGATCCACGCGCCGACGTCTTTCGTCAGACCGCGCTGGATTATCACGAGTTCCCACGCCCCGGTAAGCTAGAGATCCGGGCGACCAAGCCGCTGGCGACCGGTCGCGATCTTGCCCGCGCCTATTCACCCGGCGTCGCCGAAGCCTGTCTGGAAATAAAGGCGGACCCTGCAACGGCCGCGCGCTACACCTCTCGCGCCAATCTCGTGGCGGTTGTCACGAACGGGACGGCGGTGCTGGGCCTCGGCAATATCGGGGCGCTGGCGTCGAAGCCGGTGATGGAGGGCAAGGCGGTTCTGTTCAAGAAGTTCGCCAACATAGACTGCTTCGACATCGAATTGAACGAAAGCGACCCCGAGCGCCTGGCCCAGATCGTCTGCGCGCTGGAGCCCACCTTCGGCGCGATCAATCTGGAAGACATCAAGGCGCCCGACTGCTTCATCGTCGAGAAGATCTGCCGCGAGCGTATGGGCATTCCGGTCTTCCATGACGACCAGCACGGCACAGCGATCGTAGTGGGCGCGGCGGCGACCAATGCATTGCACATCGCCGGGAAAAATTTCGCGGATATTCGAATTGTCTCGACCGGCGGCGGCGCCGCCGGCATCGCCTGCCTGAACATGCTGCTCAAGCTCGGTGTCAAACGCGAGAATGTCTGGCTCTGCGATCTGCATGGCCTGGTCTATGAGGGCCGCGAGATCGACATGAACCCGCAGAAGGCGGCCTTTGCACAACCCACGGACAAGCGAAACCTTGAGGATGTGATCGACGGTGCCGACCTCTTCCTCGGGCTTTCAGGGCCCGGTGTGCTGTCGGTCGAACTCGTCAAGCGCATGGCCTCCCGGCCCATCGTGTTCGCGCTGGCAAACCCGACGCCCGAGATCATGCCCGATGCCGCCCGCGCGGCCGTGCCGGATGCGATCATCGCCACCGGTCGGTCGGATTTCCCGAACCAGGTGAACAACGTCCTTTGCTTTCCGTTCATCTTCCGCGGCGCGCTTGACGTCGGCGCGACCGAAATCAACGACGACATGCAGATCGCCTGTATCGAGGGGATTGCCGCACTCGCCAGAGCCACCACCTCGGCCGAGGCCGCCGCGGCCTACAAGGGCGAACAACTCAGCTTCGGCGCCGACTACCTGATCCCCAAGCCGTTCGATCCGCGGCTTATGGGCGTGGTCGCCAGCGCGGTCGCCTCCGCCGCAATGGAATCCGGGGTCGCAGCGCGTCCCCTGCCCGATCTGGAGGCCTACAAGCAGTCGCTTGACGCATCGGTCTTCCGTTCGGCCATGATCATGCGCCCCGTCTTCGAGGCCGCGCGCCAGGCATCTCGCCGCATCGTCTTCGCTGAGGGCGAGGAAGAGCGTGTGCTACGCGCCGCGCATGCGATCCTCGAGGAGACGACCGAAGTGCCAATCCTGATCGGCCGCCCCGAAGTCGTCGCACAGCGCTGCGAACGCGCTGGACTGAGTATCCGCCCGGGGGTCGATTTCGACATCGTGAACCCTGAAAACGATCCGCGCTACCGCGAATACTGGGAAACCTATCACGCCCTCATGGAACGGCGCGGCGTCACCCCCGACATCGCCCGCGCGGTGATGCGCACCAACACCACCGCCATCGGTGCCGTCATGGTTCATCGCGGTGAAGCCGACAGCCTGGTCTGCGGCACCTTCGGTCAGTTCCTGTGGCATCTGAACTACGTGACCCAGATCCTTGGACGCGACGGGATGCACCCGGTCGGCGCGCTGAGCCTGATGCTGCAGCCGGAGGGCAACCTTTTCATCGCGGACACGCAGGTGCACCCCGAACCGACGCCGGAGGAGATCGCCGAAGCGGTCGTCGGCGCGGCGCGGCATGTGCGGCGCTTCGGGATCGAGCCGAACATCGCGCTCTGCTCGAATTCGCAATTCGGCAATCTCGACACCTCGTCCGGTCGTCGGATGCGTCGCGCGCTCGAAATCCTCGACGCCAACGCCCCCGATTTCGCCTACGAGGGGGAGATGACGGTCGATGCCGCTCTCGACCCCGAACTGCGCGCGCGCATGTTTCCCAATGCCCGCTTCACCGACCCGGCGAATGTGCTCATCTTCGCCTCGACCGATGCCGCCTCGGCGGTGCGCAACACGCTCAAGATGCGCGCAGGCGGGCTGGAGGTCGGGCCGATCCTGATGGGGATGGGCAACCGTGCGCATGTCGTGACGCCGTCGATCACTGCGCGCGGGCTTCTGAACATGGCCGCGATAGCCGGCACGCCGGTCGCACACTACGGCTGACGCCTCTCGCCGCAAGCTTGATTTGCAAACTGCGCGCCGTCGCGGCGCAGGACCTTTGCACGGCGGCGGCTTTGCAGAATATGCGCCTCCGTACCGAAGATTCTGCAACTCTTTTGCAGGTGCGGCGCGACTGTCATCCGGTAACAGCGTTGCAGGATGACCGCGACGTAGCGTAACACGATGGCGACGCCGAGGAGGAGGGACGCCCATGCGCTATGCCGATCTGCACCGCCGTTCGATCGAGGACCCCGAGGGTTTCTGGCTGGAACAGGCGCGCGCCATCGACTGGATCGAAGCGCCGAAACAGGCGCTCTTCACAAATCGTGCGCCAATCTACGAGTGGTTCAAGAACTCAAAGCTGAACGCTTGCTGGAACGCGCTTGATCGCCACGTCGAAGGCGGGCGAGCCGAACAGACGGCGCTGATCTACGACAGCCCGGTGACGCACACCAAGCAGACCTACACCTATCGCGAACTCCGCGACCGTGTCGCGTCGCTCGCCGGGGCCTTGAAGGCGCGCGGCGTCACCAAGGGCGACCGCGTGGTCATCTACATGCCGATGATCCCGCAGGCGCTTGAGGCGATGCTCGCCTGCGCGCGGCTTGGCGCGATCCATTCGGTGGTTTTCGGAGGATTTGCCGCGCGCGAACTCGCCACCCGGATCGACGACGCGAAGCCCCGCGCGATCATCGCCGCCTCCTGCGGGATCGAGCCCGGCCGCGTGGTGCACTACAAGCCGCTTCTGGACGGCGCGATCGACATGGCCGCGCACAAGCCCGATTTCTGCGTGATCTACCAGCGCGAGCAGGAAGTGGCGCAACTGACCGAGGGCCGCGATCTTGACTGGCACGCCTGCCAACACGGCGTGGAACCGGCCGACTGCGTCCCGGTCGAGGGCGATCACCCGCTCTATATCCTCTATACCTCGGGCACGACCGGACAACCGAAGGGCGTGATCCGGGCCACCGCCGGCTACCTCGTCGCGCTCGCCTGGACGATGAAGAACCACTACAACGTCAATCCAGGCGAGGTGTTCTGGACCGCCTCGGACGTGGGCTGGGTCGTCGGCCACAGCTATATCGTCTACGCCCCACTGCTCCACGGCGCCACCACCATCGTGTTCGAGGGCAAGCCTGTCGGCACGCCCGACGCCGGGACCTTCTGGCGGATCATCGAGGAATACGGCGTTGTCAGCTTCTTCACCGCACCCACCGCCTTCCGCGCCATCAAGCGCGAGGATCCCGCAGGCGCGCTGGTCAAGGACTACGACCTGTCGTGCCTCCGCTCGCTCTACCTTGCGGGCGAGCGCGCCGACCCCGATACCGTTCACTGGGCGCAGGAAAAGCTGCAGGTTCCGGTCGTCGATCACTGGTGGCAGACCGAGACAGGCTGGCCGATCTGCGGCAACCCACAGGGGTTCGAGCCGTTGCCGATCAAGGTGGGCTCGCCGTCGGTCCCGATGCCCGGCTACGACGTTCAGGTGCTGAACGAGGCCGGCAACCCGGTGAAACCCAACGAACTGGGGGCGATCGCGATCAAGCTGCCCTTGCCACCGGGTACGCTTCCGAACCTCTGGCAGGCCGAGGCGCGCTTCGTGAAATCCTACCTCGCGACCTTCCCCGGATATTACGAGACCGGCGACGCCGGCCATATCGATGAGGACGGCTACCTCTACATCATGGCGCGCACCGACGATGTCATCAACGTCGCGGGCCACCGTCTCTCGACCGGCGCCATCGAAGAGGTGCTGGCCAGTCACCCGGATGTCGGCGAATGCGCCGTGATCGGGGTCGCGGATGATCTCAAGGGGCAGTTGCCGCTCGGGTTTCTCTGCCTCAACAAGGGCGCGACCAAGGATCCCGCGGCCGTGGTGAAGGACTGCGTGGCCCTCGTCCGCGACCGGATCGGCCCGGTGGCGGCGTTCAAGCTGGCCGTCGTGGTCGACCGCCTGCCAAAGACCCGATCCGGCAAGATCCTCCGGGCAACCATGGCCCAGGTCGCCGACGGCAAGGACCCCAAGGTTCCCGCCACCATCGACGATCCGGCGATCCTGGACGAGATCGCCGCCGCCCTGGCGACGATCGGCTATGCCCGAACACCCGCATGAGGAGCCACTCCCAACACAGGTCGGAACATTTCCGTAGGTTGTGCGATTCATCCCTTGATTGTGCTGCGGATTCCGCTCAAGCTGTCTTTGTTCCAGACCCCAAGCCTGTTCCGGTTTCATGATGGATGATCTTCTTGCCATGACCCACGCTGACCGGACGTCTGGAACCGCCATCGATCCGGCCGTTCTGAACCAGATCCTGGACATCGGCGATGCGACGCTCAAGCAGGCGCTCCTGTCGCAACTGCTGGATGACTTTCGCCGCATCTCGGACGCGCTGGACGGGGAAAGCACCCGCGGCGTGGGCGCTGCGGCGCATGAACTGAAGGGGCTTGCGGCGACAATCGGCGCCCACCGGCTGGCAAACCTTGCGCTGCGCCTCAACGTCGCCGCCGATACGGTGGTCTCGGCGGAACTCGGTGATTTCAGCGCACCTGTGCGGGGCGAGATCCGCGTCGTGCTGAACAGCCTGGCGAGTTTTGCCGACGGAGCCCGCTCCTGACCCGGAAATCCATGAGCGACGCACCTGATCACTCCGACACGATCCTGCTGGTCGAGGATACCCCGTCGCTGCAGATGATCTATGCCGCGGCGCTTGACCGCGCCGGCTTCAAGGCCGAGGTCTGCGGCACCGCCGCGGAGGGCCGCGATGCCTTCGACCGGCTGCGTCCCTCGGTCGTTCTGCTCGACCTGATGCTGCCCGACGGGACCGGCCTTGACGTGATGCGCTACATGCTGGGCAAGGCCCCGCAGACCTGCGTCATCGTGATCACGGCCCATGGCTCGATCAACAAGGCGGTCGAGATGATGCGCGCCGGCGCGCACGAGTTTCTTGTCAAACCCTTCGACGACCAGCGCCTTCTGGCGGCGATCGAGAATGCGCGCCGCTCGCTGAGCCATGCGCCGCAGGCCCGGACACCCGCGGCCGACGCCACCGCGCTGGACCCCTTCATCGGCCGGTCGACCTCCATGAAGGCGATCTATGACAAGATCCGCTCGGTCGCGCGGTCGATGGCCACGGTCTTCATCACCGGCGAAAGCGGCACCGGCAAGGAGCTGGCCGCCGATGCCGTGCACCGTCTCTCGGCGCGCGGTCATGGCCCCTTCATCGCGCTCAATTGCGGCGCGATCCCCGTGGATCTGCTGGAATCCGAGGTTTTCGGCCATCTGCGCGGCTCGTTCACCGGCGCGATCTCGGACAAGATCGGCGCGGCGGCGGCCGCGGACGGCGGCACGCTCTTTCTGGACGAGATCTGCGAGATGGACCTCAACCTGCAGACGAAGCTGCTGCGCTTCCTGCAGACCTCGACGATCACGCCGGTGGGTGCCACGAAACCGCGCAAGATCGACGTGCGCATCGTCTGCGCCACGAACCGCCATCCCCTGGACGAGGTGCGCGCCGGCAACTTCCGCGAGGATCTCTACTACCGCCTGCATGTCGTGCCGATCCACATGCCCCCGTTGCGCGCCCGTGGCGAGGACGTGAACGAGATCGCCGAACGCCTGCTCGCCGACATGGGACAGGAAGAGGGGCACGCCTTCACCGGCCTCGACAACGAGGTGAAGTCGCTTTTCCGTCGGCTGCCCTGGCCCGGAAACGTGCGCCAGTTGATCAACGTGCTGCGCAATGTCGTCGTGCTCAACGACGGTCCGGTCGTCACCGTGGACATGCTGCCACCCGAGCTTCTGGCCGAGGATCGCCGGGAGGCGCCCCCCGGCACCGAAACCGACCCGGCATCGGCCGCGCGCCCGGGCCAGAGCCCCTTCGCCGGCCGCACGCTGGCCGAGATCGAGCGGATGGTGATCGAGGATACGCTTCAACGCCACGACGGCTCGGTGCCGAAGGCCGCGCGCGAACTCGATGTCGCGGCCTCGACGATCTACCGCAAGCTCGAGACCTGGGCAAAGCGGAATGCCGGCTGAGCGGCCGGGCGCACGCGTCCTGCTGATCACCGGCTGTTCCTCGGGCATCGGGCTCGATGCCGCACGGACGATGGCCGCGCGCGGCTGGCGTGTCTTCGCCGCCTGCCGCAAGGCCGAGGATTGCGACCGCCTGCGCGCCGAAGGGCTGGAAAGCCCGCGCATCGACCATGCCGACCCCGAAAGCATCGACACCGGCCTCGCCGAAGTGCTGGCGGCGACCGGCGGGCGTCTCGATGCGCTCTTCAACAACGGGGCTTTCGCCACACCCGGCGCGGTCGAGGATCTGCCCACCGACGCGCTCCGCGCGATATTCGAGGCCAATCTTTTCGGTTGGCACGACCTCACCCGCCGCGTGATCCCGGTGATGCGGGCGCAGGGGCAAGGCCGGATCGTTCATTGCTCCTCTGTTCTGGGCTTCACGCCGATGCCCTGGCGCGGCGCCTACGTCGCGACAAAATTCGCGCTCGAGGGGCTGACGCATGTCCTGCGGATGGAGATGCGCGACACACCGCTGAAGATCATCCTGATCGAACCCGGTCCGATCAGCACCCGCTTCCGTATCAACGCCCGTGCGCAGTTCGAACGCTGGATCGACTGGCAGGCCAGTCCCCGCGCCGGGCAATACCGCGACAGGCTGCTCCAGCGGCTCTATGCGGACACCGGCCCGGACCGGTTCGAACTGCCGCCGGCCGCGGTCACGCGCAAGCTGATCCATGCGCTGGAAAGTCCGCGCCCGCGCCGGCGCTATTTCGTCACCGTACCGACCTGGGCGATGGCCGCGCTAATGCGGCTACTTCCCCTGTCGGTACTGGACAGGCTGCTCGCCCGGGTCTAGGCGGGGCTGGCAATGACCGCGGCGCCGGCTATATCGACGCCACGGAAAGGGGGGCGCATGCTTCTGTCAGACCCACTGTTCATCGTCGCCGAGATCGCCTCGATCGCGGTGCTGGGGATCCTCGTCTTCGGCATCGGCAGCTTTGCCCGGGGCGGCGAGTTCAACCGGCGCAACGCCAACCGGCTGATGCGCTGGCGGCTGGGCGCGCAGTTCGTGGCGGTGATCCTGATCGTGGCTTTCGCCTGGTTCAAGACAAGGGGCTGAACACATGGTCGTACTCAATCGCATCTACACCCGCACCGGCGACAAGGGCGAGACGGCGCTCGGAAACGGCGCGCGGGTACCGAAATTCGCGCCGCGGGTCGACGCCTACGGCACCGTGGACGAGCTGAATTCGACCCTCGGCCTCGCGCGGCTCCACGCCGAGGGCGACTTGTCCGGGATGATCGCCCGTATCCAGAACGACCTCTTCGATCTGGGCGCCGACCTCTGCCGCCCCGACATCGCCAAGGATTCCGAGGCCGGCTACACCCCCCTGCGCATGATCGACGCGCAGGTCGACCGGCTGGAGGCCGAAATCGACGCGATGAACGCGAACCTGCAACCGCTGCGCAGCTTCATCCTTCCGGGCGGATCGGCGCTGGCGGCGCACCTGCACCTTGCGCGCACCATATGCCGCCGGGCCGAACGCCTCACGGTGGAGTTGTCGCGCGCCGAGGACGTCAATCCGCCCGCGCTGCGCTATCTGAACCGGCTTTCCGACTGGCTCTTCGTCGCCGGTCGCGTCGCCAACGACAACGGCGCCGAAGACATTCTCTGGGTTCCCGGCGCGAACCGATGAGCGCGCTTGCCCGCCAACGCGGCGTCGAGACGCGGAAATCGGTCGCATTCCCTCTGTTTTCCAGTCACCGAAGGCGCTAGGAAGCGGGGGCGAATTTTTTGCGCCCTTCCGTCGGCGGCGGGGCTGAAGAGAGGAGAAGGACATCCATGAAGGTACTCGTACCTGTGAAGCGGGTGATCGACTACAACGTCAAGGTCCGGGTGAAGGGCGATGGCAGCGGTGTCGATCTGGCGAACGTCAAGATGTCGATGAACCCCTTTGACGAGATCGCCGTCGAAGAGGCGATCCGGCTGAAGGAAAAGGGCGTGGTCACCGAGGTCGTCGCGGTTTCCATCGGCGTCAAGCAGGCGCAGGAAACCCTGCGCACCGCGCTCGCCATGGGCGCCGACCGCGCCATCCTGATCGTCGCCGCCGATGATGTGCACACCGACATCGAACCCCTGGCCGTCGCCAAGCTCCTCGCCGCGGTGGTGAAGGAGGAGGAGCCCGGCCTCGTCATCTGCGGCAAGCAGGCGATCGATAACGACATGAACGCCACCGGCCAGATGCTCTCCGCCCTTCTGGGCTGGAGCCAGGCCACCTTCGCCTCCGAAGTGACGATTGAGGGCGACCACGCCCTGGTCACGCGCGAGGTCGATGGCGGTCTGCAGACCATCAAGGCCAAGATGCCCTGCATCGTCAGCGTCGACCTGCGCCTGAACGAGCCGCGCTACGCAAGCCTTCCCAACATCATGAAGGCCAAGAAGAAGCCGCTCGACGAAAAGACGCCCGATGACTACGGCGTCGACGTCGCGCCGCGCCTGAGCATCGTCAAGACCGCCGAGCCGCCGACGCGCAAGGCCGGGGTCAAGGTAGGCTCGGTCGACGAACTGATCGCGAAACTGAAAGACGAAGCGGGGGTGATCTGATGGCTGTTCTTCTTCTGGGCGAAGTCACCGACGGGCATCTGAACCGCGACGCCACCGCCAAGTCGGTCACCGCCGCGAAACAACTCGGCGATGTCACCGTCCTCTGCGCCGGCGCGCGCGCCAAGGAGGCGGCGGCCGAGGCGGCGAAGATCGAGGGCGTCGCCAAGGTGCTCTGCGCCGAGGATGCGAGCCTCGGCCACCGCCTCGCCGAACCGACCGCGGCGCTGATCGTCAGCCTCGCCGGCGACTACAGCCACATCATGGCCCCGGCGACGACGGACGCCAAGAACGTCATGCCCCGCGTCGCGGCCCTTCTCGACGTCATGGTGATCTCGGATGTCTCGGGCATCGTCGACGCCGACACGTTCGAGCGCCCGATCTACGCCGGCAACGCGCTCCAGACGGTGAAGACGTCCGACAAGGTCAAGGTCGTGACCATCCGCACCTCGACCTTCGACGCCGCCGGCGACGGCGGCTCGGCCGAGGTCGAGGAGATCGGCGCCGCCGACAATCCCGGCCTTACCGAATGGGTCGAGGACAAGGTCGCGGCCTCGGACCGGCCGGAACTCACCTCCGCGGGCATCGTCGTCTCGGGCGGCCGCGGCGTCGGCTCGGAAGAGAATTTCGAGATGATCGAGAAGCTGGCCGACAAGCTGGGCGCCGCCGTCGGCGCCTCTCGCGCGGCGGTCGATTCGGGCTACGCGCCGAACGACTGGCAGGTCGGCCAGACCGGCAAGGTCGTGGCGCCGAGCCTCTACATCGCCGTCGGCATCTCGGGCGCGATCCAGCACCTGGCGGGGATGAAGGACAGCAAGGTCATCGTCGCGATCAACAAGGACGAGGAAGCCCCGATCTTCCAGGTCGCCGACTACGGCCTGGTGGGCGACCTGTTCCAGATCGTGCCGGAACTGACGGAAAAGCTCGGCTGAACCACGCTCCATCGGACCCCCGGTTTACTCGGGGGTCCGATCAATTCGAAGTTCGTAGCGGCAGGAATAGTTGTAGTCGTTGAAGATCCGGACAAACATGTGTGCGGCGTTGCCAACAAAGACTCGTCGGTAGTTCGAACTTCCTTCCCTTGGAAAATCCCAGGTCGCAATGAGCTGCTCGCGATCATCATGGGCGGAAGCTTTGCATATGTTGTTCTGCGCGAGGCTCCTTATCTTTATATCCACTTCCTGACCGTGAAGTTCGGCGGTGTCGAATACGAACCAATCGCGGCTATCGTTTCGAGAAGGTGTGAGATTGCCGGAATAATACACGCCTAGCATGATCTGATTTGCTTCATGGATCGTGTCGTTCGGCTCGCTCTCAGCGGCCTCGGCGCCGCCGGGCAGGATGATCGCCCTCTGGCCTTCGCCAGTCCCCGACTCGTCCGTCTGTAAGCCGGTGCCCCCCACCCCGGCGCGCGCCTGGGCACCCGTCGACGCCGGCTTCTCGGGCACAAAGATTGGCACCGCCAAGAATAACGCGCCAATCAGGAAGACTAACAGGCCTGCCGAACTCGCCTGAAACTTCAAGCCGAAAAGCTCGATCCGCGCCGCTTCCCCGGCCGGCTGTGGGCGGAACATGAGCCACAGGCCCGCCAGCGCGAAGATGCCGCCGGCGAGCATGAGCGCGAGAAGTTTCGCCCCGTCGAGCGCGACGATCTGCATGGCGCCGCCTTTCGGTTGATCCCCAACAGTCTACCGCAACTTCCCGCGCCGACAAAGCGGAACCGCGGAACGACGGCCCGCTTGGGCTTGCGCCTGCCGCGCGTGGGCGCATAAGGTCTGGCGCAGTTGAAGATGGGGACAGTAATGGACATCAAGACCGTGGGCGTCGTGGGCGCGGGCCAGATGGGCAACGGCATCGCGCATGTCTTCGCAGTGGCCGGGTTCGACGTGCTGATGACCGATATCAGCCAGGAGGCACTGGAAAAGGCGATGGCGTTGATCGAGCGAAACCTCGATCGGCAGGTCAGCCGCGAGAAGCTCAGCGCCAAGGACCGCGACGCCGCGTTGGCCCGCATCAAGACCACGACCACGCTGACCGACCTCGGCCCGTCCGACCTGATCATCGAGGCCGCGACCGAGCGCGAGACGGTCAAGCAGGCGATCTTCGAGGATCTGCTGCCGCATCTGAAGCCGACCACGATCCTGACCTCGAACACCTCGTCGATCTCGATCACGCGGCTGGCCAGCCGGACCGACCGGCCGGAAAAGTTCATGGGGTTCCACTTCATGAACCCGGTGCCGGTGATGCAGCTGGTGGAACTGATCCGCGGCATCGCCACCGACGACGCCACCTATCAGACCATGATCAAGGTGGTCGAGAAGCTGGAAAAGACCGCGGCCAGCGCCGAGGATTTCCCCGCCTTCATCGTCAACCGCATCCTGATGCCGATGATCAACGAGGCGGTCTATACGCTTTACGAAGGCGTCGGGAATGTCCGGTCCATCGACGAGTCGCTGAAGCTGGGTGCGAACCATCCGATGGGGCCGCTGGAGCTGGCCGATTTCATCGGGCTCGACACCTGCCTTGCGATCATGAACGTCCTGCACGACGGTCTGGCGGACACGAAATACCGCCCCTGCCCGCTGCTGACCAAGTATGTCGAGGCCGGCTGGCTGGGCCGCAAGACCAAGCGCGGCTTCTACGACTACCGCGGCGAGACCCCGGTGCCGACGCGCTGAAAGGCCGGCCCGGGGGGCGATCCCCGCCCGGATCGGACGCCGGACGCGCGAGGGGTGCTCACGCGTGAGCAGACCGGCAAGGCATTGATTATGTACTGAAATTTCGGGCCGTTAACCGCAATGAAAGGTTCGCGCGGACCTCGACCGTGGAGCCATGCCAAACATTTCATTGCGGTTAACGGCGTCGATTACGCCAATGAAATCATGGCCTTGCCAAAGCGTCCGCATGCGGACGCCTGCACGGGCCGCGACCGGCCCGAAGGTCGTCCGAAAGGGCCCATGGCGCTCTCAGAACCCCTCGCCGAAGCGGTCCTCGACCAGCGCGGCCAGCGCGTCCATCAGCGCCTCGGCCTGCGCGCCTTCGGTGCGCACCACGATCTCGGTCCCGCGCGAGGCGGCGAGCATCAGAAGACCCATGATCGAATCGCCCGAAACGCTCATCCCGTCCTTCTCGACCTCGGCCTCGGCGTCGAACTTCTCGACCACCTCGACGAACCTGGCCGAGGCCCGGGCATGCAGCCCCTTCTCGTTGACGATCTTCAGGATGCGTTCGGCGCTCAATCGACTTCCCCCACCGGCGCCGCCTCAGACGCCGCGCCCGCCCGACACCTCGATGCAGTTGATGTACTTGCGCCCAGCCTCCAGCGCCAGCGCGGTGGCCTCGGCTACCGTGAAATTGCGCGACTTGGCAAGCTTGATCAGCATCGGCAGGTTGGCGCCATAAAGGATGCGGCGATTGGGCGGCATGCAGGCCGGTAGCGACAGGTTCGACGGCGATCCCCCGAACATGTCGGTGACCACCAGCACGCCCTGCCCCGTGTCGACCTCGTCGGCGGCGCGGCAGATCTCGTCCTGCTTCTCGCCGCGGTCGTGATCGTACTCGATCGCGATGGCCCGGATACCTTCCTGCTTGCCGACGACATGCTCGACCGCGGCGAGATACTCGCGCGCCAGTCCGCCATGCGCGACAATGACAATGCCGATCACGTCCCTGATCCCGTTTTCGCGACCGGAGAGGCAAGCGACTGCCGCTCCAGTTCCCTGTGCCTCTTTGACACCCGCCAGCCCTGCTCGGCAAGCGTCTGCGCCATCTTTTCAGCCATTGCCACGGATCTGTGCTTTCCCCCGGTACAGCCGAAAGCGACCGTCAGACTCGTCTTGCCCTCTTCCACGAAAGCATCGAGCAAAGATGCCAACAGTTCGTGCACACGGTCGAAAAACGGCGAAAAACGCGGGTCGGCCTCGATATGGGCAACGACCTCGGCGTCGCGGCCGTCGCGCGCGCGCAGGGCAGGCTGCCAGTGCGGATTGGCCAGGAAGCGGCAATCGAAGACCATGTCGACACCGCGCGGCAACCCGCGCTTGTAGGAAAACGACTGCACCTGCAGCGCCATCGGCTGACCTGAGGGCGGCGAGAACCAGCGCGCCAGTTCGGCCCGCAACTGATGCGGCGTCAGCGCCGAGGTGTCGATCAGCACATCGGCGCGTTCGCGGACCGGGGCCAGAAACTCCATCTCGCGCCGCAGCCCGACAATCGGCGCGTCGTCGGGGCTTAGCGGATGCCGCCTTCGGGTTTCCGAGAAACGGCGCAAGAGCGTGTCGATGTCGCAGTCGAGATAGAGAAGCTCGCAGCCGACGGTTTCCGCGCGGTGGAGCCGGTCCACAAGCTCGATCATCGCGCTGGACGAGAAGTCCCGGTTGCGCACATCGACCCCCAGCGCCAGTGGGCGCGGCAGCGGCGGGCCATCCAGAAGGCGCGGGATCAGCGACAGCGGCAGGTTGTCGATCGCCTCGAAGCCCAGATCCTCCAGCACGTTGATCGCCGAAGACCGCCCGGCGCCGGAAGGTCCGGTGACCAGCACCACGCCGGCGGCGCGTTCGGCAATCTGGGACATGTAAAGGCGCCTCCGTTCACGCCCTGCGACTCAGTTCCACAACATAATGCCGCAACGCAGCAGGGAAAGCATCCCCAGCCCCCGCGGGCAGTAGCGGAAGTGTCACACCTTCGAGATCGCGCGTCGCTCCCTCAGGCATACGGGCGGGCGGGGCGTTCAGATCAACGATCAGCCGCAGCCGGGCCAGCCGCAACGGCAGAAGCCGCACGAGGCCCGTGCCGCGCGCCTCAATCAGCCCGGCGATGGGGCGCGGTGCGCGCGCAAAGAGCTGCCCGCCCCGCGCGATCACGATGGTCCGGTCATCGGCGACAAGCTGCGCGCCGGTCGCGATCAGCCGCAGCGCCAGCGTCGATTTCCCCGTGCCCGACGACCCTAGGATCAGGATGCCGCCCCCCCGCCCGAAGGCCACGGCAGAAGCATGCAGGATCGTCATCGCGGTCTCATGCGCGCGGCCCCCTCATAGCGGCAGTCCGACGACGAAGCGCGCGCCCAGCGGCGGCGAGTCCGCCGCGGCGTCGGCGGCGCGGATGTTCTCGGCCCAGATGACGCCGCCATGGGCCTCGACGATCTGCTTGGAAATCGCCAGACCCAGCCCCGAGTGGTTGCCGAACTGGCTTTCGGGGCGTTCCGAATAGAAGCGCTTGAAGATCTTGTCGAGCGCGGCTTCGGGGATGCCCGGACCGGTATCCTCGACCACCACCAGCGCGCGGTTCGCCCGCTTGCGCGCCCAGACGCGCACCACGTCCCCCGACTGGCTGAACGAGATCGCGTTCGAGATCAGGTTGACGAAGACCTGCGCCAGACGCGCCTCCAGGCCCTGGATCATCACCGGCTCCGCGGGCATCTCGATGACAAACTCGATGCCCTGCGCCTCGGCTTCTTGGGCCAGGTGGCGGCTCAGCGCCTCCAGCGTCCCGCACAGATCGAAGGTTTCCTCGGTCTCCTTGACCAGTTCGCTGTCGAGGCGCGACGCGTTCGACGTATCCGAGATCAGCCGGTCGATGCGGCGCACGTCATGCTCGATCACGTCCAGCAGGCGCACGATCTGGTCCTCGCGCTTGGTCATCCGCAGCGCGCCGACGGCCGAGCGCAGGCTTGCGAGGGGGTTCTTGATCTCGTGCGCGACGTCGGCCGCGAATTGCTCGTTCGCGTCGATTCGGTCGTAGAGCGCCGAAACCATGCCGCGCATGGCGACCGAAAGCCGCCCGATCTCGTCGGGGCGGCCGGCCAGGTCGGGAATGCGCACGCGCTCGGGGCTGATCCGGCGCACCTGCCGATCGCGCCCCAGTTCGGCGGCGGTGGCCAGATCCGACAGCGGATTCGCGATGGTGGAGGCCAGCACCAGGCTCAGACCGACGGAGACCAGAAAGGCGACGACGAACATCTGCAGGACCTGCTCGCGCTCGGCGCGCAGGGTCAGCGACAGCGCGCGCGGAACCTGCCGCAGGACCAACACCGAGGTCGCCTCGCCGCCGGCGCCGATCGGGACGGCAACCAGCATCCGTAACTGCGCGCCCTGCTGGACAACGCGGCTGGCGGTGGCGCCACCGCGCGCGGCGGGCAACAGATCGGCGATCACCGTGGCATCCTCGGGCGGCGGGCTGGGCGGGGGTGCAATCGCCGCGAACCCCGACCAGAGCGCCTCAAGCGCGTCGCTGATCACCGTCCGGCGCGGCGGGTCGGCCCTGCTGACCTGGTCACCCCCGGCATGGCGAAAGACCACCTCGCCGGCCGGGTCGATCAGCATCACCTCGGTTTCCATGGGCAGGCGCAGCGCCGCAAGCGCGCGCACCCGCGCCGGGCCGTCGGAGGCCGCCAGGATATCCGACAGCGCCTCGGCCTGCGCGCGCAGCGCCGTTTCGTGCTGGCGCAGCAGGGTATCGCGGAAGGGGTTGGTGAACAGCACCCCCGCGGCCAGCAGCACCAGCGCCAGCATGTTGAACAGGATGATCCGCCGCGCCAGCGGCGAGCGCAGGAGCGTCAGCACCCCGCGCCGGGCCCCCCGGTTGCGCAGCTCCGCCTCCAGGTTGCCTGGCGGGCGCATCCAGTCGTCGCTCAGGACGATCTCGGTTTCCGGCGTCGCCGTCTTTCTGCTCACCTTCGCCTCGCCGACCTTCTGTCGTGGGCCATCCGTCGTGGGAGCGCGCTTGCCGCGCGCGGCCGTCAGGCCTCGTTGTAGCGGTAGCCGATGCCGTATAGCGTCTCGATCGAGGCGAAATCGGGATCGACCGCGCGCAGTTTCTTGCGCAGTCGCTTGACGTGGCTATCGATGGTGCGGTCGTCGACATAGACCTGATCATCATAGGCCACGTCCATCAGCTGGTCGCGGCTTTTCACGAAGCCGGGACGAACGGCAAGCGCCTGCAGAAGCAGGAACTCCGTCACCGTCAGCGTCACGTCCTCGCCCTTCCAGGCGACGGCATGGCGCAGCGGGTCCATCGTCAGGCTGCCACGCACCATGATCCGTGTTTCCTCGGTCGTGCCCACCTCGCCGGTTTCCACCGCCTGCTGCCGACGCAGGATGGTGCGGATGCGTTCCAGCAGCAGCCGCTGCGAAAAGGGCTTCTTGACGTAGTCGTCCGCCCCCATCCTGAGGCCCAGCACCTCGTCGATCTCGTCATCCTTCGAGGTCAGAAAGATCACTGGCATGTGCGTCTTCATGCGCAGCCGCTGTAGCAGCTCCATCCCGTCCATGCGGGGCATCTTGATATCCAGGACCGCCATGTCCGGAAGCCGGCGGTTGAAGGCATCGAGGGCCGACTGGCCGTCGTTGTAGGTATCCACCTCAAACCCCTCCGCCTCGAGCGAGATCGACACCGAGGTGAGGATGTTCCGGTCGTCGTCGACGAGTGCTATGCGCGACATCGGTTCGTCCTTGTTTCGCTCAGGTTGATTATCTGCCGTTTTGGCCGATTTTATTTCCGTCAATCAACCGAATACTGGTCCATCAGCGCAGCATGCCGCGATTCTGTCACTAATTCCTTATTTTCGCCATCTTGCGCGTCTTCCGGCCGAGTTTGCGATAACAGGGGGCTGGTTGCGCTAACTCAGGGCCTCGTGCCTGTTCCATCATGGAAATGCCATGATATAGCCCACTCAAGCGGACAGGGATGGACGTGGCTGGCGAGGCCTCTTTCTGGGCGTCGGCGGGATTTCGCAGGCCACCCAAGGCCGGGCATCAGGAGCGAGTGCATGACAGCAGGACGCGTGAACCCCAGTTTCAGGCTCGAGGATCAGGGGATCACCGGGCTCGGCTCGGCTTCCTACAACCTGATCGAACCGGCGCTGATCCAGGCGGCGCTCTCGCGCGGCGAAGGCAAGCTGGGTCATGGCGGGGCGTTTCTGGTCACCACCGGACAGTTCACCGGACGCTCGCCCAAGGACAAGTTCGTGGTCCGCACGCCCTCGGTCGAAGACACGATCTGGTGGAACAACAACAAGCCGATGGCCCCCGATGCGTTCAAGCGGCTGCACGCCGACATGCTGGAACACCTCAAGGGCCGCGAGGTCTTCGTGCAGGACCTGCACGCCGGCGCCGACACCGAACACCGCCTGAACGTCCGCGTCGTGACCGAGCTTGCCTGGCACGGCCTTTTCATCCGGCACATGTTGCGCCGCCCCGCGCGCGACGACCTGGACAGTTTCGTGGCCGAATGGACGATCATCAACTGCCCGTCGTTCAAGGCCGATCCGGCCCGGCACGGCTGCCGCTCCGAGACCGCGATCGTGCTCAACTTCGATGCCAAGCTCATCCTGATCGCCAACACCGCCTATGCCGGCGAGAACAAGAAATCCGTGTTCACGCTGCTCAACTACCTGCTGCCGGAAAAGGGCGTGATGCCGATGCACTGCTCGGCCAACCACGCGATCGGCGATCCCAGCGATTCGGCGGTCTTCTTCGGCCTTTCCGGAACCGGCAAGACGACGCTCAGCCAGGACCCCTCGCGCGTGCTGATCGGGGATGACGAACACGGCTGGTCCGATACCGGCATCTTCAACTTCGAGGGCGGCTGCTACGCCAAGACCATCAACCTCGACCCGCGCGCCGAGCCCGAGATCTACGCGACCACCGCGCGTTTCGCCTCGGTCGTCGAGAACATGGTCTTTGACCCCGAAACCCTGGTGCTCGATTTCGACGATGACAGCCTGACCGCCAACACCCGCGTCGCCTATCCGTTGGACGCAATTTCGAACGCCTCGACCTCGTCGTTGGGGGGCCACCCAAAGAACGTGATCATGCTGACCTGCGACGCGTTCGGCGTGTTGCCGCCGATCTCGCGGCTCAGCGCGGCGCAGGCGATGTATCACTTCCTGTCCGGCTTCACCTCCAAGGTCGCCGGCACCGAACGCGGCGTGACCGAGCCCGAACCGACCTTCTCGACCTGTTTCGGCGCCCCCTTCATGCCCCGCCGCCCCGAGGTTTACGGCAAGCTGCTGCAGCAGAAGATCAACCAGCACGGCGCGACCTGCTGGCTGGTCAACACCGGCTGGACCGGCGGCGCCTACGGCACCGGCAACCGGATGCCGATCAAGGCCACGCGCGCGCTTCTGACCGCCGCGCTCAACGGCTCGCTCAATGCCGCCGAGTTCCGCAAGGACCCGAACTTCGGCTTCGAAGTGCCGGTCGCCGTCGCCGGGGTGGAGCCCGAGTTGCTGGACCCGCGCCGTACCTGGGCCGACGCCGACGCCTATGACGCGCAGGCGCGCAAACTGGTCGCGATGTTTGCCGAGAATTTCGACAAATACGCACCCTACATCGATGACGATGTCCGCGCCGCCGCGATCGGCTGAGCGCCCCTTGCCGCGCAGCGCAGCGGGCCCTGCCCTTGCCGCGCTGGTGCTTCTGGCCGCCGTGCCCGCCCGGGCCGAACCGGTCCTGCAGCGCTCGGATCTGGTCGAAACCCTGGCGCAGGGGCTTTTCTGCGCGACCTCCGAAACCGGGCGCATGGAGGCCCCGGACACCGAATTCGGCTGGATCCACATCCCCGAGGAACCGATCGCCATGCGCCAGCGCGGCAGCGTGGCGCCAGCGGTCCTGGGCATCGGCTTCGGCCTGGAATACACGCTGACCGGCGACGCGCCGATCCTGATCCGGCATGTGGTCGAGCATCCGCCCATGCCGGCCTCGGGGCGGACACGCCAAAGCTGGGAAAGCTGGGCCCTGGGCGGCGTGCCCGAGATCATCTTCTTCCAGTTCGACCTCGAGGAAGAACTGCTGCCGGGCCGCTGGACCTTCATCGCGCTCGCCGGCGAGGCCGAGGTCTTTCGCGCCGGATTCGACGTGGTCCCGCCCGACGCCGCGCCGCATCTTGCCGGGCTCTGCAGCGGCGGCGACCTGCTTGCCCTCAGCCGGTGATCGCCCGGCGCAGCAGGTTCAGGGCGACCAGGATCAGCACGAGCAGCGTCCAGCGCCGGAAGCGCACGGGATCCAGCCGGTCCTGCATGCGAAAGCCCAGCCACATGCCCAGCGCCGCCGGCGCGACCAGCGCCGCCGACAACGGCAGCGTCACCGCATCCAGCACGCCCGATCCCAGATGCGCCGCGGTCAGCACCACCGCCCCGACCATGAAGACCACGCCCAGAACCCGCACCATCTCGGCCTTCTCGGCGCGGATCGCCAGCAGATAGACGATCACCGGCGGCCCCCAGATGCCGGAGATCCCACCATAAAGCCCGCCCAGCAGACCCAACCCGTACTCGGCCGACGCCCGGTGGCGCAGCGGGATCACCGGGGCCCAGCCGCGCAACTGCATCAGCGCAAACCCCATGACCGGAACGCCGAGCAACGCGAAGAGAAGCTGCTGCGGCAGCACGACGACAAACGGCGCCGAGATGACGATGCCCGCACAGGTCGTGGCGATGATCCGCCGGTACTTCACTGCCGACTCCCAGGCCGCGCGCCGACCAAAGCGCAGCGACTGGTGCACGTTGGTCGTCAGCAGGGACAGGATCATCGCCGCCAGCGCGGTGTCGGGCGGCATGAAGCTTGAAAACGCCGCGATCATGATCAGCGGCATGGCAAAGCCGACCGCGCCCTTGACGAAGCCGGCAAAGATCGTCACCACGCAGGCCAGCCCGAACGCCCAGGCCGGCAAGCCACCGAAAATCATGTCCATTCGGTATCCTCCGTTGCGCCTGCGTGATAGCGTGGGGGCGGGCCGGCTGCACGGACAAAACGGATGCGACATTTTCCTGCTTGAAGTGAAGCGCCGAAGACTTAAAGTTGCGCTGCAGCTGCAAAATAGCCAGCGCCAAGCCATGCAAGGAGACGCCGATGCCGCATGATGGCCAGGACATTCCCGCCCGCCCGCCGGTCCTCGACGATCTGTCCGCGCTCACCGCCCAGGCGCAACCCGCGCTCGACGCGCTGCTAGAGCGCGCGCGCGCCGCGGTGCAGGCCCGCGTCATCTCCGGCGGACGGGTGAACGCTGCGGCGTTGGAGACGCACCAGCGCGCCGCGCACGGCCTTGCCTGGCTGGCCACCTATGTCGAAAGCCTGCGCCAGATGCAGGCCTGGTCCGCCCGCCTGACCGAGGCCGGTGAGTTCGGCGAGATGGAGGCGCTGATCCTGCAGGTCGGTTTCGCCGAATACCTCGCCCAGATCGCCGGCGGCCTGCCGATGAGCCAGACCGAGATCCTCCGCCCGTCGGACCTCGACCTCTCGCCCGACGATCTCGCCGCTTTCCACACCCCCGCCGTCACCCGCCTGATGACCGGCAACACGCCCCAGGCCCGTGCCGCGCTCGTTGCGCTCATGCGCCAGAACGCCGGGCGCGCCAGCTTCGGCGCCACCGGCCTCGATGACGAGCTGGAGATGATCCGCGAGCAGTTCCGCCGCTTCGCCGACGAGAAGGTGGTGCCGCACGCCCACGGATGGCACCTGAAGGATGAACTGATCCCGATGGAGATCATCGCCCAGCTGGCCGAAATGGGTGTCTTCGGCCTGACCATCCCCGAGGAATTTGGCGGCCTTGGCCTGTCGAAAGCCTCGATGGTCGTCGTCTCCGAAGAGCTCAGCCGCGGCTACATCGGCGTGGGCTCGCTCGGCACCCGGTCCGAGATCGCCGCCGAACTGATCCTCTGCGGCGGCACCGACGCGCAGAAATCCCATTGGCTCCCTGGCCTCGCCTCGGGCGAGATCCTGCCCACCGCCGTCTTCACCGAGCCCAACACCGGCTCGGACCTCGGCGCCCTGCGCACCCGCGCCACCCGTGACGGCGACGACTGGCGCATCACCGGCAACAAGACCTGGATCACCCACGCCGCGCGCACGCATGTGATGACGCTTCTGGCGCGCACCGACCCTGACACCACCGACTACCGGGGCCTGTCGATGTTCCTGGCCGAGAAGACCCCCGGCACCGACGCCGCCCCCTTCCCCGACGACGGGATCACCGGCGGCGAGATCGAGGTGCTGGGCTACCGCGGCATGAAGGAATACGAGCTTGCCTTCGACGCCTTTCCGGTGAAGGGCGAGAACCTCCTCGGCGGCGCCCCGGGACAGGGCTTCAAGCAGCTCATGCAGACCTTCGAGAGCGCGCGGATCCAGACCGCCGCCCGCGCCATCGGCGTCGCCCAGAACGCGCTGGAACTGGGCCTGCACTACGCCGAGGACCGCAAGCAGTTCGGCAAGGCGCTGATCGAGTTCCCGCGCGTCGCCGACAAGCTGGCTATGATGGCGGTCGAGATCATGGTCGCGCGCCAGCTCACCTATTTCTCCGCCTGGCAGAAGGACCACGACCGCCGCTGCGACCTGGAGGCCGGCATGGCCAAGCTTCTGGCGGCCCGCGTCGCCTGGTCGGCCGCCGACAACGCCCTGCAGATCCACGGTGGTAATGGGTTCGCGCTGGAATACCCGATCAGCCGCGTCCTCTGCGACGCGCGCATCCTCAACATCTTCGAGGGCGCGGGAGAGATCCAGGCCCAGGTCATCGCCCGACGGCTGCTGGACTGATCGGGCCCTGAGGGGCGGGAGCGCGGGACTCCACGCGCTCCCGCCCCTCGTCAGGTTGTGCTGCGCACGAACCTTCCTCGCGTTGGGCCGGGCCGGGGGGCGCTGCCCCCCGGACCCCCCGGCGTCGCACGCCATCGCAACGGAGGGGGCCGGATCCAATGCTTGCAATCCGGTTAATTTTTTTTCGGGTATATAATGATTTCAGTAGCTTGACCACTCTGCGCAATTTGCGCAGCCGGCACCTGGGGTCCGATGCGGGGCCTCAGCCGCGGATCGCCTCCAGCATCCGGTGAACGTTCTCGGGGTCGGCTTCGGGGGTGATTCCGTGGCCCAGGTTGAAGATATGCGGCCCCTTCGAGAACGCCTTGACGATCCGCTTCGTCTCGGCAACCAGTGCCGGGCCGCCCTCGACCAGGTGATGCGGTGCAAGGTTTCCCTGCACGCAGCCATCGACCTGCACGTGCTTCGCCGCCCAGTCAGCATCGACCGAGTTGTCGATGGCCACGCAATCGGCCCCGGTCGCGCGCGCAAACCCGATGTACTGATCGCCCGCCTGACGCGGAAAGGCGATGATCGGCAGGTCCGGGAGGCGCGCCTTCAGCGCCGCGATGATCTGCTGCGCGGGCTCCAGCGCGTAGCGGGTGAAATCCGCGCCTTTCAGCGACCCTGCCCAGCTGTCGAAGATCTTCACCACCTCTGCCCCGGCCTCCACCTGCGCCGAGAGGTACTCGGTCGTCGCCTCCGTCAGCCGCGCCATCAGCGCGTCGAACGCTTCGGGCTCGGCCGCCTTCATCGCGTGTGCCGGGCCCTGGTCGGGCGTGCCGCGGCCGGCGATCATGTAGGTCGCCACCGTCCAGGGCGCGCCGGCAAAGCCGATCAGCGTGACCTCGCGCGGCAGTTCGCGCGCCAGAATCTTCACCGTCTCGTAGACCGGCGACAGCGTCTCGTGGATCGCCTCGGTCGGCTTCAGCGCCGCCACGCCCTCTGCATCGGAAAGGGTCGACAGCCGCGGCCCCTCGCCGGTGACGAACCAAAGATCCGCCCCCAGCGCCTGCGGCAGCAGCAGGATGTCGGCAAACAGGATCGACGCATCAAAACCGTAGCGCCGGATCGGCTGCAGCGTCACCTCGGCGGCCAGTTCCGGGTTGTAGCACAGCGACAGGAAATCGCCCGCCTGCGCCCGCGTCGCGCGGTATTCCGGCAGGTAGCGCCCGGCCTGGCGCATCATCCAGACCGGCGGGACGGCCTGCACCTCGCCCGCCAGCGCGCGCAGGATGGTCTTGGTGGGCGCGGCGGTTGCGGTCATGGCGTCTCTCCCTCGTTTCGCGCCTTGGTCACGGCGCCGGGCGGGAAAGTCAAGCCGCGGCGCGTGCAATCGCGGTTGCCACCCCGCCGGGCCGCGACTAAGCAGAAGCCATGACGCACGATCTTCCCTCGCCCGCCTCGCCCCTGCGCATCGGAACCCGCGGCTCCCCGCTCGCGCTCGCCCAGGCGCATGAAACCCGCGCCCGGCTGATGGCCGCGCACGAGTTGCCCGAGGACGCGTTCGAGGTGGTGGTGATCAAGACCACCGGCGACCGCGTCCTCGACCGCCCACTGAAGGAGATCGGCGGCAAGGGGCTGTTCACGCGCGAGATCGAAGACGCGATGCTCTCGGGCGAGATCGACATCGCCGTGCATTCGATGAAGGACATGCCGACGCTGCAACCCGCGGGGCTGGTGCTGGACTGCTACCTTGCGCGCGAGGATGTGCGCGACGCCTTCGTGTCGGACAAGGTCGTGCGCATCGCCGATCTGGCCGCGGGGCAGGTCGTCGGCACCTCCAGCCTGCGCCGGCGCGCGCAGCTGCTGCACCGCCGCCCCGACCTGCGCGTGGTCGAGTTTCGCGGCAACGTGCAGACCCGGCTGCGCAAGCTTGCCGACGGAGTCGCCGATTGCACTTTCCTCGCCATGGCCGGGCTGAACCGGCTCGGCATGGCGCGGGTCGCGCAATCGGCCATCGACGTGGACGAGATGCTGCCCGCCATCGCCCAGGGCGCCATCGGGATCGAGCGGCGCGACGGTGACACCCGCGTGGCGGCGCTGCTGGAGCCGCTGCACGATGCGCCGACCGGCCAGCGCCTTGCCGCCGAACGCGCCTTCCTCGCCCGGCTCGACGGCTCGTGCGAGACGCCCATCGCGGGGCTTGCCGAACTCGACGGCGGCACCCTGCGCCTGCGCGGCGAGATCCTGCGCCCGGACGGATCGGAATCGATGGCCGAGGATGAATCCGCCCCGATAGAAGACGGCGCCGCGTTGGGCCACGACCTGGCCAGCCGGCTGCTGGGCCGCGCGCCCGCCGGTTTCTTCGACTGGCGCACCGATTGAGCGCGACACGGCCGGACCGGCGTAACCCTCAGCAAGGTTCCGGCCCGAGGGCGCGTCAGCGCCAGTCAGGCTTGCGCTTCTCGATGAAGGCCTGGATCCCCTCGTCGGTGTCGCGAAACATCATGTTTTCGGCCATCACCTGCCCGGTCAGTTCATAGGCCTGCGCCAGCGGCAGATCGACCTGGTCGTAGAACGCCCGCTTGCCGACCTTCACCGCCGCGGTCAACTTGCCTGCCACGATCCGCGCCAGATCCATGGTTTCCCGCTCCAACTCCTCGGGCGCCGCGATGCGGTTGACCAGTCCCAGTTCCTGCGCCCGCTCGGCCCCGATGAACCCGCCGGTCACCAGCATCTCGAACGCGGCCTTGCGCGTCACGTTCCGGCTCAGCGCGACCATGGGCGTCGAGCAGAAAAGACCGATGTTCACGCCATTCACGCCGAAACGGGCATCGCTTGCCGCGACGGCCATGTCGCAACTCGCCACCAGCTGGCAGCCCGCCGCGGTGGCGATGCCGTGCACCTCGGCGATCACCGGCTGGGGCAGTGTCGGGATCGTCTGCATCACCTCCGAACACCGCCCGAAAAGATCCGCGAAGTACTGCGCCCCGCCATCGGCGGCGGCCCGCCCGGCCTGCATTTCCTTCAGGTCGTGCCCCGCGCAGAACGCCTTGCCCGCGCCCTTCAGGATCGCCACGCGCACCGCCTGGTCCGCGCCGAGCCGATCGAACGCGTCCTTCAACGCCGCCAGCATCGCATCCGACAGCGCATTCAACGCTTCCGGCCGCCGCAGGGTCAGAACCGCCACCCGTTCCGTCACGTCATACCCGACCAAGCCGTCGCTCATCTTGCCCTCCAAAGCATTTGCGGAAACTCTATCGGCGCAATCGCCGGGAGGAAAGCATGACGCCGCAAATGGACTGCAACGCGCTCAACGCCTTCATGATGGCCGAGTTTCCGCAGGTCGCCAGTGATTTCCAGGTCGAGCGCGTGGCGTCGATGGAGGCAGACGTGCGCCTGCTGGCGCATGAAAAGCACCTCAGGCCGGGGGGCACGGTGTCCGGTCCGGCGATGTTCGCGCTGGCGGATCTGGCGATGTACGCCGTCCTTCTGGCGATGATCGGACCGAAAGGCCTGTCGGTGACGACGAGTTGCTCGATCGATTTCATGCGTAAACCCGCCGCCGGGCGGGACATGATCGCCAGGGCGCGGCTGCTGAAACTGGGCCGGGTGCTGGCGGTGGGCGATGCGCTGCTCTTCTCCGAGGGCGAGGACCAGCCCGCCGCGCGCGCCAGCCTGACCTATTCGATCCCGCCGCGTTGAGTCCCACGCCCCGAAGCGTCCAAATTTGGACGCTTCGGCAAGGCGCTGAAAAACATTGGTAAATTCGGAAAATTAACCGTAGTGAAACTTTCGGCCGCAGAGCCCGGCACGCGGCCGGGGCGCCAGCGGGCGGTGCCGGATCGGCCGGCACCGGGCGGCGGCACATGTCCGGCTCAGTCCTTCTTGCGCGGGCTCCACCGCACCTCCAACTGGTTGCCGCTCACCCGCGTCTCGAACCCGCCGGCCTTGCGGATCAGGTCGGAAAGCTTGGCGCAACCATAGGTGCGGGCGTCGAAATCGGGGTGGTTGGTGGTGATCTTCTGCCCGAGCGGGCCCAGGGGGAACCACTCCTGATCCTTGTCGATCGCCTGCATCGCGGCCTTGATCAACGGCACGGCATCGGCGGGCGATTCGCGCCTGGGCGCGTCGCGCTGGTCGGGCTCCGGCTCGGCGCCCAGGTTCTCGACGAAGATGAAGCGCTTGCAGGCCTTGCGGAAGGCCTCTGGCGTCTTCTGCTGGCCGATGCCGTAGACATCGAGCCCGTGTTCGCGGATGCGGCTGGCCAGCCGGGTGAAGTCGCTGTCCGAGGAGATCAGCACGAATCCGTCGAAACGGCCCGAATGCAGCAGGTCCATCGCATCGATCACCAGCGCGATGTCCGAGGCGTTCTTGCCGACGGTGTTCGCCGGCTGGTGGTGCGGAACCAGCGCCAGCGTCGGCATCTGGTCGGCCCAGCCCTTCATGCCGGGGCGCGAGAAATCGCCATAGATGCGTCGCACCGAGGCTTCGCCCAGGCTCGCGATCTCCTCGAAGATCGCCTCGGCCCATTTCGGGGAGGAGTTGTCGGCGTCGATCAGGACGGCGAGGAGGGGGATGCCGGCGCGGGCCATGGGGTTCCTTTCGAAGGCGGGGCAAGGGGGGCTGTCTGCCCCCCTCCGGGCCTGCGGCCCGTTCACCCCCCGAGGATATTTGACGACAGAAAATGCGGCGGCGGGGCGGTCACGCCGCTTTTGCCTTCTCTGCCAGATCACGCGCGATAGCGAAAGCCCCGCGCAGCTTCTCCTTCTCGTCGGACCAGTCGCGACGCACGATCATCTTGTTGTCGCGGATCCTGGCCTGTTGGCCCTGCGCATGAAGAAACTCCACCAACCCCTTGGGATTTGGGAACTTATCTTGGTGGAACTGGACCGTCGCGCCCTTCGGCCCGGCATCCAGCCGCGCGATCTGCGCCCGCTTGCACATCGCCTTGATGCGCACGACGACCAGGAGCGTGTTGACCTCTTTCGGCAGCGGGCCGAAGCGGTCGATGAGTTCGGCGGCAAATCCCTCGAACTCGACCTTCTTCTCCAGCGCGGCAAGCCGGCGGTAGAGGCCAAGGCGCACATCGAGGTCGGGGACGTAGCTTTCGGGGATGAGGACCGGCACGCCCAGGTTGATCTGCGGCGCCCATTGACCGTCGGAGAGATCGGCGAGATCGCCGGCGCGCAGCCGGCTGATCGCCTCTTCCAGCATCTGCTGGTAAAGCTCGTAGCCGACCTCGCGGATATGGCCCGACTGCTCCTCGCCCAGGATGTTGCCGGCGCCGCGCAGGTCCATGTCCTGGCTGGCGATGGTGAAGCCCGCGCCCAGGCTGTCGATCGATCCCAGCAGTTTCAACCGCCGTTGCGCCTGCGGGGTCAGCGGGGTGCGCGGCTTCGTCGTCAGGTAGCAATAGGCCCGCGTCTTGGACCGCCCCACCCGGCCCCGGATCTGGTAGAGTTGCGCAAGGCCGAACATGTCGGCGCGGTGCACGATCATCGTGTTCGCGCGCGGGATGTCGAGGCCGGATTCGACGATGCTGGTGGCGAGCAGCACGTCGTACTTGCCGTCGTAGAAGGCGTTCATGCGGCTGTCGAGTTCGCCCGCCGCCATCTGCCCGTGCGCGACCAGGACCGACACCTCGGGGACGTGATCGCGCAGGAAATCCTCGATCTCGGGCAGGTCCTTGATGCGCGGCGCAACGAAAAAGGACTGGCCGCCGCGGAAGCGTTCCCGCAAAAGCGCCTCGCGCAGCGTCACGGTATCGAATTCGCTGACATAGGTCCGGATCGCCAACCGGTCGATCGGCGGCGTGGCAATGAGCGAGAGGTCGCGCACACCGGACAGCGACAGTTGCAGCGTGCGCGGGATCGGCGTCGCGGTCAGGGTCAGCACATGGATGTCCGAGCGCATTTCCTTCAGGCGTTCCTTGTGGGTCACGCCGAAATGCTGCTCCTCGTCAATGACCAGCAGGCCGAGGTTGCGGAACTTCACCGATTTCGCCAGCAGCGCGTGGGTGCCGATGACGATGTCCACCGTGCCGTCGGCGATGCCGGCGCGGGTGGCGGCGGCCTCCCTGGCCGAAACGAAGCGCGACAGCGGGCGGACCTGCAACGGGAAGCCGCGGAAGCGTTCGGCAAAGCTGTGGTGGTGCTGCCGGGCGAGCAGCGTGGTCGGCGCGATGACCGCGACCTGCAGCCCGGACATGGCGGCGACGAAGGCCGCGCGCATCGCCACCTCGGTCTTGCCGAAGCCGACGTCGCCGACGATCAGCCGGTCCATCGGGCGGCCGCGGTCCAGATCGGCCAGCACGTCCTCGATGGCGCGCATCTGGTCGTCGGTCTCGGCATAGGGAAAGCGCGCGGCGAAGGCGTCCCACATCCCCTCGGGCGGCTCCAGCGCGGGCGCTTTCCGCAACTCGCGCTCGGCGGCGACGCGGATCAGCTTGTCGGCGATCTCGCGGATGCGCTGCTTCAGCTTGGCCTTCTTCGCCTGCCAGGAGCCGCCGCCGAGCTTGTCGAGCAGGCCATCCTCGTGCCCGAAGCGGCTGAGCAGCTCGATATTCTCGACCGGCAGGAACAGCCGGTCGCCGCCGGCGTATTCCAGCGCCAGGCATTCATGCGGCGCGCCCATCGCGGCGATGGTCTCCAGCCCGGTGTAGCGGCCGACGCCGTGATCGACATGCACGACCAGATCGCCGGGGCTGATCGCCTGCGCCTCGGTCAGGAAGTTCTCGGCGCGCCGTTTCCGCCGGGGGGCGCGGACCAGCCTTTCGCCCAGGACGTCCTGTTCCGAAATGACCGCGATATCCGCGCTGACGAACCCGCGTTCAAGCGGCCAGACGGTCAGGTGGACAGCCCCCGCACCCGCCAGCGCGCGGGCATCGGCGACGGGGCGCGCGCCCGGCAGTCCGTGTTCGTCCAGCAGACCCGCAAGACGCTCCCGCGCGCCTTCGGACCAGGAGGCGATCACCACCGCACGCGCTTCGCGCAAACTCTCAACATACGACGCGAGCGCATTGAAAATATTCGCGTTCTCGTTCTGTCGTTCCGGCGCGAAATTGCGCCCCTCGCGCCCTTGCGCATCCAGCACGCCCGGCCCCGGCGGCTGCGGCAGGGGCGACAGCTGGACCACGCGAAGGGGCGCCAGCGCGGCCGCCCAGGCGGCGTCGTCGAGATAGAGCAGGCCCGGCGGGGCGGGCTTGTAGATCGTGTCCACCCGGCCGCGGGCAGCCAGCGCCTCGCGGCGGTGGTCGTACTGCTCGGCGACGGTTTCCCAGCGGACGGCGCGCGCCGGTTCTGTCTGGTCGTCCAGCATCACCGACGCGTTCGGCAGGTAATCGAAAAGCGTCTCCAGCCGGTCGTGAAAGAACGCCAGCCAATGTTCCATCCCCTGGTGCTTGCGGCCGGCGCTGACCGCCTCGTAGAGCGGGTCATCCAGACCGGCCGCGCCGAACTCGGCGCGATAGGCCTGCCGGAACCGCGCGATCGACGGCTCGTCCAGGATCACTTCGGACGCCGGGGAAAGCTCCAGGCGATCCAGCTTGCCGGTGGTGCGCTGGCTCGCCGGGTCGAACAGGCGCAGCCCGTCCAGCACATCGCCGAACAGGTCCAGCCGGACCGGCTCCTTGTGGCCGGAGGCGAAGATGTCGATGATCCCGCCGCGCACGGCGAAATCGCCGGGCTCGGTCACCGTGGGGCTGGGGGAATAGCCCATGCGCGCAAGCCAGGCGCGCAGCGCGGCCTCGTCGATGCGTCGGCCCACCGTGGCGTGGAACGACGCCCCTGCGACGGTCTCGCGCGCGGGCAACCTTTGCGTCACCGCGTTGAGCGTGGTCAGCACCGCGAACGCGCCGTCAAGCCCCCGCGCCAGGGCCGCCAGCGTCGCCATGCGCTGCGCCACGATCTCGGGGTTCGGCGAGACCCGGTCGAAGGGGAGGCAGTCCCACGCTGGAAAGACCAGAACCGGCAGCTCCGGCGCAAAGAAGTCGAGCGCCGCGCGCATCGCCGCCAGCCGCTTGTCGTCGCGCGCGACGTGGATGACCGGCCCCTTGGCGCGCACCGTCTCGCGGCGCAGCAGTTCGGCGTCGAACCCCTCGGGCGCGCCGCCCAGCAGTATACGTTCACCGGCCATCACCCGCCCCTTCACGCACCAAGCACGTTCATCGAAAGATTGTGCCACATGCCCCAGAGCGCGGTGACAAGGATCGACAGCACGCCGATGATCTGGATGAGCAGCCGATGCCAGGTCAGTCGCCGCGCCAGCGCCTCGTCGCGGGGACGTTCGGTGCGCAGGCGCGTGCTCAGTCGAAAGCTCAGCGCCATGACCAGGGTCAGCGGCACCGCCAGCAGGGCCAGCGCCTGCGCAATCTCGACCCGGTACCAGAAGCCGAGCAGCGCCACGATGGTCAGCACCGCCGCCCAGAGCCCGACCAGCCAGGCGCCGCCCGATCGCACGATGCCGGACCGGCGGCGAAGCTGCAGGTCGACCATCGCCTCCAGATCGGCCATCGCGGCACCGCCCTGCCGGCGTGCGCGCAGCACCATGTCGAAGGGCACGCCCAGCACGTAATGCGAGGCGATCGACCAGGTGACGGCCAACACGATCCAGTACCAGAGGTTCGAGAACGACCTCAGGTCAATCAGCGTCAAAACACTGTCGTACAGGCCCACGACTGCGACTCCGGCATGAGACGTCCCTACCTAGCGCCGGCGGACGGGCGGGCCAAGGGCCGACTCGCGGCATCGGCAGGCTTGAGATCGCCGCGCCTGCGTGGCACCACCGTCGGGCCGAGAGAGGAAGTCCCATGCCCGTCCATCCCCCCGCCCCCTACCCCGCCGCCCGCCTGCGCCGGCTTCGCCAGACCGCCGCGCTGCGCGATCTGGTGGCCGAGAACCGACTGGCGGCCGCAGACCTGATCTGGCCCGTCTTCATCCGGGAAGGCGAGAATGTCGAGGAACCGATCCCGTCGATGCCCGGTGTGGCGCGCCTTTCGCTGGACCGGCTGCGCCGCAAGGCCGAGGCCGCGCGTGAGACCGGCATCCGCACCATCTGCCTGTTCCCTTATACCGACCCCGCCCTGCGCACCGAGGATTGCGCCGAGGCGTGGAGCCCCGACAACCTGACCAACCGCGCGATCCGCATGCTCAAGTCCGATCTGCCGGACCTCAGCGTGATGACCGACATCGCGCTCGACCCCTACAACATCAACGGCCATGACGGGTTCGTGGTGGGTGGCCAGATCCTCAACGACGAAACCGTCGAGGCGCTGGTCAAGATGGCGCTGGCACAGGCCGATGCGGGCGCCGATATCCTCGGCCCGTCGGACATGATGGACGGGCGCATCGGCGCGATCCGGCTGGGGCTGGAGCAGTCGGGGCACCAGCGGGTGGCGATTCTCTCCTACGCCGCGAAATTCGCCAGCGGTTTCTACGGCCCGTTCCGCGACGCGGTCGGCGCCTCGGGCCGGCTGGTCGGCGACAAGAAGACCTACCAGATCGACCCCGCCAACCGCAACGAGGCGCTGCGCTGCGTCGCGCGCGACCTCGATGAAGGCGCCGACATGGTCATGGTCAAGCCGGGCATGCCGTATCTGGATATCTGCCGCGCCGCAAAGGACGAATTCGGCGTGCCGGTCTGCGCCTATCAGGTGTCGGGCGAATACGCGATGCTGCAGGCCGCGGCGCAGAACGGCTGGCTGGACGGCGAGAAGGTGATGCTGGAAAGCCTGCTGGCGTTCAAGCGCGCGGGATGCGACGCGATCCTGACCTACTTCGCCCCCGAGGCCGCGCGCGTCCTGCGCGCCTAAGGCGACGCCCCATTCTTGCCGATGGGCCACGCGATATGGTGACAACTGCGCGCGCAACCCCTATACTTGCGCCTCACAGCGCGGGGCGCTGAAGACCCCGCCATTACCTTTGAGGCCGAGCATGTCCAACTTCTCTCGCAGAGCGCTGCTTGCAAGCGGTGCGGCAACCCTCGCGCTCTCCGCGTGCGGGAACCCCGTCGGCAGCTTCAACGCCGATCGACTCGACGCGCGCGTGGACGCGACGCGCGACTACCTCCGGTCCGGTTTCCCCGATCTTCAGCCGCTTTTCGCCAACGCGCACGGCATCCTCTACATGCCGCTGGTCAGCGAGGCCGGGCTCTTTTTCGGCGGCGCCTACGGCCAGGGGGCGTTGCGGATCAACGATGTCACGGTCGACTACTATTCGGCCACGCGCGCCAGTTTCGGTCTGCAGATCGGGGCGCAGCAATACGCGCATGTGCTGTTCTTCATGACCCCGCAGGCGCTGGCCGATTTCCGCGCCTCCGAAGGCTGGGCCGCATCGGCCGACCTCCGCTACGCCGTGCCCGAGCGTGGCGGCTCGGCGGGGATCGAGACGACCGCGCTCTTCTCGCCGGTGATCGCGGTGGTCTTCGGCCAGTCCGGGCTGATCGCCGGGGCGTCGCTTGCCGGCGTACGCTACGCGCGCATCATCCCCTGACCCCGACGCCGGGCGGGCGCGGGTCCGTTCCCGCGCCCCCGGCCTTCGCGTCAGCCCTCGCGGTCCATCAGCCAGTTCGGGTTGGCCACGGTCACGCCCAGCGTGGCAAGCCCGCCGCGCCCGTCGAACGTGCCGGCAAAGACCGCGTAGCTTCCGGCGGCGGGTTCGGGGATCAGGACCCCCGGGTGCAACCCCTCGAAATCGTCGTTGCAATAAAGCGTGCCGTCCGGTCCGACGACGACCAGCGTCCCGTCCCCGTCGGCGACCATGTAGATCATCAGTTGCGGCAAGCCGTCCTGCGCCTCGATCACCATGTCGGGGCGCGACGGGTCGATGTAGCCCGCGCAGTCGTTCCCCAGATCGAAGGCGTCGAACGTGCTGTCGCGAACGTCAAACACGGTCCGCGGATCGGGTCGCGTCTGCGGCCCGAAGGCGAAGCGCGCGATGGCGGGTTCCGCCTCGACGTTCAGGGTGGCGGTCGCGGGGTTTTGCGCTTCGTCCCAGTTCGGCTCGCCATCCGCGGCGAAGGCGGTGAAGGCCCCCTCCGCGTCGCGGGCGAACGCGCCGACGTAGATCTGGTATTCCCCGGCGACCGGCGCCGGAAAGGTGACCGCCGGATTGACGCCCGAGGCGTCGTCATTGCACATCCAGACCCCGTTCGGGTCCTGCACCGCGATCACCAGATCGACCGAGGAAACCGCGTAGAGCGACAGTTCCGCGGCCGGGTCCTCGACCAGCAGGGTCACGTCCGGCGCGTCGCTGCCGACGTATCCGCTGCAATACTGGTCGGGCACCAAGTCGTCCGCCGGACGCCGGGCGACGATCTCGGCGGTGGCCAGCGTCTGACCGCGCAGCGCGGCGCGCGGGTCGTGCGCCACCTGCCCGGCCCGCGGCGGCCCGCCGACCCCGGCGCCGGGTTCGGCGAATTGCGGCGCACCCGGCCGCGCATAGAGGTCATAGAGGTCGCCCCCCATCCCCTGTCCGAAGGCGCCGACGAAGATCTGGTAATCCCCGGCCGGGGCGTCCTCGAAGGTGACCGCCGGGTCCAGCCCCGAGGTGTCGTCGTTGCACATCACGCGCCCGTCGGGTGCGACCACCGCAAGGGTCAGGTCGCGCTCGGACATTGCAAAGATGCTCAGCATCTGCTCGAGCGCTTCGACCGCCAGCACCGCATCCGCGGCATCCAGCCGGCTGTACCCCGGACAATAGTCGCGGTCGAGCGGGCGCAACTCCTCCTCGGGGAACAGGCGACCGCCGGCCACCAGGATCTGGCGTCCGGTCTCGGGCGTGGCGGTGAACAGATGCCGCCCGGCGCGCGGCTCGCCCAGCTGCGCCACATCGAGGCCAGCCAGTTCGATGGTCGAGATGGCGCGGTCGGCGGCCAGGATGCGCGCGTCGATATCCGCGCCCTGATCCGCCCCCGCCCAGACCCGGTAACGCCCCGCCTGCGGGTTTGCGATCTGCGCGATCGCCGCTCCCGCCTGATCCGCCAGCGCGCAACGAAAGAGGCCATCCGGCGTCTCCACCACCAGGCTCAGCAGCCCGTCACCATGCGCCGAGAAGGCCAGCATGCTGCCCGGCTCGGTCATCTCAAAGAGGGCCGCCGCCCCCTCGCCGGCGACATGTCCGATGCAGCCGCGCACATAGTCCGACGCGGGCTCCATCGCCTGTCCGAACTGCCGGACCCCCACGCGCATTTCACTGAAGGCGTCCGCGGGCGGCTCCAGCTCGACCACGAACCCCGCCTCCTGCGCCGGGGCGAGCGTCGGCATGACAACCATGCCCGCCAGGACGAGCGACGACAGCAAGGCAATTTTCCGAGGATTTGGCATGGGAGCGTCCTGTGTGGCAGCCGCGGCAATGCCGCGCCCGGCAAGTCTGCCGTGTCGCAACCGTCCGGTCAATCGCAATGACCGTCCCCGCCGGGCTGGCAGGCGGGCCGACCTTGCGCTAAACGGTGGCCGAACGCCCGGTCCGGGCGCATCGGAACGGTACGGCAGATGGCGCGCATACTCATCACCTCGGCACTTCCCTATATCAACGGGATCAAGCACCTGGGCAATCTGGTGGGCAGCCAGCTTCCCGCCGACCTCTATGCCCGCTACTGCCGCGCGCGGGGCCACGAGGTCATGTTCATCTGCGCCACCGACGAACACGGCACGCCCGCCGAACTGGCCGCCGCCAAGACCGGCGAGCCGGTGGCCGACTACTGCGCCCGGATGCATCAGGTGCAAACCGATCTGGCGCACGGATTCCGGCTGTCGTTCGACCATTACGGCCGCTCCTCCAGCCCGCAGAACCACCGCCTGACCCAGCATTTCGCCGGCCGCCTGCGCGCCGCCGGCCTGATCGCCGAGGTCAGCGAAAAGCAGGTCTATTCCCCCGCCGACGGCCGCTTCCTGCCCGACCGCTATATCGAGGGGACCTGCCCCAATTGCGGCTACGAGCGTGCGCGCGGCGACCAGTGCGAGAATTGCACCAAGCAGCTCGACCCGACCGACCTGATCAACCCCCGCTCGGCAATCTCCGGCGCCACCGATCTGGAGGTGCGCGAAACCAAGCACCTCTACCTGCGCCAGTCGCTGATGCGCGACCAACTCGACCGGTGGCTCGACAGCCAGACGGGCTGGCCGATCCTGACCACCTCGATCGCCAAGAAATGGCTGCACGACGGCGACGGCCTGCGCGACCGCGGCATCACCCGTGATCTGGACTGGGGCATCCCGGTCAAGGACGGCGAGAACGACTGGCCGGGGATGGAGGGCAAGGTCTTCTACGTCTGGTTCGACGCGCCCATCGAATACATCGCCGCCACCGCCGAATGGGCCGAGGCGCAAGGCAAGGACGACGCCGCCTGGCGCCGCTGGTGGCGCACCGACGAAGGCGCGGACGACGTGCGCTATGTCCAGTTCATGGGCAAGGACAACGTCCCCTTCCACACACTGTCCTTCCCGGCGACCCTGATGGGCTCGGGCGAGCCGTGGAAGCTCGTGGACTACATCAAAAGCTTCAACTACCTCAACTACGACGGCGGCCAGTTCAGCACCTCGCAGGGCCGCGGCGTCTTCATGGACCAGGCGCTGGACCTGCTGCCCTCGGATTACTGGCGCTGGTGGCTCCTGTCCCACGCGCCCGAAAGCAATGACAGCGAATTCACCTGGGAGAATTTCCAGGCCTCGGTCAACAAGGACCTCGCCGATGTGCTGGGCAATTTCGTCAGCCGGGTGACCAAGTTCTGCCGGTCGAAATTCGACGAGGCGGTGCCCGAGGGCGGCACCTGGGGCGACCGCGAAAAGGCGCTCGAGCAGGCGCTGGCCACGCGCATCGCAGCCTATGACCGGCAGATGGCGGCGATGGAAATCCGCAAGTCCGCGGCCGAACTGCGCGCGATCTGGGTCCTGGGCAACGAGTACCTGCAGGAAGCCGCGCCCTGGGCCACCTTCAAGACCGACCCGGAGGCCGCCGCCATGCAGGTGCGCCTGGCGCTGAACCTGATCCGCCTCTACGCGGTCCTGTCGCGCCCCTTCATCCCCGATGCCGCCTGGTCGATGATGGCCGCCCTCGAGTCCGAGGATTGGACCTGGCCCGAGGACGTGCGCGCGGCGCTGACCACCCTGCCCGCCGGGCACGCCTTCACCGTGCCCGAGGTCCTCTTCGCCAAGATCACCGACGACGCGCGCGAGGACTGGGCCGCCCGCTTCGCCGGCGCGCGCGACTGAGCCCCGGCAGGACACCGAGCGCCGGCAGGACCGCCCGCCGCCCCGACGCGCCGCCGCGCGGGCGTTGCGTGAAACCCCGGTGGAGCGTTCGTTACTGCCATACGCTTGCCAGCCCCTTGCCATACGCCTGCCAGCAGGCTTGCCAGCCCCGATTGCGCCGCTTGAACCCGGCGCGAATGTGCTTAGACTGCCGGCATGTTCACCATCGAGCACGACTTCGACGCGACCGTCATCACCCTGGTTGACGAGGGCAGCCCGCACCTCCACGAGGACGTCACCATCACCGCCTTCGAGGACTGCGTGACCCTCGAACAGCTCGACCCGCAGACCGACAAGGTGATGAAGATCACCTTCTCGACCCGGCAGTTGCAGGAACTCGCCGCCGCGCTCGACCTGCCCGAAGGCGTCTACCGCGCGCGCCCGGCGGGCAAGCCCGACGGGTCGACCTGAACGCCGAACGCGACGGGGCGGCAACGGCTTTACGGCGCCTCGGGCGCCGCTACGGCCTTCCGGCCAGAAGTTTCATTGCGGTTAATTCCGGATTTTTATCCTTCGGATTGAACGGCTTGGCGACGCGTCCACGCGTGGACACCCTGCCCGATCCGTTATCCCTCGAGCGGCAGATCGAGCGCGCGGCGCATCATCGCGCGGTCGACATTGCCGCCGGTCGCGACCGCGATCACCGCGTCGCCCGGCCCCGGCAGGAACAGCGCCGCGGCCAGCGCCACCGCGCCGCCCGGCTCCAGCACGATCTTCAGGCGGTCATGCGCCAGCGCCATCGCCCGCAAGGCCTGCGCCTCGCTGACCACAAGACCGGGTCCGCACAGCTGCTGCAGAATGGGCCAGGTCAGCGCCCCGGGACGCGGCGTGACGATCGCGTCGCAGATCGACCCCGTCAGCCGCGCGTTCGTCTGCACCTCGCCCGCGACAAGCGAACGCGCCACATCATCAAACCCCTCCGGCTCGACCGGACGCACCCGCATCCCCGGCGCCCGCGCCTCAAGCGCAAGCGCGATCCCCGACGTCAGCCCGCCCCCCCCGCAACAGACAAGGACATCGGCAGCGTCGACCCCCGCTTCGGCCGCCTGCTCGGCGATCTCCAGCCCGGCGGTTCCCTGGCCGGCGATCACTTCGGCCATGTCGAATGGCTTGATGAGCGTCAGCCCGCGCTCCTTGCTGAGGCTTGCCCCGATCGCGTCGCGATTTTCCGTCGCCCGGTCATACAGCACCACCTCGGCGCCCAGCGCACGGGTGTTCTCGATCTTGATGCGCGGCGCGTCGGACGGCATGATGATCGTCGCCGGAATGCCCTTCAACTTCGCCGCCAGCGCCACACCCTGCGCGTGATTGCCGGAGGAAAAGGCGATCACACCCGGCGGATGCAGCGCGGAAACCGCGTTCCACGCGCCCCTGAACTTGAACGAACCCGTATGCTGCAGGCACTCGGCCTTCACCAGAACCCGTCGCCCGGCGATCTCGTCCAGAAAGGGCGACGAAAGCATCGGCGTGCGCCGCGCATGACCGTGCAGCCGCCGCGCGGCCGCTTCAATCATGTGGATGTCCGCCGCGGCGATCCCGGCAGTGGCGAGTTCGGTCATGAAATACGCTCCAGAAAGGCGCGGATCGCGCCCAAGGCCTGTTCTTCATCCAGAAAGGGGATATGCCCGCGATCAGGCACTTCGGCAAGGATGATGTCCGGGCAGCGGCGACGCATCTCCTCGACCGTCGCGCGGCTGAGAAGATCGGAATTTGCCCCGCGGATCACCGCCAGGGGACGCCCGCAGGCAGCATCGAACAGCGGCCAGGCATCGCCCTGCTGCGCATCCAGCGCCGCCAGAAACGCGTCACGCAATGCGGGGTCGTAGTTGATCTCCAGCCCGCTGTCGGTGCTGACGAAATGCCGCTGCGCCTCTTCAAGCCAGCGGCCGGGCGGAACGTTGGCGAAGCCGTGGGACGTGGCCTCCAGCGCGGCTGCCACCTCCTCCATGCTGCGGGCAACGGGGTTCCGGCCGATGTAGTCGCGGATCCGGTCGATCCCCGCGGGCTCGAGCACCGGACCCACATCGTTGAGGCAGAGGCCGCGCACGCGCTCGGGCGCGATGGCGCAAAGAAACATCCCGACAATGCCGCCGCGCGACGTGCCCAGGATTGGCGCGGCCCCGAGGGACAGATGATCGAGAAGACGCAGGGCGTCATCGCCCTCCTGCGCAACGGTGTAGGTGCTTGCGCCCGTCCAGTCCGACTTGCCGCGCCCGCGGTAGTCCATGCAGATCATTCGGACCCCGCTGAGATGGGGGGCAAGGTAGTCGAAATCGCTCGCGTTCCGCGTCAGGCCGGCAAGGCACAACAGCGGCGTCCCCTGCCCGCGGTCGGTGTAGTGGATTCTGGCCCCGTCGGCAGCGGCAAAGAACGGCATGAACGAACCTTTCGGTCTGAGGCGGCTGGAGGCAGGCCGCGGCGGGCATACTCGCGGTTGAGCGCATCAGGTATGGTGACGCGAGGCTCCGGTGGCAACCCGGATCGCGTCGCACAGAGCCGCGCGCAGGTCAATGCGGCAGGGCGCGTTCCAGCACGGGTTGCGCGTCGATCCCGGCCAGCGATCCCGCAATCTGACCGCGCGCCGCACCCAGACGACTGGCCAGATAGGCACCGGCCAGGGGGCTTCGTTCCATCAGCGCGACGGCGGAAAGAAGTTGTGCCAGACTTTCTGCGAACCAGCGCGCTTCGGCTTCGGGCGGCAGGGTTGGCCAGCGGTCGCGATGGGCGTCGAGCGCGGTGTCGAAAAGCACGTCCTGCCCCCGTGCCGCATCCAGCCGCGCATCGACCTGGGCACCCGCTGCCGCATCGCGCGACAGTGTGCGCAGGATGTCGAGGCAGATGACGTTGCCCGACCCCTCCCAGATCGAATTGAGCGGGGCTTCGCGGTAGAGCATCGCCAAAGGCGCTTCCTCCACATAGCCCATGCCGCCCAGCACTTCCATGCATTCGTAGATCATCCCCGGGGCGCGCTTGTTCGACAGGAACTTGGCAAGCGCCACGGTCAGCCGGGCATAGGGCCGGCGATCCGGGTCGTCAAAGGCGCCTGCGACCTCCATGCCGAAGACCAGCGCGGCCTCGGATTCGAGCGCGAGATCGGCAAGCACCGCGCGCATCAGGGGCTGATCGAACAGGCGGCGCTGGAAGGCGGTGCGCGCGCTGGCCCAGCTGAGTGCCTCGACCAGCGCGGCGCGCATCAGCCCGGCCGGCGCCATGGCGGTATCCAGCCGGGTATGATGCACCATCTCGATGATCGTCTGGATGCCGCGCCCCTCCTCGCCCAGGCGCTGCGCGTAGGTGCCGTCGTACTCGATTTCGGACGAAGCGTTGGACCGGTTCCCCAGCTTGTCTTTCAGCCGCAAGATGTTGAACGGGTTGCGCGTGCCGTCCGGCAGCCAGCGCGGCACCAGAAAGCAGGTCAGTCCGCCCTCGGCCTGTGCCAGTGTCAGGAACCCGTCGCACATCGGCGCCGAACAGAACCACTTGTGCCCGGTCAGGCGATAGCCCTGCCCGTCGCGCGCGGCACGGGTGGTGTTGGCGCGCACGTCGGACCCGCCCTGCTTTTCGGTCATCGCCATGCCCATCGTCACAGACTGCTTGTCCGCGACCGGCCGGCGCGACGGATCATAGGCGCGGGCAATCAGGCGGGGCCGCCACAGCGCGGCCAGTTCGTCATCCGCCCGGAGAGCCGGCACGGCGGCATAGGTCATCGTCATCGGGCAGCAGACGCCCGGTTCGACCTGGCTCAGCATGTAGACCATTGCGGCGTGCCGCGCGTGTCGACCGCCTTCTTCCCAGGCGCTTGCGGCATAGCCGGCTTCCATACCGAGCGCCATCAGGCGGTGATAGCCGGGATGGAAATGCACCTCGTCGATGCGCCGCCCGGACCGGTCGAAGGTGCGAAGCCGTGGCAGGCAGGTCTGCGCATCGTGCGCAGCCTCGCGCGTCGCGGGATTAGCCAGCTCCGCGCCGAAGCGCGCCAGAGCCGGATCTTCGCCGACCAGCTCGCGCAGCGCGCCATCTCCGGCCCAGGGATCATGGGCCATCGGCATCGGCTGGTTGAAAACCTCGTGCGTCGAAAGCCGTGTTCGCGGGACGGCCTGGTTTTCCTTGGCGGTCATGGCGGCTCCTCCGGTTCCTCGGCCATGTTGCGGGCTAGACCCGCGCCAGGCAAGCATGACCGCGCGTCGCAAGGGGGATTCCCTTTGTTCGCCGCTTGTGGCAAGATGCGTACAATCGCCTGAAAAGAGGCAGCTCAAGCAGACCCATGCAGAACAGACGTCCGCGTTTCGGCCCGGTGATGTACCTTACCCTTGCCGGGACCTTCGGCACCTATCTCGTCTTTGCCGCCGTGCAGGGAGAGTACGGGCTTTTCAACCGCATCCAGATCGAGGCCGACACCGCGCAACTGCTGATCGAGCGGGACCGCCTGGCCACCGAACTCGCCGAGATGGAGAACCGCACGCGCCGCATGTCGGACGACTATCTGGACCTAGACCTTCTGGATCAGCAGGCGCGCGACGTGCTTGGCCTGGTCCGCCCGGACGAGATCCTGCTGCGCTGAAGTCCCGCAATTCGCCCTCGCAATTTTTCGCACGCTGGTGTAAGAAATTGTTTAAGGCTAAACTATTGCCGTGGGGAACAGGGGGGGCGATCCGTGGCTGCGCGCAAGACTTCTGCCAAGTCAAATATTTCGGGCGAGGAACTGCTCAACTACTACCGTGACATGTTGCTGATCCGCCGATTCGAGGAAAAGGCGGGCCAACTCTATGGGATGGGCCTGATCGGCGGTTTCTGCCACCTCTACATCGGCCAGGAGGCCGTGGTCGTGGGTCTCGAGGCAGCCGCCGAAGAGGGCGACAAGCGCATCACCTCCTACCGCGACCATGGACACATGCTGGCCTGTGGCATGGACCCCAAGGGCGTGATGGCCGAACTCACGGGGCGTGAGGGCGGCTATTCCAAGGGCAAGGGCGGCTCGATGCACATGTTCAGCCGCGAGAAGCATTTCTACGGCGGCCACGGCATCGTCGGCGCGCAGGTGCCCCTGGGCGCAGGGCTTGCCTTTGCCGACAAGTACCTGGGCAACGACCGCGTCACCTTCACCTATTTCGGCGACGGCGCGGCCAACCAGGGCCAAGTCTACGAGACCTACAACATGGCGATGCTCTGGTCGCTGCCGGTGATCTTCGTGATCGAGAACAACAAGTACGCGATGGGCACCTCCGTCCAGCGTGCCACCAAGTCGCCCAGCCTATGGGAGCGCGGCGCCAGCTTCGGCATCCCCGGCGAGGAGGTCGACGGCATGGATGTCCTGGCCGTCAAGGCCGCGGGCGAGAAGGCGGTCAAGCACTGCCGCGCCGGCAAGGGGCCCTACATCCTCGAGGTCATGACCTATCGCTACCGCGGCCACTCGATGTCCGATCCCGCCAAATACCGGACCCGCGAGGAAGTGCAGAAGATGCGCGAGGAGCGCGACGCGATCGAGCATGTGCGCGAACTTCTGCTGACCGGCAAGCACGCCAGCGAAGACGACCTGAAGGGCATCGACAAGGAGATCAAGGCCATCGTCAACGAGGCCGCCGATTTCTCGCGCGAAAGTCCCGAGCCGGCGCTGGAGGAGCTCTGGACCGACATCTACGCCGCCGATGTGCCGCAAGAAGCCTGAGGGAGCAAGCGAATGGCAACCGAGATCCTGATGCCCGCCCTCTCGCCCACGATGGAAGAAGGCACCCTCGCCAAGTGGCTGGTCAAGGAGGGGGACGAAATCACCGCCGGCCAGATCATCGCCGAGATCGAGACCGACAAGGCGACGATGGAGTTCGAGGCCGTCGACGAAGGCACGCTCGGCAAGATCCTCATTGAGGAAGGCTCGGAGGGGGTGAAGGTCAACACCCCCATCGCAGTTCTGATCGAGGAGGGCGAAAGCGCCGACGACATCGACACCGCGAAGCCCGAGGCCGCCAAGGCCGACGCCGGCGACACGAAGGCCGAAACGGCGAAGGGAGCCGACGCGGCGCCAGCCGCTGCCCGCGAGAAGTTTCGCCCGCCCGAGCCCGACCGCACGCCTGACTGGCCCGAAGGCACGCCGACGCGCAGCCAGACCGTGCGCGAAGCCCTGCGCGACGCCATGGCCGAAGAGATGCGGCGCACCGACACTGTCTTCGTCATGGGCGAGGAGGTGGCCGAATACCAGGGCGCCTACAAGATCACCCAGGGCCTGCTCGATGAATTCGGGGCGCGCCGGGTCATCGACACGCCGATCACGGAACACGGCTTTGCCGGCATCGGCGTGGGTGCAGCCTTTGGCGGCGTGCGTCCCATCGTCGAATTCATGACTTTCAATTTCGCCATGCAGGCAATCGATCACATCATCAACTCCGCCGCCAAGACCCTCTACATGTCGGGCGGCCAGATGGGATGTCCGATCGTGTTTCGCGGCCCGAACGGCGCCGCAGCGCGCGTTGGTGCGCAGCACAGCCAGTGTTATGCCGCCTGGTACGCCCAGATCCCCGGCCTCAAGGTGGTGATGCCCTTCACCGCCGCCGACGCCAAGGGTCTCCTTAAATCCGCGATCCGCGATCCGAATCCGGTGATCTTCCTCGAAAACGAAATCCTCTATGGCCGCAGCTTCGAGGTTCCGGAACTCGAGGATTTCACCATACCGTTCGGCAAGGCGCATATCGCCCGCAAGGGCGCGGACGTGACGATCGTCAGCTTCGGCATCGGCATGACCTACGCGCTCGAAGCGGCGGAAAAACTGGCCGAGGACGGGATCGAAGCCGAGGTCATCAACCTGCGCACGATCCGCCCCATGGATACCGATACTATCCTCGCCTCGGTGCGGAAGACGAACCGCCTGATCACCGTCGAGGAAGGCTTTCCACAGGGCTCGGTCGGCAACTACATCACGTCGGTGGTGATGGAACAGGCCTTCGACCATCTGGATGCACCGGTGATCAACCTTGCCGGCAAGGACGTGCCAATGCCCTACGCCGCAAATCTGGAAAAGCTCGCGCTGGTCACAACCAACGACGTGATCGAGGCTGCCCACAAGGTCACCTACAGGTAAGGAGCGCGCGATGCCCGTTGAAATCCTGATGCCCGCGCTGTCCCCGACGATGGAGGAAGGGACTCTCGCCAAATGGCTGGTCAAGGAGGGGGACGAAATCACCGCCGGCCAGATCATCGCCGAGATCGAGACCGACAAGGCGACCATGGAGTTCGAGGCCGTCGACGAAGGCACGCTCGGCAAGATCCTGATCTCGGAAGGCACCGAGGGGGTCAAGGTCAACACCCCCATTGCGGTCCTTCTGGAAGAAGGCGAAAGCGCCGACGACATCGGCAAGGCGCAACCGGAGGCCGACAAGGCCGACGCGGGCGCCGAGGCGGCCCCCGCGCCAAAGGCGAAGGGGGCCTCCGAGAAGCCCGCCCCGGCGGAGTCCGAGAGCGCCGGATCCCAGACGAAGGCCCCACCCGCGCCGTCGGCCGACGGCAAGCGCCTCTTCGCCTCCCCGCTCGCCCGCCGGATCGCCGCCGACAAGGGGCTGGATCTCAAGCAGATCAAGGGATCCGGCCCGCACGGCCGCATCGTCAAGGCCGATGTCGAGGGGGCGAGCGCCGCGCCAAGGTCCGCGCAGCCCACCGCGGCAAAGCCGGCCGAAACCGCCCCCGCCAAAGCCGCTGCCATGGCCTCCGGCCCCACCGCCGATCAGGTCGCGAGGATGTTCGAAGGTCGCGACTACGAGGAGGTCAAACTCGACGGGATGCGCAAGACCGTCGCCGCCCGGCTGACCGAGGCCAAGCAGACCATCCCGCATTTCTACCTGCGCCGCTCGGTGCAACTCGACGCGTTGATGAAGTTCCGCGCCCGGCTGAACAAGCAACTGGAACCGCGGGGCGTGAAGCTCTCGGTCAACGACTTCATCATCAAGGCCTGCGCCCTCGGCCTGCAGAAGGTGCCCGATGCCAATGCCGTCTGGGCCGGCGACCGGATCCTGCGGCTGAAGCCCTCGGACGTGGCGGTCGCGGTCGCGGTCGACGGCGGGCTCTTCACGCCGGTGATCAAGGACGCGCACATGAAAACACTCTCGGCGCTGTCGGCCGAGATGAAGGACCTCGCCGCCCGCGCCCGCAACCGCAAGCTTGCCCCGCACGAATACGTCGGCGGCAGTTTCGCGATCTCAAATCTCGGCATGTTCGGGATCGAGAATTTCGACGCGGTCATCAATCCGCCCCACGGGTCGATCCTGGCGGTCGGGGCGGGCATCAAGCAACCCGTGGTGGGCGCCGACGGGGAACTGACGACCGCGACAGTCATGTCGATGACGCTTTCGGTCGATCACCGGGTCATCGACGGCGCGCTCGGGGCGGAATTCCTGGCGGCGGTGATCGAGAACCTTGAGAACCCGCTGGTGATGCTCGCCTGAACCGTGCGGCGTCCCTCACGGGGCGCCCACCCCCGCTCGCGCAAGAGGTTGCCCTTGGGGGCGCCTAACCGATGGGCGGGCGACGCAGGCGACGTCCCACTATCTCGGAAGTGTAGAGCACCAGTGCCGCCCAGATCATCGGAAACGCGATCGCGCGGGCGGTGCCGAACGGTTCTGCAAACAGGAAAACGGCGATCAGGAAGATCATCGTGGGCGCGATATACTGCATGATGGCGATGGTCGACAGCGTCAGTAGCTTGGCCCCGTTCGCATAGATCATCAGCGGCACGGCGGTGATCACACCACAGCCCACCAGCAGCGCCAGATCGCGTGGACCCGCCTGCACGAAATGCAGCGTCCCCTGGCTCTGCAGCCAGATCAGGTAGACCAGCGCAACCGGCATCAGTATGATCACCTCCAGCGCGAAGCCCTGGTTCGGCCCGATCGGAAGCGAGCGCTTGAAATAGGCGTAAAACCCCCAGCTCACGGTCAGCGTCAGCGCCGCCAGCGGCAGCCGCCCCGCCTCGAATGTCAGGACTGCGACGGCGAGTGCCGCAAGGCCCACCGCCACCCATTGCCGCGCGCTCAACCGCTCGCCCAGCAGCACCGCGCCCAGGAAGATACTGAACAGCGGGTTGATGTAGTAGCCAAGGGCGGCCTCCAGCGCCTGCCCGCTGTGGATCGCCCAGATATAGACACCCCAGTTGATCGAGATCAGCGTCGCGGTCACGCATCCCATCGCCAGCATCCGCGGCGTGCGCAGCGCCACGCGCAGCGTATCGGTCCGCCCCAGCGCCAGCAGCACGGCCAATGCTATCGGCAACGACCAGACGACACGATGGGCGAGGACCTCCAGCATGCCTATGTGATCGATCAGCCTGAAGTAGAGGGGCAGGAAACCCCAAAGCAGGTAGGCCGTCAGCGCAAAGACGAAGCCCCTGGGCGTGTCGCCGCCCAGCAGCGTGGCGGGGGGTGTCATGACGCTTCGAGCGCGCGAACGCAGGCCATGAAGTCCTCTCCGCGTTTCTCGAAATCCGGGTACTGGTCGAAGCTGGCCGCGGCGGGGGCAAGCAGCACGACCTCGCCGGGTTCGGCTTCCGCCGCCGCGCGGGCGACGGCCTGCGCCATGGTCTGGCACTGCTCGTGCGGCGTTTCACCCATCTGAAGGGCAAAGTCGCGCGCCGAATGGCCGATCAGATAGGCCTTTGCGACAGGCCCCAGATGCGGGACCAGCGCGGCGATCCCGCCCTCCTTGCCCAAACCGCCGGCGATCCAGCGGATTCGCGGAAAGGCCTGCAGCGCGCGCGCGGCGCTGTCGGCATTGGTCGCCTTGGAATCGTTGATGAATCGCACGCCGTCGATCTCGGCCACCAACTGGCTGCGGTGCGGCAGGCCGGTGAAACTCGCCAGGCCCGGTTCGATCTGCCGCGGGCCAAGGCCGAGCGCGCGCAGCGCGGCATAGGCAGCGCAGGCGTTCTGGTGGTTGTGCGCACCGGGCAGCCCGGGCATCGCGCGCAGATCGACCGAGGCCACCTGGCGCCCGCCCCGCCACTCGGCCAGAAACCCCTTGCGGGCAAAGACCGACCACCCCCGCCCCGCCAGTTTCTGACCGGAGGAGACGCGAATGACGCGCATATCTTCCGGGGCTTCGGACAGCTGCATCGCCAGATACCGCCCCTCGGCCTCGTCCACACCGATCACGGCGCGGTCCGGCCCGCCCTCGGCGAAAAGCCGGCGTTTGGCGGCGAAATAGCCGCCCATGCCGCCGTGGCGGTCCAGGTGATCGGGCGAAAGGTTTGTGAATACAGCAACATCCGGGGTCAACGCGCGGGCCAGTTCGGTCTGGTAGCTGGACAGTTCCAGCACGATCACCGCACCCTCGCCGGGCGGATCGATCGACAGGACGCCGGTGCCGATGTTGCCCGCCATCTGCACCGGCCGGCCGGCGCCTTCCAGGATATGGGCGATCAGCGCCGTGGTCGTCGACTTGCCGTTCGATCCGGTCACGGCGATCACCCGCGGCGGTGCATCCATCTCGGCCCAGTCGCCGCGACCGAGCGCACGGAAGAAAAGGCCCACGTCGTTGTCGACCGGGACGCCGGCGGCGCAGGCGGCGGCGATGACCGGGTGGGGGGCGGGGTAAAGGCTTGGAATTCCGGGCGAAACGACAAGGACCGCGAGGTCGTCCAACGCCCCCTGCCGGGTCAGGTCGACCGGGGTCAGACCCGCCGCCATGGCGCGTTCGCGGGCTTCGGCGCTGTCGTCCCAGGCGCAGACCTCGGCCCCGCCGGCCTGCAGCGATGCCGCCGCTGCCATCCCCGATCGGCCAAGCCCCAGAACCCCGACGCGACGCCCCGCAAAGCCTTGAACTACAATCATGATTCCCCCTGCACCACGGCTCGAACTAGCCGAGTCACCGGGCAAGCAAAAGGCAGGAAATGGCGCGGTTGACGGGGCTCGAACCCGCGACCCCCGGCGTGACAGGCCGGTACTCTAACCGACTGAGCTACAACCGCGCGACGAGGGTGCAGATAAGCGATGCCGGAAGGCGCGTCAAGCCAAAAGGGTCAGGAAAAGCACCGCCCCGCCCCACGGGAATCCCCGCCGGCAGGCCGGCTGGCAGGCGTATGGCAAGCGGCTGGCAAGCGTATGGCAAGCGTATGGCAGTTCCGAACGCTGCGTTCATCCGCCGGCAAGGCTTCGCCCCCCGCCCGCGGCCGGGACCGGGGGCGTCAGCCCCCCGGCGCGAGGCCCCCTCGACGGGGGCCGAGCGCCGCCCCCCGCAACCGGTATCCTGCCCGCCGCCCCCGTCCAACGGACCCGGGGGGCGTTGACTCGGCGCGCCGCATCGCGCCTATTCGGCGGGCATCGTCCGGACGCCCTGCGCCTTGCCGGCGCAAGCGCGCCCCGGACGGTCCCCATCATCGTGAACCCCGGGAGGACCCACATGACCCTGCAGCGATCCATCCTTTTCGGCGCCCTGTCTGGCGCCCTGTCCGGCGCGCTTCTGGCCACGCCGCTTCTGGCACAGACCGAGATCAAGATCGGCTACGCGCTGGCCGCCGCGCCCGACTCGCATTACGGCGTCGCCGCCGCGCGCTGGCAGGAGCTGGTCGAGGAGCGTACCGACGGCCGCTATGTCTTCCGCCACTTCCCATCCTCGGGCCTCGGCGGTGAGCGCGAGGTGATCGAGGGCGTGCAACTGGGCACGGTCGAGGCGACAATCGTGTCGTCAGGCACGCTGGCCAATTTCGTCCCCGAGACCGGGGTCTTCGACATCCCGTTCCTCTTCCGCGATCTCGGCCATGCGCGCCGCGTCCTCGACGGTCCCATCGGCCAGGATATCCTGGAAAAGTTCGACGACGAGGGGCTGGTCGCGCTGGCCTGGGGCGAGCAGGGCTTTCGTCATATCACCAATAACCGCAACCAGATCGGCGGCCCCGAGGACATCTCGGGGATGCGGCTGCGCACGATGGAAAACCCGATCCACCTGACCGCCTTCCAGACCCTGGGCGCCGCGCCGACCCCGATGGCCTGGCCCGAGGTGATCGGCGCGCTGCAGCAGGGCACAATCGACGGGCAGGAAAACCCGCTGTCGGTGATCGTTTCGGTCAACCTGAATGACGTGCAGGAATACCTGACCATCTCCGGTCATGTCTATTCGCCGGCGATGATCCTGATCTCTCCCATGGTCTGGGACGCGATGTCCGAAGAAGACCAGCAGATCTTCCGCGAAGCCGCGGTCGAGGCCGTGGCCGCGATGCGCGGCTTCGTCGACGATGTCGAGGAAAGCGGGCTGGAGACGCTGCGCGAGCGCGGCATGGACGTGGCCGTGCTCTCGGCCGAGGATCGCGCCGCCTTCCAGGAGGCGCTTGCCCCGGCCTACGAGCAATACTACGAGACCTACGACCAGTCGCTGATCGAGGCGATCATCGCCACCGAGTGACGCGCCCGGCCCCGGCCCGCAGGGTCGGGGCCGCCGAGTCCCGCCGACGGACGAAACCCGATGTCGCTATTCCGAAAGGCCGAACGCGCCTTCGTCGCCCTCAACGGCTGGGTGGTGATCGCCTGCCTGGTGGCGATGTCGGGGGTTGTCTTCACCAATGTCGCGCTGCGCTACCTGACCAACAATTCCATCCCCTGGGCCGACGAGGTGGCGCGCTACCTGATGATCTGGATGACCTTCCTCGGCGCCGGGCTGGTCCTGCGCCAGGGCGGCCATGTCGCCATCACCAACCTGCAGGAGGCGCTGCCGACCCGGGTGCAGATCGCGCTGCGCGCAGCCCTCGTGCTGCTGCTGGCGGGGTTCTTTGCCTATATGGTCTGGGTCGGGCAGGAATACATGACGCGGATGGGCCGGCAGCTGACGCCGGCCACGCGCATCTCCTACTGGTACATCTACCTGGCGATGCCGGTGGGCTTTGCCCTGCTGATCGTGCATCTGGCGCTGATCGCGCCGCGGCTGATCCTGTCCGGGCGCCATGCGGGCGACGACGACGACGGGGAGGCCGGCATGACCGGGGGCCAGCTTGGCTGAGATCCTCTTCGCCGCACTTTTCCTGCTGCTCGCACTCGGCGTGCCGGTGGCCTTTGCCATCGCCATTGCGGCCTTCCTGGCGCTGACCTTCGGGTCGCGCTATCCGGCCATCGTCATCGTCAAGGAGATGTTTTCGGGCATCGACAGCTTTCCGCTGCTGGCGGTGCCGTTCTTCATCCTCGCGGCCGAGTTGATGACCGGCGGCGCGATGACCCGCGCGCTGCTGCTGTTCACCGTGCGCTTTACCGGGCATCTGCGCGGCGGGCTGGGCTATGCCAATGTCGGCGCGTCGACGATGTTTGCCGGCATCTCGGGCTCGGCGCTGGCCGATGCGGCGGGCCCCGGCGCGATGATGATCCGCATGATGGAACAGGGTGGCTATCCGCGCGCCTATGCCGGGGCGCTGACGGTGTCGGCGGCGGTGGTCGGGCCGATCATCCCGCCGTCGATCATCATGATCATCTACGCCATGCAGGACGAGCGCGTGTCGGTGGTGGCACTGTTCATGGCCGGCATCCTGCCGGGGCTGTGCATCTCGGCGGGGCTGCTCTTCACCAACTGGTGGATGAGCCGCCGCCGCGCCTTTGCCGCGACCGAGGCGCGCGCCAGTTGGGCCGAGCGCGGCCGCGCGACGCTTTACGCCGCGCCGGCGCTGGGGCTGATCGCGCTGATCATCGGCGGCATCCGCGGTGGCATCTTCACCCCCACCGAGGCCTCGGTCATGGCGGTGGCCTATGCGCTTCTGTGCGGGATGTTCGTCTACCGCTCGCTCAGGCTGCGCGACCTGCCGGGGATCTTTCTGCGCGCGGCGATGACCTCGGCGGCGGTGCTGCTGATTCTGGCCGCGGCGCGGGCCTTCGCCTGGATGCTGATCATCGAAAGCGTGCCGCAGGCCTTCGCCGCCTGGATCGTCGCGCTGGACCTCAGCCCGATCGTGTTCCTGCTGGCGGTGAATGTGCTGCTGTTGATCTTCGGGCTCTTCATGGACCCGCTGCCGGGGGTGATGATCCTGGTGCCGATCCTGGCGCCGGTGGCCTTTGCGCTGGGGATCGACCCCATCCATTTCGCCATCGTGGTGATCGTCAACCTGACGCTGGGGCTGACGACGCCGCCGGTGGGGAGCCTTCTCTTCGTCGTCGCCTCGGCGGTGAAGCTGCGCCCGACCGCGCTGGTGCGCGAGCTGCCGCCGTTCTTCCTGTCGAACATCCTGGTGCTGCTGGTGCTGACCTTCGTGCCCGCGATCTCGACCTGGCTGCCGCGGATCAGCGGGTTCTGAAACGATTTGGCAAGCAAGGTTTCATTGCGGTAAATTTTTCGGTAAAGTCGTTTCTTATCTGGTACTTATACGATGGTCCGCCAGCGGACCGCCGGCCTTTTCACCGGTTTCGCCCCGTTCCCGGGCCGGGCGCGGGCAAGGGCGCCGCGAATCCCGCCTCGGCCATCAGCCGGTTCGAGCCGCCCTCGATCTCCTCCTCCAGCCGGGTCATGAAGTCGCGCAGCGGCAGGTTCGGCGGGATCGGGTCCATGAATTCCAGAACCGCCGTGCCCGGCGCGCGGTAGATCTGCCGCCGGGGCCAGAAGACGCCGACATTGCAGGCGACCGGCACGCAGGTCACGCCCATCTCCTGATAGAGGACGCCGGTGCCGACCTTGTACTCCTTCGCCGCGCCGGGGGCGACGCGGGTGCCCTGCGGATAGATGATCAGCTGCCCCGGCTCCTGCTGGCCCGAGGCGACGCGCGCCAGCATGTCCTTGATCGCGCGCCCGCGCCGCCCGCGGTCGACCGGCACGCAGCCGATCCGGCGCGCGTACCAGCCCAGGATCGGCGCGCGGTTGAGTTCCTGCTTCATGATGAACTTCGGCCGCGGCAGTTCGCTGACCAGGATGATGATGTCGAAGAAGCTCTGGTGCTTGGCGGCGATCATCACCTCGCCCGTCGGCACCGCGCCGCGGACCTCGGAATGCAGGCCGATCATCCAGCGTGCCGTCCAGCGCACCCAGCGGCACCAGGTATGCACCGCCGCGAAAGCGCCGCGCCGGTCGAGCATCGCCCAGGGCGTGAAGAAGATCGCCATCAGGCCCATCATCGCATAGGCCTGCCCGGCGAAGACCAGCGAGCGCAGCCATTGCCAGGCGTAGCCCATCAGCCGCGCCCCCCGTGCGTGCCGCCGGTATCCGACCGTTTCCCCGCCATCCAGTGCGCCCCCGCCATGACCTTCCGCCGCGACCGGCTCTTGGAACCGGATCAGGGGCTTGCTACAACACAAGACCGTCCGCGCCAATGGTCCCGCGGACACAAGCGATGCGAAAGGAGGCGGGATGCGGCTTGGCTGTCCGAAATGCGGCGCGCGCTACGAAGTGCCGTCAGCCGAGATCCCCGATACCGGGCGCGAGGTGCAATGCTCCGCCTGCGACCATCGCTGGATTCACGCCGCCCCGCCGGCCGTAACCGCCACCGCGCCGGACACCGCCCCGCGACCGCGCCCCACCGACCCCAACGTGCTGAAGATCCTGCGCGAGGAAGCCCAGCGCGAAATCGCGGCCCGCGAACGCGAGGCGGAGGATCGAACGGGTGCGGCCGCGTCCAGGACCGAACCGGTCGCCCCCCGCCGCGCGCTTCTGCCCGAGATCGAGGAGCCGCAACCCGATGCCCGCGTCGTCATCGCGCCGGAAGAGCCCGAGCGCAGCGGCTTCCTGATCGGCTTCGTGATCGCGCTTGTGCTGGCGGCACTGGCGGCCGCGGCTTACCTCTGGTCGGCGGAACTGGCCGAGGCGGTGCCGGCGCTGGCCGAACCGCTGGCGGCCTATGTCGAAGCCGTCGACAGCTTGCGCCGGGCGCTGGCAGACGCGGTCAACCGCACCCCCTGACCGCCAGCCGACCTGGACAAGGACCGGGTCCCTGCCCGCGCGCTACTCGCGGAACGCGCGGTTGAAGTAGCTCATCAGCGGCTGGGTCAGGTAGACCAGCGGCGTGCGGTCGCCGGTGCGCAGAAAGACCTCGATCGGCATGCCGGGCAGCAATGCCCTGCCGTCCAGCCGCGCGACCTCTTCCTGCGGCACCTCGATCTCGATCGTGTAGTAGCTGACGCCCGAGCGATCGTCGGTCACCGCATCGGCAGACACCCGCGAGACATAGCCCAGGATCTGCGGCGTCTGGCGCTGGTCGAACGCGGATAGCAGGAGCGAGGCTTCCTGCCCGTGATGCACGTCCTCGATCAGGTGCGTCTCGACCCGCGACTGGACGACCAGCGGCTGATCCTGCGGGACGATGTACATCAGCGGCTCGGCCGGGCGGATGACGGATTGCACCGCGAAGACCTGCGTGTCGTAGACGATGCCGCTGACCGCCGCGCGAATATCCAGCCGCGACAGCGTCTCGGCCAGCATCAACTGGCGCTGGGTCAGTTCGATCTCGTGGTATTGCAGGGTGCGCAGTGTCGTCACCGCCTCTTCGCGGCGACGGGTCGTCAGTTGCAGGCGCGCGATCTGGTTGCTGGCAGCTTCGCCGCGCAGTTCCGCGATCTCGGCCTCCAGCCGGCCGATCTGGCCGCCGATCCCGCTCCGTTCGCGCCGCATCTCGCTGACCCTTCCGGAATGCGAAAGACCCTGCGACAGCAGCGTCTGCTGCGAGCCGACCTCGACATCCAGCAGTTCGGCCTGCTCGCGCAGGGCGGCAAGCTGGGCGGAGATCCCGGCGACGCGGTTGTCGATCTGGAGGTTCTTTTCGTCCAGAAGCTCGATCTCCTGAGCGAGCGACTCGCGCCGGGCGGCGAAGAGCGCGTTTTCCTCGACGATGTGGGTGGTCAGGCGGTCGTCGTTCGCCGCCTGTTCGACAAGGCGCGGGGGAAAGACGATCTCGGCGGCATCGTCGCGTTCGGCGCGCAGGCGCGCCTGTCGGACCAGGATCTCAAGGATCTGGCGTTCGACGATCTCCAGTTCGGCGCGCTGCCGGCTTCCGTCGAGGCTGAGCAGGATATCGCCCTGCATCACCACATCGCCTTCGCGCGCAAGAATCGCACCGACCACGCCGCCGTCCGGATGCTGGATCACCTGCCGGTTGGACTGCACCTGAACGATGCCGGAGGCCACCACCGCGCCGGCGATATTGGCCTGCACCGCCCAGACACCGAGCCCGCCGACCAGCAGTCCCAGCGCGAGGACCCCCGCCGCAAGCGGCACGCGCGCGCTCCAGGACGGCGCGACGGCGGGTTGCGCGATGGCGGGATCGACGCGGTCCGACGGCCGCTTCTGTTCGGGGTTCATCCGTTCACCTCGACTGCTTCGGGCGCTTCGGTCGGGCGCATCCGCACCCCCGAATCGCGCAATGTCTTCTTCAGCACCACATCGCGCGGCCCCAGTGCCGCCACCGCGCCGGATTCGAGTACCATCAGGCGGTCGCATTCGGCGATGGCCAGCGGTTGATGGGTCATGATGATGACCGCGCGGCCCTGGGCTTTCAGGCTGCGCACTGCGGCATTGAGCGCATCGGACCCTTCATGATCGAGCGCCGAATTGGGTTCGTCGAGCACCACCACCACCGGGTCGCCATAAAGCGCGCGGGCGAGCGCGATCCGCTGCCGCTGTCCGCCGGAAAGCTGGTTCTCGTTGCCCTCGATATAGGTGTCGTAGCCGTCAGGCAGGCGAAGGATCATGTCATGCGCGTTGGCCTGCTTTGCCGCGCGCACCACCGCCTCGGGGTCGGGGGTCTGCGTCATGCGGGCGATATTCTCGGCCACCGTGCCGGAAAACAGCGTGACGGTCTGCGGCAGGTAGCCGACATGCTTGCCCAGCCGCGCCGGATCGTACTGATCGAGCGTCGCGCCACCCAGGCGGATCTCTCCGGCGGCGGCGGGCCAGTAGCCGACCAGCGCGCGCGCCAGCGTCGATTTCCCCGAGCCGGCGCGCCCGAT